>NZ_OZ245012.1:2442500-3046250 GCF_965223715.1 Thalassobaculum sp. | reverse complement strand
GCACCGGATCCCACAGCAGGCAGTAGCCGTGCGGGGTCATGTCGTCGAAGATGCTGAGCGTCTGCAGGTTCATCATAGGATGGGGCACCTGTTCCGGAAGGGGTTTCTCCCCTGCTATTCCGGCGAAGATAGGCGGAAATTTTTAACCGTGGGTTAAGCTCAACATTTTAGGTTTTTTGAATGCGAATCTGTCCGTTGGCGCCGCCATTCGTAGAGATTCGGCGCCGTGCCTGTTTCCGGCGGGCTCACCGAGCGCGGTCTGGCGAAAATAGGTTTGCCTTGATCCGGGGCAGACCGTCTTGTTTATAGCGTTGGATACTTAGACCAATTCAAAAACTCAGGGAGTAAGCGAATGACGGAGCGGGTTGAGGTCGGCGGATTGCAGGTGGCGAAGGAGCTTTACGACTTCGCCGTCAACGAGGCTCTGCCGGGGACCGGCGTGGAAGCCGCCGCCTTTTGGGATGGGCTCGGCGCCATCGTCCACGATCTCGCTCCGCGCAACGCCGCCCTTCTGGCCAAACGCGAGAAGATCCAGGAAGAGATCGACGCCTGGCACAAGACGAACCCGGGGCCGATCGGCGACCTGGCGGCCTACAAGGCGTTCCTAAAGGAGATCGGCTACCTCGTCGAGGAAGGCCCGGACTTCAAGGTCGACACCGCCAACGTGGATCCGGAGATCGCCTCCATCGCCGGCCCGCAGCTCGTCGTGCCGGTGATGAACGCGCGCTACGCCCTGAACGCCGCCAATGCGCGCTGGGGCAGCCTGTACGACGCGCTGTATGGCACCGACGCGATCCCCGAGGACGGTGGGGCTGAGAAGACGGGCGGCTACAACCCGGCGCGCGGCGAGAAGGTTATCGGCTGGGCGCGGAAATTCCTGGACGGGTCCGCCCCGCTCGCCTCCGGCAGCCACGCAGATGCCACCGGCTACACGGTCGAGGGCGGCAAGCTGGTGGTCTCCACCGCCTCCGGCTCGACCGGGCTGAAGGATCCGGCCCAGTTCGTCGGCTATTCCGGCGACGCGCCGGCACCAACCGGCATCCTGCTGGTGCGCAACGGCATGCATGCCGAGATCGTCATCGACGCCTCCCACCCGATCGGCAAGACGGACAAGGCCCATGTGGCCGACGTGATCCTGGAATCCGCCGTCAGCACCATCATGGACTGCGAGGATTCCGTTGCCGCCGTGGACGGTCCGGACAAGGTGCTCGCCTACCGCAACTGGCTCGGCCTGATGAAGGGCGATCTGGTGGAGCGCTTCGAGAAGGGCGGCAAGACGGTCGAGCGCAAGCTCAACCCGGACCGGGTCTACACCGCCCCGGACGGCTCGACCCTGACCCTGCACGGCCGCTCGCTGATGCTGGTGCGCAATGTCGGCCACCTGATGACCAATCCGGCGGTGCTGGACCGCGACGGCAACGAGGTGCCGGAAGGCATCCTCGACGCCATGTTCACCAGCGCCATCGCCCTGCATGACCTGAAGGGCAGCCAGAACCTGCACAACACCCGCGCCGGCTCGGTCTATATCGTGAAGCCGAAGATGCACGGCCCCGAGGAGGTCGCCTTCTCGAACGAGCTGTTCGGCCGGGTCGAGCAGGTGCTCGGCATGACGCCGAACACCCTGAAGATGGGCATCATGGACGAGGAGCGGCGGACCACCGTCAACCTCAAGGAATGCATCCGCGCCGCCAAGAGCCGGGTCGCCTTCATCAATACCGGCTTCCTCGACCGCACCGGCGACGAGATGCACACCTCCATGGAAGCCGGCCCGATGATCCGCAAGGGCGACATGAAGGCCGCTCCGTGGATCGCCGCCTACGAGAACTGGAACGTCGATATCGGGCTGGAATGCGGCCTGACCGGCAAGGCGCAGATCGGCAAGGGCATGTGGGCCATGCCGGATCTGATGGCAGCGATGCTGGAGCAGAAGATCGGCCATCCGAAGGCCGGTGCCAACACTGCGTGGGTCCCGTCGCCGACGGCGGCGACCCTGCACGCGACCCACTACCACACGGTCAATGTGAAGGCGCGCCAGGACGAGCTGCGCTCGCGCGGCCGGGCCAAGCTGGATGACATCCTGACGGTGCCGGTGGCGGCCCGTCCGAACTGGTCGCCCCAGGACATCCAGGCCGAGCTGGACAACAACGCCCAGGGCATTCTCGGCTACGTGGTCCGCTGGGTCGATCAGGGGGTGGGCTGCTCCAAGGTCCCCGACATCAACAATGTCGGCCTGATGGAGGATCGCGCCACCCTGCGGATCTCCAGCCAGCACATCGCCAACTGGCTGCACCACGGCGTGTGCGGCGAGGAGCAGGTGATGGAGACCATGAAGCGCATGGCCAAGGTGGTCGACGGCCAGAACGCCGGCGATCCGGCCTACCGCCCCATGGCCGCCGATTTCGAGGGCAGCGTGGCCTTCCAGGCGGCCTGCGACCTGGTGTTCAAGGGCCGCGAGCAGCCGAGCGGCTATACTGAGCCCGTGCTGCACCGCCGCCGGATCGAGGCGAAGGCCAAGTTCGGGGGCTGATCCCGCTAAGCTCCTCTGATCGGGGGCCGATTTAGATTGTAGCGACCTCGCGCGAGGCCCATCTATGCAAGGTGGGCCTCGTTTTCATTGGCGGCCATCACAGGCGCCGATGGATACTGACCCCGGCGTTTGCGTAACGGCCTGAGGGAGCGAGGTTTCCATGGATCCCGTGATGGATTTCATCTCCGGCGGACAGATCGCGCTGATCGTTCTGGCGATCGTGCTCATCTTCCTTGTCGTGAAGGGCGTGCGGATCGTCCCGCAGGGCGAGCAGTGGACGGTGGAGCGGTTCGGGCGCTACGTGACCACGCTGGATCCGGGGCTGGGGGTGATCAACCCGCTGTTCAGCCGGATCGGCAAGAAGGTCAACATGATGGAGAACGTCCTCGACATCCCCGAGCAGGACGTGATCACCCAGGACAACGCCTCGTGCCGGGTCGATGCCATCGTGTTCTACCAGGTGATCGACGCCCGCCGCGCCGCCTATGAGGTGCGCGATCTGGAGGGCGCGGTGATCAACCTGGCGCTCACCAACATCCGCTCGGTCCTCGGCAGCACCGACCTGGACGCGGCACTGTCCTCGCGCGACGAGATGAACAGCCGGATCCTGAAGGTGATGGACGAGGCGACCGATCCCTGGGGCACGAAGATCACCCGCGTGGAGATCAAGGACATCAGCCCGCCCAAGGACCTGCTCGACGCCATGGCGAGCCAGATGAAGGCCGAGCGCGAGAAGCGGGCGCAGATCCTGGAGGCCGAGGGCTACCGGGCGGCGGCGGTGCAGCGGGCCGAGGGCGACAAGCAGTCGGAGATCCTGAAGGCCGAGGGCGAGCTGGTGGCCGCCCAGCGCCAGGCCGAGGCGCGTGAGCGGCTGGCCCAGGCGGAGGCCGAGGCGACCCGGCTGGTGGCGGAGGCGATCGGCTCGACCGGCACCAACGCGGTGAACTACTTCGTCGCCCAGAAATATGTTGAGGCGCTGTCCGACTTCGCCAAGTCGCCGAACCAGAAGACGATCTTCATGCCGATGGAGGTGTCCTCCATCGTCGGGTCGATCGGCGGCATCAAGGAGCTGCTGAATGCCGTGCCGGGCGGCAGCGACCTGCCGCCGCCCCCGCCGCCACGCCGCAGCTGAGGAGGACACCATGGACCATCTGCTGGTGATACGGCCGGAGGCCTGGCACTGGGCGACCCTGGGCTTCGTGCTCATGGCCTTGGAGATCGTGCTGCCGGAGACGGTCTTCCTGTGGTTCGGGCTGGCCGGCGTGGCGACCGGCGCCACCCTGTTCGTCGTCGATATGCCGACTGCCTACCAGATCGGCCTGTTCGGGCTGTTCGCGCTGCTGTCCTACGTGCCGGTGCAGATCTACGTGCGTCGCTGGCAGCGCGGCGACCTGCTGGCCGCCCGGGGCCTGAACCAGCGCGGCCAGTCCCTGATCGGTCAGCGGGTGGGAGTGAGCGAGGCCGTCGTCAACGGATTCGGCGCCGCCCGCGTTGGGGATTCTCGCTGGCGCATCGCCTGCGACGAGGATCTCGAAGTCGGGGCGTCGGCGGAGGTCGTGGCGGTGGTCGGTACAACCTTGCAGGTGCGGCGGGCCCACGCCCCCTCGACGGAACCCGCGGGGCCGGCCCCCTCGACACCAATTTCTGGCTGAAAAAACAGCAAAAGCACCTTCGTCTGCCTTATTGCTGGGCGTTTTCAGGAGCCGCCGGCCACGCCTGCGTGAAAATGCCCAATTAGAAATCAAGGACTAGCGCGGATCGTTGGGGGCATGCCACCTTTGGCATGGTCGTTGTAAGGCGACTGATCCCATTCCCCCTTCGTGAGGAGCGCCCTCACGGTGCTGCATCATATTGCCCACCGTCTGCTGATCTCGATCCCTGTCCTGATCGGCGTTCTGTTCATCGGATTCCTGCTCATGCAGGTGGTCCCGACCGACCCCGCGACCGTGCTCGCGGGACCGACGGCCAGCGCCGCGGATGTCGAGGCGATTCGCCAGGCCATGGGCCTGAACGAGCCGGTCCTCGTGCAGTTCGCGATGTATCTCGGCCGCGTCCTGCAGGGTGATCTCGGTCGTTCCCTGATCTCCAATTCCGAAGTGATCGTCGAACTCGGCAACACCGTCGGCCCGACCATCGAGCTGATGATCGCCAGCCTGATCTGGGCGGTGCCGCTCGGCATCATGTTCGGCACGCTGGCGGCCGTGCGCCGGGGCCGGGTCTCCGACCGCATCATCATGGCCGCCTCGGTGGCCGGCGTGTCGATGCCGATCTTCTGGTTTGGCCTGATGCTGATCCAGTATGTCGGCTTCAAGTGGCAGCTCCTGCCGTTTCAGGGACGCGGCGGCCCGCTCTGGACCCTGGAAGGGCTGCGGCACATCGCCCTGCCGGCGATCACGCTCGGCGGCGTCTTCATCGGCCCGGTGGCCCGCATGACCCGCACCTCGCTGCTGGAAGTGCTTGGCAGCGACTTCGTGCGCACTGCTCGCGCGAAGGGCGTGAGCGAGCGCACGGTCGTGCTGACCCATGCCCTGCGCAATTCCCTGATCCCGGTGATCACCCTGATCGGCCTGCAGATCGGCTTCCTGCTCGGCGGTGCGGTGGTGACGGAATCGATGTTCGCCTGGCCCGGCGTCGGCCGGCTCGCGGTCGGCGCGATCGTTTCGGCCGACTATGCCCTCAGCCAGGGCGCCATCCTGGTCCTGGCCCTGTCCTTCATCCTGGTGAACATGATTGTCGATGTGTTGTACGCGGTCCTCGATCCGCGGGTGAGGGCGGGATGAGCCAGATGCAGCTCGAGTCCACACCTGCGGCCGATCCGGCCGTCACGGAGCCCGATGCGGCCACCGCGATGGCGCGCTCCTCGATCCTGCGCAAGCTGACGCGGGACAAGGGGGCGATGCTGTCGGCCATCGTGCTGGCGGTGATCGTGTTCTGCGCGATCTTCGCGCCGGTGCTGGCACCGCACGATCCCTACGACAACAACCTTCGCAACATGCTGAAGCCGCCGGCCTGGTCGGAGGGCGCGCTGCCGGAACATCTGCTGGGCACCGACGGACAGGGCCGCGACATCGTCACGCGCCTGCTCTACGGCACCCGCACGACCCTGATCATGGGCGTGCTGGCGGTGATCTGCGGCGGCGTGATCGGGGCCGGTCTCGGCCTCCTGGCGGCCTATTTCCGGCGGCTGGAAGGCCCGATCATGCGGCTGGTCGACATTCTCCTGTCGTTCCCGTCGATCCTGTTCGGCCTCGCCATCGCTGCGGTGCTGGGCGCCGGCATCTTCGCTATCACCATCGCGCTGACCGTCGCGGCGATCCCGACCATCGCCCGCATCACCCGGGGTGCCGCCCTGGTGCAGATGCAGATGGAGTACATCACCGCCTGCCGCGCGATCGGCATGAGCGACCTGCGCATCATCTGGCGGCACCTGCTGCCGAACTGCCTGTCGACGATCTTCGTCTATCTGACCCTGCAGCTCGGCCAGACCATTCTGCTCGGTGCGGCGCTCAGCTTCATCGGTCTCGGGGCCCAACCGCCGACCGCCGAGCTCGGCACCATGGCTGCGGAAGGGCGGAACTTCCTGTTCTTCGCGCCGCATGTCGCGACGATCCCCAGCTTCGTGATCTTTCTGATCGTGCTCGCCTTCAACGTTCTGGGCGATGCCTTGCGGGACGTCCTCGATCCACGCCTGCGTCAGTGAACCCAAAGGGGGTTGGGATGACGCGGGAACTTGAGCGGGGCACGGTTGGTGTGTCCCGGAACACCCCAGGAGGCTAACTAATGGGACACGCAACAAAGTGGCTCACGGCGGGAGCCATCGCGCTCGCCGCCGCCGTGCCGCTCGCGACGACCGCATCGGCTCAGTCGTCCATCACGGTCATGCGTCAGATCGACACCGACCGCTACGATCCGCACACCTCGACCGCCCGCTCGACGGCCGAGATCATGTTCATGGTCGGCGACACGCTGGTCGCGCTGGGCCCGGACATGAAGACCATCCATCCGCTGCTGGCGAAGTCGTGGGAGGTCTCGGAGGACGGCAAGCTCTACACCTTCCACCTGCGTGACGACGTCACCTTCTGCTCCGGCAAGAAGTTCACCGCTGCCGACGTGAAGGCGACGATCGATCGCTGGCTCGGCCTCGACAAGGGCGTGGTGAAGAACCGCGCCGGCGACGTGAAGGAGATCCGCGCGGTCGACGACTACACGGTCGAGTACGAGCTGGTTCAGCCGTATTCCGAGCTGCTGTACCAGATGACCCAGCACTTCCACACCATCATCAACGTCGACCAGGTCAATGAGCTGGGCGACGACTTCGGCGTGAAGGGCTTCGACGGCACCGGCCCGTACTGCTTCGAGAGCTGGGAGCCGCGCAACGAACTCGTGATGACCAAGCACGAGGCCTACACCTGGGGTCCGGCGTTCTACGCCAACCAGGGCCCGGCCAAGATCGACAAGGTCACCTGGCGCATCGTGCCGGAAGAGAACAACGTGGTCGCCGGCATCCAGACCGGCCAGGGCGACGTGACCCAGTACCTGCCGTACTGGTCGATCGATCAGCTCCAGGCCAACCCGCAGATCTCGGTCACCCAGCCGCCGTTCTACTTCTGGACGTTCTACATGGGCTTCAAGATCACCCGCGACAACGTCAGCGACCTGGCGGTGCGTAAGGCGATCAACCTGGCCGTGGACCAGAAGGCGCTGGCCGAGGGTCCGTTCTTCGGCAAGGCCGAGCCGGCCTATGCCTATGTCCATCCGGGCACCCTCGACTATTCCGACGAGGCGATCGACGAGAGCCTGTTCGGCTACGATCCCGAGAAGGCGGCCGCGCTACTGGACGAGGCGGGCTGGACCATGGGCGACGACGGCTTCCGCTACAAGGACGGCAAGAAGCTCGAGCTGGTCGCCTACAGCTTCACCAACATCTGGCGTCAGATCACCGAGGCCGTGCAGGGCGACCTGCGCAAGGTCGGCGTGGACCTGAAGGTCGAGCTGTTCGACGCCACCGTGGTCTGGGGCAAGCTGAAGACCCAGGACTTCGACATGTTCACGATGAGCTATCCGTACGTCTCGGCTGGCGACGCGCTGAACCTGTACTTCCCGTCGGCCAACATGCCGAGCCCGAACCGCATGAACTGGGACGACAAGGAAACCGACCAGTGGCTGTTCGAGGCGCGCGGTGCCCTGAACGACGCCGACCGTGCGGCGGCCTATGCCAAGATCGAGAAGAAGGTCCACGACGCCGTGGTCTGGGTGCCGATCGTGCACGAGCCGATGTTCGTCGCCGCCGGCCCGAAGCTGAAGCCGGTCGACGCCCATGGCATCTACGGCGCCGGCCTGTACAAGGGCCTGAGCCTCGAGATGAAGTGACCGATCCGGTCATAACCTGACGACGGGGGCCGGTCCTTGGATCGGCCCCTTTGTTTTGGACGCTCGATTGGTTGGCGCCGGCGCGCAGATCCCAAGGGGACCAGCACGGCGCCGTGTGCGGCCCCGGTTACTGGCGCTTGCCGCCGGTCACCATGGGGCCGACCTTGCCGGCCAGGATCGGGAAGCGGACGGTGCCGTCGGAGGCATCGTAGATCCATTCCTCGATCGGCCCGGCCTTGTTCAACTCGTCGGGTTCGCCCAGCGCCGCGCGCAGTTCCTCCACATTGGAGGCGTTCTCCGCCTTCTTGGCGATCTCCGCCTTGCTGTCCTTGAAACAGGCCGAAAGCATCAGAACACTGGCAAGGACCAGGGCGGTGGCGAGGCGGGGCATGCGGGGCTCCTGAAACGGGGGCGAGGCAGGCAGTTTATCCGATTCTCACCGCTGAGGCCTGCGACGCTTCGTGACGTGCAATCGGCGTGGATGAGGGGGGTTCATTTCTCCAAGTTAACGGCCCGTCATCCCGGTGAGCCCCGGGCTTGACCCGGGGGTCGGCCGGGACCTAGCCGTTGCGTCCGAGTCACGGTCCCGGCCCGCGCCCGTCCCGGATTAAATCCGGGACGGGCGCGTCCGGGATGACGCCGGAAGATGGATCGCTGAGAGTGCCCCGCTACTCCCCTCCCACCGTCACCACCGCGCGGCCGCGGACCTCGCCCTTCAGGATCGCCTTGCCCAGCGCCGGCAGGTCGTCGAAGCCGTGGCGGTGGCTGATCGCATCGAGTTTCTCCATCGGCAGGGTCCTGGCGATCATCGACCACACCGTTTGCCGCCGCTCGGCCGGGCACATCACGCTGTCGATGCCGAGCAGGTTCACCCCGCGCAGCAGGAAGGGCAGCACGGTGGTCGATACCTCGTTGCCGCCCGCCAGGCCCACCGCCGCCACCGAACCGCCATAGGCGATCTGGGTCAGTAGGTTGGCGAGCGTCGGCCCGGCCACGTTGTCGATTGCCGCCTGGAACCGCTCCTTGTTCAGCGGCCGGCTCGGCTGTTCGGCCAGCTCCGCCCGGTCGAGGAAGGACGCCGCGCCCAGCTCCGTCAGGTAGTCGTGCGTCTCCGCCCGGCCGGTGGCGGCGACCACGCTGTAGCCTTTGGCGGCGAGCAGGGCGACCGCCACGCTGCCGACCCCGCCGGCGGCTCCCGTCACCAGCACCTCGCCCTTGGACGGGTCCATCCCGGCCGTCTCCAGCGTGTCGATCGCGAGCCCCGCGGTGAAGCCGGCGGTGCCGAGCGCCATGGCGCGGGACAGGGACAGACCGTCCGGCAGCTTGACGAGCCAGTCGCCTTTCACCCGGGCGAGTTCGCCGTAGCCGCCCCAATGCATCTCCCCGACCCGCCAGCCGGTGAGCACCACCTTGTCGCCCGGCTTGAAGCCCGGATGGTCGGAGGCCTCCACCACGCCGGAGAAATCGACCCCCGGCACATGCGGGTAGCTGCGAACCAGCCGGCCGATCCCGTTCATCACCATCCCGTCCTTGTAGTTGACGGTGGAATAGGCGACCCGAACAGTCACATCGCCTTCGGGCAGATCGGTAACCGCCACGTCCTCGTAGGCGCCGGTGACCTTTCGGTCGTCGCCTTCGCGCAGCAGGTAGGCCTTGAAGGTATCGGTCATCGCATGCTCCCGGGTGTAGGCTTGTCCCAGCCCCGACAAGAGGGCCGATACGGGAGGAAGCCATGGATCTGTCGCTCACCGCAACACCGCACGGACTTCAGCCGGATACGCGCGCGGTCAATGCCTTCGACGACGATGCCTCCCTGCGGGCCCTGCTCGGCCTGTATCTGGCGCCGGCCGAATTGGAAGCACTGACCCCTGCCTTCCAACGCCTCGGCGCCCTGGTGCACGGGCGCCTCGACGTACTGGCCCATGAGGCCGATCGCAATCCGCCGGTACTGCGTCACCGCGACCGCCAGGGACGCGACGCGCAGGCGATCGACAAGCATCCGGCCTATGTCGAGATGGAGCGGATCGGCTTTCAGGACTTCGCCATGGCGGCCATGTCCCATCGGCCGGCCCTCGGTCTCGATCGGCCGGTGCCGCATGCCGCCAAATATGCGATCCAGTACCTCTTTGCCGAGGCCGAGTTCGGTTTGCTCTGCCCGATCAGCATGACCGATGCGCTGACCCGCACCATCCGCCGCTATGCCGACCCCGATCTGGTCGCCCGCTATCTGCCGGGGCTGACGGCGGACCGCCTGGAGGACCAGATCCAGGGAGCGATGTTCATGACCGAGAAGGCGGCCGGCTCCGATGTGGGCGCCACCGAGACCGTTGCCCGGCGGGACGGGGAGGGCTGGCGGCTGTGGGGCGACAAATGGTTCTGCTCCAACACCGATGCCGGCCTCGCCCTGGTCCTGGCCCGGCCGGAGGGGGCGCCGCAGGGGATCAAGGGCGTGTCCCTGTTCCTGCTGCCCCGCGACCTTCCAGAAGGAGACGGGCCGGACTGGGGGCGGAACCGCTACCGGATCGTGCGGCTGAAGGACAAGCTCGGCACCCGCTCCATGGCTTCGGGCGAGATCACACTCGAGGGCGCGGTCGCCTGGATGGTCGGCGAACCGGGTCAGGGCTTCGTGCAGATGGCGGAGATGATCAACCAGTCGCGGCTGTCCAATGCGGTGCGCTCCGCCGGGATGATGCGCCGGTCCCTGCGCGAGGCGCTGGCGGTGGCGCGGGGTCGCTCGGCCTTCGGCAGCCGGCTGATCGACCTGCCTCTGCAGCGCCGGCAACTTCTGAAACTGATGGTGCCGACGGAGCAGGCCTTGTCGGTCACCATGTTCACCGCCGACGCGCTCGCCCGGGCCGATGTGGGCGAGGCGGAGGGCCTGAAGCTGCGTCGGATCCTGACGCCACTGGTCAAGTTCCGGGTCTGCCGCGACGCCCGCAAGGTCGCCGGAGACGGCATGGAGGCCCGCGGCGGCGTCGGCTATATCGAGGAATGGCCGGAGCCCCGGCTGCTCCGCGACGCCCATCTCGGTTCCATTTGGGAGGGGACGAGCAACATCGTTGCCCTGGACGTGCTGCGGGCGTCGCGCAAGGAGGCGGCGCACGCGGCCCTGGGCGAGGCGCTGTCGCGACGGATGGAAGAGGCGGGGGTCGGCGTTGATTTGCGTGGCCGGCTCGACGGGCTGCTGGTGCGAGCGGTGGCAGCGGTCGGCGCGGCGGCCGAAGCGGGTGCCGATGACCGCGCCCGGAGTGTGGCGTCGGGCCTGTACCACGCGGCCTCGGCCTGCCTGCTTGCGGCGGAGGGGGCGATGCTTGGGGATGCCCGACGCACGGCGCTGGCTGGTCTGGTGATCCGCCACAAGCTTACGCCACGCGATCCGCTGGGAGTGGAGGGAGAGGATGACGGATTGGATCGGGCGGCCGCCGATCTCCTGCTCCCATAAGGCTTCTCTCTCCCGCTCCCCGGATTTATTCCGGGGGCGAGCGGTCGGGTTTGGACAGGGCGTCGAACGGTCATGCGATCTGGCGGACTTGCCCCGGAATAAATCCGGGGAGTGAAGGGTGAGGGGTCGTGATGCCGACTACTTCTTGGCCCTGCCCCTTCCGTCATCCTGAACTTGTTTCAGGATCGAGCCGCTTGCCCATGTCCTTGCTTGGCACCCGTCCGGCACTGTCCGGGCGTAGATCCTGAATCGAGTTCAGGATGACGGAGGGGCTGGTTCAAGGAGAAGAGGGAATGTCGACGGTGCAGCGGCGCACCGCGTCACTCCCCAAGTGCCTCCGCATCGCCACCCGGCTCTCGCGCGGCAGGCCGTGGGCGACCTGGTCCACCAGCCGCGGTCCGAGATGCGGGTCGGCATCGGCCTCCGCGTCCGAGATCTCCACGAACCCGAGCCGCGCGTAATACGGCGCGTTCCAGGGCACGTCGCGGAACGTGGTCAGGGTGATCTCGGCGATCCCGCGCCCCTGGTGATAACGGATCAGCGCCTTCAGGAAGCCGTCGGTCAGCCGGTGCCCGGCATGGTCCGGATGCACCGAGACCTGGGCCAGGTGCAGCACCGTGTCGCTGTCCGTCTGGGTATGGGCGAAGGCGACCGGCGCCCCGTCCCCATCGGTCGCCACCCAGAGCCGCCAGGCGTCCTGCATGGCGACAAGGTCGTCCACCTGCACCGGCGCGTAGGTATCGACCGCCGCGGCATAGGGTGTGGCCTCGAAGCGCCGGTCGGCGGCGATGTCGATCGCCGCCAGCAGGTGCAGTTCGTCCGGCCGGGCCTGACGGATTCTGTATGTCGGGGCCCGGCCTTCCGTCATCTCAGCGCAGCGGCTCCAGGATCGAGACGAAGTTGGCCACGGCCGCCCCGCCCATGTTGAAGATGCCGGCCAGCTTGGCGTCCTTCACCTGCATGTCGGCCGCCTCGCCGCGCACCTGCATCGAGGCCATGATGTGCATGGACACGCCGGTGGCGCCGATCGGGTGACCCTTGGACTTCAGCCCGCCGGACGGGTTGATCGGCAGCTTGCCGTCCTTCTCGGTCCAGCCCTCCAGGATGGCGCGCTTGCCCTGGCCCTCGGGGGTCAGGCCCATGGCCTCGTATTCGATCAGCTCGGCGATGGTGAAGCAGTCGTGGGTCTCCACCAGGGAGAGGTCGTCGAGGCTCACCCCGGCCTGGGCCAGGGCCTGCTTCCAGGCGACCGAGCAGCCCTCGAACTTCAGGATGTCGCGCTTCGACATCGGCAGGAAGTCGTTCACATGGGCGGCGGCGCGGAAGATTACCGCCTTGTCCATGGCGAGTGCGGTATCCACGTCGGTCAGCACGATGGCGGCCGCCCCGTCGGAAACCAGCGAGCAGTCGGTGCGCTTCAGCGGACCGGCGACATAGGGGTTCTTCTCGCTCTCGGTGCGGCAGAACTCGTAGCCGAGATCCTTGCGCATCTGGGCGTAGGGGTTGGCCACACCATTCTTGTGGTTCTTGGCGGCGATCTTGGCCAGCGCGTCCATGTTATCGCCGTGGCGCTGGAAATAGGCCTGGGCGATCTGCGCGAAGACCCCGGCGAAGCCGCCGTCGATGCCGGCCTCCTCCTTCAGGTAGCTGGCCTTCAGCAGGGTGTCGCCGATCTCCTTGCCGCCGAGTGCCGTCATCTTCTCGACGCCGACGACCAGCACCCGCTTGGCCTTCTTCGCCTCGATCAGGTGGATGCCCTGGTGCACGGCGGCGGAGCCGGTGGCGCAGGCGTTTTCCACGCGGGTGGCCGGCTTGAAGCGGAACCGGTCATCGGCCTGGAGCACGAGGGAGGCGGTGAAGTCTTGGCGTTCGAACCCGGCATTGAAATGGCCGAGATAGACGGCGTCGATGTCGTCCGGCGTGAGGCCGGCATCTTCCAGGGCGGCGGTCGCGACCTGGACGATCATGCTCTCGGCGTCGTCCTCGGTGCGTTTGCCGAAGGGCAGGTGGGACCATCCGACGATGCAAGCGGTCATGGGCTCTCTCCTCATCCAGGCGCCGCGCCGTTACGGGGGAGCGCGGGCGGTTGACCGAAGGCGGGTGTCCTTGGGTGTCCGTTGGGGCGGATCTTTAGCAGAAACGCCAGCGGACTTCATGGATAGGGCGCGCACGACACCCGCGCAAGATCACGCAGGGTCAATCTGGGGGCGCTCTTTTCCAACGTCCCGTCTTTGCCCACTCCCCGGACTTGTTCCGGGGCCTACCCTAGATCCGACGCGAAGCGGCCGGAATTTGGCCCGCTCCAACCGTGGGCCCCGGAACAAGTCCGGGGAGAGACATATGCCGGTAAGAGCTGTGACTTCGGTGCATGGTCCCGGATCAGGTCCGGGACGACGATTAGGATGGCCAATCCTAATCGTCGTACTGCAGCAGGCTCTCGAACGGGATGTCGAGCTTGTCGCGGCCCTTCAGGAAGGTCAGCTCCATGATGCAGGCGCCGCCGGCGACCGTGCCACCGACCTTGCGCAGCAGCTCTACCGACGCGCTCAGCGTGCCGCCGGTGGCCAGCAGGTCGTCGAGGATCACCACGCGCTGGCCCGGCTGCACCGCCCCCTCCTGGATCTCCACCGTGTCGGTGCCGTATTCCAGGTCGTAGGTGTAGGGCACGGTCGGGCCGGGCAGCTTGCCCTTCTTGCGGACCATCAGGAATCCCAGGCCCAGTTCCAGCGCCAGCGGGGCGGCGGTCAGGAACCCGCGGCTCTCGATGCCGGCCAGCAGGTCGGGCTTGAACGGTTTGATGACTTCGGCGAGCCGGTCGACCGTTTCCTTCCACGCCGCCGGATGGGCCAGCAGGGTGGAGATGTCGTAGAACAGGATGCCCGGCTTCGGGAAATCCGGTACCTCGCGTATATGGGCCTTCAGGTCCACGGGGACGTCCTCCGCTCGGGGTGTCGCAAGCCCATTCCCTTAGAGGAAACCGGCCCCTCTGAGAAGGGCCGGCTCCATACTCCCTGCGGATCTACAGCTCCGCCCGCACGATCGCCGCGCCATCGGCCATCGCCTTCATCTTGGCGAAGGCGACGTCGCGCGGCAGGTATTTCAGTCCGCAATCCGGGGCGACGATGATCTTGTCGGCCGGGTGGTGTTCCAGCCCGCGGCGGATGCGCTTGGCCACGGTCTGCGGGCTTTCCACGTTCGGATCGGACAGGTCGAGCACGCCGAGGATGATCTTCTTCTGCGGCAGTTCCTCCAGCACGGTGCAGTCCAGGTTCGACTGGGCGGTCTCGATCGAGATCGAATCCACCGTGGAGCGCGAGAGCTGGGGCAGGAAGGAATAGCCGGCCGGACGCTCGTGGATGATCGCGGCATAGCCGAAGCAGATATGCAACGCCGTCTCGCCCTTGACCCCGTCCAGGGCGGCGTTCAGGCATTCGATGCCGTATTCCTCGGCCTTCTGCGGGCGGGCCTGCATATAGGGCTCGTCCACCTGCACGATGTCGGCGCCGGCGGCGAACAGGTCCTTGATCTCGGCGTTCACCGCGGCGGCATAGGCCATCGCCAGTTCGGCCTCGTCCTTGTAGTGGTCGTTCTGCGCCTGTTGCGACATGGTGAAGGGGCCGGGGACGGTGATCTTGATCCGCCGGTCGGTATTGGCCCGCAGGAACTTCACGTCCTCGACCTGCACCGCGTGCTTGCGGCTGATCGGTCCGACCACGCGAGGGACCGGGTTGGGGTGGCCCGACCGGTCCAGCGCGGTGCCCGGATTGTCGATATCGACCCCGTCCAGGGCGGTGGCGAAGCGGTTGGAGTAGCTTTCCCGCCGGGCTTCGCCGTCGGTGATGATGTCGAGGCCGGCGCGCTCCTGGTCGCGGATCGCCAGGAGGGTCGCGTCGTTCTGCGCCTCCTCCAGATATTCCGGATCGACCCGCCAGAGCTCCAGCGCCCGCGTGCGCGGCGGGAAACGGCCCGCCAGCTTGGCGCGGTCGAGCAGCCAGTTCGGCTGGGCGTAGGAACCGACCAGCGAAGTCGGCAGCAGGGTGTGTCCGTTGGTGGCCATGTCGTGTTTCCTCCCGGATTTTCTTATGGGAGGACGCTAGCAACGGGGGCACCCTGCGCCTAGTGACGTTGTGGCTGCCCGGCTTCACCCGCCGCCGAGCAGCAGGAAGCGCCGGTTCAGCGGCTGCACCGGGCGGGCGTTCATCGGGAACAGCGTGGCGAAGGCCTCGATCTGCGCCCGCGAGGCCTCGACCGGGGTCTTGTAGGCGACCCAGTTGACGATCTCCGAACAGGGCGGGGTGGTCAGCGATCCGGCATAGCGGAACTGGGCGCGGTCGGCCGGCAGGAACGCCTTCAGCGCGACCGGAACGACCGGCCCCTCGCTCTTCTCCTTCGGCATGGCCGACCAGATCGGCGCCAGGGCCGCGTTCTCGGCGCCTTCGCCGATCATCACGCCGAGCACCGCGAGACCGCCCGCGGCGGAGCGGTGCACGAAATGCGCCTCCATCGCCAGCGCCTTGCCGTCGATCAGATGCTCGCTGGGGTGGTGGAAGTGGAACTGCAACAGTTCGTAGGTCGTGCCGTCGAGCTTCACCGCGCTGCCATTGGGCACGTTCACCTGGATGGTGTGGCCGTTGTTGATCACCTGACCGTCGGTGTCGTCCTGCCAGCGCAGGGCGGCGGGCTGGAACTCGGCCGGGATCGCCGAGGCGAGGTCGATCGGGGACTGTTCGACCCCTGTCCCGCAGGCAGCATATTCCGTGCCGAGGGACCCCCAATGCGCCGGACCGGTCTGGCCCTCGAAACTCCAGGCGGCGCCGTCCGACGCCAACGCGCTCCGGCTCAGGCCGCCGCAGCAGGCGCAGCCGATGGCGGCGAACGCCGTGGATCTCAGAACCGTGCGCCTGTCGATGGTGTTCATGGCCTCTCCTCCCTGCTTGCTTGACCGGGCCGACGCGGCCCCGATCCCGCAGAGCGTACCGTCGGACCATGAGGAATGTGTAGTAATTCGGTTCAAATTTTCCGCAGCCCGGCGATGCCGGCCGGTCGGCCCGGGCGGAACCATCCCGGCGCTCGCCTGTTCGAGGGGACGGGGACGCAGTAGAATGTCGCCAGCATTCAGTCGGGAGGGTATGTGGCCGAGGCGGGAATATCTGAGCCGTTCGACCTGCACGAAGAGGGGGGCGCCCTGATCCTGCGGCTGTCGGGACGCTGGACGCTGGACACGGTCAGGCGCACGGACCGGGACCTGCGGTCGGTGGCGCGGCGTCCGACCCACCGGCTCGTGGTCGAGGCCGAGGGCCTGACCGGACTGGACAGTGCCGGCGCCTGGGCGATCCGCCGGACCCTGGACCAGGCGGAAGCACTCGGTGCCGCCACCGAGCTGCGCGGCCTGTCCGACGCCTATCGCCCGATCCTGGACAAGGCGGTCGTGCCCGATCCGCGCGCGCCCGTCGCCCCGCCATCCACAGGCGGCCTGCTCGCCCCCCTGGAGGGGGCGGGGCGGGCGGTGCTGCATGGGGCCAAGGTCGGGCGCAACCTGGCCGGCTTCTTCGGCTACACCCTGGTGACCCTGGCCGGGGTGATCGTGCGGCCGTGGCGGCTGCGGGTGACCGCGACCGTGGCGCAGATGGAGGCGACCGGGCTGAACGCCCTGCCGATCGTCGGCCTGCTCTGCTTCCTGGTCGGCATCGTGCTCGCCTATATGGGCGCGCTCCAGCTCAAGCAGTTCGGCGCCGACATCCTCACGGTGAACCTGGTCGGCGTGGCGGTGCTGCGCGAGATCGGCATCCTGCTGGCCGCGATCATCGTGGCGGGGCGTTCCGGCAGCGCGTTCGCCGCCCAGATCGGCACGATGAAGGTGAACCAAGAGGTGGACGCCCTGGAGACCATGGGCCTGTCAGCGGTGGAGGTGCTGGTCCTGCCCCGGCTGATCGCGCTGATCATCGTCATGCCGCTGCTCACGATCTGGGCAAACGCGGCCGGGCTGCTGGGCGGATCGGTGGTCGCCCTGTTCCTGCTCGACCTGTCCTTCACCCAGTTTCTCACCCAGCTCCAGGCGGCGGTCCGGTTCTGGGATTTCGGCACCGGCATGATCAAGGCACCGGTCTTCGCCCTCGTGATCGCCCTGGTCGGCTGCTACGACGGTTTGCGGGTGTCCGGCAGTGCCGAGAGCGTGGGCCGCTACACCACCCGGGCGGTCGTGGAGTCGATCTTCCTGGTGATTGTGCTCGATGCCCTGTTCGCCGTGGCTTTCGCGGAGATCGGCATATGACCGCAGACACCGACAGCCCGGCGATCGAGGTGCGCGGAGTCGTCACCCGATTCGGGACGACGACCATCCATGACGGGCTCGATCTGGCCGTGAAGCGCGGCGAGATCATCGGCGTCGTGGGCGGCTCGGGCACCGGCAAGACCGTTCTGCTGCGCACCATGATCGGCCTGCAGAAACCGACCGAGGGCGAGGTGAGCCTGCTCGGTGAAAAGGTCGCCTGGGACGGTTCCTCCACCGAGGCGCTGGCTGGGAAATTCGGCATGCTGTTCCAGGACGGCGCGCTGTTCAGCGCCCTGACCGTCGGCCAGAACATCCAGGTACCGATGCGCGAACGCGGCGGAATTCCGTCGGAGCTGATGGACGAGCTGTCGCGGCTGAAGGTCTCGCTTGTCGGCCTGCCGCCGGATGCCTGCGGCAAGTTCCCCTCCGAGCTGTCCGGCGGCATGAAGAAGCGGGCGGGGCTCGCCCGGGCCCTGGCGCTCGACCCCGACGTGGTGTTCCTGGACGAGCCGACCGCCGGGCTCGACCCGATCGGCGCCTCCGATTTCGACGAGTTGATCCTGGACCTTCGCCGCGCGCTCGGGCTCACTGTGGTCATGGTTACCCATGATCTCGACAGCCTGGCCCGGATCTGCGACCGCATCGCGGTCCTGGTCGACAAGAAGATCGTCGTCGGCACCATGGACGAGCTGATGCGCAGCGAGCACCCCTGGATCCGCAGCTATTTCCACGGACCGCGCGCCCGTGCCGCCTTCGACCGGCCGATGGCGGCCGCAGCGGAAGGGTAGGCCGATGGAGACCCGTGCCTCCTACGTCACCGTCGGCGCCTTCGCCATCCTGCTGCTGGTCGGCGGGCTGTTCCTGGCGATCTGGTTCGGCGGCGTGCGCATCGACCAGGAGACCAAGCCCTACATCATCGAGTTCCAGGGCGCGGTCGACGGGCTGAGCACCGGCAGCCCGGTGCGCTATCGCGGCGTGCCGGTGGGTACCGTCAGCGATATCCGCATCGATCCGGAGAACGTCGAGCTGATCCGCGTCGACATCGAGGTCGATGCCGAGGTGCCGATCAAGAAGGACATGTATGCGGTGCTGCAGGCCCAGGGCCTGACCGGCATCGGCTTCATCCAGATCGAGGGCGGGACCGACGCCGCCGAGCCTCTGGAGCCGACCGAGGAGCGCCCGGTTCCGCGCATCCCGGCCCGCTCCTCGGCGCTGAGCAAGGTGTTCGAGACCGCACCGCAGATCGCCGACCGGCTGGTGGTCGTCATCGCCCGGATCGAGGCGTTCCTGAACGAGGAGAACGAGCAGAACTTCCGCATGCTGCTGGCAAACCTCGCCCAGGTGAGCACGGCGATCGCCGACCGGCGCGACGACATCGACGCGGTGATCTCCGGTGCCTCGGCGAGCGTGGCGGACTTGCAGCGGGCGTCGGCCGAGCTGGGTCCGCTGCTGCAGGAGGCGTCGGCCACCCTGGCGACGGTGCGCGGCACGGCGGTGGGGCTCGACAACGAGGTCGCTCAGCTTTCCGGCTCGCTGGCGAAGGCGGGTGACCGGATCGCCTCCACCGCCGGCGAGCTGGAAGGAATGCTGGCCGATGCCCGACCGGGCATGAAGGATTTCACCAACACGGGTCTGTATGAGCTGACCCAGTTTCTGGTGGAGGCGCGCTTCCTGGTGTCGAACATCGACCGGGTGCTGCGCCAGATCGACCGTGACCCGTCGCAGTTCCTGTTCGGGGATCGCGGCGGACAGGTGGAGGCCGACCAATGACCGAACTGCCCAGACGCACGCTGCTGGCCCAGGGGCTTGCCGCCGCCGGGCTCGCCGGGCTGACCGCGGCGTGCAGCCAGCTCCCGATCGGCAGGCCGCCGCCGCAGCTCTATACCTTGACACCCAAGAGTACCTATCCGGCGGACCTGCCCCAGGTGCCCTGGCAGCTCGCCATAGAGCGGCCGAGCGCGCCGGCCGGCCTGTCCTCGGCCCGGATCGCCGTGGCGCGCGAGCCGCTGACGCTGGACTATTACGCTGGGGTGGCCTGGGTCGACGATGCGCCGAACATGGTGCAGCGCCTCCTGGTGGAGTCGTTCGAGAACTCCAACCGGATCATCGGCGTCGGCCGCGAGGGCGTCAGCTTCCGCTCGGACTACACCCTCAAGGTGGAGCTGCGGGAGTTCCAGGCCGAATATTTCAACGCGGCGGCCACTCCGACGATCAACGTGCGCATTAACGTGAAGATGGTTCAGATGCCCCAGCGCACGATCATCGCCTCCCAGGGGTTCGACACCAAGCGGCCGGCGCCGTCGAACAGAATGTCCGACATCGTCCAGACCTTCGATGCCGCCCTCGGCATCGTCCTGCGCGACGTGGTGATCTGGACCCTGCGCCTGAGCTGACCCCCCGGGGTGACCCGCTGCGTCTGGGCCAAAGGTGAGTTTCTCACTTGGCGGGGTTTTCGCGGCGCCATCCTGCGCTAGCATTTCTGCAACGACATCGGCCGTCCCGACAGATCCCGAGCCAAAGAGGTAAGCGGACATGAACGTCCTGCACGAGAGCGACCTTGCGACCCTGAAATTCGGCGTGGGCCAGCCGGTGCCGCGCGGCGAGGACCCGACCCTGCTGACCGGGCGCGGCGAGTATACCGACGACGTCAACCTGGACGGACAGGCCTATGGCTATGTGGTGCGCAGCCAGGTGCCGCACGGCCGCATCCTCGGCATCGATCTGGACGAGGCGCTGGCCATGCCGGGCGTGCTGGCGATCTACACGGCAAAGGATCTGGAAGGCTTCGGCGGCATCCCCTGCGTGGTGCCGTTCAAGAACCGCGACGGCTCCGACATGCTGAAGCCCCGGCGTCCCGGCCTGGCTGAGGACGTGGTGCGCTTCGTCGGCGACCCGGTCGCCATGGTGGTCGCCGAGACCCAGGCCCAGGCGCGCGATGCGGCCGAGATGGTGATGGTCGATATCGAGGAGCTGCCGGCGGTCACCGACCCCGTGGCGGCGGCGAAGGACGGTGCGCCGCAGCTTTATCCGGATGTGCCCAACAATGTCTGCCTCGACTACCACTACGGCGACGCCGACGCGGCGGAGAAGGCCTTCGCCGGCGCGGCGCACGTGACCAGGCTGACCCTGGTGAACAACCGGGTCGTCGTCGCCTCCATGGAGCCGCGCTCGGCCATCGCGACCTACGATCCGGATGAGGAGAAATACACCTTCATCGCCGGCAGCCAGGGCGCCTTCGGCCTGCGCAACGCGCTGGCCAACGCGGTGCTGAAGGTACCGCCGGAGAAGGTGCGGGTCATCACCAAGAATGTCGGCGGCTCCTTCGGCATGAAGGGCGGGCCGTACCCGGAATACTTCCCGCTGCTGCACGCCGCCAAGCAGCTCGGCCGGCCGGTGAAATGGGTCGACGACCGCAGCGGCGCCTTCGTCTCCGACCACCAGGGCCGCGGCCATGTGGTCGATGCCGCCCTGGCCTTCGACAAGGACGGGCACATCCTCGCCCTGCGCGCCGACATCCATGCCGATATGGGCGCCTATCTGAGCCCGGTCGGCCCGCAGCCGGCGACCTTGAACGCGGTGAAGAACCTGATCTCGGTCTATCAGACGCCGGTGATCGACGTGAACGCCAAGTGCGTGATGACCAACACCACGACCATCGGTCCGTATCGCGGCGCCGGGCGGCCGGAGGCGAACTACTACGTGGAGCGGCTGCTCGACACGGCGGCGGCCGAGATGGGCATCGACCGGCTGGAGATCCGCCGGCTCAACCAGATCCGGGCCGACCAGATCCCCTATACCGCGCCGTCGGGCATGACCTATGACAGCGGCGACTTCCCCGCCGTGTTCGACAAGGCGGTCAAGTTCTCCGACTGGGAGGGCTTCGCCGAACGGCGGGCGGAGAGCGAGGCGCGTGGCAAGCTGCGCGGCATCGGCATGAGCGACTACCTGGAGGTCACCGGCCCTCCGGGCAAGGAGATGGGCGGCCTGCGCTTCGAGGCGGACGGCACGGTGACGATCATCACCGGCACCCTCGACTACGGCCAGGGCCACTGGACGCCCTTTGCCCAGGTGCTGCACCAGCGCACCGGCATCCCGTTCGACAAGATCCGCCTGCTACAGGGCGACAGCGACCAGCTTCTGGTCGGCGGCGGCACCGGCGGCTCGAAGTCGATGATGTCGTCCGGCGGGGCGATCATCGAGGCGGGCGACGTCATGATCGAGAACGGCAAGAAGATCGCCGCCCATGTGCTGGAGACGGCGGTCGCCGATATCGAGTTCGCCGACGGCACCTTCACCGTCGCCGGCACCGACCGCAGCATCGCCATCATGGATCTGGCCGACCAGATCCGCGGCGGGCTGGAGCTGCCGGAGGACGTGCCCCAGAGCCTCGACGTGAGCCTGGCGCATAAGACCGGCCCCTCGGCCTTCCCCAACGGCTGCCATGTGGCCGAAGTGGAGATCGACCCGGATACCGGTGTGGTGCAGGTGGTGCGCTACTCGATGGTCAACGATTTCGGCGTGGTGGTGAACCCGATGCTGGTCGAGGGCCAGGCCCATGGCGGCATCGTCCAGGGCATCGGCCAGGCGCTGATGGAGCAGGTCCGCTACGACGAGGCCGGCCAGATCGTCACCGGCTCGTTCATGGACTACGCCCTGCCGCGCGCCACCGAGGCGCCGATGTTCCGCTACGACAGCCATCCGGTGCCGTGCACCACCAACCTCGTGGGGGCGAAGGGCTGCGGCGAGGCGGGCTGTGCCGGGGCGCTGGCCTCGGTGATGAACGCGGTGGTCGACGCGTTGGGCGGCAAGCATATCGACATGCCGGCGACCCCGGAGAAGGTCTGGCGCGCGCTGCACGGCTGAGCGGGCGTCAGAGCTCTGATAGGTCCTCGTATTCGGTGGCGGCCATGGACGGCCGCTCCCGGAAACTGTCGACCCACCAGTCCAGGTTCGGGTGCGGCGGCAGGTAACGGTCGAGGCCGCGGAAGGTCAGCCAGTCGAGGGCGGTCGCCAGCGCGATGGTGCCGATATCGGCGGTCTCGTCGCCCGGCGCCCGGGCCATAGGCGGACCGTTCTCCAGGATGTCGTACGCCGCACTCAACTGGGCGATCAGGTCGTCGCGCAGGCCGGGGACGCTGATGCCCATGTCGTTCTGCTGGATCTCCCAACGCAGGTCCGCGCCAAGCTCGCACAGGCCGGTGGCCAGATGCTGCAGGGTCAGGACCGCCTCGCGCTCGCCGCTGTCCTTGGGGATCAGGGCGCCGCGCGAGAACTCGTCGATGTAGAAGCAGATCTCCGCGCTATCGAACACGCCGCGGCCGTCGTCGAGGATCAGCAGCGGGGCGGTGTTGAGCGGGTTCTCGGCATAGGCTGCCTCGTCGCCCTCGCGCACATGGTCGGCCAGGTGGCGGACCTCGATGGCGGAGAGGCCCGTTTCCAGAAGGGCGACCTCCACCTTGCGGGCGAAGGGCGAGTGGCGCTGCGAGAAGAGAATCATGCGCGGAGTATCCACGGGGAGGCGGGGCGCGCCAACAATCCTGTGGGCTCTACGCGTTCTCTACTTTCCCCTCTTCACTCACTCCCCGGATTTATTCCGGGGCGAGCGTTAGGGTTTGCGCGTCCATGGATCTTTTTCACGCGCGCGGCGGGGCTCGCCCCGGAATAAATCCGGGGAGTGAGTGAAGAGGAGAATGAGCAAACCCTGCACTCCCGCACTCCCGCGCTTGACGCCCCCGCCCGGCGGGCGTTCGATACCGGATCCCCGTCTCCGGAGCCGTCCCATGTCCGCACGCACGAGCCACGTCTTTCACCGCAACGCCCGCAGCGTCCCGCCGATCGCCGTGAAGGGCGACGGCTGCTACATCATCGATGCCGACGGGAAGCGCTACCTCGACGGCTCCGGCGGGGCGGCGGTGTCCTGTCTCGGCCACAGCCACCCCAAGGTGATCGAGGCGATCAAGGCGCAGCTCGACGCCATTCCCTACGGCCATACCGGCGCGTTCTCCAACGAGCCGATGGAGAAGCTGGCAACCCACCTGGCCAAGGCCGCTCCGGGCGGGCTGGACAAGGTCTATTTCGTCTCCGGCGGCTCCGAGGCAGTGGAGGCGGCGCTGAAGATGGCGCGCCAGTACTACATTGAGATCGGCCAGCCCTCCCGGCACAAGATCATCGCCCGCCGCCAGAGCTATCACGGCAACACGCTCGGCGCGCTCGCCGTCGGCGGCAACGCGGCCCGGCGGGCCCAGTTCCAGCCGATGCTGATGGAGGCGACCCATATCGCCCCGTGCTTCTCCTACCGCGAGAAGCGGGCGGACGAGACCGAGGAGGAATACGGGCTGCGTGCCGCCAACGAGCTGGAGACAGCGATCCAGCAGGCCGGACCCGAGACGGTCGCCGCATTCATCTGCGAGCCGGTGGTGGGGGCGACGGCCGGCGCGGTCCCGGCGGCACCCGGCTACCTCAAGCGGATCCGCGAGATCTGCGACCGGCACGGCGTGCTGCTGATCTTCGACGAGGTTATGTGCGGCATGGGGCGCACCGGCCATCTCTTCGCCTGCGACGAGGACGGGGTGGCGCCGGACCTGATGACCATCGCCAAGGGCCTGGGCGCGGGCTACCAGCCGATCGGCGCGGTGCTGGTCGACACCAAGATCTTCGAGGCGATCCGCGACGGCAGCGGCTTCTTCCAGCACGGCCACACCTATATGGGCCACCCGGCCGCCTGTGCGGCCGGCCTCGCTGTGCAGGAGGTGATCCGCGACGACCACCTGCTGGACAACGTGAACCGTCAGGGGGCGGCGCTGCGCCGGGCGCTGGAGGCGCGGTTCGGCAACAACGCCAATGTGGGCGATATCCGGGGCCGCGGGCTGTTCATGGCGATCGAGCTGGTGGCCGACCGCTCGACCAAGGAGACGTTCGATCCGGCCCGCCAGCTCCACGCGGTGATCAAGCGCGAGGCGATGGAGCGCGGGCTGATCGTCTATCCGATGGGCGGGACGATCGACGGCAGGCACGGCGACCACGTGCTTGTGGCCCCGCCCTTCATTGTCGACCAGAGCCACATCACCGAACTGGTGGAGAAGCTCGGCGACGCGGTGGACGCGGCGCTGGCGGCGTAGGGGGTTCGCGGGTTCTCCACCCCCCCTTTCTCACTCCCCGGATTCATTCCGGGGCAAGCCCAATCGCGCGCGTGAAAACAATCAACGGACGCGCAAACCCTGACGCTTGCCCCGGAATAAATCCGGGGAGTGGAAGAAGAGAAGATTTTACGCAGGCGCCGGCGGCACCCGGCCCTTCGCCTTGTTCCAGCGGTAGAGCGCCGCCGCGAGCACCCGGTCGTAGAGCACGTCCGCCAGCGGCTTGATCCAGCCCACCGAGGCCAGCCGGGCGAGCCAGCCGTACCGGGGCAGGCGCCTCCAGACCTCGATGAACCCGTCCACCCCGGCCAGCAGGCGGCCGTCGCCGTCGACCACGTGCAGGCGCCGTACGATCGCGTCGTCATCCACCCCCCAGGGCGACAGCAGTCCAGCCTTGGTCGTGATGTCGGTCCAGGCGATGCCGGTCACCCCGTGGCGGCGCGCGACGTTGCGATAGTGATGGATCTCGCTGCGGCACACCGGGCAGGCGCCGTTGTAATAGACATGGATCTCCGCGCCCTCGTCGGCGGGCGCCTGGGGGCCGGTCTCTGCGGTTGGCGGCGCTTCTCTGTCCATGGCAGGGAATTGGGTCGCCAGGCCTCCGCGACAACGCGGCAGGCGGTCGCGGGTACACGTCACCGTCGAATATGGTTAACGCGTCCTAACCATCCATGCCATTGAATCGCACCCTTCTCGGCGCTGCCGGCGACGGGCACGACTTCGTTGACCTTCTGTGACAGAGCCCCCCATAGTAGCCCCAAGGGCTGCGGCTCTTGGATCACGGCGATGTCCCGTGGGGATGCGGGAAACGCAACCCGCGGGGCCCCCGAGGGCAGCTCCCAGTGGAGATCGCCGGATCCGAAAAAGGTTTAACGGGAGAGTCTTTAGGAGGACTTCACATGAAGCGGCTTCTTGCCACTACCTTTGCTGTGGCGCTGGGCGCGGGCGCGTTTGTCGCCGGCGGCTCCGCTCCGGCATCGGCGCAGAACCAGCAGTTCATCTCCATCGGTACCGGCGGCGTGACCGGCGTGTACTACCCGACCGGCGGCGCGATCTGCCGTCTGGTCAACAAGGACCGCAAGGAGCACGGCATCCGCTGCTCCGTCGAGTCCACGGGCGGTTCCACCTACAACGTGAACACGATCCGCGCGGGCGAGCTGGAATTCGGCGTCGCCCAGTCGGACGTGCAGTACCACGCCTATAACGGCACCGGCGACTTCGCCAGCGCCGGCGCCTTCGAGGAACTGCGCAGCGTGTTCTCCGTCCATGCGGAGCCGGTGACCATCGTCGCCCGCAAGGACGCGAACATCACCAATTTCGAGGACCTGAAGGGCACCCGGGTGAACATCGGCAACGCCGGTTCCGGCACCCGCAGCACCTGGGAAGTCATCGAGGGTGCCGTCGGCTGGAAGCGAGAAGACCTCAAGCTCGCCGCCGAGCTGAAGTCGGCCGAGACCGGCCAGGCGCTGTGCGACAACAAGATCGACGCCTATTTCTGGCTCGTCGGCCACCCGGCCGCGCTGGTCTCCGAGACCGTGTCGACCTGTGAGGCCAATCTGGTCAACGTGACCGGCCCGGCCTTCGACAAGCTGGTCGCCGACAACCCGTACTACCGCAAGGCGGTGATCCCGGGCGGCATGTATCCGGGCAACCCGGACGACACCAACACCTTCGGCGTGGGCGCCACCTTCGTGTCCTCGTCCAAGGTCGCCGACGACGTCGTCTACGTTGTCGCCAGGGCGGTGTTCAGCAACCTGGAAGACTTCACGAAGCTGCATCCGGCCTTCTCCAACCTCAAGGCTGAGGAAATGGTGAAGGAGGCGCTGTCCGCGCCGCTGCACCCGGGTGCGATCAAGGCCTACAAGGAACTCGGCCTGATGTGATCCGGCGGCCGGGGCGGGTTCCGCCCGCCCCGGCTCCTTCTGCTGCCCAACCGGCACATCCGGTGCCGACGACCTTTCCGGCATGCCCAGTGCCGATGACAGTTGATGACCGGCCCGCGGCGGGCCCGCTCCAAGGATCGGGGGGATCATGAGCGACCAGAACGGCACCTCCAAAACCGTCGATCTCGAAGACCTCGTCGCCTCCACCGATACCGGCAACCGCGTGCCGACGGGGATCGTGGCCAAGGTGCTCGCCGGGCTGGCGCTGGCCTGGTCGCTGTTCCAGCTCTATTACGCTTCCGACCTGCCGTTCCTGCTGCAGGACCTGACCGGCCTGCCGGTGGTGTTCAACTCCGACGAGGGGCGGGCGATCCACCTGGCCTTCGCCTTCGTTCTGGCGGCCCTGTCCTATCCGCTGTTCAAGTCATCGCCGCGCGATCACGTGCCCTGGTACGACTGGATCCTGGCGGTGCTCGGCGTGGTGTCCTGTCTCTACCTGCTCGTCTTCAAGGACCAGATCGCCCTGCGCGCCGGTCTGCCCACCACGGGAGACCTGGTGATCTCGACCATCGGCATCGCGCTGGTGCTGATCTGCACCTACCGCGCGCTCGGCCTGCCGCTGGTGATCGTCGCCTCGGTGTTCCTGGTCTATGTGTTCTTCGGCGACCAGCCGTTCATCCCGGAAGTGATCCAGTGGAAGGGTGCCTCCTACGGCAAGGCCATGTGGCACTTCTGGATGCAGACCGAGGGCGTGTTCGGCATCGCGCTCGGCGTGTCGGCCTCCATGGTCTTCCTGTTCGTGCTGTTCGGCTC
Source organism: Thalassobaculum sp. (assembly GCF_965223715.1). GTDB lineage: Bacteria > Pseudomonadota > Alphaproteobacteria > Thalassobaculales > Thalassobaculaceae > Thalassobaculum. The sequence continues at coordinate 3,018,808 of NZ_OZ245012.1, read as the reverse complement.
GCTGCTGGATAAGGCCGGGGCGGGCAACTACTTCATCAAGGTCGCCTTCGCCCTGCTCGGCCACCTGCGCGGCGGCCCGGCCAAGGCGGCGGTGGTCTCCTCGGCGATGACCGGCCTGATCTCCGGCTCCTCGATCGCCAACGTGGTCACCACCGGGACCTTCACCATCCCGCTGATGAAGCGGGTCGGCTTCACCGGCGACAAGGCCGGAGCCGTAGAAGTCGCGTCCTCGGTGAACGGCCAGATCATGCCGCCGGTGATGGGTGCCGCCGCCTTCCTGATGGTCGAGTATGTCGGCGTCACCTATCTGGACGTGGTGCGACACGCCATTCTGCCGGCCTCGATCTCCTATATCGCGCTGCTCTACATCGTCCATCTGGAGGCGCTGAAGGCCGGCATGCGCGGCCTGCCGAAGCCGGGCGGCCCGCGCACCGTGCTGCAGAGCCTGCTCGGCGTGCTGACCGGCTTCCTCGCCATCGCGATCCCGTCGGCGATCATCTACTACACTCTCGGCTGGACCAAGGACGCGTTCGGCGACGCCACCTTCTACGCGGTCTGCGTCCTGTTCCTGGTGGGCTATGTGGCGTTGGTGGCGGTCGCCGCCCGGTTCCCGGAGCTGGAGCTGGACGACCCGAACGCGCCGGTGGACAGCCTGCCGGAGGTCCGGCCGACGGTCCTGTCCGGGCTCTACTTCCTGCTCCCGATCGTGGTGCTGGTCTGGTGCCTGATGGTCGAGCGGCTGTCGCCGGGCCTGAGCGCCTACTGGGCGACGGTCGGCATGCTGTTCATCCTGCTGACCCAGCATCCCCTGAAGGCGATCTTCCGCAAGACCGGCGACCTCGCCGCCGGCTTCGCGCGGGGTTTCGCCGAGATCCTGGAGGGGCTGATCGCCGGCGCGCGGAACATGATCGGCATCGCGGTGGCCACCGGTGCGGCCGGCATCATCGTCGGCACGATCTCCCTGACCGGCGCGCACCAGGTGGTGGGCGAGTTCATCGAGTTCCTGTCCGGCGGCAACCTGATGGCGATGCTAGTGCTGGTGGCGATCTTCTCGCTGATCCTGGGCATGGGCCTGCCGACCACGGCGAACTACATCGTGGTGTCCTCGCTGATGGCCGGCGTGGTGGTCGAGGTCGGGGCGCAGAACGGCCTGATCGTCCCCCTGATCGCCGTCCACCTCTTCGTCTTCTATTTCGGCATCATGGCCGACGTGACGCCGCCGGTCGGCCTCGCTTCCTTTGCGGCCGCGGCGATCTCCGGCTCCGATCCAATCAAGACCGGCTTCACCGCCTTCTACTACTCCCTGCGCACGGTGGCGCTGCCGTTCCTGTTCATCTTCAACACCGACCTGCTGCTGATCGACGTCACGCCGCTGGAGGCGGTGTTCGTCTTCATTGTGGCGACCGTGGCGATGCTGCTCTTCGCCGCCGGAACCCAGGGATACTTCTTCGCCAAGAACAAGGCCTGGGAGGCGGTGGCCCTGCTGCTGGTGGCCTTCACCCTGTTCCGGCCCGGCTTCTGGCTCGACATGGTGCATGAGCCGTTCGAGACGGTGGAGCCGACCCAGGTGGTCGAGCTGGCGGGCGAGCTGCCGGAGGGCGGCGAGTTGCGGCTGGTGGTCACCGGACCCGACTTCGACAATCCCAATGCCAGCCACGAGACGACGCTGATCCTGCCGCTGGGCCCCGCCGGCCCGGGCGAGCAGCGGCTGCAGGACGCCGACCTGCTGGTCACGGTCGAGGACGGCATGGCCAAGCTGGAGGAGCCGTTCCAGCCGGGTCCCGCCGGCAGCATCCCGGGGCAGAAGCTGAGCGGTTTCGACTTCTACGGCGACAACCCGGTCCGCATCTCCGAGATCCATGTGGCCGCCGAGCGTCTGCCCAAGGAGGTGTTCTACATCCCGGCCTTGCTGCTGCTCGGTCTGGTCATCGTCCTGCAGCGTCGACGCACCGACGTGCCGGCGTTCTGAGGGAGGGCGCGATGTTTTCGGATATTCTCCTTGCCGTCGATCTCACCTCCCCGGAAACCCAGGACAAGGCGGTCAGGACGGCGGTCGAACAGGCCAAGGCCTTCGGCAGCCGGCTGCACGTGCTGACGGTGGTGCCGGAGGTGCATTCCGGCATCGTCGCGGGCTTCTTCCCCAAGGACTTCGAGGGCCAGGCGCTCGAAGCGGCCCGCCAGCAGCTCCATGCCTTCTGCGAGACCCGGATTCCGGCCGAGGTGAAGCTGCAGCACGTGGTCGCCCACGGCACGATCTACCAGGAGATCGTCAAGGCGGCGCAGCAGACGAACTGCGACCTGATCGTGATGGCCTCGCACCGGCCGGAACTGTCGGACTTCCTGCTCGGCCCGAACGCCGCCCGGGTGGTCCGGCATGCCGCCTGTTCGGTGATGATCATCCGCGACTAAGACCGCCGGACCGGGCGGGTATCGGCGTGCGGAATCAAAGCGCACGGCCCAAAACGCTGATATGATCGCCTCGGACTGACATGCCGAGGAGGCCCGATCCATGACCGGTGACGACGCAGCACCGACCCTGGCCCAACTGATGGGCAAGCTTTCCCGCTCGGCAACCGCCGAGGCGCGTGGCGAGGTCGCGGACGCGATCGGCCGGTCCATCGACAGTCCCGACCTCGGCCCGGTCGAGCGCGACATCGCCCTCGACATCGTGCGCAAGCTGGCCGGCGACCTGGAGCAGCAGGTCCGCCGGAACCTCGCCGAGGCCGTGCGCCAGTCGGTGGGCCTGCCCCACGACGTCGCCCTGAAGCTGGCCAAGGACGTCGCCGAGGTGTCGCTGCCGATCATCAGCGACAGCGTGGTGCTCACCGACGGGGACCTGGTCTCGATCGTGGAGGAGGGCGACACCGACAAGCAGCTCGCCATCGCCAACCGGGACGAGGTGTCCGAGGTCGTCGCCGGCGCGCTCGTGGAGCGCGGCAACGAGGACGTCGTGGTCGCCGTGGTCTCCAACCCGGGGGCGGAGATCAATGAGCCGTCCCTGGGCAAGGCCCTGGACCGGTTCGGCGACAGCCCGCGCCTGCAGGCGCCGATGGTCGGCCGCGCCACCCTGCCGGTCGCGGTCGCCGAGCGTCTGGTGTCGCTGGTCTCCGACAAGCTGAAGGACGAGCTGGTCCGCCGTCACGAGATCTCGCCGGACATGGCGACCGACCTGGTGCTGGAGGGGCGCGAGCGGGCGACGCTGGCGCTGCTGTCCGACGATGCCGGCGGACAGAAGGTCGAGGATCTGGTCCGCGAGATGGCCCGCAACGGGCGGCTGACGGACTCCATCCTCTTGCGCGCCGCCTGCACTGGCGACCTCGCCTTCGTCGCCGCCGGTCTTGCTGTGCGCGCCAAGATCGCCTTCCGCAATGCCGATCTTCTGGTCCATGACGACGGGGCGAACGGGCTGAAGTCCCTCGCGATGAAGGCGGGGATGAGCGAGCACGACCGGATCATCCTGCGCGCGGCGGTTGATGTGGCCCGCAGCACGGAGATGGTGGACGCCCCCGACGCCCGGGAACGCTTCGCCGAAACCGTGCTGGAGCGGGTGCTAACCACCTTCGACGCCGACGAGGAAGGCTTCTCCGAAGAGGACGCGGAATATTTGATAAAAAAGCTTTCTAAATACACTGGAAAGCATAGAGACAATGCGCCCGCCCACCTGCGCTAGAGCAGGTTGAGCTTCGTGAAGCAATCGATGAAATTTCTGGATCACCGCGTTAATTGAATTTTTACGCCCATTGCGTATGCTCTTGTTCCAGATGAGACGACCGGCTCTTTTGTGGGGACGAGCCAGATGGCGGTCGATACCTGGAATGATCAGGAACTGAGCTTCCATGAGCGCGCTGCGACGGCGGCGCGTTCCGTCGTGATTGCCCTCTTCTGGATGACGCTTGTCGCCGGCCCGCCCGTGGTCGGCGGTGTGCTCGGCTGGATGGCGACACGCGATGCGGGCAGAGGCCCGTTGAGCGGTCTGCTCGGCCAGCTGCCGGCGGATCAGATGGGCGTCACCATCACCCGGGAGGAGGTGGAGGCCGTCGGCCTCGACCCCCGGGAGATCAGGGCGATCCTGACGGAATAGCGCGCGGCTTGGGCTCCGAAACGCACCGGTGCGCTCACAAGGCGCGCAGGAAACGGTCGGCTGCGTCCGCCGCCTGATCCCAGGCCTGCTCCACGCTCCAGCCGCTCGCCTTGCACGGGGCGAGGTCATGGTTGCCGTCTTCCACCCAGTCGACCTTCAAGCTCCCGGGCAGGTTCATCGCGGCCACTTCTTCGCGGGTGCCGAACGGATCCCGCGTCCCCTGAATGATCAGCGTCGGACAGCGCAGGGCCGAGAAATGGTCGGTCCGCAGGCGCTCCGGCTTGCCCGGCGGGTGGAACGGATAGCCCAGGCACAGGCAGCCGCGCACCGCCGTCTCCGCCGCGATCAGCGAAGCCATCCGCCCACCCATGGACTTGCCGCCGACGACCACCGCCTGTGCCCCGCCGAGGCGGTCGATCACCGCCCGCCACTGTTCCAATAGGGCCGGCTGGCGTTCCGGCGGGCGCTTGCGGCCGGTGGTCCGCCGCTCGGCCATATAGGCGAATTCGAACCGCACCACCCGGTGGCCCTTGGCGGCGATGCGGGCGGCGATCGCCGCCATGAACGGGCTGTCCATCGGCGCGCCCGCCCCATGAGCCAGCACCAGGGTGATGGCGGCGTCCTGTGGTCCGTCAGTGAGCAGCGGGAAATCGCACATGCCGTGTCTCTGGATCGTTGTTCGCGGCCGCGAGTATAATGGTGATCGGATCATGCGGGGGAGAAACGGAATGGACATGCCCACCCTGGTCGCCCTGGGCGTGTTCGTCATCCTCGGCGCCTACATTCTCTACCGCACCCACAGCCGCATCGTGGTGACGGCCAACGAGGCGGAGCAGGCGCTGGCCTCGGTGGACGTGCAGCTCCGCAAGCGCCACGACCTGGTGCCGCAGGTGGTCGCCACCGCCCGCAAGTTCATGAGCCACGAGGCCAGCCTGCTGGAGCGCCTGACCGAGCTGCGCGCCAGGGCCTCGGCGCCCTACGACAAGACGAAGGCCGGGGAGGTGGCGGCCCATCTGGAGGCCGAGCGCGCGCTGCAGGCGGAGTTCCGCCAGCTCTTCAGCCTGGCCGAAGGCTATCCCGAGCTGAAATCGGACGAGAGCATGGCGCGGGTGCAGGACACGCTGGAGGAGGTGGAGGGCAACATCGCCGCCGCCCGCCGCTACTACAACGCCTCGGTGATGCAGCACCGCAACGTGATCCAGACCTTCCCGGGCAACATCCTCGCCCCGCAGATGGGTGCTGTGCCGCTGCCGTATTTCGAGACGGACGACAGCACGCGGGGCGTCGTCGACGTCGCCAGACATTTCGGGTAGCGGCCGCGTGCCCCAGGCGCCGACCGGCCGGCTTCCCTCCATCGTCGAGGACCGGCCCTGGCTCAAGGGCGCGCGGGCCTTCGCGCAGCAGACCCTGTGGCCCAGGATGGCGGTGTTGGACCGGGACTATCCCGGGCGCGAGAAGCCGGACTATCGCAAGCGCTACGTCCATGCGGCCATCTTCTTCGGCGGCTTCATTGCGGCGGTCTTCGGATCCGCCGCGATCCATCCCTTCCTGGCCTTCCCCGTCCTCATCGGCGGCATCGTCTCCATGTTCGTCATCGGCGCGGTGACCGGCTCCCGTCAGCCGGCGGAGCAGGTGGCCAATGCGCGGGCGATGGAGAAGCAGGTCGTCGCCGAGATCGCCGGTTTCCTCGGCTTCACCTATCTGCCCGACGCGACGGGCGAGGCGGCCGACGGCGCGCGGGCAGATTTGCGGGAGGCGGGTGTCCTGCCCTACCCCCCGGAGCACAGCCACTGGTCCGAGGGGCTGCATGTGGAGGGCGAGGGCTACGCCGCCGATGTCTGGGATCTGGTGGTCAGCCAGTTCGGCGAGGCGGTGCGCGATCCGAACACGCCGTTCGAGGGGATCGTCGTTCGCATCGCCCTGACCCGCAAGCGGATCGACGGCGATGTGGTCGGCATCGGCCGACAGCGCTTCTTCCGCAAGGCGACCGGTCCGGTCTGGACCGGCACGGACGAGCGTCCCGAGTACCAGCCGGTGGACCTGGAGTCGCTGGAATTCGAGGACCGCTTCACCGTGTTCGCCACCGACCAGGTGGGCGCGCGCTACCTGCTCACCCCCGCCTTCGTGGAGCGGCTGGTCCGGATGACCGACGTCATCGGCTTCGATGCCGCCCATTTCGTCTGCGTCGACAGCCATCTGACCCTGCTGTTCGACACCCGCACCAACCCGTTCGAGATCGGCGACGGCAAAACCCTGTGCGAGGCGGCGTCGGTGGAGCGGGTCTTCGCGGAGCTGTCGGGCATCCTCGATCTCGCCGAGGCGCTCAAGCTGGACAGCCGCACCCGGGTCTGAGCGGTCAGGCTGCCGCGTCTTCCCAGAAGCGCAGCCGGTTGGCGAAGGGGTCGGTGACCTCCATCACCAGCCCACCCCAGGGTGCCGGATCCAGGCCCGGCCGGTTGAACGGGTAGTCCCGGGCCATGATCTCGGCGTGGAAGGCGCGCAGGCCGGTCGCCTGCACGAAGACGGTCGATCCCGGCGTGCAGTCGCCGTGGTGTTCGGTGAGGTGCAGCCGCATGCCACCGCGCGAAACCTGCAGGTAGAGCGGCGCCGTCGGCTCGAAGCGGTGCTCCCAGTCGACGGCGAAGCCGAGCCAGTCCCGGTAGAAGCCGAGCGCCTTCGCCGCGTCGAAGATCCGCAGGATCGGGACGGCGACGAAGGCCGGGTCGGTCATCGGGCTCAGATATCCTTGAAGAAGTCGTTGCCCTTGTCGTCGACGACGATGAAGGCCGGGAACTTCTCCACCTCGATCCGCCAGATCGCCTCCATGCCGAGCTCGGGATACTCCTGCACCTCGACCTTCTTGATCGAGTTCAGGGCGAGCTTGGCGGCGGCGCCGCCGACGGAGCCGAGATAGAAGCCGCCATGCTGCTTGCAGGCCTCGCGCACCACGGGCGAGCGGTTGCCTTTGGCCAGGGTGACGAAGCTGCCGCCATGGGCCATCAGCGGCTCCACATAGCTGTCCATGCGGCCGGCTGTGGTCGGCCCGAACGAGCCCGAGGCATAGCCCTCCGGCGTCTTCGCCGGGCCGGCGTAGTAGATCGGGTGGTTCTTGATGTAGTCCGGCAGCGGCTTGCCGGCGTCGATCAGCTCCTTGAGCTTCGCGTGCGCGATGTCGCGGGCGACGATCATCGGTCCGGTCAGGGACACGCGGGTCTTGATCGGGTACTGCGACAGGGTCTCGCGGATCTCGCTCATCGGCCGGGTCAGGTCGATCTCCACCGCGTCGGCGGTCAGGGTCGACTCGTCGATATCCGGCAGGTACTTCGCCGGATCGGCTTCCAGCTTCTCCAGGAACACCCCGTCGCGGGTGATCTTGGCGAAAGCCTGGCGGTCGGCGGAGCAGGAGACGCCGATGCCAACCGGCACGCTGGCGCCGTGGCGCGGCAGGCGGATCACCCGCACGTCATGGCAGTAGTACTTGCCGCCGAACTGGGCGCCGATGCCCATGTCCTGGGTCATCTTCAGGATCTTGGCCTCCCACTCCAGGTCACGGAAGGCGTGGCCGCTGGCCGAACCCTGGGTCGGCAGGTTGTCCAGGTATTTGCACGACGCGAGTTTCACCGTCTTCATGGCAAACTCGGCCGAGGTGCCGCCGATCACGATGGACAGGTGATAGGGCGGGCAGGCCGCCGTGCCGAGGGTCCGGATCTTCTCGTCCAGGAACTTCTCGAGGCTGTCCGGGTTCAGCAGCGCCTTGGTCTGCTGGAACAGGAAGGACTTGTTGGCCGAGCCGCCGCCCTTCTGCACGAACATGAACTTGTAGGCGTCGCCCTTGTCCGCATAGAGCTCGATCTGCGCCGGCAGATTGGTGCCGGTGTTCTTCTCCTCGAACATCGACAGCGGTGCCAGCTGGCTGTAGCGCAGGTTGTGGTTGACGTAGGTGTTCTGGATCCCGCGGGCCAGCTCCCTCTCGTCGTCGAAGCCGGTGAAGATGTTCTGGCCCTTCTTGCCCATCACGATGGCGGTGCCGGTGTCCTGGCACATGGGCAGCACGCGGCCGGCCGAGATCGACGCGTTCTTCAGCAGGTCATAGGCGACGAAGCGGTCGTTCTCCGAGGCCTCGCTGTCGTCGAGGATGTTGCGGAGCTGCTGCAGATGCGCCGGACGCAGCAGGTGCGAGATGTCCATGAACGCCTCCTCGGCGAGCATGGTCAGTGCCTCCGGCTGGACACTCATGACCTCGCGGCCGCCGATCTTGTCGACGGACACGTAGTCGCTGGTGAGCTTCCGATACTCGGTCGTATCCGGGCCGAGCGGGAACATCTCGGTGAAGTCGAACTCCGCCATAGGGGCATCCTCTCCGGTCTGCGGCATCGCGTCGGGTGCCGAACCGGTCGGCCCCGGCATGGCTACTATTATTTCTTCTTGCGGAACTGATCGAGGGAGACGACCTCGCCGGTGCCGTTGGCATCGTCGGTCGTCTCGCCGTCACCGTCGGGCGTCTCGCCGCCGTCGGGGTCGTCGTCATCCCCGGTCGGGGTGTCGCCGTTGGCCGTCTGCTGGAACTGCAGCCCGAACTGGACGGACGGATCGGCGAAGCCGGTCAGCGCCTCGAACGGAATGGTCAGCGGTTCGCGCACGTCGTTGAAGCTCAGCGTGACCGAGAACTGGTCCTCCAGGATCTCCAGATCCCAGAACTGGAACTGCAGGACGATCGTCATCTCGTCGGGATAGCGCTCGACCAGGTACTCCGGGATATGGACACCGGGAGCGCGCGTCTTGAACGTGATGTAAAAGTGATGATTGCCCGGAAGGCCGCGCTCCGCAGCCCGCCGAAGGGCGTCGCGAACCACACCACGCAGGGCCGTTTCGACCATAAGGTCGTATCGGAAGAGATCGTCAGCCATCGGCTTCCCGAACGTTGGACGTCCGGCCAATGAACACCAGCGCCCTGTGAAGCTTCAAGGGAAAAATGCCGGGACGAGATGCGGGGAAGGGTGCGAGCCTTCTGTTGCTAGGCGGCCCGCGAGCCCCACGTTACGATGCAAACCGCAACGGATTAGTCGAGACTACCGAGCTGCATTACGCAGCCAGGCGCGCCTCAGCATAGTTGTCGTTCGCAACTATCATATGGTCCGATAACGGCGGTACCATCCCGAGCGAAAAGTGGTCCTTTACTACGCGCGTCGATCCTGTTTCGCCCCCATGAAAGGCTCCGGCTGGTCTTTGAAGAAACAGACGGAGATTTTGGTGGAGGCGCCGGGTACTGCCCCCGGGTCCGCTACGCTTATTCCGAGCACCGTTTATCGCCATAGTCGACCGAAGCCGACGACGCAGGATATAAGCCCTTCTTAACGGCTGTTAAAGGGTCTTGTGCGAAACAGAATGCAGACGCCGGTATACTCTGATCCCGATCGGATGCCGGACAATCAGGGCGGTTGTGGTGTCCAAGACGGTTGATCCCCTCCAAGAAGCCGAGCGCCTTGCGGCGGCCGGCAAGACGAAGGCCGCGCTGGCCCAGTTCAAGTCGGCGATCGACGGCGCGCCGATCACCGCGCGGGCGCGGGCGGCCGACATGGCGCTCGAGCTCGGCGAGGCGGACCAGGCCTTCGTTCTCGCGGAGGAAGCCTGGCGCATCGCCCCGAACGCACCCGAGGCGCTGCTGCTCATGGGTCGGATCGCCTGGCGCGTCGGCGCCATCGACGACTCCCTGTCCTGCCTCGACCGGATCCGGCGCGGCGACCCGCTCTGGCCGCTGGCCCAGGCCGAACGGGCCGAGGCGCTGATGGCCGGCAACCGGCTGGCCGATGCCTATAACGACCTGCGCTTCGCCCTGCGCACCGATCCGCGCGAGCCGGCGCTGTGGCTGACCCTGGGCCATGTGCTGATGTCCCTCGACCGGCTGGACGAGGCGGAGGACGCCTATCGCAACACCACCGACCTGGACCCGGAATCAGTCCGCGGCCTCGCCGGCATCGCCGATGTCTGCCTGAAGCTCGGCCGCCCGGACGAGGCGGTGGAGGCCGGCGAGAAGGCCCTGGAGATCTCCAGCAACGACCCGGTGGCCCGGACCATCCTGGCCCATGCCCTGCTCGCCATCGGCCGCGACGGCGAGGGCTGGGCGGCCTATGAGGCCCGGTTCGACGCCAACAACATCGACCCGCGCATCGGCGCCAAGCGCCGCGACTTCGACATGCCGGACTGGGATGGCAGTGCGCTGAAGGACAAGGCGATCCTGATCTGGGGCGAAGGCTCGCCCGCCGACGAGATCCGCTTCGCCGCGGCGCTGCCGGACATCATCCGCCGCGCCCCGGACCCGCTGATCCTGGAATGCGACGCCCGGATGCAGGCGCTGTTCGCCCGGTCGTTCAACGGCGTCAAGGTGGTCGGCCGCACCTCGCCGCCGGACGACGCGATCACCAAGGAGCAGGTCCACTGGCAGGCGCCGATCGGCAGCCTGGCCCTGCGCACCGGGATCTACGAGGGCGGCTACGAGGCGCTGGCCCGGGCCTATCTGGAAGCCGACCAGGCCAAGGTCATGTCCTGGCGCGACCGCTGGTCGCCGTCGGGCGAGCGGATCATTGGCCTGTCCTGGCGGCACCCGGACCCGGGCTCTGCCCGGCGCTCGATCCCGCTGGAGGCGGTGCTCGACGCGGTGGCGATCCCCGGACGGGTGGTGGTCTCGCTCCAGCGCGGCATGACGCCGGAGGAGCGGGAGATGGCGGCCGACAAGCTCCTGCTGGAGCCCGATCCTGATCCGTCGGACGTGGACGCCATGGCCGCCCGCGTTGCCGCCTGCGACGTTGTGGTGACCATCGACGCCCTGGTCGCCCACCTGTCCTCGGCCCTGGGCATCGACACCCGGGTGCTGCTGGACAACGGCGCCGACGCCCGCTGGGGGCTGGGCAAGGCCCGCACCCCCTGGTATCCGACCGCGCGCCTGTACTGGCAGGAGCATGACGGGACCTGGAAGCGGACCGTGGAACGGATGAAGACCGCCTTGGACGGCGGCTGAACTGTCTGCCTAGCGGGCCCGGTTCAGGGCGTCCCGCAGGGCGGTCAGGGCCCGGACCATCGCCTGGTCCCAGTCCCCGGGGGTATCCGGATAGGCGGCGACGCTGGAGCCGAGCCAGGCATCCCGCCCCTCGACCAGCGGCAGCCACATGCGCTCCGGTGTGATCTCGACCGTGGGCGTACCGACCGCCGCGGCCATGGCCGGGACCGAACTGGACACCCCGAGCACTGCGTCCATTGCGACGGCGAGGCAGGCGGCGGTGGACAGGTCGTTGCGCTTGTCCAGGTTGTCGGTACCGATGATCTCGACGCCGCACAGGGTGCGGAATGTCGCCCGGTCGGCCTCCGAGGAGATGTATTGCAGGTCCACGAAGGCTGCATCCAGGCCGGTCAGCAACGGCACCCAGGCCTGCAGGGGAGGGTAGTAGCGCTGGCGCGGACGCTCGGCCGCTCCGCTGCCCCAGCAGAAGCCGACCAGTGGCTTCGCCCCGGCCTCCGCCTTCAGACGCGCCCGCAGCAGGTCCGCCCGCGGCCGGTTGGCTGTCATGTAGCCGTCGGGCGCCATCGGCTCCCCGTCCGGCAGGCCGAGGACATGGGGCAGGCTGCCCATCTCGATCCAGGCGGCCGGGGAGACGGGCAGGTGGGCATAGTCGAAGACCGGACGCTGGCCGTCGCGCCGCCGGTCATGGGCGAGCACCCGGACGCCCGGAAGACTGTCGGCGAAGAGTTCCACCAGCCGCGGGTCGCATTCCACCATCACCTCGCCGGCCCGCTCCATCAGACGCGGCACGGCGGCGACGAAGCGGATCTCGTCGCCCAGCCCCTGTTCCGCCGTCACCAGGAGCGGCCCGTCCAGGGGCAGCGCGCCGTCCCAGCGCGGCGCCGTCAGGTTGGTGCGCACCGGCGCGCTCGGCAGGGCCGGGTCCAGGCGGGCTTCGTAGTCGGCGAAGCCGGCCCGCATGTCCCCCAGGGCGAGGCGGCTGAAGGCGCGGTTGCGCCGGATGGCCGGGTTCTGCGGATCGCGGACGGCGGCCCTGTCCAGGGCGGCGATCGCTTCGGCATGGCGGCCGAACCGGGCCAGGGCCTCGGCCCGGTTGGCATGCACCGGCGCGAAGTCGGGATAGCGGTCGGCCAGCCCGTCATAGGCCTCCAGCGCGTCGGCGATCCGGTCGTCGGCGAACAGGGCGTCGGCCAGGGAGATGTCGACGATCGGGTGCCCCGGCGCCACCGACTGGACGTTGCGCAGGATGGCGATCGCGGTACCGGAGTCTCCTTTGGCGCTCAGCACGTTGGCGAGGTTGGTCGCCGCCTCGATCGAGCCGGGATAGCGCTCCATCACCTGGCGGAAGGCGGTCTCGGCCTGGTCGTAGAGGCCGGCCGCCTTGGCGAGGTTGCCGATCTCGAAGATCGCCGGCGCCGGATCGGCGCTGCGGTCCGCCAGGATCTCCAACTCGCCGATCGCCGTCTGCAGATCGCCGCGGCGCGCCAGGTCGCGTGCCCGGGCGATCCCGTCGGAAAGCTCTTTTGCCTGCTGCTGTGCCGATGCCATCCCGCGATCTTGCCCGATCCCGCCGGGCGGTGCCACGGTGGGGCGTTTGAACCTCCCAGGAGGCCGCCATGGCCGACCTCACGCTCATCGCCGCGGTGGCGGATAACCGGGTCATCGGGCACAGCGCCCGCGGGCTGCCCTGGTCCCTGCCGGCCGATCTCGCCCATTTCAAGCGCCGCACCCTCGGCCACAGCATGGTGATGGGCCGCCGCACCTGGGACTCCATCGGCCGCCCGCTGCCGGGCCGGCGCTCCATCGTGGTCACCCGGTCGCCCGACTGGTCGGCCGACGGCGCCGAGCGCGTGGGAGACCTGGACGCCGCCATCGCCGCCTGTGCGGGCGAGGCGGAGGTCTTCATCATCGGCGGCGGAGAGATCTTCGCCGCGTCCCTGCCCCGGGCCGACCGGCTGGCTCTGACCTTCGTCCATCTGGAGGCGGAGGGCGACGTGCTGTTTCCGGACGTCGACTGGTCGCAGTGGCGCGCGACCTGGCGCGAGGCCCACCCGCCGGAAGACGGTCGCCCGGCCTTCACCTTCGCCGATTACGTGAGGGCGTAGAGAAGGGACACACTCTCTCCCGATCCGATCTCTCCCAACCCCAAACCCGCTTTCCCGGACACCCACTCCCTTTACCCACTCCCCGGATTTATTCCGGGGCCCACGCGTCAACGCAGTTCTGAACCCGTCGGCGCAGGAGCGGCGGATGGGTAGGCCCCGGAATAAATCCGGGGAGTGGGTGATGGGGGAGTGGGAAAAGGGACGAGCGTTACTCGAAGACGATGCTCGGTGCCGCCTTGCGCTGGGACGGGCCGGAGATGGCGGCGGCCACCTTCTCGGCGATACCGGCGAAGGCCGCCGCATGCGGGCCGCCGGGATCGGCGGCGACGATCGGGGTGCCGCCGTCCCCCGCCACCCGGATGTCGAGATGCAGCGGCACCTCGCCCAGGAACGGCACGCCCAGCTTGTCGGCCTCCTGGCGCGCGCCGCCATGGCCGAAGATGTCGCTGCGCTCGCCGCAATGGGGGCACAGGAAATAGCTCATGTTCTCGATGATCCCGAGCACCGGCACGTCGACCCGGCGGAACATGTTGAGACCCTTGCGGGCGTCCAGAAGGGCGATGTCCTGGGGCGTGGAGACGATCACCGCCCCGGCCAGCGGCACCCGCTGGGCCATGGTGAGCTGGGCGTCGCCGGTGCCCGGCGGCATGTCGACCACCAGCACGTCCAGCTCGCCCCATTCCACGTCACGCAGCATCTGCTCCAGAGCGCTCATCACCATCGGGCCGCGCCAGATGGTCGGCGTGTCTTCGGCCACCAGGAAGCCGATCGACATGCACTTTATGCTGTGGTTCTCCAGCGGGATCAGGGTCTTGCCGTCCCGGCTCTCGGGCTTGCGGTTGATGCCCATCATGCGTGGCAGGGAGGGGCCGTAGACGTCGGCGTCGAGCAACCCGACCTCCAGCCCCTGGCCGGCCAGGGCCAGCGCGAGGTTGGTGGCAACCGTCGACTTGCCCACGCCGCCCTTGCCGGAGGCGACGGCGACGATCGACTTGATGCCCGGCAGTTCGGGTCGCGACGGCATGCGGCCCTGCTGCGGCTGGGCGGTCTGCTTGGGCTGTGCCGGGGCGCCGGCGCGATGCGCGGTCAGCACCGCGGTCGCCGAGGTCACGCCCGGCAGCGCCAGAACGGCGGCTTCAGCCGCCTTGCGCAGGCCTTCCAGGCCTGGTCCCTTGGCCGGATCGACCTCCAGCGAGAAGCCGATATTGCCGTCCTTGACCACCAGTCCGGACACCGTCGCCAGGGCGGAAAGCGCCGCGCCGGAGCCCGGATCGATGACCTCCGCCAGCGCGTTTCGGACTGATTGCTCGGAAACCGTTGTCATCGCTTGAAATCCCCGCGATTTCGCCAACATACCGGGAACCTTAAAAGACTACCCGCTTGCACGCGGGACATAGAGTGCTGGGCCGCGCTTTGCAACGCGCCGGTGGCATGCTACGTCCCCCGCGGGATTGAACAGAGAGGACGAGCCATGCCTTGGAGCGATCAAGGGGGACGCGGGCAGGGCCCATGGGGCGGCGGCGGTAATGGCGGAGGCAACGGCGGTGGCCGCGGCAATTCGCCCTGGGGCCGGCCTCGGGGAAGCGGTGGCGGCGGGGGCGGTCAGGGACCGAGCCCGAAGGATATCGAGGACATGCTGCGCCGCCAGCAGCAGCGATTCAAAGGCATGCTGCCGAGCGGCTTCGGCGGGCCGAAGCTGATCATTCTGGGTGTTCTCATTCTGCTGGGCCTCTGGGCCGCCAACGGCTTCTACCGGGTGCAGCCGAACCAGCAGGGCATCGAACTCGTGCTCGGCAAGTATGACGGCATACCGAAGGAGCCGGGCCTCCAGTGGAACTGGCCGGCGCCGATCGGCGAGGTGTTCCGCCCGGACGTGACGCGGGAAAACCGCATCGAGGTCGGCTTCCGCTCCGGTGCCGACTCCCGCTCCGGCAGCGGACGGGACGTGCCGGAAGAAAGCATGATGATCACCGGTGACGAGAACATCATCGACATCGACTTCGTCGTGTTCTGGATCATCCGCAGCCCCGGCGACTTCCTGTTCAACCTGCAGAATCCCGAGCAGACGGTGAAGGTCTCCGCCGAAGCGGTCATGCGCGACATCATCGGCAACACCCGGATCCAGGACGCGCTGACCGAACGCCGCGGCCAGATCCAGGTCGCGGCCCAGCAGCAGCTTCAGGCGCTGGTGGACGAGTACGGCGCCGGCATCGAGATCCGATCGGTCCAGCTCGACCAGGTCGACCCGCCGACGCAGGTCATCGACGCCTTCAACGAGGTGCAGCGTGCCCGTCAGGACCTCGAGCGCCTGAAGAACGAGGCCGAGGCCTATCGGAACGACGTCGTGCCGCGGGCCCGAGGCGAGGCCGCCCAGCTCATCGAAGGGGCCGACGCGTACCGCCAGGAGGTGGTCAACCGGGCCCAGGGTGACGCGAACCGCTTCAACTCGGTCTATGAGGCCTATGTCCAGGCCAAGGACGTCACCACCAAGCGGATCTATCTGGAGACGCTGGAGGACATCCTGGCGAACGTGAACAAGGTCATTATCGACGAGGAGTCCGGAGGCAGCGGCGTCGTGCCCTACCTGCCGCTTCCCGAGGTACAGAACCGTCTGAACAGGAACCGCTCGACGGGCGCGTCCAGCACCCAGCAGGGAGGCAACTGATGAACCGGACACTGGCTATCTTCGGCGTCATCGTCGTCATCATCGGCATCGTTCTTTCGCAGTCGTTCTTCATCGTGGACGAGACAGAACAGGCGCTAGTCGTCCGCTTCGGTCAGCCGGTCCGCGAGATCCGCGAGCCGGGGCTGAACTTCAAGATCCCGGTGGCGGAGAACACCATCTACTACGAGCGCCGCGCGCTCGACGTGGACCCGCCGCGCCAGCAGGTGATCCTGTCGGACCAGAAGCGTCTCGATGTGGACAGCTACGCCCGCTACAAGATCATCGATCCGCTGCAGTTCTTCCGGGCGGTCCGGACCGAGCGGGAAGCCT
The DNA here is from genome assembly GCF_965223715.1 of Thalassobaculum sp. Classification (GTDB taxonomy): domain Bacteria; phylum Pseudomonadota; class Alphaproteobacteria; order Thalassobaculales; family Thalassobaculaceae; genus Thalassobaculum. The sequence goes on along the minus strand of NZ_OZ245012.1, from coordinate 3,002,612 downwards.
CCTCGCGGCTGTCGGTGGTCATCAACTCCTCACTGCGTCAGGTGCTCGGCAACAAGACCCTGATCGACGTCCTGTCGGAGCAGCGCGGGCAGATCATGACCGACATCCGGGCCGAGGTGAACGACAGCGCCAAGCGCTTCGGGATGGAACTGATCGAGGTGCGTATCCGCCGGGCCGACTATCCGGACGCCACCAAGCAGAACATCTTCGACCGCATGACCTCCGAGCGTGAGCGCGAAGCCCGCGAGTTCCGCGCCCAGGGTAACGAGCAGGCCCAGAAGATCCGGGCCGATGCCGACAAGCAGCGCACGGTCATCGTGGCCGAGGCGCAGAAGGAGGCGGAGACCCTGCGCGGTGAGGGCGACGGCCAGGCGATCAAGATCTACGCCGATGCCTTCGGCCGCGATCCGGAGTTCTTCTCCTTCTACCGCTCGATGCAGGCCTATCGGAAGATGGTCAACGAAGGCTCCGGCGACACCACCATGGTGCTCTCTCCGGACAGCGACTTCTTCCGGTACTTCAACTCGATCTCGGGCGGGGTCGCGAACCCGGGCCAGTAGGACCTGATCGACGGGCAGGGCGGCGAGCGGACGCGTGGACGATTTTCTCGCCGCCCTGGCCCTGGTCCTCGTCATCGAGGGCCTGCTCTATGCCGCCGTCCCCGACGCGATGCGCCGGGCCATGGCGGTCATTCTGACGCAGCCTGCAGCGACGATGCGCATCGCCGGCCTCGCGGCGGCGGTCGCCGGAATCGGGCTTTTATGGGCTGTGCGCGGCTGATCGCCGGAATGTGACTGTCGCCGCATTCAAGCCACACCATACCTATATGAATGTCTGCGAGTGAGACCGGGCGGCCGTTGACTGTCGTCTGTGACAGCCCACCTGTTGTGCGGTGGGGTGATAGTCGCGATGCTGTCTTCCGAAGCCGGTTCGAGAAGAGAGGGACAAGACAAGATATGGGCCTGAAGACCTCTGCCACCGCAGTGCGCATCATGGCGGTCGATAGGCGGGCGGAAGCCGCAGCCTCCCTGTACCGCCTGGCGATTGCGGGCGCTCTGGCGGCCATGCTGGCCTTCGGCATGGCGCTGTCCAACACGGCGCATGCGAAAGCGCCGCCCGAGAGTTTTGCCGACCTTGCGGAGCGGCTACTGCCGGCCGTGGTGAACATCGCCACGACCCAGACGGTCGATTCGTCGCGCATGCCCGACATGCCGCAGTTCCCGCCGGGCTCGCCCTTCGAAGAGTTCTTCAAGGACTTCTTCGAGCGCAACCAGGGCCAGCGTCCGCAGCGTCCGCGCTCGGCGCAGTCGCTCGGCTCGGGCTTCATCATCGATCCCAGCGGCATCGTGGTGACCAACAACCACGTCATCGCCGACGCCGACGAGATCAAGGTCCGCCTCCAGGACGACACCGAATACGAGGCGACCCTGATCGGCAAGGATCCGAAGACCGACGTGGCCGTGCTGTCCATAGATCCGGGCCAGCGCGAGCTGCCCTTCGTGGAGTTCGGCAATTCCGGCTCGCTGCGTGTCGGCGACTGGGTGGTCGCCATCGGTAATCCGTTCGGCCTTGGCGGCACCGTGACCGCCGGCATCGTCTCGGCCCGCGGCCGCGACATCGGCCAGGGCCCGTATGACGACTTCCTGCAGACCGACGCCTCGATCAACCGGGGCAACTCGGGCGGTCCGCTGTTCAACCTGGAAGGCCAGGTGGTCGGCATCAACACCGCGATCTTCTCGCAGACCGGCGGGTCCGTCGGCATCGGCTTCGCCATCGCCTCCGATCTGGCGAGCGGGGTGGTCGATCAACTGCGCGAGTTCGGCCGCACCCGTCGCGGCTGGCTCGGCGTGCGGATCCAGCAGGTCAGCCCGGACATCGCCGACAGCCTCGGCCTCGACACTGCGCGTGGCGCGCTGGTGGCCGACGTGACCCCGGACGGCCCGGCCGAAGCCGCCGGAATCCAGCCGGGCGACGTCATCACCGGCTTTAACGGCCAGCCGGTCGACGAGATGCGCACCCTGCCGCGCATCGTCGCCGAGACCCGGGTCGGCCGCGAGGTTCCGGTGGAGGTCTGGCGCGACGGTGCCTCGATGACCGTCACGGCCACGCTCGGCGAGCTGGAGCAGGCGGAAGAGGCGCGGATGCTGAACACCTCGGCCACGCCGGGCCCGACCGACGAAGGCCGCGTCGACTCTCTTGGCCTCGGTCTCGCCACGCTGACGCCCCAATTGCGTGAGCAGTATGGCATCACGGAAGAGGTCGAAGGCGTGGTCGTCACCGAGGTGGACGACACCGTCGATGCTGCCGACAAGGGCCTGCGTGAGGGCGACGTGATCGTCGAAGTCGCCCAGGACGAGGTCCGTTCGCTCGAGGATGTGCGCCGTCTCGTAGAAGATCATCGCACCAATGGGAAGAAAACCATCCTTCTGCTGGTCAATAGACAGGGGGAGCAGAGATTTATCCCGCTCCGGATCGACAAGGGCTGATCCCCCCGCCCCCCAGGCCCTTTTCGCGGAGTGAGGAGGCGGCGCCGGTTCCCAAGGGACCGGCGCCGTTCCTGTTTGTGGGGGTCACTGTTAAATTTTGCTCATCACTTGAAGAAAATCCCTCACTCATTGATGGGAATCGGGTAGGCTGGCGCCATGCGGTACAGCCTCCCTATCCTGATCCTCGTCAGCGCCGCCCTTCTGGGGGTGGGAACGCTGTACGGCATGCCGCACTGGGGCTTCTCGGACGGTCGTCTGAACGCCTCCAAGGCCCATGCCATGGCGACGCGCGGGGAGATCCGGATCCTGGATGTGCGGGCCGAGCGCGAGTGGCGCGAGACCGGCCTCGCCGAGGGCGCGGTCGGCGCCAGCATCCATAACCCGCAGGGCCGCGACGGCTTCATCGCCGCCGCCCTCGTCGCGGTGGACGGCGACCGCGACCGGCCGATCGCCACGATCGCCGAAACCGGGGTGCGCTCGACCAGGGCCCGGGCCTGGCTGGTCGCCGCCGGGTTCACCGAGGTCTACAACATCAAGGAAGGTATGTTCGGCCGCTACGACGAGACGGGCGTGGCGCCCGGCTGGCTGAACCGCGGCCTGCCGGTGGTGAGCTACCCGAACTGAGGCGGCTCAGGCGGCGGCCGGCGGCACCGCGAAGTCCTCAGCCTTGTATCCCTGGAGATAGAGCAGACCGCGAAGGTCCGCGTGTTCGATGCGGAAGCCGGCCGCATCGCGCACCGCCGGCTTTGCCTGGAAGGCCACGCCCATCCCCGCCGCGCCAAGCATGGCCAGATCGTTGGCGCCGTCGCCGACCGCGAGGGCGGCCTCCAGCGGCAGGTCCTGGGCGGCGCACAGCTCCTTCAGCGCGGCCAGCTTGGCGTCGCGGCCGAGGATCGGCTCACCGACCGTGCCGGCAAGCACCCCATCGGCCACATGCAGGGTGTTGGAGCGGTCCTCGTCGAAACCGATCCGCAGCCGGATCGCCCCGGTCATCGGCTTGAACCCGCCGGAGACCAGCGCGCAATAGGCGCCGGCCGCCTTCATGGTCGCCACCAGCACATCGGCGCCGGGCGTGAGCTGCAGCCCGTCGACCACGGTGTCTATGGTGGAGGCCGGCAGACCTTTCAGCATGCCGACCCGCTCCCGCAGCGCGCCCTCGAAATCCAGCTCGCCGCGCATCGCCCGGGCGGTGATCGCCGCGATCTGGTCGCGGATGCCGGCGTATTCGGCCAACTCGTCCAGGGACTCGCCGACGATGATGGTGCTGTCCATGTCGGCGATCAGCAGCCGCTTGCGCCGGCCCTTGGCCGGGCCGCCGTTCACGTCCACCGGGTGGTCGGCCAGCCCGTCGCGCAGCCGGGTCAGCACCTGCGCCGGATGCGGCGCATCGAATGGGATGTCGGCGGCTTCGCCCGGGGCCAGCCAGGACGGATCGCCGGCCGTGGCTCCGGCCTCCTGCAGAAGCCGGAGGGCGGTGCCGAGCGTGTCGGCGGTGAGCGCGCCGGGGGCGGCGCAGAGTGTCAGAACCTGTTGCATGCAGCGCACTTATCGCGTAGCGGCGAGCCATGTCCAGCGCCGCCATGCCTCCGACGCAGAATTCCGTGCTCGTCATCGCCGGGCCGACGGCCAGCGGCAAGACTGCGCTCGCCCTGGAACTGGCGGAGCGGCTCGGAGGCGTGGTCATCAATGCCGACAGCATGCAGGTCTATCGCGAACTGCGGATCCTGACCGACCGCCCGTCGCCGCAGGACGAGGCCCGGGTGCCGCACCGGCTGTTCGGCGTGCTGCCGGCCGCCGAGCGTGGATCCGCCGCCTGGTGGCGGGACGCGGCGTCGGCCGAGATCGATGCCGTGCTGGCGGCAGGGCAGGTGCCGATCCTGTGCGGCGGGACGGGTCTGTATCTCAATGCCCTGATGCAGGGGATCGCCGAGGTGCCGCCGGTCCCGTCGGCGGTGGTGGAGGCGGCGGTCGCCCGCTACCGCGCCCTTGGCGGTGGGGCGTTCAAAGAGGAGGTCCGCAGCCTCGACCCGGTCCTGGGCGAGCGGCTGGAGCCGGGGGATTCCCAGCGGCTGCAGCGGGCCTGGGCGGTGGCCACGGCGACCGGCCGCGCGCTGTCCGACTGGCAGGCCCAGCCTACCGGCGGACGCGACGATCTCTCCTTCTGCCGGGTGCTCCTGTTCCCGCCGCGCCCGGTTTCCGCCGAGGCGGTGGAGGTCCGATTCAGAAAAATGATCGACGAGGGCGCGGTGGACGAGGTGCGGCGGCTCGCCGCGCTCGGCCTCGACCGGTCGCTGCCGGCCATGCGGGCGATCGGGGTTCCGCAACTGGTTGATTACATTGACGGAAAAATCGAACTGGATGCGGCGGTGGAGGCGTCGGTGATCGCCACGCGGCAATATGCCAAGCGCCAGCGGACCTGGTTCCGTCATCAATTCCTGTCTGATATCCGAATGGATGCGCAATTTTCGAAAAGCAGCTTTGAGGAAATCTTTTCGGAAATTCGCTCGCGGCTGTTGACGCCCCCATCCTGAGCGACTAGGTTCCGGCCGGCCGGCGCGGGAGGTTTCCGCGCCGGTCGTGTCTTTATCAACCTTGATCCTCCCGGGAGCCCCAGGAAACGGGCCCCGACGGCGAGATCGCAACAGTGAAGGAGCGGAACGGTGGCTGAATCCCGCAAAACGTCCTCCCGTACCCCGTCGTCTCCCCAGGCGGCTAAACCCGAAATCATGTCGGGTGCCGCTGTTGTACTCCGCGCGCTCAAGGATCAGGGTGTAGAGGTCGTATTCGGGTACCCCGGCGGGGCGGTACTTCCGATCTACGACGAGATCTTCAAGCAGAATGCCATCCGGCACATCCTGGTGCGCCACGAGCAGGCTGCCGTGCACGCGGCCGAGGGCTATGCCCGCTCGACCGGCAAGGTCGGCTGCGTTCTGGTGACCTCGGGCCCGGGCGCCACCAATGCGGTGACCGGCCTGACCGACGCGCTGATGGACTCCATTCCGATCGTGTGCCTGACCGGCCAGGTGCCGACCCATCTGATCGGCAACGACGCCTTCCAGGAGGCCGACACCACCGGCATCACCCGGCCCTGCACCAAGCATAACTACCTGGTGAAGGATCCGGAGAAGCTGGCCGACGTCATGCACGAGGCGTTCTACGTCGCGCGCAGCGGCCGGCCGGGACCGGTGGTCATCGACCTGCCAAAGGACATCCAGTTCGCCGACTGCCCCTACACGAACGCCAAGGACAAGGAGCCGAAGAGCTACCGTCCGCAGGTGAAGGGCGACGACAGCGCCATCGAGAAGGCGGTGGAGCTGATCGCCAAGGCGAAGCGGCCGGTGTTCTACGGCGGCGGCGGCCTGATCAACGCCGGCCCGAAGGCCTCCAAGCTGTTCGGCGAGCTGGTGCGCAAGACCGGCTATCCGGCCACCCTGACCCTTATGGGCCTGGGCGCGTACCCGTCCTCGGACAAGCAGTTCCTGGGCATGCTCGGCATGCACGGCACCTACGAGGCCAACCTGGCGATGCATGACTGCGACGTCATGATCTGCATCGGCGCACGCTTCGACGACCGGGTGACCGGCACGATCTCCGGCTTCTCGCCGAACTCCAAGAAGATCCACGTCGATATCGACCCGTCCTCGATCAACAAGAACGTGGCGGTGGACATTCCCATCGTCGGCGATGCGGCGACGGTGCTGGAGCAGATGCTGGCCGTCTGGAAGGCCAAGTCCTACAAGCCAGACGCCAAGGCCCTGGGCTCCTGGTGGCGGCAGATCGACGGCTGGCGGGCGCGCAAGTGCCTAGCCTTCACCCCGGGCACCAAGGACATCAAGCCGCAGCAGGCGATCCAGCGGCTGTTCGAGAAGACCCGCGGCATGGACTGCTACATCACCACCGAGGTCGGCCAGCACCAGATGTGGGCCGCCCAGTATTTCGGCTTCGACGAGCCGAACCGCTGGATGACCTCGGGCGGGCTCGGCACCATGGGCTACGGCTTCCCGTCGGCCATGGGCGTGCAGATCGCCCATCCGGACGCGCTGGTCATCGACATCTCCGGCGAGGCCAGCTTCCTGATGAACATGCAGGAACTGTCGACCATGCGGCAGTACAACCTGCCGGTGAAGGCGTTCATCATCAATAACCAGTGGATGGGCATGGTCCGCCAGTGGCAGGAGCTGATCCACGGCAAGCGCTACTCGGAGAGCTATTCCGAGGCGCTGCCCGACTTCGTCAAGCTGGCGGAAGCCTTCGGCGGCGTCGGTCTCCGCGCGACCGAGGCGAGCCAACTCGACGACGTCATCGACGAGATGATCGCCTCGCCGCATCCGGTCCTCGCCGATATCTGCGTGACCAAGGATGAGAACTGCTTCCCGATGATCCCGTCGGGCCGGGCGCATAACGAGATGATCCTCAGCCCGAGCGACCAGGAGCAGCAGACCGTGACCGACAAGGGCATGGCCCTGGTATGACGGCAGCCGCGGCCGCCGGGTCTCTCCCGGCGGCCGTGTCGCCTGCCGCCTTTCGCCATTCCCTTTCCGGGCGCCGGCTCCGGCATGACCTCCCGAGTCCCCGCCCGCCTTTCGGAGACCCCACGTGACATCGACCGACCAACCGACCGAGCGGCATACCATCGCCGTGCTGGTGGCCAATGAGCCGGGTGTGCTCGCCCGCGTCATCGGCCTGTTTTCCGGCCGCGGCTATAACATCGAGAGCCTGACCGTATCCGAGGTGGACGAGGTCAACGCCCGTTCCCGGATCACCATCGTCACCTCCGGCACGCCGATGGTGATCGAGCAGATCAAGGCGCAGCTCGCCCGTCTCGTCCCGGTCTACGACGTGCACGACCTGACCATGGAAGGCCCCCATGTGGGCCGCGAGATGGCGCTGGTGAAGATCCGTAATTCGGGCGAGGCCCGGATCGAGGCCCTGCGCATCGCCAACACCTTCCGCGCCCGGGCCATCGACAGCACGCTCGAAAGCTTCGTGTTCGAGCTGACCGGCGATACCGGCAAGATCGACGCCTTCATCGACCTGATGATCTCGCTGGGGGAGGTCGAGGTCTCGCGCACCGGCGTCGTCGCCATCGCCCGGGGCGAACACGTCCACATGCCGCTCGTGCGCAAGGCCAAGCCGGCCCGGCGCAAGTCGAAGAAAGCGTCCGAGGACTGACCCGGAGACCACCAGCCATCTGGACTCGGCGACGGCCGCACGGCTAAACCGTCGCCGACACCATGGAAAACATCGAAAACCTGATCTGAGAACCGCAAGACCCGAAGGAGGGAGACCCCATGCGCGTGTACTACGACCGCGATGCCGACGTGAACCTGATCAAGACCAAGAAGGTCGTGATCGTCGGCTATGGCAGCCAGGGCCATGCCCATGCCAACAACCTGAAGGACAGCGGCGTCAAGGACGTGGTCGTCGCGCTGAAGGAAGGCTCGCGCTCCCGCGCGAAGGCCGAGGCCGCCGGCTTCAAGTGCATGACGCCGGCCGAGGCCGCCAAGTGGGGCGACGTCCTCATGATGCTGACCCCGGACGAGCTCCAGGGCGACATCTATAACGAAGACCTGAAGCCGAACATGCGCGCCGGGGCGGCCATCGCCTTCGCCCATGGCTTCAACGTCCACTTCAACTTCATCGAGCCGCGCGACGACATCGACGTGTTCATGATCGCGCCGAAGGGCCCGGGCCACACCGTGCGCTCCGAGTACCTGCGTGGGGGCGGCGTGCCGTGCCTGGTCGCCGTGGACCAGGACTCCTCGGGCAACGCCCTGGAAGTCGCGCTGTCCTACTCGTCCGCCATCGGCGGCGGCCGCGCCGGCACCATCGAGACCACCTTCAAGGAAGAGTGCGAGACCGACCTGTTCGGCGAGCAGGTCGTCCTGTGCGGTGGTCTGTGCGAGCTGATCAAGGCCGGCTACGAGACCCTCTGCGAGGCCGGCTACGCCCCGGAGATGGCCTATTTCGAGTGCCTGCACGAGGTGAAGCTGATCGTCGACCTCATCTACGAGGGCGGCATCGCCAACATGAACTACTCGATCTCCAACACGGCCGAGTACGGCGAGTACGTCTCCGGTCCGCGGATCGTCACCGACGAGACCAAGGCCGAGATGAAGCGCGTCCTGGCCGACATCCAGTCCGGCACCTTCGCCCGCAACTGGATGCTGGAGAACAAGGTCAACCAGTCCTCGTTCAAGGCCATGCGCCGTCGTGCCGCCGAGCACTCGATCGAGCAGGTCGGCGAGAAGCTGCGCGCCATGATGCCGTGGATCGCGGAGAACAAGCTGGTCGACCAGACCAAGAACTAACGAACATCCCGGCGGAATGCGGCTCCCGGGAGTCGCATTCCGCCCGCCTCGACATTGACGAGGCCACGCCGGGACGAGGCCACGCCGCCCGAGCGGCGGCGTCTCCTCGCGCTCCGGCTGCCTTGCGTGCAGCGGAAGCGTTCCGACCCGCGAATCAATCGTGAGCTCGACAGTGCCGCGATGAGGGCGGACGACCGGACGGCATCCCGGAACTCTGTCGACATCACGCGCCTTTGGGCACAGACGGCCTGCGCCGCCGCGGGTGCGGCAACGCGACCCTGACGATCCCATTGCACTCCCGCCGGCAATGGCCTAAACGACCTCGCAGCCGATCCGCCCGATTCGCGGGGGAATCTTTAACGAATCGCGGTGAAGAGCGCTTTGTAACTGTCTGCGAATCCTGATATTGTCGCAGGTGTAGCGTATCGGAGCAGCGCAAGGTGGTAGGGGCGGCGCAGCACGGCTGCTGGTAGAGCCAAAGCGTCGGCACGCTGAACACGAGCCGGGCCATCGTACCCGCTCAGATCCTGGGATCTGGGTCGGCGGCCCTGACGGGATTCGATCGGCCAGTCCCATGGGAGACATGGACCGGCCCGCAACATCGACGGGACTGAGAAACGATGTTCTTCGCCAATCTCCTCGGAATGCTGTCCGCCGATATGGCCATTGACCTCGGCACGGCCAATACCCTGGTCTATGTCAAGGGCCGCGGCATCGTCCTCAACGAGCCGTCGGTGGTCGCCATCGCCACGGTGCGGGGCAAGAAGCAGGTGCTGGCCGTCGGCGACGAGGCCAAGCAGATGCTCGGCCGAACGCCCGGCAACATCCAGGCCATCCGCCCTCTGCGCGACGGCGTCATCGCCGACTTCGAAGTCGCCGAGGAAATGATCAAGCACTTCATCCGCAAGGTGCATAACCGCCGGTCCTTCGCCAGCCCGCAGGTCATCGTCTGCGTGCCGTCGGGGTCGACCGCGGTGGAGCGGCGCGCCATTCAGGAGAGTGCCGAGAGCGCGGGTGCCCGCCGCGTCTTCCTCATCGAGGAGCCGATGGCCGCCGCGATAGGGGCCAATCTGCCGGTCACCGAACCGACCGGCTCCATGGTCGTCGATATCGGCGGCGGCACCACCGAGGTGGCCGTGCTGTCGCTCGGCGGCATCGTCTATTCGCGCTCGGTGCGCGTCGGCGGCGACAAGATGGATGAGGCGATCATCGCCTATATCCGCCGCAACCATAACCTCCTGGTCGGTGAGGGCAGTGCCGAGCGGATCAAGAAGGAGATCGGCTCCGCCTATCCGCCGGAGGACGGCACCGGCAAGGGCCTGCAGATCAAGGGCCGCGACCTGATGAACGGCGTGCCCAAGGAAATCATCATCGACCAGTCGCAGATCGCCGACAGCCTGGCCGAGCCGGTCAGCCAGATAGTCGAGGCGGTGAAGGTCGCCCTGGAGCAGACGCCGCCGGAACTGGCCGCCGACATCGTCGACAAGGGCATCGTCCTGACCGGCGGCGGGGCGCTGCTCGGCAATCTCGACTTCGTGCTGCGCCACGCCACCGGCCTGCCGGTGATGATCGCCGACGACCCGCTCTCCTGCGTGGCGCTCGGCACCGGCCGGTGCCTGGAAGAGATGAAGGTTCTGCGCAACGTGCTGATCGGCGCGTACTGACGTTCCTGCCGCACCGTCGCGTGCGATTTTCTGTCGACCCTTGAGGTGACCGGCGACTATGGCGAAGCGACCCGGATCGTTCAGCAGCGTGGCACAACCCGTGCGCTCACTGTGGAGCCGGTTCGCCTTCGCCACGCTGATCGCCGCCGCCTTCGCGCTCATGCTGCTGGGCAAGGCGGATGTGCTGCTGGTGGAGCGGGCGCGGATGGTCGTGCTCGACGCGCTGGCCCCGGTGATCGAGGTGGCGTCGCGCCCGGCCGAGGCGGTCACCGACCTGATGAACAACGTGCGCGACCTGCGCTACCTGCGGGCGGAGAACGCCCGGCTGGCCGTGGAGAACGACCGGCTGGACCGCTGGCAGCACGTCGCCCGCCGTCTTGAGGCGGAGAACCGGGCGCTGCGGGCGCTGACCAACTTCGTGCCGCCCAAGGAGATCGACTTCGTCAGCGCCCGGGTGATCGCCGATGGCGGCGGCGCCTTCGTGCGCAGCGTCATGATCACCGCCGGCCGCAAGGACGGACTCGCCCTCGGCAACGCCGCGGTCAGCGGCGAGGGTCTGGTGGGCGGCATCGTCGAGGTCGGCGAGGCCTATAGCCGGGTGCTCCTGATCACCGACCTGAACTCGCAGATCCCGATCGTGATCGAGCGGACCCGCGATCCGGGGGTGCTTGCCGGCGACAACACCCGCTCGCCCCGCATCGTCTATCTGCCGCAGAACGCCCAGGTCGTCCCCGGCGACCGGATCGTGACCTCCGGCCATGGCGGTGTGTTTCCGCCGGGGCTGGCTGTCGGCATGGTGACCACGATCACCGACAACTCAATCCGGGTCACGCCCTTCGTCGACTGGGAGCGGCTGGAGTATGTGCGCATCCTGAAGACCGGGTCCGACGGCGTCGTGCAACCGGAGAGCGCCCATCTGCCGCCCTTCTCCGTGATGGGACCGGAGACCGCGCCCCGCTCCGGCGGGACGAAGCCATGATGCGCCCGACCGCCACCCAACGCTTCGACCTTTGGATCCGGCAGTCGACACCGATGGTGCTCACCACCCTGCTGGCGGTGCTCTCGGTCATCACCGTCGGCATTCCCGGATACGCCTCGGTCGTGCCCGGCTACACCGCCATGGCGACCTTCTACTGGGCGGTGTTCAGGCCGGACCTCCAGCCGGCCTCGGCGCTGTTCCTGATCGGCGTGCTGCAGGACATCCTCACCGGCACCCCGCTCGGCCTGACGGCGGTCAGCCTGCTGCTGCTGCACGCCTTCGCCCTCTCCCAGCGCCGGGCGCTCATCACCAAGCCGTTCCTGCTGACCTGGGTCGGCTTCATGGTGATCCAGCTTCCGATCTCGATCCTGGCCTGGCTGATGATGTCGGTGCTGCAGTTCCGCCTGGTCGGGCCCGAGCCGGCGCTGTTCCAGTATCTCGTCACCGTGCTCGGTTTCCCGGTCGTGGCCTGGGTCTTCGTACGCCTCCACCGCTACGTGGTCCGGTAGCGCCATGCTGAAGGCAAGCGAACAGGACGTCCAAAAGGTCTTCACCCGCCGCGCCCTGGTGCTGGCCGGCGGCAAGCTCGCCCTGATCGGCGCGCTCGGCGCCCGGCTCTATTACTTGCAGGTGGTCGAGGCGGACCGCTACGAGCTGCTGTCTCGGGGCAACCAGTTCAACCTGGAGCTCCTGCCGCCGGTGCGCGGCCGCATCCTCGACCGCAACGGCGTGGCGCTGGCCGACAATCAGGACAATTTCCGCGTCGAGATCGTGCGCGAGCAGACCGACGACGTGGCCGCCACCCTGTCGGCCCTGCGTTCGATCATCGAGGTGCCGGACTGGGACGTGCGCCGGGTGCTGAAGGACGTGAAGCGCAAGCGCGCTTTCGTGCCGGTCACCGTGGTGGAGAACCTGACCCGCGAGGAGATCGCCCGGGTCGCGGTGAACGCGCCCTATCTGCCCGGTATCCGCATTGAGGTCGGCCGCTCCCGGCGCTATCCCTTCTCCGACACGGCCGTCCACATCACCGGCTATGTGGCGGCGGTCTCCGAGAGCGAGCTGACCGGCGACCCGGTGCTGGAACTGCCCGACTTCCGCATCGGCAAGAGCGGGATCGAGAAGCTGCACGACCTCGGCATGCGCGGCACCGCCGGCCGGCGTCAGGTCGAGGTCAACGCGCTCGGCCGGATCATCCGCAAGCTGCCGGGCGAGGACGGCGAGCCCGGCCGCGACGTCAAGCTGACCCTGGACATCAACCTGCAGCGCTACGCCACCGAACGTCTGGCCCGTGGCAACGCCGAGCGGCTGCCGATGGAGGACCCGCGCGCCCAGCTCGCCCTGGCCCAGGCGGAGCCGGCGATGCGCGACCTCTATGCCGACAAGCAGACGGTGCTGGTGAATGCCGACGGCAAGGTGATCGAGGCGGAGAGCGGCTCCGCGGTGGTGATGGACGTGCATACCGGCGAGCTGCGGGCGCTGGCCTCGGCGCCGGGCTACGACCCGAACCCGTTCAACCGCGGCCTGTCGGCCAAGGACTGGGAAGAGCTGCTGACCAACCCGCGGGGGCCGCTCAACAACAAGGCGGTGGCCGGCCAGTACCCGCCGGGCTCCACCTTCAAGATGCTGGTGATGCTGGCCGCGCTGGAATCCGGGCTGGCCGGACCGGACACCAAGTTCTATTGCCCGGGCCATCTGGAGCTGGGCGACACGCGTTTCCACTGCTGGTCGCGCCACGGCCATGGCTGGCTCGACATGAAGCAGTCCATCGCCCAGAGCTGCGACGTTTACTATTACGAGCTCGCCAAGCGGATCGGCATCGACCGGATCTCCGCCATCGCCAAGCGGTTCGGGCTGGGCGAGGCGACCGGCGTCGACCTGCCGGGCGAACGCCGCGGTCTGGTCCCGACCCGGGAATGGAAGCTGGCGACCACCGGCGTGCCCTGGCAGATGGGCGAGACGCTGGTGGCGGCGATCGGGCAGGGCTTCAACCTGACCACACCGCTGCAGCTCGCGCTGATGACGGCGCGGCTGGTGAACGGCGGCAAGGCGGTGGTGCCGCATCTGGAGATGCCGAGCGGTCCGCTCCCGCCTGTCGAGGACATGGCCGTCGACACCCGTCACCTGGAGGCCGTCCGGGTCGCCATGTCGGAGGTGGTCAACGGCGCGCGCGGGACGGCACGCAAGGTCCAGGGCGGCGAGGGCGACGTGAAGATCGGCGGCAAGACGGGCACCGCCCAGGTCCGGCGCATCACCATGGCCGACCGTGCCTCGGGCGCCTACAAGGAAGAGAAACCCTGGCGCTTCCGCGACCACGCCCTCTTCGTCGGCTTCGGCCCGGTCGAGGCGCCGCGCTATGCGGTGGCCGTGGTGGTCGAGCATGGCGGCGGTGGGTCGTCCATGGCCGCCCCGATCGGCGCCGACGTGCTGCGCGAGGCGCTGCGGATCGACCCGCCCGGGCCGACCGCGATGGACGAGAGCGTCAAGGACACGACCGAGAGTCAGGACGGCTGATGGCGATCTCCTTCCGATCCGACGGCCTGAACCCGCCCGAACTCACCATCGGCCAGAAGCTGGTGGCCGTGAACTGGCTGCTGGTGCTGCTGGTGGTCACGATCGCCGGTGTGGGCTGCCTGATGCTGTATTCCGCGGCGAACGGCTCCTGGTCGCCCTGGGCCTACCGCCATGTGCTGCGCTTCAGCATCGGCCTGTCGATCATGCTGACGATCGCCCTGATCGACATCCGGTTCTGGATGCGGACGGCCTATCTCGGCTACCTGGTGGCGCTTGTGCTCCTGGGGGCGGTGGAGTTCATGGGCGAGATCGGCATGGGCGCGCAGCGCTGGATCGATCTCGGCCTGTTCCAGCTCCAGCCATCTGAAGTCATGAAGATCTGCCTGGTGCTGGCCCTGGCGCGGTATTTCAACGGCCTGACCTACGAGGAAGTAGGCAACCCGCTGAACCTGATCATCCCGCTGCTGATGGTGGCCGTGCCGGCGATGCTGGTGCTGAAGCAGCCGGATCTGGGGACGGCGCTGATGATGATCGCGGGGGCGGGCGCGATCTTCTTCCTGGCCGGGGTGCGGATCTGGAAGTTCCTGGCGCTGATTGCCGCCGGTGTGGCGGCGGTACCGATCGTCTGGCAGTTCCTGCGCGAGTATCAGCAGAAGCGCATCCTGACCTTCCTCAACCCGGAAAGCGACCCGCTCGGCTCCGGCTACCACATCCTGCAGTCCAAGATCGCGCTCGGCTCCGGCGGCATCTTCGGCAAGGGCTTCCTGAAGGGCAGCCAGAGCCACCTGAACTTCCTGCCGGAAAAGCAGACCGACTTCATCTTCACCATGCTGGCCGAGGAGTTCGGCATGGTGGGGGCGTCTTGCCTGATCGGGCTCTACGTCCTGGTGCTGGCCTATGGCTTCGCCATCGCCATCCGCTCGCGCAGCCAGTTCGGCCGGCTGGTGGCGCTCGGCGTGACCACGACGCTGTTCCTCTATCTCTTCATCAACGTCGCCATGGTCATGGGGCTGATCCCCGTGGTCGGCGTGCCGCTGCCGATGATCAGCTATGGCGGAACGGCGATGCTGACGATGATGATCGGCCTCGGCCTGCTGATCGGGGTGTCGGTGCACCGCGACGTGCGCATCGCCCGGGCCGGCGTCGAGGAGGACTGAGACCGGCTCCGGCGGCCGTCACTGGGCGGCGAGGGCCGCGTTCAGGTCGGGATAGACCTTCAGGATCGTCAGGAAGCCGCTGATCTCGAACACCTCGCGGATCTCCGGGGACAGGGAGTGCATGGAGAAGCGCCCCTTGGCGGCACCCGTGCGCTTGGCGGCCATCAGCAGCACCCGCAGCCCGGCGCTGGAGATGTAGTCGACGCTGCCGAAATCGATCGTGAGCTTGGACTGACCAGCATCGATCCGCTCCAGCAGGACTTTCTCCAGGGCCGGAGCGCTGTTGCTGTCCAGCCGTCCCTTGGGGGTGACTTCCAGCAGGTCGCCATGGGTCGCGGTCTCGATCTGCATCTTTCCAGGTCCTTCCAGGTCGGTCGTCGGGGCAGAGTAACGGGTCAGGCCGCCGGCGTCATGCCGGGGCGCTCAGCGACAGCACCATGTCGAGGATGTTGCGGCCGCCGTCGCGGGTATAGCGCAGCTCGGCCATCGTGGCCTTGACGATATGCACTCCGAGGCCGCCGATGGGCCGATCCTCGACCTCGGCCTCGATATCCGGCACCGGCGCGTCCTCCAGTGGATTGAAGGCCCGGCCGCGGTCGGCGATGCGGATGGCGAGGCTGTCGCCCTGAAGGGTCAGGGCGATCTCGATGGCGTCGTCGCGGATGTCGTCGGCCTCGAAGCCGTACTTGATGACGTTGGAGACGATCTCCTCCACCGCCAGGTCCAGATGCATGGCACTGCGCATCGGCAGGTCGTTCTCCTCGGCGAAGCCGCCGAGTTCGGTGGCGATCCGGCCGAGCTCCTCCGGCCGGTTGGCGGCGGAGATCGTCAGGGTCTCATGCGCCATCGGTCAGGGTCTCGCGTCCGGTACGGAGGCGGCTGCCAGGCTGTCGAGGGTCTCATGCATGCGCAGCAGAAGGGGCTGGTCGTTTCGGGCGGTGTGCAACAGCTTGCCTCGCAGGTCTGAGACGTCGGCGACAATCTTGTTCGCCGCGTCCGCCAGGGTCTCGTCGTCCAGATGGTAATGGAGGATCCGGATCAGGCGGGTGATCTGGAGCAGCACCCGCAGGACGGAGAACCCGAATTCGGGAGCCGCCGTTCCGCGAGCGGCAGCCGTGTTCTTCAGCATTCTCACATAGGTCGGCGCCAACCGCATCAATCCAGACGCGAAATCGCGCACCACGTGTTCGCTCAGGGTTTCCACATGGGGGTGGGAATGCTCCCGCTCCTGCTCGACCACGTCGATCGTGCGCGAGATGACCGCCACCACATGCTCGACGGAGACCAGCATGGCGGCGATGTCGAAATGGACGAACATGTCGGCCGCGTCGCCGCCGCGGTCGATCACCCCCAGGGCCGAGAGCAGGGCGGTCTTGGCGTAATGGTCGCGCAGCCGGCGGAGTTCCGCCTGGGGCTTGGTCTGGTTCAGGCGGCCGGCCAGCCGGATCATCGCCTCGAGCTGCGCCAGGTCGGTCGCCGCGGCGCGGTAGTCCGGGGAGTCCTCCGGTCGCTGCAGGGATTTGAAACGGTCGACGCAGGCCTTGGCGTCGGCCGTCATCCTCGTGCAGAGGCGCACCGCCTGCGCACCGGCTTCGGTCCCGCTGCCGCTGGCGCGCTGCCATTCCGTGAGCGCGCTGAGCAGGGCGGCGGCCTCCAGCGGGGTCACGGCTTCCGGGGCGTCCTCGGCCTGCCAGCCTCGCGCGGCCGCCGCGTCGAACAGGCCGGCGAGGGCCGGCAGGACGGTGCCGGCGATCTGTTTCTGCAGCCGGGCGGCTCCGGCCTGGGCGGCGCGGCGCAGCTCCCCACCATCGGCCATGGCCCGCCGGTGGTCGTCGCCGAAGCGGGACAGGCAGGCGATGGCGTTGCGCAGGGTGGCCGTACTTGCCAACGGCGCGTCGAGGCTCCGCTCGGCCGCCCGCAGGCATGCATCGAACATGTTCGCGCTCAATCGGGGATGCGCCGCCATGTCCGGACCGAGGCCTCGTCGGTGTTGTTGTGGAGGCGGAAGGCTACTCTTCCTCGCCGATCAATCCAACTCCGGCGGAGGGGGCCGGGCGCTCCACCGGGGGCGGAAATATCAAGTTAGTCCGGAAGTTGCATTGTAATTGTTCAAAGATCCCTGTTTCCTCCGGGGCCGATTTCAGACATGTTATAACCTCTCTGTTCGCCTGTTCGCGACAGACTGATCGTGGCATGAAGACTTCGCACCGCTTTCCGATCCGGTTGCACGCGAAGGTAGAGGTCATGCAAAAGACTATCGATCGGGTGGGGGAATGGAGGCTGCCGGGGGTGGGGGCTGGAAGGTCGGCGCCCGGCATTCGGTTTGGCATGGTGCGCCTGGAACAGAACGTCGAGAGGTGACCCTTCAATGAGTTTTCGAGCCGCAGCGTTCGGTGCGCTGGCGATCGGGGGACTGGTCGCCGCCATGGAACTGGGCGGGGCGTCGGTCGACGCCCGCGCCGCGAACGAACCGACCAGTCCGGTCGTCCTGCCGCCCGCCGAGGCGCGGGACGGGACCGGCATGTCCGCGATGGTGTCCCAGGGGGCCGATGGGCTGAGCGCCGGGGCCGCGACCGTCGCTGAGACCGGCTGGCAACTGGCCGAGGGGGCCTATTACCTGGGCGGAGAGCTGGTCGAATCGACCCGGATCATCGGGATCGGCACCCTGCAGATGTTCGGACTGATGTCCACCGAAGGGGCGCAGGATCGCGAGCGGCTGGGCGAACGCGGCGTGGCGAGCGCTTGGTGGGGGACCAGCGGCGACGCGGCGGCCGGGACCGAGGTGGCGCCGCCCGCCGCGCATCCGTTCCAGGTGGATGACGCTGCCAGCCAGCCGGCGGAGCCGGTCGGCCGCCGATCGGCGAGCGGCGGACCGCCGCTGGCCGCGGCCCAGTCGGGCACCCGCAGCGAGTTCCAGCCGGTCGCGCTGAAATCCACCACCGGCGAGCCGCAGACGGCGACGGACGCCGCGCCGGCGACGGCCGCCGACCAGGGGACGGTCAGCGACACGGTCTGCGCGTGGTCCGACCAGGACGCGGGAGAGGCGGCGGCGCTGAGCGGCGAGGACGTGGCCGTGCTCAGCAAGCTCGGCCTGATGGACGAGAGCGCCCAGCGCCTGCCCGACGGCACCATCTTCCTGCCCAAGGTGACCCAGCGTCTGCTGCAGGTCCGCACCGCCTTCTCCTGCAAGGGGACGGTGTCGACGACCCGGCGGATGGTCGGTCACGTGATCGCCAACCCGACCAGCAGCGGGCTGGTCCAGGCCGAGCAGAACGGCAGGATCGAGGAGGCCGAGACCGGCTTCCCGGTGATCGGACAGCGGGTCGAGAAGGGTGAACTGCTGGGCTATCTGGTGCCGATCCTGTCGAGCCAGAGCCGGGCCGAACTGCAGGGCGAGATCGCCCTGGTGCGCGGCCAGATCGCCGAGCAGGAACTGGCCATCGCCCGGACACGGGAACTGCCGCTGCTGCCGTTCCGCGACGGCCGGATCCTGTCGCTGCGCATCGAACTCTCCAAGCTGCGGGCCCAGCGCGACGCACTGATCGCCGGCCTGGACGCGCGCCAGCCCCTGGTGGCTTCCGTGGGCGGGGTGATCGCCCGCTCGGAGGTGCGCGTCGGACAGGTGGTCGAGGAGCGCCAGCTTCTCTGGGAGATCGCCGACACCGACGATCTCTGGGTCGAGGCGGACGCCTTCGGAACCCAGACGAATTTCGCCCAGACCGGCTCGACGGCAGAGACCCAGGACGGGCAGGTCATGGATCTGGTGCTTCAGGGTCTCGGTCTGTCCACCGACGGGGCGCAGTCCTCGCCGATCCAGTTCCGGGTCGAGGGCGTGCCGGAAGGTGTTCGGATCGGCCAGCAGGTCGTGGTGAATGTCCGCGAGATGGGCGAGGCGCAGGGTGTGCTCGTGCCGCGCAGCGCCCTGGTGCGCCAGGGCAATGGCGAGATGACGGTCTGGGTCGCCAAGGGTCCGGAGCAGTACGAGCCGCGCAAGGTCAAGTGGAGCTCGGCCGGCGCCCAGGTGGCGATGATCGAGGCGGGCCTGGAGGACGGCGTCCGCGTCGTCGTCGCCGGCGCCACCCTGTTGTCGGAGATCCGCTGATGGACCGGACGAAGGAACGGAGCCCCGGGATGACGAAGGTCGTAACGATTGCCGCCCTGGCGCTGTGCCTGCTGGCGGTGCCGGCCGCGGCCCCTAAGGCCGGCCCCGGCCACAACCACGGGACCGAGGAGGCGCTGCCGACGGTCTCCCTGGACGACCTGCGTCCGCGCGCCGTCGCCGCCGGCACCTGGTTCGAATTCGTCGCCATGCCGGTCTCCGGCGCGCTGGCGATCTTCCTGGACAATGCCGATACCAACGCCCCGGTGCTGGACGCCTATGTCGAACTGCTGACGGTGGCCGACGCGCCGCTGATCGCCGAGGAGGTTGTGCCGGGCGTCTATCTCGCCTCGCCCTGGCCGCCCGCCGGGGTGGACCCGCAGACCCTGCGCGGCTCGGACGTGGTGGTGACCGTGGTCGCCGAGGCGGGCGAGGACCTGATGGTGGTCGGCCTGTCCGATGCCGTGGTGGACGCGTCGCTGGAGAGCGGCAAGACCGAGGCCGGCGATTCCCATGCCGGCCTGGCCGACGGGGTGGCCGAGCTGGCTTCCGCCGAAAGCGAGGGCGGGACCTGGCTGATCCTGATGGGCGGCCTGCTCTCGCTGGTCGGCCTGTCCGCGGGCATCCGCTATCGCGGCGTCGCCCGCTGGGTCGGCATGAGCGCGGTCGTCGTCGGCCTCGCCATGGGCATATCGACCACCGGCCTGGTTTGAGGGCCGGCCTCTCCCTCCCGCCTATCTGACTGAAGAGAGCCGGCTCCATGTTCGCTCAACTCGTCCAGCAAAGCCTCCGGAACCGGCTCTTCGTCCTGGTCATCGCGCTCGCCATGGTCGGCTACGGCCTGCTGTCGCTGAGCCGCATGCCGGTCGATGTCTATCCCGACCTGACCCGACCGATGGTCACCATCATCTCCGAGGTTCCCGGCCTGTCGGCCGAGGAGGTGGAGGCGCTGGTCACCTATCCGATCGAAGCCGGCATGGCCGGCCTGCCCGGACTGGCCCGGGTGCGCAGTGTCTCCGGCCGCAGTATCTCCATGGTCTACCTGGAATTCGGCTGGGACACCGACGTGCTGGTGGACCGCCAGTTCGTGGTCGAGCGTCTGGAGCAGATCACCGACACCCTGCCCAACGGGGTGGTGCCGTTCATGACCCCGATGTCATCGGTCATGGGCGAGATCATGCTGCTGGCCTTCACCGCCGAGGGCGAGACCTCGGCCATGGAACTGCGCGAGATGGTGGACTGGGTGGTCCGCCCCCGCCTGATGGCCGAGCCCGGGGTGGCCCAGGTGATCCCGATCGGCGGCGAGATCCGCCAGTTCCGGGTCACGCCCGACCCGGCCCGGATGATGGCGGTGAACGTCACCATCGACGAGCTCTCCGCCGCCATGCACCGCTTCGGCACCAATACCGGCGGCGGTTTTGTCGAGCAGTCCGACCGGGAGTACGTGATCCGTAACCTGGGCTCCGGCAGCAAGCTGGAGGACCTTCGGCGAGTACGCGTCGCCGAGCGCGACGGCATCTCGATCCCGCTGGAACAGATCGCCGATGTGGACTTCGTCGCCCGACCCAAGCGCGGCGATGCCGGCTATGGCGGTTCCCAGGCGGTGATCACCTCGGTGATGAAGCAGCCCGGGGTGGATACGCTCGATCTGGTGGAGCGGGTCAAGGTCGCCCTGGACGGGCTGCGGGCCGGCTTCCCGGACGATGTGCAGGTCCATTCCCCGCTCTACAACCAGGCGGATTTCATCGAGATCTCCATCGACAACGTGAAGCGTGTGCTGATCGAGGCTTCGATCGTGGTGGCGATCGTGCTGGCCGTCTTCCTGGTGAATGCCCGCACCACGATCATCTCGCTGACCGCCATTCCGATCTCGGCCCTGTCGGCGATCCTGGTGCTGCATGCCTTCGGCCTGTCGATCAACACCATGACCCTGGGCGGTCTCGCCATCGCCATCGGCGAACTGGTCGACGACGCCGTGGTGGGCGTGGAGAACGTGTTCCGGCGGTTGCGCCAGAACGCGGCCCTGCCGACGCCGCGGCCCGCGCTCCAGGTCATTGCCGACGCCTCCATCGAGGTGCGCTCCGGCATCCTGATCGCCACCATCATCATCATCGTCGTGCTGGTGCCGCTCTACGCCTTGTCGGGCATCGAGGGGCGGATGTTCACCCCCTTCGCCACCGCCTACATCATCGCCATCCTGGCGAGCCTGCTGACCGCGACCACGATCACGCCGGTGCTCTGCTACTACCTGCTGCCGAATTCCAAGCTCATGCATGCCGGCGATGGCGCGGTGTTGAGCAAGCTGAAGCAGTGGAACCGGTCGGTGGTGCGCTGGGCGCTCGCCCGCTGCTGGGCCCTGGTGGGCGCGGTCGCCGGGCTGGCGCTGCTGGTCGGGCTGTCGGCGATGGCCCTGCCGCGCATCTTCATGCCGACGGCGAACGAAGGCTCGCTCGTCGTGCTGGTGCAGGCGCCCTCGGGCACCTCGCTGGAGGCCTCCAACCGGATCGGCGGGGTGATCGAGCATCTGCTGCTGCAGGTTCCCGACGTGCTGGCGGTCGGCCGGCGCACCGGGCGCGGCGAGCTCGACGAGCATGCCGAGAACGTCAATGTGAGCGAGTTCAACGTCCGTCTCGCCGCCGGAAGCCGCCCCGGCGAGGAGGTTGCGGCCGACATCCGCCTGAAGCTCGCCCCGTTCCCGGTCCGGGTCTTCATGGACCAGCCGATCTCGCACCGGATCGACAACATGATCTCCGGCGTGCGGGCCAAGATCGCCCTGAAGGTCTTCGGCGACGACCTGGACGTGCTGCGCAATCTTGCCGAAGGCTTCGCCGCCGACATGCGCACCATCCCCGGCATCGGCGACGTCGCCGTCTCGACCCAATCGCGGCTGCCGGAGATCTCCGTCGCCATCGACCACGAACGGGCGGCGGCCTACGGCATCGCCCCGTCCCAGGTGCTGGAGACGCTGGAGCACATGGCGCTGGGCTTCAGTCCGTCGGAGGTGTTCGAGGGCGAGCGCCGCTTCGACCTGGTGATCCGGATGAAGGACGAGGACCGCGGTTCCGAGGGCTTGTCGTCGCTGCTGATCGACACCCCGCGCGGCCATGTTCCGCTGTCCACCTTCGCCGACATCATCGAGACCGACGGCCCCGACAACATCGACCGCGAGAACATGCGTCGCCGCATCGTGGTGCGCGCCAATGCCGATGCCGGCGACATGAGCCATGTGGTCGACGCCATCAACGAGCAGGTGAGTGCCGCCGAGCTGCCGATGGGCTATTTCGTGAACCTGGACGGCACCTTCCGGGCCGAGGAACACGCCTCGAAATCGATCCTGCTGCTGTCGCTCGCCTCGCTGGCGATGATCTTCGTGGTGCTCTACACCCGGTACCGTCGGGCGAGCCTGTGCCTGATCATCATGACCATCATCCCGATGGCGGCGATCGGCGGGATCGTCGGGCTGTGGGTATTCAACCTGCCCCTGTCGATCGCCGCCATGTTCGGCTTCGTGACCCTGGCCGGCATCACCGCGCGCAACAGCATCCTGAAGATCAGCCACTACATCAACCTGGTGCTGAGCGAGGGCGAGCGCTTCGGCGACGACATGATCGTGCGCGGCAGCGAGGAGCGGCTGGCGCCGGTGCTGATGACCAGCCTGTCGGCCGGGCTCGGCCTGATCCCGCTGCTCTTCGGCTCCGAGATCCCCGGCCGTGAGATCCTGCACCCGATCGCGGTCGTGATCTTCAGCGGGTTGATCAGCGCGCTGCTGCTGGACACCCTGCTCACACCGGTTCTGTTCAAACTGTTCGGCGAGAAATCGCTCGAATACCTGCAGACCCAGCGACAGGAGGGCGGTGCGCTCAAGGAAGCGTACTGAGGCTCCTGGCGACAAGACGACCTATGATTTGAGTAGAAAGGACCGACAGATGCGCATCGTACGCGACCTCCTCACCGTGGCCCTGATGGCGGGCGGCCTCACCCTCACCGCAGCGGCGACGCTGCCGGCGCCGGCCATGGCCCAGCATGCACACGGCGAGCACGAGAAGGGGCCGAATGGCGGGCAGATCATCGCCGTCGGTCCGTACGACGCCGAGATCGTGGTCGAGGAGGAGACCCTGATCGTCCGCCTGTTCGAGCATGGCGGCAAGGACCTGACCGGCGAGGCGACCGGCGGCGACCTGGTGCTGCTGATCGGCGGCAAGCCGACCAAGCTCGCCCTGGCGATGGAGAACGGCGCCCTCGTCGCCAAGCTCGACGACCACCTGCCGGATGAGGTAGATGCAGTGATCCGGATCAAGACCAAGGACGGCAAGGTCCACGCCGGCAAGGGCGAACTCGAGCACGAGCATCACTGAGCGGGGCGTGAGGTCCGAGACGCGGCGGACGCGCGCAGCGCGATGACCGGGCGGGCGGCCAGGATCGGCCAGGGGGAACGGCATCGATGACATACGATATCGGTCTGCAGCTGGCCGGCGTTCCGCTGAGCACCGCGATACCCTTCGCGGTCGCCATTGGCATCCTGCTGTCCGTCATCGGCTCCTGGCTGGTGAACTCGGTCTTCACCCCGTTCGAGCTCGAACCCAACAACTTCATCGGCGGCGCCAAGTTCGGCTTCCTCGGCGAGGTCTACGCGGTGACCTTGGGTCTGGCGATGATCGGCGCGTTCGATCATTTCACGACCGCTCAGACCAATGCCCAGCGGGAGGCCGCGACCCTGGCCTCCCTGTCCTGGGCGGCCGATACCTATAACCAGCCGGGACAGGATGCCGACCGGGCCGCCATGCGGCGCGCGGTGCAGGAATACGCCCGCGCGGTGGTGGAGAAGGAATGGCGGGTGATGAGCTACGGCCTGGCCGATCCGGACGTCTCCACCCGTCTCGCCGACATGAACAACGTCTTCATGCGGGTCGAGCCGATGACCGAGGCGCAGGCCTCGCTGCAGCAGAACACCATCGAGTGGGTCAACCAGATCAACGAGTACCGGGCGCTGCGGCTGACCACGGTGTCGCGGTCGCTGATCGCCCTGGTCTGGGCCGTCCTGGTCAGCGGCACCCTGATGGCGATCGTCTTCCCCTGGTTCTTCGGCACCGTGAACGTGGTGTCGCAGACGGTGATGTCGGCGCTGCTCACGTCCTTCCTGATGCTGCACCTGCTGATGGTGCTGCAGCTCAGCTATCCGTTCATCGGCGACGCGTCGATCAGTCCGACGGCCTTCCTGAACGTCATACGCTAGAGAATCTCGCGATCAGAGGGAGACATCTGATCGTGCTCTAGGGAGCAGGAGCTACTGCGCGGCGACCGGGACGAAGGTCCAGGAGGCGTCGAGTTCGTCGTCCTCCACCGAGATCGTCACCTCGGTCATGGTCATGCCGACCGGCGGCCGGTTCTCTTGCATGTCCGAGGCATTCAGGAGCAGGCGCACCAGCTCCATCTCCGGCCGGAACGGCGTGTCCTCGACCTCCAGCACGTCGCGCCAGAGCGCCAGACGGCCTTCCTTCTCGATCGGCCGCTCATAGGCAAAGGTGATGCCGTCGACCTGGTCGCCGTCCCGGGTGAAGCTGATCGAGGTCAGCCGGAAGCCGGCACGCTCGGCGATGGCAGCGAGACCGGCGGGATCCTTGTAGGCCATCTCGGCGACGGCCAGGGCGGCACTCTTCTCGCGGTCCGGAATCTTGATGGTCCCGATCGTGTTGTCGAACCAGGCGGAGATCGCGGTCTCGATTCCCGTCACCCACCCGGCGACGGCCTCCAGCGCGTCACCGACCACGCCGGCGCGGGCGGCCGACGGCTGGGCGACCGCCAGGGCGGCCGCGAGGACCACGACGGAAGCACCGGTCCGCAGGATTCCGCGGCGCGAAGAGGTCTTGCAAAGGAACATGCGATAATCCGTCGGCCAGGAGACGGGGGAACTAAAGCGGAAAAAAGGGCGCCGGGCAACATCATGGTATCGCTCTCAGCGAGGGTGGGTCATCATTGCGCCACCACTGCACAAGATGTTGTCCGCCATGGCCAGTATTCTCGTTGTCGCCACCAGTAAGGGTGGAACCGGAAAGACAACCATCGGGGCCGCGCTGGCGTCTTACTGGCGCGACCAGGGCAAGTCGGTGGCCATTCTCGACACCGATCCGAACGAGGCCATGGCCCGCTGGGCGCGCAAGAGCGCCTCGGGCTTCAAGGGCATCTCGGTGGAGGCCAACGCCAACGAGCACGAGATCATCGAAGCGGTCTACGCCCTGGGCGAGGAGGCCGATGTGGTGGTGGTCGATACCGCCGGCTTCGGCAACCAGGCGATGGTCTATGCCGTGGGCGTGGCCGACATGGTGCTGATCCCGGTGATGCCGGACGAGGCCAGCCTGTTCGAGGCGGCCAAGATGAAGCAGGTGATCAGCTCCGCCAGCAAGCTGACCCGGCGCGACATCCCGTTCCACTCGGTTCTGAACCGGGTCAAGCGGATGACCACGGTCGTGCGCCATACGGAGCGCAATCTGGAGCAGCTCGGCCTGAACCCGCTCAAGGCGCGGATCGGCGACCGGGTGATCTTCCAGGAGGCGTCCTACCACGGCGCCTCGCCGCTCAGCCTCGCGCCGAAGAACCGGGCGACCCTGGAGATCCGCAACCTCGCCCGCGAGATCGAGCCGGTCCTGTTCGCGGAGTGACGAAAAAGGGGACCGGCGGCGCCGATCCCCTTCTTCCGTCTTTGTGATGACGCGTGGTCGCCGGGTCAGTTCCGGGCGCTGGCCACCGTCTCGATCATGAACAGTTCCAGGTCCTGCGTCGCCAGCGTGGCCTTCTTCCGGGCCTCGACCTGCTCGACCCACGAGGTCGTCATCGCCTTCAGGTTCTCCGGCAGCGCCTCCATCTCGAGGATGACCGTGTCGAAATCGGCATCCTCGGCGGCGTCCTCGGCCCGGGCCATGACGGCGAGCGGCGAGGTTCCCTCCGGCGGGGTTGCCCCGTCCAGGCGCCAGCGCAGGCGGGTGGTGGCGGCGGTCAGGTTGGCCATGGTCTCCGACACCCGCTTCGCCAGGTCGCCCTCGGACTCCACGGTCTGGTACGACGCGATCACCGCGTGGGACAGGTCGCCGAAACCGGCCTGCAGCTCGCGGGTGGTCGGCACGCCGGCCTGGGCCAGCGGCTCCAGCGCGTAGACCGATGCCACGGCCTCGTTCTCGCCGACGATCGCCCGGAACAGGGTGAGCTCTTCCTGGAACGGGTCGCCCGAGCTGATCGCCTCGTTGAGGTCGGTCGCCGCGATCATGATCGAGGGGACCTTCACCGCCGCGATCGAGGCCTGCATGGCGTCCTGTTCGACGCCCAGCGCCTCGATGCTCGCCTCCAGGTTGGCGACGGCGGTGAGCAACTCTGTCTGCTGCACCTTCAGGGCGTTGACGTCCTCGGGTTTCACCGACGGTCCGACGGCCCGGTCCTTGAGGACGGGGATCAGGATGGCGATGACGATGGCGGCGATGCTGAGGATGGTGGGCAGGGTAATCAGACCCGATCCGCCGGACTCGCTCGACGCCGAGGCCGGCACGCGGGTGTAGCCGCCGCCCGAACCGGAGCCGCCCGATCCGGATCCACCAGAGCCGGAACCTCCGGTGCCGGATCCGCCGGTGCCACCGGAACCCGAGCCGCCGGAAGCGGCGGTGCTTGCGGTCGACGGAGCCGCGGCGGCGGTGGCCGGGGCTGCGGGAGCCGCCGGGGCGGTCGGCGCGGGCGCCGCTTCAGTCTTGGTCGATGCCGCGCTGGCGGCCGAGGCGGCGGCCTTCGCGCCGGGCGCCTTGGTGGCGGTGGAGCCGCTGCCGGCCGACTTGCTGCGCGGCTTCGAGGGCGTGCGCGTTGCGGTCGACGTGGTCTTGCGCTTGGTCGTCTTGGCAGTGCTGCCGGTGTCCTCGTCCGTCACGGTCCTGTCCCCGTTTTGCGTGAGCCATCCTTGGTCGAAAGTATACTACAGTGGTTTTGAAATGTATCGGCCGCAGCGGGCCGCACAGGCCGAAATACACTGAGCATTAGTGTCCCGCCGGACGTTTTACATAACGGTAATACTGCAGCACCATCAGGGCGAGCAGGGCGGTCCAGAAGTTGAACGTGCAGAGCGTGTAGGCCAGCAGCGCGATCACGTACATGGCCAGCGCCTGCATCACCAGTATCTCGTACATCATGGCGAAGACGCCGATCAGGAATTCCTCGCCGCGCAGCATGACGAGGGTGGCGATTGCCGAGGCGACGAGGGCGCCGCTCATGGCCACCCCATAGATCATCCACAACGCGGACAGGTCCCGATTGGACAGCTCTTGCCACAGGGTGTCGTAGCGGTAGAGGCCGGGATTGGCGATGTCGGTGAGGAACTGACGCCAGCCGACGTCCCAGGCACCGCCATTGGCGACGATCGCGTTGATGTCGAAGGACGGGCGCTGCTCGCTGGCGGCGATCACCCCGATCCCCAGCAGCAGGCCGGTCGCCATCGCCAGCTTGGAGAGCAGCGGAATGCGGTGGAAGAAGACCAGCGGCCGGACATGCCAGATCAGGTTGGCCACCACGTAGCCGACAAGCGGCAGGGCGACCAGAACGACGCCGCCGACGAGGCGGGCACCGAGGATCGAGAATAGTTCGGCTGGTTCCACCGCGGGCTCGAGGCCGGCCCTACTGGACCTTTCTCGCCCCCGGGTTGGCCTGCGGCGTCGTCGAGCGGGCATAGACAACCGTCTCGAGCTGCCGCACCGCGCTGGTCGCTTCCAGCCGCTCGACCACGGCGTTCAGCCAGTCGGCCATGGCGGCGGAGCGGATCTCGGACTGCAGGCCGGCTCCCTCGCTGATCACCAGCTCCAGGTCGTCGCGGTCCAGAGCATCGTCCATGGTGGCGAGGGCCGCCACGATGCTGCCGCCCCGGCGCGCCTCTGGCACGGTCGAGGCGCCGACCAGCATGTTGAACCAGCTGCCGACCCGCTCGGACCAGGATTCCACCTTGGCGACGAAGGTGCCCATGTTGTTGACGATCAGCCGCAGGTCGCGGCGCAGCTCGGGGATCGAGGCGATCCCGTCCTGCGCGTTCGCCTCCAGGGTGCCCAGCGCGTCCTGGATCCCGGACGCGCCGTTCAGCACCCGCTTGGCGAAGGCCAGCTCCGGCGTGTAGCCCTCGGCGCGCAGGACCGCGTCGCGCAGCTGGATGACCGCCAGGATCGGCATGTTCTCGTTCTTGAAGGTCGCCACGGTCTGAGCGATCTGGTCGTTCAGATCCAGCAGGCCGTTGAAATTGGTCACCAGGGTGCCGAGGCGCCCCTCGACCTCTTCGAGCCGGCCGGCGATCGCGGCGCTTGCGGCGGCCTGCTCATCTGTGCGGCCCTCGGCCGCGGCCATACGCTCGCCGAGCACGTTGAGATCGGCGCGGGTCGCGGCGACCTCCTCCTGAACGGCGGCAATGGCGCCGCGGATCTCGGTGGCGGACTCCTGCAGCTCAGTGCGTAGCGTGTCGTTGAAGCCGGTGAGGTCGGTTTCCAGATCGGCGATCCGCCCGGCCTGGGCGTCGGTCGCCTGGGCCACGCTGCCGACCTGCGCGTCCAGCGCGTCGAGCTTCTCGGCGAGGTCGTCGCGGAACATCAGCGCCCGGGCATCGTCGCCGGACACGCCCTGGGTGCCGCCGATCCGCTCCAGCGCCTCGTTCAGCCGCTCGATGCGCTGGTCGAGGCCGGCATAGGTGACCTCCAGACGCTGGGTGTCGTAGCCGGACAGGATGTCGATGGTGTCGTCGTTCAGATACGGCTTGCCGTACTGGGTCAGCAGCGCGTGGATCTCGGCCCGGTAGCTCGGCGCGCCGATGGCGGCGACGGCGGCGGCCAGGGCGATCAGCGCGAACAGGAAGGTCAGGAACGCGGCCGACCAGCTTCCGCGCTTCTTCGGAGCTGCGGCGGCGGTCCCGGACGCGCCGCCGGACGACCCGCCCGACGATCCCGAGGCGGAGGAACTGCTGCGCGTCGAGGACGAGGCGGAAAGGGTGGAGGTGGACTCCTCCTTGCCGGAGGAGGGGGCGCCGGAGGAGGACGCGGCCGACTTCTCACCGGCCCCGCTGCTGTCGGCCGTCCGACTGCCCGGGTACTGGTTCGCCAGCTTCGCGAGGTCTTCGGGGTCCACGTTGGGCAGCCGTGGTCGGTTCGCCATTCTCGTATCCTCGGGCTTGTATCCTCGGCGCGCGGGCTGTCCTCAGACCCGACGTGCCTAGGCGATCTGTTCCGGTATCGAGTTGAACCAGCGCCGCGACCGGATGATCCACCCGTGCCGCTTGGCGGTGATCCCTTCCTCAAGCATCAGCGACTTCACCCGCCGCTTCGCCTCCTCCTCGGAGACCCGCTGGCGGGCCTTGGCCCGGTACATCTCCACCGCCTGGCGGAAGTCGCTGCGTGACAGCGTGCGCTGCCGGTTCCGGCTCGCCTGGACGTTGAGGAATTCGCGGGTCCCCTCGTCGGCCACGCGCTGCAGCACCAGCTTCTGATCGTTCACGGTCGCCAGCATGGCGCCGTTCGCCTCGTCGAGGGACAGGTTGAAGCGCGTCATGCCGTCCTGCAGCAATCGGCGCTCGTCCTCCGTGCGGATGAACCCGCCGTTCATCCCCTCGATGCGGACCATGTCGGCAAATCGCCGCCGTGACTCTGGATCTGACACCATCGACCTACGCTGCCTGTTCAGCAATTCCTTGAAATCCGGCGCATTTTATCAACGGTAATGGCCCCCGGCGCAATCACAATAAGACTCCGCCAGCGAGTCTCCGGAAACACCGTTGCCTCAGGAAAACCCAGAGAACGGCTCAACTCCGGCAACCGTTCGTGACACGGCGCCCCGGGCCCGCAGGGGCCGGAGCGCGCGCCGGACCCCGATTACATCGGGTTCTGGAACAGCGGGCCCTGTCGGGTCATCAGCCAGTGGGCGCCGACGCCGCCGGCCACCGCACCGGCCAGCGTGGCCATGCCGCCACCGCCCAGCATGTCGACCACCAGCGCGACGCCGACCGAGCCGATCGCGATCGCGGCCAGGTCGTTGGTCGTCAGCACGACGGTCTTGGAGCCGGCGCCGATCTGCAGCGCGGTCTCGCGGGCCGCTTCAACCATGTCGTTCATGCTCGACTGCATCTTCTCGACCATGGCATTCAGGTTTTCCACCTGCTCGGGCGTGAGCACGGAACCGCCGACCGCTTCGGTGGACGGCGCGGTGGTGGCCTGCTGAGCCGACGCGGCCGAGATCGATCCGATCAGGATCCCGGCTGAAACCAATAGGAAAGCGAACGCTTTCATCTCGAGCACCCCCAGTTTGTGAAGCCAATACGTGACGTCGGGCTTTCGCGGTGCACATAATGACCGATGGGCCCCCGACCGTCATCCGGTTTATGGCTGACGGTCTTTGATCTTTCGTCACAGCTTAGCAGAAATCATGCGATTAAGTTGGATCTTATGTATCGCATAAATGCGTCGTCGATATTGCAGTATGTGCGTCTTTCCGTGCCGTGTGTCGGGATTGCAACGGCGATGGCCTTGACCCTGCTGCTGGCCCTGCCCGCCGGGGCGTCGACAGTACCGGAGGTCTCTGCGGAGCGGGCCGAACGATGGGTCCGGCGGGATGCGGTGACCCTGCGTCATGCGGCCGAGGCCCTGGTCGCCACCCGCCTGTCGGGACCCTATGACGACGTGGCCGACCGGGTGCCGGAATACAGCGATTGGGTGTATGGCTGGCTCTCCAGCCTCGCGGTCAGCGCCCGGCTGGCCGGCGTCGGCGCCCAGTCGGTCGGCGGCCAGATCTGGCGCGGCGAGCCGCTCGACACGACCGAGATCGTCCGCGATCTGGAGGACTATGTCGGCGACGCCTTCGAGGAGCAGGTCATCCGCCCCGAGGAGACCGAGCATCAGCTTTTCGAAGCCTGGCAGGAGGCGGTGGACCAGCTCGCCCGGATCGACCGGGGGCTGGCGGCGGACCGCGCGGCCCGGGGCGCGCCGCCGGCCTATGCCCAGCCCCTGCTGGTCGACTGGTATCCCGGCGCCCCCGACCGGCTGACCCGGGGGCCGAAGGCGGCGCTGCTGGGCGGGGCGGTCGATCCGGCCCATGCGGATCTCGTGCTAGGCCGGGCGGTGCGTCCGCTGTCGATCCGGCTGCTCAGCGCCACGACCCGGCTGGTGATCGTGCCGGTGGTCATTCCGATGGTCGGCGGGGCCGCCGCGATGACGGCGGTCGATACCGGCGGCTTCCTCGGCGCCTCGCTGGTGTCGGGCGTTCTCGCCGCCGGGCTCTGGGGGGCGGACTACGTGCTGAACTGGGTCGACAGCGCCTGGAACCGGCCGGTCTTCGAGGCCGAACTGCGCCAGGTGATCGACGAGCAGCGCGACCGCACGGTGCGCGAGGCCCAGGCCCGCATGGACGAGGCCCTGTGCCAGGTCACGACGGTGGCCCCGGTCTGCTGACCGTCTTGCCTGAAACGGCCGGCGTTCTTAGGATGGGGCCCTGATCGAAGGCCCAGCGGCGGGACGGATCGCATGGACGGACATTTCATACTCGGCCCCGGCGGCATTCTGGCGCGGCTGCTGTATCCGGCCTTCATCGTGTTCGCCAGCTACAACACCAGCGGCTATTCCTATTACCACTGGGTGGTCGACTATCCGGACCAGGACATCATCCTGAAGATCTGCTGTTTCGGCGTGCTCGGCTTCGCCTATTACAACATCGCCGAGACCGGGGCGGTTGCCCTGCAGCGCACCGGCCTGCTGCTGGTCACGATCGCCACGTCGGCCGGCGCCTGGTTCGCCATCGACAAGGACTGGGTGACGATCGACAGCCGCATCGACCTGATCAACGCCATGCAGTTCACCCTGGTGCTGATCATGGGGGCGGGCCTCTGCTACGCCCATATCCACTCGCGCATCGGCGGCGTGAAGATCGTCGAGGAAGGCCGCAACGTCTGACCGGCTGCGCTTACGCTGCAGACGGCTCAGATCTGGTCCGCACCCGGGTAGTTGCCGGGGACCCGTGACGAGTGGTGCATGCTGATCCGGCCCGGCGATCCGCTCTGGCGGACGGCGAAGCTGTAGCGCGCCGGGGTCACCACCTGATTGCCGCTCGCCGGGTCGCGCCAGGAGAAGGTGTACAGGCCGCTCACCAGCGTCGCCCGGTCCGAGCTCAGCCGCTGCAGTTCCTGCTGGAACTGGACGCTCAGCCCCTCGTAGGAGGCGAGGCGGGCGAAATAGGTGCGGATCTGCGGCGGGCCGATCAGCGGCTGCTGCTCGGCGGTTGCCAGCAGCAGGGCGTCGGCGGTGTAGTGCGAGATGATCCGGTCGACATTGCGCGACTGAAGCGCCGCCCCCCAGTCCCTCAGGACACCCCCCGCATCGCCGTTGGACGACTGCGCCGCGTCGGCGGTTTGGGCCGCGGGCGGGGCCATCCAGGTCCGCGTGCTCGGGACGGGGTCGGGAATGCCGTCGAACCAACTCGTGTCGGGCCAGACCCAGCCGGCGCGCGCCGGCGTCCAGCCGGAGCGGTTCACGAGCTGGCGCACCCGGCGCGACGCCTCGTTCGGGGTGATCACGTTGCCGGCCCGCGCGGTGAAGAAGTCGGTCGCCGCCCGGAAGTCGGACCGCGCGATCCGCCCTGTCTGCTTCACCCGGCCGGCGAGGAAGGCGGCCGTCTCGTCGGCCACCTCGCTCTCCAGGATCAGGTCGGACTGCCGCGTGCCGACCAGCAGCGCCGACATGGCGTCGTCCAGGGTCAGGCCGAAGCGCGTGGTGCCCATGTGCAGCAGCGCGCGCTCCTCCTCCAGCGTGATGAAGCGCCGTCCGCTTCGGAAGCTGCCGATATAATCTAGGAACTGCTGCATCACCCCGGACCCCGTGCCGCGTCGAGCCGCATTAGGGCGTGAGCCGGCGCGAAAATCCAGCAGAGCTTGGCCATTGTTTCCCCCCGCATCCCGTCAGAACGTCGCTTCAAGCCGCGCCGACACCCGCTTGAACTCGATCAGCGTCAGCACCGATTGCCAGGTCAGGACGAAGGACAGGCCCCAGATCAGCGACTGGGCGATCGCCTTGTTGATGTCCAGCACGTCGTGCTTCGGGCGGTAGCCGAACCAGAGCGCGATGGCCGAGGCGCCGACGATCGACGGGACGGTCTTGGCGAGGATCCAGTCCCAGCCGATCAGGAACGGCTCTCCCGGCGGCCAGAGGCGCTGGAAGAACTGGTCGCGCCACATGTAGGTGGATCCGTCGGGGAAGATATGGGCCCAGGTCATCATCGCCACCCAGGCGGTCAGGCTGACCGCGGCCGCCGCCAGGAACACCGCCGCCACGCCCGAGGCCGCCATCACCATGGTGTTGATATAGAGCCGGTGCGGCACGTTGAGGTTCCGCATCGCCTTGATCTGGTCGGAGTAGACCTTGTGGCCGATGCTCGCGGTGATCAGGGACGAGTTGCGCACGCTGATCAGCACCGCCGCCATCAGCGGCGCGAGCACCCGAAGCTCACTAAAGGCGAGGCCGGCCAGCGCGTCGGAATGGATGATCGGCAGTAGGTACTCGCGGAACGGCAGGTACATGAAGATGAACCAGGTCGTCACGAAGCCGACGATGGTGCAACCGAGGCCGACGAACAGCAGGGCCGAGGGCGAGAAGCACAGCTCCCAGATGTAGCGCAGGAAGAAGCGCATGCCCCAGTCCAGCCGCCAGCGGGCGGCGGCATCGGGTAGGGGGCCGCCATCGGCCAGGCCCTTCGAGGCGTCGGGCGCCTCGGTCTCCGCGCCTGCATAGGCGGTCGGCGCCTGGTCCTGCTCGATCGCCGACAGGGCCGCCTCGATGGCGTCGCTGGCGACCTCGACCTCGACCAGCGAATGGGCGTTGGAATCCAGCACCAGCGCGCGGTCGGCCACGTCGATCAGGTGGCGGAAATGGTGGGCGATGATCACCACCGGGATGCCGATCTCGTCGACCAGGGCGCGCAGCATCTCGGCAAGCTGGCGCGAGGAGGAGACGTCGAGGCCCGAGTTCGGTTCGTCCAGGAACAGCACCGGGTGGTTGCCCAGCAGGGTGCGGGCGATGGCGACGCGCTGGCGCTGACCGCCGCTGGCGGAAGCCACCGGCTGACGGCGGTCGATATCCTCGATCAGCCGGTCGATGGCGGCACTCAGGGACGGGCTGATCGCGTCGCTGTGGTCGCGGGCGATGGCCAGATTGTCGGCCACCGAGAGGTCGTCGAACAGGGCGAAGTTCTGGAACACCACGCCGCCGATCGCCACCCGGTCGGATGCGAGGTCGTAGACCCGGTCGCCGTAGCTGATCTCGCCCGACGCCTGCCAGCCTTCCTCGCGCGGATCGATGGCGCCGGACAGCATGTTGATCAGGGTCGACTTGCCGGTGCCGCTCGGCCCGGCCAGCAGGACGATCTCGCCGGCGTTGAGCGCCAGGTCGACGTCGCGCAGCAGCACGCGGCCGGCCGGTTGGGCGATGGAGAGCGACGCGACCGACAGGATCGGGGCGCGGCGCTCGGCGGCGGAGGCTGGGGTCACGATCCGGCTCTCGTCAGCGGGGTGAAACGGTTCAGCATGCCGGATGGCAGGGTCTCGCCCTCCTGCACGACGATGGCCACCACATGGGGGCGGCGCAGGAGGATGTATCGGATGATCCGCACCGCCAGCGCGTCGGGCTGCATCTGCGGGCCGCGGCCGACGACGTTGGAGAAGATCGTGGTGGTGGCCGCCGCGGCCTCGCGCTCCAGCACCTGCAGTTCGGTATGGAAGGCCGGGTCGCGGGAGATGTCCTCCAGCAGCGCTTCGGTGCGCGGGTCGTCGGACACCGCGTCGATGAAGGCGTCGGCCAGCAGCACGCCGACCTGCCAGAACCGCCGGTCGCGGCCGAGATTGAGGGCGTGGATGACGAGGGCGTCGAAGAACGCATCGTTGCGCAGCAGGTCGGCCGCCGCGTCGCCCAGCGGGGTGTAGTCGACCTTGCCCTCCACCAGCAGGTCGAGCATGCCCTGCCAGGACGGGGTCATCATCTCCAGGGCGGCGGCGCGCAGCCGCGGGATGGCGGCGATCAGCAGGCTGTTGCTGAGCTCCGGCGCGTATTCCCGGCGGTAGATCTCGATCGCCCGGTCGGTCGCGCTGTCGAGGGCGGGATCGGCGCGGACCTTGCGGTAGGCGTCGATGATGATC
The DNA here is from genome assembly GCF_965223715.1 of Thalassobaculum sp. Taxonomy (GTDB): domain Bacteria; phylum Pseudomonadota; class Alphaproteobacteria; order Thalassobaculales; family Thalassobaculaceae; genus Thalassobaculum. The sequence continues at coordinate 2,967,237 of NZ_OZ245012.1, read as the reverse complement.
GTCTGCAGGCGCTCCCGGTAGGCCTCGTCGAAGGCCGGGTCGCGCACGATGCTGACGAAGCGGTCCCGCATGGAGCGGGCGACCCGTTCCATGTCTTTGGCGATCTCGGTGCGCGACTTGTCCGGCACCAGGGCCAGCAGCGAGCGGGCATTGGTCTCCAGCAGCAGCACCCGTGACTCGCCGACCGGGTCGATATCGACGTCGGGAAACACCGAGACGCGCAGCCGTTCGGGGTTGAGCATGACCACGCGGCCGATGGCGATCGACGATCCGTCCGGGCGCAGCCGGTAGGCCGGGAAGCCCACGTGGTTGTAGATGTCGCGTGCCCATTGCGGCCGCTCGAACTCCGCGGCGTTCTCGCGGGCGCCGAAGGGCGGGCCGTGGAAGGCGAGGACGCCGCTCGCGGCGAAGGCGGCCACGATCAGCAGCGAGAACAGATAGGCAGCGGCACGGGAAAGGGTCATGGGCGGGCTTGGACGCTGCGCTATGGGAACGAACGGAATGGCCGCCGGGTGGCCAGCACGTCGGCACTCTCCTCGGGCGGCCGGCGGGCGAGGATCATGGTCTCCAGTTCATGGTACAGCGCGTAGAACGGCCGGTTGTCAACAAAGCTGAGCATGTGGACGTTGCCCAGGATGGCGTCGTGAAGGATCGACCCGGTCAGTTGCGCGCAGCCGGCGAAGCGCACGACGAAGAGCGGCGGCAGCAGCATGGAGGCGCTGAGGCCGAGCTCGGTGATCTCCGCCAGCTCGATCCGGCTCTTGCGGATCGGATGCGACCGGAACAGCAGTTCGTGGACGTCGCAGATGAACTGGCTGCGGTCGATCGACAGGTAGGTTTCGTACAGGGTGAGGGTGCTGAACGCGCCGGAACACTGCGCGATGGCCTTCTCGACGACGGCGCTATGCTCCATGGAAGGGGTCCGAACTGGCATCAGGGGGCGACCGTCGGGGAACCGTATAGGACCGGTGCGGCGGTTTGCAATCGTCGCCGTATGTTGCCTCAAATCCCCATGATCGCTAGGATCATGTCCAGGACTTTTCAAGACTCGCGAGCCTCGTATGGAATTTCTGCTCACAGCGACGACCACGTTCGCGGGGACTCTGCTGGCCCTCGGATTCATCGAGGTCACGGCGGAGAACCTGGCGATCTGGAACAGCGAGCATGTGTCCGGTTACTTCTGGAACATCGAGCCCGATCCGACGGGTACGGAGGCGGAGCGTCTCGCGTTCGAGATGGCCGGCACCCCCTTGGCGCGCTCGGACATGGAACTCTGTCGCATCATCGACCAGAACTGACGGCGCGGCCGGGGGAACAGCATCATGACATTCGTCGCCACGGTTTCGGGTTTTCTGGCGGCCCAGTTCGTCGCCGCCCTCTACTCCGAGCAGTTCGCGGAGTGGTGGATGTACGGCTACGAGCGCGGCTTCTACGCTGAGGTCGCCGCACCGGCGACGGTGACGCCCGGCCAGATCACGCTGGGCGACAAGGAACTGATCACGAACTACTGCGCGGCCGCCCAGTGGGAGCATGTGTCCTCGCTCCGGGCGGAGCTCGGCGGATGAGCTAGAGACCGCCGCCCGGCGGACCGGGGGATCGGCGGACCATCAGGATTGCCATGGGGGGTTATGGTGCGACTGGGTTTCTTCAAGACGATGGTGATGGCGCTTGCGGCGGTCTGCCTGATGGCGACCCCGGTGCTGGCGCAGCAGGCCGGTTCGGCAGCCGTTGACGAGGGCGTGCCGGCGCCGGCCATCGTCCAGTCCCTGGGCGACGCGCGGGACGAATCCCACACGATCAGCTCGGTGTCCGCGGCCCTCCTGGGGGCGGCGGCCGGTGCGATCGCCCTCAACGTGATCACCGGCGGTGCGGCGCTCAGCCCGATCATCGGCCTGCCGGCCTCCGACATCCTCGGCGGCACATGGCTGGCGGCGACCGGCACGCTGCCGCTGGCCGGCGAGATGGCGGTGCACACCATCACCGCGGCGACCGTCGCCTTGGGCGGCGCCATGGCGGGCATGTATTTCGCCAGCGAATGACCTCGGCGGCGGCCCTCCCGGCCGCCCCGCGCACAAGACAGTCACGCATATCGGACAGCAGAGACCGACAGGGAGAAGTGCCATGACAAATCTTCTGAAATTCGCCAGGGGTCTGGTGGTCGCCCTCGGGCTCGTTTTCGTCGCCGCCACCGGCGCGAAGGCGCAGGCCATCCAGCCGATCGTCCCGGAAGCCGCCCAGGGATCCAGCTTCGACGCCTACCGGGCGGTCGCCATCACCGCCGGCGTGGTTGGCGGTGCCGTGATCGCCACCATCGTCACCGACGGGCTCATCCTGCCGGTCTACGGCACGCTCACCGGCTCGAGCATCGGGGCGCTGGGCCAGGGCAACGCCTTCGCGCTGGTCCACTCCCAGGGCTACGCGCTGTTCCGCGGCAGCATGCGGCTGCTCGGCGCGGTCAGCGGCGGTCTCTACGCCGACGCCTGGTACACCGGCGAGTAACACCGGCCCGGCCGGAAACAGACCTTCGGCGGTCAGCCCGCGCGCGAAAGCCGCGCGCTGATCGCCGCCACGACTTCGGCGACCGGCGTGTCGGCCGTATCGACGATGACCGTCCGGCCGGGGGCCAGGTCCTTCAGCACCGCGATCGCCTCCGAAGTGTCGTAGTACCGGGATTCCTCCACGACGATGGCCGCGGCCGAGGCGACCGCCGTCAGGTCGGCGTCGGCCTCCGCGAGCAGGCGGGCGAGCCGGCCCATCGTCGCCTCCGACATCAGCGTCCCGACCTCGTGCTCGCGCAGCACGCGCAGGTAATCCGACGCGCCACCGGACTCCTCCAGCGGTTCGCCCGCGGCCAGCGAGGCCCGGTCGAACGGATCGCCGCGCAGGCTGAGCCGGGCGACCCGGACCTCGGGCGGAGCGACCAGCACGGCGAAGACGGCGTTCGGCAGGCGGGCCGCCGCCGCCGTCTCGGCCGGTCCGCGCACCCCGTCGAACACCAGCCAGCCTCCGGCAAGCCGTTCCCGTGCGGTCGTCTGATCGACGGTCAGCCGCTCCAGCACGTCGCCCATCCCGCCCGGATGGGCGTCGCGGAAGGCCGCGGTCAGGCGGAACCGCTCGATCCGGTCGGACACCCTGCGGGCGGGATCGCCGGTCATCGCCGGCAGGATGATCCGGTCGGTGACGGCCCGGCGGTCCGGCAGCACGGCCCTTACCGCGCCGCCCTGGGCGAGCGCGTCAACGGTGGCCGACTTGCCCGACCCGGTGAGGCCGACGAAGATCACCATCCTTGCCGTGGCCAGGGACTGCCGCCCGGCCGGTGCGGTGCCCGGGGGAAGCGAGAAATCGGCCGCCACATCCTCGGCACTGAGCCAGATGACCGGATCGGTGGAAATTCCAGACGACATGGCCGCTCCGCGATTGATCAGGGCGTCCTCCGACCGATTTTCGGTGACCCTCGGTCACTTACACCCGCGACCGTCGAGCCGCGATCGTGGTAGAACGCTTCCAGGAAACTGGCGCAGTGAATCACTCTTGGTGCGCCGGTGCAATTGCGCGGTCAAACGGGCACGCGCGCATGATCGGGGAAGCCGGGACGGGCCCGGCGGGAGGTAGTCGATGCAGGCAGAAGCCATGCGGGCCGAAACGGCCGAGACCGTCGGAATAGAAGCGGTTCCCCTGACCCCCTTCCTGGGCGCGGAAATCACCGGCCTGGACCTGTCGCGGGAGGTCACGCCGGAAGAGGCGGCGCGGGTGCGCGAGCTGTTCTTCCGCCACCAGGTGATCGCCGTCCGCGGCCAGGACATCGCGCCGGAGGGGTTCATCCGCTTCGCCGAGATCTTCGGGGCGATCGAGCCGTTCTTCATCAGCTCCTATAACCACCCCGAGCACCCGCAGATCTATGTGCTGTCCAATGTGCGCAAGGACGGCAAGCCGATCGGTCGCGACGGCGCCGGAACCCACTGGCACAGCGACAGCACCTTCGTGGAGAAGCCGAGCAGCGTGACCCTGCTGCAGGGGGTCGAGGTGCCGGCACGGGGCGGCGATACGCTCTTCGCCAACATGTACGACGCCTATGACCGGCTGGACGCGGAGACCAAGGCGCTGATCGACGGCCGCCGGGCGATCCACCGCTACCAGCGCAAGGAGTTCGTGTTCTCCGGCGACCGCGAGCTGAGTGCCGCCGAGAAGGCGGAGATCGAGGAGCTGAAGCGCATCCGTCAGGCGGAGGAGGCGGCGACCGCCCCGTCGCCGACGGCACAGAAGAGCAACAAGGTCCCCGAGCAGCGCCATCCGGTCGCCCGCACCCATCCGGTGACCGGACGCAAGGCGCTGTACCTGAACGACGAGATGATGGTCGGCATCGAGGGGCTCGACGACGCGGTCGCCGTGCCGCTGCTGCGCCGGCTCTGCGAGGAGGCGACCACGCCGGAGCACGTCCTGCGCTTCAAGTGGCGCAAGGGCGACCTGGTGGCCTGGGACAACGCCTCGATCATCCACTCGGCCACGTTCACGCCGCCGGACCAGCCGCGGATCATGCACCGCCTGACGATCGAAGGCGGCGTGCCCGTTTGACATCGTCGGCAGGGATGAAACGAGACCGTCCATGATCCTTCGGGTACTCATTGTTCTGGTGTTCGGGCTTGTCGCGGGCCGTGCGGTGGCCGCCGAGCGGCCGGTATTGGACTGGGTCGTCTATGACGAGGCGACCCTGAGCACCTACGACGTCGACACCGATGCCGGCGATACCGCCCGCCATGTCGCCATCCCCCGGGACGGGGCCGAGGGGGCGAAGCGGGTGATGCTGCTGATCCCCAGCCGGTCGGTGGAGGCCTATACGCTGGCGGTCAATACGATCCTGCAGGTCTTCGCCCGCCGCCAGGTGCCGGCCCGGTTCGACATCTGGTACTACGACAATGACGAGGCGGTCGCGATGGAGGCGCTGCGCTGGTCCTACGACCAGCCGGTGGACCTGATCATGTCGGCCGGGTCCTCGGCGACGTCCTTCCTGCGGGCGCATCACAGCGGCCACACGATCCCGGCGGTGACCAGCGCGTCGAAGGACCCGATCGCCTCGGGCCATCTGAGCGATCCGTCCGGCAGCGGCACCAACATCGCCTATACCTCGATCAACGTGGAGACCGGCACGCTGGTCGCCTATCTGCGCCGGCTGATCCCCGACCTGACCACGATCGGGGTGGTCTATTCGGAGAATAACGAGAGCGCGATCCTGACCCAGGTGAACCCGCTCAAGGCGGCCGCCAAGACGCTCGGGCTGGAGATCGTCGATGTCACGGTGACCGGCCGCGGCTCGGCCGAGGCGGAGCTGGAGGAGAATCTGCCGGCGGCGCTGGCACGGATCGAGGAGCTGGACCCGGGACACCAGAAAAGCATCCTGCTGATCACCGGCTCGACCGCGGTCTACGAGCGCATTTCCCAGATCAACCGCCATGCGGGCCGGGTGCCGGTCGTCTCCATGCTGCCCGACATCGTGCGGGCGGGCGAGGAGTCCGCGCTGCTGTCCATCGGCGTGAACATGACGAGCGCGTTGACGCTGGCCGCGGTCTACGCGGTCGACGTGGTGACGGGTGCCGCCAAACCGGGCGACCTGCCGGTCGGCACGGTGGCACCACCGGATCTGGCGATCAACTTCCTGATCGCGGATCGGATCGGGGTGAAGATCCCATTCTCTTTCCTGGAGTCTTCGACCTTCGTATACGATCTCGACGGACGCCAGGTGGTGGCATTCGGCCAGCGGGTGTTCTGAACGCAGGAACCGGGACCGGGTGGTCTCGGGCATTAGGGGCGGGTTCCGTCGCAGGGGCGGAACGCGTGGAGAGGTCGACCGGATGGCGCATCCAGGACTGGAGCGCGTCGGTCGAGGCGACGAGGAGGATTCGCGCGGTGTTGGATAATATCCTGACGATCCCGGCCCTGGCGGTCGGAGCGTTCTTTGCGGTTTCGTACTTCATCAGTCCGGACACCATCGTCATTCAGAACATCTCGGTGCCGCCGAGCCTGGAGGACCAGGGTTACTCGGAGGCCGTCGCCACCACGATGCTGTCGGACAGCGTCGCCCGGATCAGCGATGAGGCCGGCACCAACCGCGGCGCCTATGTCGCCGAGGAAACCGCCCAGGCGAAGTCGGTCGAGGCCCTGAGCGACTGGTTCGGGCTGGCCCAGCCGATCCGTGCGACCCAGGTGGCGCTCGGCTTCCTGCCCTATTCCTTCTCCGGCGAGTTCGTCGAGGATGGCGAGGAACTGGTGCTGCGGATCCGCGGCCAGTCCTCGGAATACTGGCACTTCCTGCTGGAGAAGCGCGGCACGAAGGACGACATCCCGGGTCTGATGAACGACGCGGCGATCGACCTCCTGAAGGAACTCGACCCGTATCTGATCGCGGTCTACCACTTCCGCCGCGAGATTCCGTCGAAGGACTTCACCAAGACCAAGGAGGCGGTCACCCACGCCCTGGTCCATGCGCCGCGCAAGAACCTGCCCTGGGTCTATGCCCTGTGGGCCCATATCCTGTTCTTCGAGGGCGACCTGGAAGGCTCGATCATGAAGAACCGCCAGGCGCTGGCGCTCGACCCGACCTTCCCGCGTCCGATGATGCGCTGGGGCGAGGCGCTGCAGACCATGGGCCTGCATGACGAGGCGATCGGCCGGTTCAAGAAGACACTGGAGATCGATCCCTACTACCCGGAGGCCCTGGTCTACTGGGCGGACTCGCTGATCGCCCAGGGCCAGATCAAGGAAGCCGGCCTGAAGCTCCGCGAGGCCTATGACATGGCACCGGACTTCCCGCGGATCGTCCATGCCTACGGCATGTACCACGCCGAGCATGGCAACAAGGTGCGGGCGGCCGACATCCTGCGCCGGGCGGTGGAACTCGATGACGGGCACAACGAGAAGTTCGTGCGCGACCTGCGCAAGGTCCAGCTCATGATCGAGCCGCGGCTGAAGGACATCGAAACCGACAAGGGCACGCCCGCGCCGGCAGCCGCCGACACGACCACCAAGAGCGGGTGAGCGGGCCTTGCCCGCCGCCTGACACCTTCCGTATGACGCCCGGCCTTGGGTGTCGCGCGGGCGATGCCCGAGGCCGGAGACTGGAATGAACCGTTTCACTGCGATCCTACCCGGCATAGCGCTGATGGGTCTCAGCCTGCTGATGTTCGCCTATGTGGGCTATGGCGAGGCGACCCGGGTCTATACCGGCATGCGCCTCGACCGGGTCACCCAGCTCGGCGCCACCCTCCAGCACACCCTCAACCAGTTCGCCCAGAGCGGCCTTCCGCTCAACCAGTTCACCGGCTTCGAGCGTCGGGCCGAGCAGCTGGGCGATGTGGACAGCTCGATCCACACGGTGGCGCTGACCGGCGTGCGGGGCGAGACCGTGGCCTGCGTCATGGCCCACGAGCACCCCGACACGGAGGATTGCGCCGGCGAGTTCGACGTCCACGTCTCGGCCTTCCACGGCCACGCCGACCCGGAAGGGGGCGAGGTCGCCTCGGTCGACAACGCCAAGATCCTGCGCCTGCCGGTGGCCGACAAGTTCGGCCCGGTCGGCTACCTGATGCTGCATGTGGACGGCCCGACCATCCGCGGCACCATCGACGCGGCCTTCCTGCCCGTGTTCCTGACCGCCGCCGGGCTGTTCCTGGCCTTCTCCGCGCTACAGATCCTCGTCGTGCTGAAGGGCGCGGAGGCGGCGCGGCGGTGGCTGCGGCCGACCTTCACGGCGGTGATGGTCGTGATCGTGGCGGTGCTGGTCGTCGTTATGTTCCAGCTCTACCGCAAGGGCGTGGAGGGCCAGGCCGAGGGGCTGGCGCGGTCGATGGCGGCCCGGCTGGCCGCGGTCACCGAGATCGGCATCCCCATCGGGTCCCTGAGCGGCATTCGCGACGCGCTGATCGACTACCGTCGGATCAACCCGCAGATCGCCGCCATCACGCTGACCCATGGGGACGAGGTCCTGAACCGGATCACCGACCGGGAACATGCCGGCGCCAAGGCCGGCGACGGGACCGTCTCCTTCTCGCAGCCGATCGACGCCGAGCAACACCTGACCCTGACGGCCGAACTGCCGGTCTCCGTCGTGATCGAGGCGATGGGGGCCGGCGGCCGCAACTTCGCCGCCCTGTTCTTCGGCTGCATGCTGTTCGCGACGATCTTCTTCCGGGCGGTACGGGAAGGCGGATACGGGGCGGGGACGAGCCCGGACCGGATTTCCGGCGCCGCCGGACTCGCGGTGCTTCAGCCGGCCTATTTCCTTGGGATCCTGGCGGATTCACTGGTGCTCAGCATTCTGCCGGAGCTCAGCCAGGAACGGGCGCTCGCCGAAGGTCTGTCGACCAGCCTGGTCTCGCTGCCCTTCAGCCTGTTCTTCGTCGGCCTGACCGTGGCGCTGATCCCGGCCTCGATCCTGACCGAGCGGATGGATCTGCGCACCCTGTTCATGGGCGGCGCCGCCGCCGTGGCGGGCGGCCTGTTCCTGGTCGGCGCGGTCGACTCGTTCTGGGCGCTGTGCGCCGGACGGGCGCTTGGCGGGATCGGCCAGGGCATCCTGCTGATCGCGGTGCAGGCCTATGCCTTCGAGATCGTCTCCTCGGAGGAACGGGTGCGGGCGGCGGCCGCCCAGGTGCTCGGCTACAACGGCGGACTGATCGTCGGCACCGGCATCGGCGGGCTGCTGGCCGTCTTCATGGACGACGCCAATTTCGTGCTGCTGGCCGGCCTGGTGGCCGTGGTGTCGCTGTTCTACATCCGCTTCGTCCTGCCGCCCCTGGTCAAGGATCAGGAACCGCAGCCGATCCGCCTGTTCGGCGACCTCAGGCGGGTGCTGGTCTTCCCCGACTTCCTGGCCCTGCTGACCATGATCGGCGTCACCTCGAAATTCGCGCTGGCCGGGGTGGCGATCTTCGCCATGCCGCTGGTGCTGCACCGGTCGGGCTACGGCGACGACGAGGTCGGCCAGGCGCTGATGGTGTTCGCCATCGTCACCTACCTGGTGACCGCCATCGCCCCGCGGCTGGTGCGGGCCCTCGGCTCCACCGACCGGGCGCTGGTGTTCGGCATGATCGCCCTGGCCATGGGCATGGCCGGGCTGGGTCTGGTGACAGGGGTGGGCGACGGGGCCGTGCCGCACTGGCTGCTGGCGCTGTCGGTCGATGTCCAGGCGGCGCTCGAGGCGATCCCGCTGTCGGTGGCCAGCGGTGCCGCCATCGGCCTCTCGGTGGCCCTGCTCGGCGTGGGACAGGGGCTGATCGCTGCGCCCATCATCGCCCGGGTCGCCGCCGGCGGGGCGGCCGGCGCGGTCGGCCGCGACCGGACCATCGCCGTCTACCGGATCCTGGAGCGGATCGGCCATATCTCCGGCCCGGCCCTGGTCGGCCTGCTGCTGGTCGCGGCGTCCGACAATCCGGCGGCTCTGGCGGCTCTGGGGATCGGCTATGGGGTTCTGGCGGTCCTGTACGGGCTCGCCAGCTTCGCCATGCGGCAGCGGGCGACGGCCTGAACCGGCGTCAGTTTCCGGCGGCGAGCCCGCCCTCGCGGGCGGCGTCGGCGATCAGGGCATCGACCCGCTCGATCGACAGCTCCCCCCCGTCTCCGGCCTCCTTCACCTTGCGGGTGACCGCCTTGAGGACGGCGAGCGGCAGGCTGTAGCCCAGCGCTTCGGAGCGCACGCGGATGGCGTTCCAGCCGGTCAGGCGGTGGCCGATGGAGATCTGCCGGTCGAGGCCGAAATCCGCCGGGTCCAGGGCCTCGTAGGCGCGGGGGTCGTTGTAGACCGCCTTGGTATGCAGGCCGGCCTTGTGGCTGAACGCGGTCTCGCCGACCAGCACGTCGTTGAACGGCACCTCCACCCCGGCCAGGGACGCCACCCGGTGGCACAGGGCGGGCAGGGAGGGTAGGTCGAACCGGGCGCGGGTGGCCTCCGGATCGGCGGCGTAGAGCACGGCGACCAGCCCTTCCAGCGAGGTTATGCCGTTGCGCTCGCCGATCCCGAGCACGGTGGTGTTGATGAAGCCGGCACCGGCCTGGGCCGCGGCGTGGGCATTGGCGATGGCGCAGCCGATATCGTTGTGGCCGTGGAACTCCACCGGCGTCCCGGTCAGGCGGGACACCAGGCCCACCACCTCGGACACCCGGTCGGGCGTGGCCGCCCCGGTGGTGTCGGCGATGCCCAGCCGGTCGAACAGCTTCAGTTCCGACAGCGGCAGGTAGACGTTCAGCAGGTCGTTCAGCGGGCAGCGGAAGGCATCCTCGCTGGAAAAGCGCAGGGTGATCTCCGGCGCGCGCTTGCGCACGTATTCGCCGATCTCGGCGGCGGTGCGGACCACCTCGGGGATCGCCTGGCCGTGGCTGGCGCGGCGCAGGATCGGCGAGATCGCCATCACCATGTTCAACGCGCCGACCCCGCTGTCGAGGGCGATGTCCACGTCGTCGCGGTGGCAGCGGATATGGGCCGCGACCGTCACCGGCAGGTTGGCCGACGCGATCCGGGCGGCGTCGTCGCGGGAGCGCGGGCTCGCCGCCGGGGAGGTGACCTCCAGGAAGGTGATGCCGAACTCGCTCAGCGCATGGGCCAGTTCCAGCTTCGCGTCGGAGGAGAAGTCGGCGCGCGCGAATTGCTCACCTTCGCGCAGCGTGGTGTCGATAATGGTGACAGTCTCGAGAGGCACGGAACCCTCTGGGGCCGGAGAGGAGGAGAGGCGCAGGGTACTCGACTCGCGGCCGGTTGTCGCGGGGATCCCGCGTCCCGGTTCTGTGGTTTGAGGGTGGCCGTGTTGGCGCCTGGGCTCAGCGCCGGCCGTCGAGATCCCACGCACCTGTCGGTCCGGTGCCGCGGAAATGGGATGCGATCTCGTCCCGGCTGGCGCGGCAGGCGGCCAGGTAGTCGGCGTCGCGGTACCGGCCTTCCGCCCGTGCCGCCTCCACCATGGCGAAGGGATCGCCCTCGGCGCCGATCAGCGGATCAGGGCTGGACCGTTTGATCCGGTACAGCGCCTGAACCTTCTCCGCGGGCGGCGGAGGAAGGGTGGACAGGAACGCCAGGGTCGGCCGCATCCGCTGGAGCCGGATCAGCGTGGTGACCTGGCCCGATCCCGGCTCGATCCAGGCCGCGCCGCTGTCGGAGACGCAGATCATGGGAAAATACGGGGCCAGGGCGGGAAAGACCGTGTTCCGGTAGATCTCGACCCCCCAGTACCGCCGGGCCGTGGCGGCGAAATGGGCGAGGCTCGCCACCGGCACCATTCCGGCGGCCTCGATGGGCAGGATCTCGACCTTCGGCTTGGTGACCGTGACCGTATCGTTGGCCACGTCGACATAGAGCGGGCCGAGCTGGATCGCGTTCTGGAAGTAGGACTCGCGCAGCACCCCCCAGATCTTGCCCCCGATCCCGCCCTCGGCGATGAAGCGGTGCAGGGCCCGGGAGACGGGGCAGTCCGGGCGCTGGATCCGGGCGACCAGGTCGGTGAAGACGGCATCGCGGATCTCCAGGCAGCGGCCCAGGGGATAGGGCTTGCCGGCGAAGTCCGGGTAGCGCGCCGCCAGCTCCTCGTCCGCCCGCAGCCGAAGCGCGTAGAGCAGGGCCTGGAGCCCGTCCAGATCGTTCAGATAGGCCCGTGCGAGCCGCCGCTGCCGGGCGCCGGGATGGATCGGCTGGCGCGGCAGGTCCGCGGTGTCCGAGCCGTCCCGCGGCTCCAGCCAGACCGGCGGCGCCCAGATCGGCGTCGCCGCGATGGCCGTCCAGGCATGGCTGCGCATCGCGTCCGTCATCGCCGGGCGGGAAGGCGAGACCGGACGCGGTCGGCGGTCGGTCGGGCGCATGGGGAGAGGCGGTCGGTCATGCGGCGAGACTAGGCCACGGCGAGGGGGGACGGGCAAGCCGGGATGGCGATTGGCGCAGCGGGATGGGACCGGCAGCGGGAGCGGGTCGCTTCGAGATCTCGCTAAACGTTAAAAGGTCAATATGAATTAGAGATAATGGTGTTGAATTAACCGTATTGACGCTCATCACAGATTGTCACCTAGCATACCATTCTCGCATTGATTTTGATCAAACCGCAGAAACCCGCAATGGGTCCGGTGGGGAACCGATGCCGTCGTTTCCCTCAATGCGACGTAGGCCCGTCAGAGGCCGCTTGCAGGAGACGCAACCATGACAAGCAGGAACACGACTCGCCGTGCGTTTCTCGCCGGGACCGCTCTGGTCGCCGGTGCCACTTTGGCTGCTCCGTTCATCCGTTCCGCCCATGCGGCGGGCAAGCTGTCGATCGGCTTCTGGGACCACTGGGTTCCCGGTGCCAACGACACCCTGACCAAGCTCTGCAACGAGTGGGCGGAGAAGGAAAAGGTCGAGATCCAGATCGACTACATCACCTCCCAGGGCAACAAGAACATCCTGACCGCCGCCGCCGAAATGCAGGCCCGGGCCGGTCACGACATCCTGCAGCTGCCGACCTGGCAGCCGATCGACAAGGCGCCGGCGCTGGAGCCGATGGACGACCTGATGGCCGACCTCATCGCGGCCAATGGCGACGTCAACGACACGGTGAAGTATCTCGGCCAGGCCGACGGCCACTGGGTCGCGGTCCCGGCCACCACGGGCAGCCAGATCAAGGGCCCGTGCAGCCGCATAGACCTGCTGAAGCAGCATGCCGGCGTCGACATTCAGGCGATCTATCCGGCAGGCTCGGCGCCCAAGGACGATGACTGGACCCTCGACGCCTTCATCCAGGCGGCCGAGAAGTGCCATGCGGGCGGCAACCCGTTCGGCATAGGCCTCGGCGTGACCACGGACAGCATCGACGCGGTGGGCGCCTTCTTCCACGCCTTCGGCGCCGATCTGGCCGATGCCAACGGCGACCCGACGGTGGGCACCGACAACGTGAAGCAGGCGCTCGACTACATGAAGCGTCTGTCCGCCGTGCTGCCGGGCGACGTGGCGGCTTGGGACGACGCCTCGAACAACAAGTTCCTGGTGTCCGGTCAGGCGTCCATGATCATGAACCCGCCCAGCGCCTGGGCGGTGGCCAAGCGCGACGCGATGCAGGTGGCCGAGCAGTGCTGGACCCACGGCATGCCGAAGGGACCGAACGGCCGTTTCGCGCCGTATCTGCCCTACTTCCTCGGCCTGTGGGAGTTCTCGGAGAACAAGTCGGCGGCGAAGAGCCTGATCCGCTACATCTCCCAGCGCTCCTCCGTTGAGCAGCTCGTGAAGGCGTCGGCCGGCTACGACCTGCCGAGCTTCGCCGGCCTGACCGACTTCCCGGTCTGGTCCGAGGAGGGACCGCCCAAGGGCACCCTCTACCACTATCCGGACCCGCATCACCGCCAGACCCTGTCCATCGCCGGCGCGCCGGCCCCGGCCAACATCGCCTATCAGATCTACAACCAGGGTCTGCAGACGAAGATGGTGGTTCGCTACGCGCAGGGCGAGAGCATGGACAGCGTCCTGTCCTGGGCGGAGTCGGAGCTCGAGGGCTACATGCGCGGGTGATCCCCGCATCGACGGGCCGGGCGGTCTCCCAGGAGGTCGCCCGGCGCCCCGTCCTCTCCCCCAAGCGTCCATAGCCCGTGGCGGGTCAGCCTGAACCGGCACGCCAAGAATGCCGGCCGACAATCCTGAAGACGACAGGCCCCGCGGGGTCTGACGAAGGGAGTGATCCATGGTCGATCGTGCGGTCAGTCCGGCGGATGTCGCCGTGACCCCGAAAATCTCCAGCATGCGCAAGCTCATGCAGCGCAAGTCGACAATCGCGTTCCTGATGACCCTGCCGCTGATCCTGATCATCGGAATCCTGGTGGTCTATCCGGCCTTCTACGCCATGCACCTCGCCACCCTGAACAAGGCGATGACGAAGTTCGTCGGCTTCGGGAACTTCCTGTTCCTGTTCAAGCGCGAGACGTTCTGGATGGTGGTGGAGCAGTCCTGCATCTTCGCCATCAGCGCCGTCATCTTCAAAGCGCTCATCGGCTTCTTCGTCGCCCATTTCGTCCACGCCATTCCGGCCAAGGGACAGCGCAAGTGGCGCGGCATGCTGCTGGTGCCCTGGGTCATTCCGCCGGCGATGTCGACGCTCGCCTGGTTCTGGCTGTTCGACCCGTCCTACAGCGCCCTGAACTGGCTGCTCGAGCGCATGGGCTTCGAGGCGATCGCCTGGCTCGGCGACTACGGCTGGGCCCGGTTCTGCGTGATCCTGGTCAACATCTGGTACGGCGCGCCGTTCTTCATGATCATGTATCTGGCGGCGCTCAAGTCCGTGCCCGAGCAGCTCTACGAGGCGGCCGAGATCGACGGTGCCAACTGGTGGCAGCGGCTGTGGTACGTGACCCTGCCGATGATGCGCAACATCATCGCCATCACGGTCATGTTCTCGCTGATCGTCACCTTCGCCAATTTCGACATCGTCCGGGTGCTCACCGCCGGCGGGCCGATCGACAAGACCCACGTCTTCGCGACCTGGTCCTTCCTGCTCGGCATCCAGGGCGGCGACATTCCGCTCGGCGCGGCCGTGTCGCTCTTCATGCTGCCGATCCTGGGCGTCGCCGCGATCTTCATTCTGCGGGACGTGAACAAGCGGGGGAACGAATCCTGATGGCCACGATGACAAATCCTGGGACTGATCCCGGCGGCCCGACCCGCCCCGTGCGCTACGGCAGCATCCAGAAGAACCGCCGACAGGCGATGGTGCTGTCGTACTTCTTCCTCGTCCTGTTCGTAATCTTCTTCCTGATGCCGCCGGTCTACATGCTGCTGACCGGCCTGAAGTCGAGCGGGGAGATCGCCGAGGCCGCGAACCCCTGGTGGGTGTTCAGCCCGACCCTGGACAACTTCAAGGCGCTGCTGACCTCGCCGCAGTTTCTGACCTTCTTCTGGAACTCGACGGTGGTGGCGGTGCTGGTGGTGGCGATCACCATGGTGGTCTCCGTTCTGGCGGCCTTCGCCCTGTCCCGGATGAAGTTCTGGGGCTCGACCACGCTCGCGACTGGGGTGTTCCTCTGCTACCTGATCCCGGACACCCTGCTGTTCATCCCGCTGTTCAAGATGTTCGCGATCTTCCATCAGGTCACGGGCATCCAACTCCTGAACTCCTGGGTGGCGCTGGTGGTGATCTATCCGACTCTCACGGTGCCGTTCTGCACCTGGATCATGATCGGCTACTTCGCCAGCATCCCGAAGGAACTGGACGAGGCGGCCCTGATCGACGGGGCGAACTACATCCAGATGCTCACCCGGATCTTCATCCCGGTGGCGCTGCCCGGGATCATCGCGGCCACGATCTTCGCCTTCACCGTCGCCTGGGCGCAGTTCCTCTATCCGCTGGCCTTCACCACCTCCACCGACCAGCTCGTGCTGCCTGTCGGCATCGTGACCACCCTGATCAAGGGCGACGTCTTCAACTGGGGTCAGATCATGGCCGGCGCTCTGATCGCCGCGGCCCCGCCGCTGATCATCTACGCCTTCCTGATGGACTACTACATCGCCGGTCTGACCGCCGGCGCGACCAAAGGCTGAACGGGCGCTCCATGCCCATGGAAATCTAGAGGGAGGCTCGAATGGCCGAAGTGAATCTGCGTCAGGTGGTCAAGAAATACGACGACACCCTGGCGGTGCGGGGCATCGACCTGTCGATCGCCGACAAGGAGTTCGTGGTGCTGGTCGGCCCGTCCGGGTGCGGGAAGTCCACCACCCTGCGGATGATCGCCGGGCTGGAGGAGATCTCCGACGGCGACATCGCCATCGGCGGTCTGGTGGTCAACGACGTGCCGCCGAAGGATCGGGATATCGCCATGGTGTTCCAGAACTACGCCCTGTATCCGCACATGACCGTGCACGAGAACATGTCCTTCGGGCTGCGCCTGAAGCGGGTGCCGAAGGCGGAGATCGACAGCCGGGTGGAGAACGCGGCCCGGATCCTCGACATCACCGAACTGCTGCAGCGCAAGCCCAAGCAGCTCTCCGGCGGCCAGCGCCAGCGCGTCGCCATGGGCCGGGCCATCGTGCGCGACCCCAAGGTGTTCCTGTTCGACGAGCCGCTGTCCAACCTGGACGCCAAGCTGCGGGTGCAGATGCGCACCGAAATCAAGAAGGTGCACCAGAAGGTCCGCACCACCACGGTCTACGTCACCCATGACCAGGTGGAGGCCATGACCCTGGCCGACCGGGTGGTGGTGATGAACGGCGGGCTGATCGAGCAGGTCGGCACGCCGAACGAGCTGTACCACCATCCCAAGACCCGCTTCGTCGCCGGCTTCATCGGCTCGCCGGCGATGAACTTCATCCCCTGCAGCCTGGACAAGGCGGCGGACGGGCTGGTGGTGACCATCGCCGGTGGCATCCGCTTCCCGGTCCCCGCCGCCCGGACCGAGCGCTACAAGCAGTATGCCGGGCGCGGCAACCTGCGGCTCGGTCTGCGCCCGGAGCACATCACCGAAGAGCACCGCAACACGGAGCCCGGCCAGGTGCCGTTCGAGGTGACCCTGGAGGTGATCGAGCCGATGGGGATGGAGACCCTGGTGTATTTCCAGTCCGATGGGGCGGAGGTCTGCGGCCGCACCAACCCGGCGGCCAATGCCGAGGCCGGCAAGCCGATGCGCCTGCTCGCCGACCTGAACCACATGCATCTGATCGACGATGAGACGGGGGTAGTTTACTGACGGCTCAGGTCCGGGAGCGGGAGCGTATGCCGGCGCTGCCCCGGAGCTTGCCCAGCGCGCCGGCCACACTGTCCGACGGCGTCGCATGTCCGGTCCAGGGAACGAGCAGCACGGACCTCGAGGCAGGCCCCGGTAGCCGGGACAGTCCGAGAATGACGACCCGCTTGCGCCGCGCGTCGGCCAGGCCGAGGAGCGGGAGCGGCAGGTCGGTGCAGGGGGCCTCGCTGGTCATCAACCGCGGACACAGGCAGATCAGGGCGTCGAAATCCTCCAGCTCGATCTGCCCCAGATGCAGTGTCTCGGCCAGCGTGTCGCGGGCATCGCGGTCATCGGCCAGCCGATTGGCCCAAGTCCCGATCCCGAGTTCGGTGGCCGACGGCACGCCCCAGACCGGCGGGCCTCCCTCGCGGGAGGCGAGCACGACCTCGCACCCCGCCTCCAGCAGCGCGTAGTAGAGGGCGGCGAAGCACTCCGCCGGATGCCAGTCGCTTCGGTCGGGCACCGGGCGTCCGGTCTCGCCCACGAGTATGACCAGTACCCTCATGCATCCCTCGCTCTGGACGGGCCGACGCTCGCCCCGTTGCGAGCTTTGCCTCCGCGCGTAAGCGATGCGAGTTAAGGGATGTGAATCGGTGTGAGGGGGCTATTCCCCCGCCGCCGCGACCTTCAGCTCGGCGAGCGAGGCGCGCGCAGCGATCACGTCGGCGGTTGCGGCCCCTTCGGTAAATTGGTCGAGAACAGCACCGAGACAGCGGCCCGCCTCCTCGTCGTGACCCCGATCCAGCAGCAGCCGGGCAAGGCTGGTGGCGGAGCGCAGCCGCCAGGACAAGGCGTTCTGAGCCTCCGCGATGACCATGGCCCGGCGGAACAGTGCCTCCGCCGCCGCGTCGTGGCCCGGGCCGCCGCCGGTCGCCAGCAGCCGCTCGCCCTGGGCCCGAAGAACTTCGGGAGCGCACCAGTTGTCCGGCTGAGCCTCGATCCGGGCCGGCAGGTCGTCCTGCAGGAACCCAGGGCTGAAGGTCGCCATCAGCTCCGCAAGCTGCGAGCCGCAGATCGGGTTGTGCCAGTCGAAACGGTCCGGTCGGGCGCCCGGATCGCCCTGTTCGGTCAGGGTGAGGGCCCGTTGGTAGCTGCGGCCCCACGCGCCCCAGAAGGTAAGCGAGTGCCGGGTCGCCCGGTCGATCAGCCGTGCCGCGTATTGGGCCGCCCCATCCCGGTCGCCGACCCAGAACGCCACCATGCAAGCCGAGTACAGGGCGAAGCATTGGGAGAGGGTGTGCCCCAGCGCGAAAGCCCGATCGACGGCGGCCTGGGCCGTCGCGGTCGCCTGGTCGGGATAGCCCTGAATCCAGAGCACGCGCGACAGAACCGCCTGTGTCCCTACCCGCATGTCGAACTGGAACGCGCTCAGCCGCGCCGCGTCGCTGCGCCCGGCCGTCTGGTCCAGCAGTCGTTCGGCGTAATTACGGGCCTCGTTCTGTCGGCCGATGAAGTGGTTGGACAGGGCCAGCATCCGCAGGCTGGTCAGCGTTTCCGCCGGGGTATGGGGCCCGAGGGTTTCGGACGCGTACATATCCGCCAGACAGGCCGCCTCCCGGTAGTCGCCATAGATGTTCCGCTCGCTCCACAGGCCCCAGATCGCCCGGCGCTGGCATTGCGGCTCGCCGATCTGCTCGGCCAGAGCGAGTGCGCGCTGGAAGGCGGCGACCATCTGCGGACCGGGGCCGGCCGTGTGCCAGTTCGCATGGCCCAGCGCCTCGGTGAGGTGCATCTCCATCGCCGCGCGCTCCGGCCAGGCCTCGTCCAGCCGGGAGAGCGCGGTGGTCAGGTGCTGGTGGAACTCCCCCATGAGCGACAGCCGGAACCAGATCGGCGCCGACACGATCGTCAGCCCCACGCCGATCTTCGCGTCGCCGCCCGCGGAATAGGCCCAGTCGAAGGCGCTGCGGATGTCGTCGATCAGGCTCCCGAAGGTTTCCCGCCAGTCGCTCGGCGCATAGTCCTCCTGCTTTTGGTCGGTATCGTCCAGGAAGGCGCGCAGGAACCGTGCATGGCTGGCGGCCACGCAATCCTCCTCTCCGCTTTCCGCCAGCCGCTCCGCCCCATAGTGGCGGGTGGTCTCCAGCAGCCGGTAGACGGAGGCCGTTCTGCGCTGCTCCCGCACCATCAGGGACTTGGCGACGAGGTTCAGCAGGATGCCGGGAACATCGGCAGCGGTCAGGTCGATATCGGTGCCGTCGCTGCCGGACAGGACGGCGGCGGCCGCGTCCGCCGTGAACCGGCCTCTGAACACCGAGAGCCGTCGGAGCGCCGCCTTTTCGCCCGATGTCAGGATGTCGTAGCTCCAGTCGAGGGTCGCCCGGAGCGTCTGGTGCCGGGGGAGGGCGGTGCGGCGCCCCCGGGTCAGCACGGTGAAGCGGTGCTCGAGCTGGCGGGCCAGTTCCTCCAAGCCGTAGGTGTCGACGGTCGCCGCCGCGAACTCGATCGCCAGCGGAACGCCGTCGAGGCGCCGGCAGATCTCCGCCACGCATTCCGCATCGGTGTCCAGGAGCGTGAAGCCCTCCAGTCGGGCGGCGGCCCGCTCCACGAAGAGCTCGACCGCCGAATAGCGAAGCGCCTGGTCGGCGGTCAGTGGCACGCCCACCGGTGGCGCCTCGAGCGGGCCGAGACGGTGCAGCCATTCGCCCTCGGCCCGCAGCGGCTCGCGGCTGGTGGCCAGCAGGTGTACCTGAGGTGCCGCCCGCAGGACGGCTTCGGCGAAGAGCGCGGCCTCGGTCAGCACATGCTCGCAATTGTCCAGAATGACCAGCATGTGCCGATCCCGCAGTCCCTCCGCCAGACCGGCGATCTGGTTCTCCGTCGGCAGGGAAAGTCCCAGCGCGGTGGCCACGGCCGCCGGGAGCGAGCGCGCGGAGGAGATCGTCGCCAGATCGACGAACCGTGCCGGGTCCCGCATGGAGCCGGCGAGTTCCTCGGCGACACAGAGCGCGACGGTCGTCTTGCCGATGCCGCCCGGCCCGACGATTGTGGTGAACCGCCGGTCGGCCAGCGTGCCGGCGATGGCCTCGACATCGTCGGACCGACCGATGGTCCGGACAAGGCGGACCGGCAGTGATCGGACGGAGTCCGCGGCCGGTCGCGTCTGTGGAGAAGCCGCCGGGGCGGAGGTCGCTGCATCCGGGTCCGGCCCGGTGGCCGTGACCGGGATCGAGAACGAGTATCCGCGTCCCGGAACGTTGACGATGTAGCGCGTCCCGGCCGTCTCGTCCTCCAGGACCCGGCGCAGGGCGGCCACATGGACGCGCAGATTCGACTCCTCGACGAAGGTATCGGGCCAGACCGAGGCGATCAGGTCGTCCTTGCCCACCACCTCGCCGGCGCGCGAGACCAGGACCCTGAGCAGATCGAAGGCCCGGCTTCCAAGCGGGACGGGGCTGCCGTCGCGCAGCAGGAGACGCCGCTGCACCGACAGCACGAACGGGCCGAAAGAGTAGGAAGCTCCTTCCACGGACGGGCTCCGGGCTGGGCGGCGTCTGATCGGATGCTCCATACCATCAACCGTGGGTTCTCGCCATAAAGCCGACCGCCTCCGCCGGCATAGCGCTTGCGCCTTCCATGGCCTTTGCAGCGATTCACAACGGTTAACTCGCCCCCGCCGGCTTGCCGCCTCAGGGTTCGGGCGTCGACGGCCGTCGGCGCGCCGGCCGTCGATTCATCATCGCCCCCGAGGAGGTTCCCCATGCCCGATCCCAAACTCGAAGTTCTGACACCCGGCAACTGCCAGCTGATTTTCATCGACCATCAGCCGCAGATGGCCTTCGGCGTCCAGTCGATGGACCGCCAGGCGCTGAAGAACAACACCGTCGGCCTCGCCAAGGCGGCGAAGGTGTTCGGCATCCCGACCACCATCACCACGGTCGAGACCGAGAGCTTCTCCGGCTTCACCTATCCAGAGCTGCTCGACGTGTTTCCCGATGCGCCGCTGCTGGAGCGCACCTCGATGAACTCCTGGGACGACCAGAAGGTCCGCGACGCGCTGGCCGCCAACAAGCGCAACAAGATCGTGGTCTCCGGGCTGTGGACCGAGGTCTGCAACAACACCTTCGCGCTCTCCGCCATGCATGACGCCGGCTACGAGATCTACATGGTGGCCGACGCCTCCGGGGGGACCTCCAAGGAGGCCCACGACTACGCCATGCAGCGGATGATCCAGGCTGGCGTGGTGCCGATGACCTGGCAGCAGGTGCTGCTGGAGTGGCAGCGCGACTGGGCCCATCGCGACACCTACGACGCGGTCATGGCCATCGTGCGCGAGCATTCCGGCGCCTACGGCATGGGCGTCGATTACGCCTACACCATGGTCCACAAGGCGCCGCAGCGCACCGCCGTCGAGCACAAGGCGCTCGCCCCCGTCGCCGCCAAGTAAAGCGACGCGTCCGGCGCCGCGGACCCAGCTCCCGCGGCGCCGGCTTCCGCCGATCCGCACTACGCCTTGGAGGACTTCCGATGACCCCCGATCTGATCCTGACCAACGGCCGGGTGACCACCCTGGACCCGACCAACCCGGAAGCCCAGGCGGTGGCGATCGCCGGCGGCCGGATCCAGGCGGCCGGGTCGGAGCGCGACGTCATGCCGCTTGCCGGATCCGAGACGAGAGTGGTGGATCTCGGCGGAAGACGGGTGATCCCGGGCCTGAACGACAGCCACACCCACCTGATCCGGGGCGGGCTCTACTACAACATGGAGCTGCGCTGGGAGGGCGTGCCCTCGCTCGCCGACGCCCTGCGGATGTTGAAGGAACAAGCCGACCGCACCCCGGCCCCGCAATGGGTCCGGGTGGTCGGCGGCTGGTCGGAGTTCCAATTCGCCGAGCGCCGCATGCCGACCCTGGAGGAGATCAACGCCGCGGCCCCGGACACGCCGGTCTTCATCCTGCATCTCTACGGCCGCGCGCTGCTGAACCGGGCGGCGATCACGGTCCTCGGCTTCGACAGGGACACGCCGAACCCGCCGGGCGGGGAGATCGAACGCGACGCCGTCGGCAATCCGACCGGTCTGCTGATCGCCCGTCCTTCGGCCCTGATCCTGTACTCGACCCTGGCCAAGGGGCCGAAGCTGCCGATGGACCAGCAACTCAACTCGACCCGCCATTTCATGCGCGAACTGAACCGGCTCGGCATCACCTCGGTGATCGATGCCGGCGGCGGCGGGCAGAACTATCCGGAGGATTACGAGGTCATCCAGAGGCTGCATGCCGACGGGCAGATGACCGTCCGGGTCGCCTACAACCTGTTCGCCCAGAAGGCCGGCTCCGAGTTGACCGACTACGAGCGCTGGATCGCCATAACCGAGCCGGGGGCCGGCGACGGGATGCTGCGGATGAACGGCGCAGGCGAGAACCTCACCTGGTCGGCCGCCGATTTCGAGAACTTCCTGGAGCCGCGACCGGAACTGGCGCCGGTGATGGAACGGGAGCTGGAGCCGATCGTCGAGATGCTGGCGGCCAACCGCTGGCCGTTCCGCATCCACGCCACCTATGACGAGAGCATCGACCGCTTCCTCGGCGTGTTCGAACGGGTCAATGGCCGCCAGCCGTTCCAGACCCGCTTCATCATCGACCATGCGGAGACGATCTCGCCGCGCAATATCGAGCGCATCGCAGCGCTGGGCGGCGGCATCGCCATCCAGCACCGCATGGCCTTCCAGGGCGAGTATTTCATCGACCGCTACGGCGCGGAGGCGGCCGAGGCCACCCCGCCGGTCGCCCGCATGCTGGAAACGGGAGTGCCGGTGGGGGCCGGTACCGACGCGACCCGTGTGGCGTCCTACAACCCCTGGGTCTCGCTGTACTGGCTGGTGACCGGCAAGACCCTCGGCGGCCGGCGGCTCTATCCGCAAGCCAACCGTCTCGATCGGCGCGAGGCGCTGCGGCTGTGGACCGAGGGCTCGGCCTGGTTCTCCGGCGAGAGCGATGTGAAGGGCACGCTGAAGCCAGGCGCCTATGCCGACCTCGTCGTGCTGTCGGCGGACTATCTCAGCGTGCCGGAAGAGGAGATCAGGGATATCACCTCGGTGCTGACCGTGCTCGGCGGTGAGGTCGTGCACGGCAGTGGGGATTTCAGAACCCTGGCGCCCAACCTGCCGCCGGCCAGCCCCGACTGGTCGCCGGTCAACCGGTTCGGCGGGCATTGGAGCAAGGCGCCGGAGCGGCCGACCCTCCGCACCGACCGGACCTGCCATGACGCCTGCGCGACCGGCTGCGGCCTGCACGGCCATGCCCACCAGATCGCCTGGACCACGCCGTTGCCGGTCGACGACAGGCGGGCCTTCTGGGGCGCGCTGGGCTGCTCCTGCTTCTTCGCCGGTTAGGGATCATGGCGGAGCCTACCCCCGGACCCTTCGCCCCGTTCCGCCACGCGGCCTTCGCGGTGCTGTGGATCGCCACGGTGGTGTCGAACATCGGCACCTGGATGCACGACGTGGCGGCCGGGTGGCTCATGACCTCCCTCAGCCCGTCGCCGCTGATGGTGGCGTTGGTACAGACGGCGACGACCCTGCCGGTCTTCCTGTTCTCCCTGCCGGCGGGCGCGCTGGCGGATATCGTCGACCGGCGCCGGCTGTTGATCGCCGTGCAATGCGTGCTTGCGGTGCTGACCGGGCTGCTCGGCCTGGTCGTCCTGGCGGGGCAGACCACGCCCGCTGTGCTGCTCGGCTTCACCTTCCTGCTTGGCATCGGGACGGCGCTGATCGCACCGGCATGGCAGGCGATCGTCCCGTCCCTGGTCGACCGGCCCTCCCTGCGCTCGGCCATCGCGCTCAACTCGGCCGGGATCAACGTGTCCCGGGCGATCGGACCGGCCCTGGCCGGGGTGATCATCGTCGCCGTCGGGATCCACGCGCCGTTCTTCCTGAACATGGTCAGCTATCTCGGGGTGATCGCCGCCCTGATCTGGTGGCGGCCGCCGCCGGGCCCGCCGCGAACCCTGCCGCCGGAGCATTTCCTGGGCGCGCTGCGGGCGGGTCTGCGCTATGTGCGGGCGAGCGCGCCGATGCGGGCCACCCTCGTGCGGTCGGTCGCCTTCTTCGTCTTCGCCAGCGCGCAATGGGCGATGCTGCCGCTGATCGCGCGCGAGCTGCTGGCGGGCGGGCCAGAGCTGTACGGGCTGCTGCTCGGGTGCGTCGGGGTGGGAGCGGTGGCCGGCGCGCTCGTGCTGCCGCGGGTCAGCGCCAGGCTCGGTGCGAACCGGCTGACGGCGCTCGGGACCCTGGGGACGGCCGTGACCCTGGTGGTCTTCGCCCTGGTGCGGGAGCCGATGGTGGTCGCGCTCCTGTGCCTGGTCGCCGGCACCTCCTGGATCGCCGTGCTGTCCAGCCTGAACGTCTCGGCCCAGACGGCGCTGCCCGACTGGGTGCGGGCGCGCGGGCTGTCGGTCTCGGTGACGGTGTTCTTCGGCTCCATGAGCCTCGGCAGCCTGGCCTGGGGCCAGACCGCCAGTCTGTTCGACGTTCCGGCCGCGTTGCTCGCGGCGGCGGTCGGCGCGGTCGTCATGATTCCGCTGACCTGGCGCTGGAAGCTGGGGCAGGGGGAGATGCTGGACCTGTCACCCTCGCTGCACTGGCCGGTGCCGGTCCTGGCGGCCGAGGTCGCCCATGACCGAGGCCCGGTGATGGTGACGGTGGAGTATCGGATCGATCCGGCCCGGGCCGGGGCGTTCGCCGCGCTGATGAACCGTCTCAGTGACGAACGCCGCCGCGACGGGGCCTTCGCCTGGGGCCTGTTCGAGGACATGGCGGAGCCCGGCCGGTTCCTCGAGTACTTCCTGGTGGAGTCCTGGCTCGAGCATCAGCGCCAGCACCACCGGGTGACCCGCAGTGCGGCCGACATCCAGGCGGCGGCCCGCGCCTTTCATATCGGCGACGACGGCCCGGTCGTCCGTCACTACGCCGCCCCGGATCAAACCGCCGCCCCGGATCAAACTTTTGTATGAGCCGCTAATCCCAAGCGCCGGTGACCGCATACCTAAGCGCGAAGGCCAAGCGAGCCTGCGCCGCCATAGGCTTCTCCCATCGATCGCTGGGAGACACCCGATGACCACGACCCCTCGCGTACCCGCCTCACAGACCACTCGCCGAGACGTCCTGCTGGCCGGCACCGCCTTGGCTGCGGCGGTCTCGCTGCCCGGGTTCGGCGTCGCCGCGGCGACCGCCGCCAACGCAACCACCCCACAGAAAGGGACCGCCATGAGCACCATCACCACCAAGGACGGCGTCGAGATCTTCTTCAAGGACTGGGGGCCGAAGGATGCCCAGCCGATCGTGTTCCACCACGGCTGGCCGCTGAGCGCCGACGACTGGGACGCCCAGATGATCTACTTCCTGGCCCAGGGCTACCGGGTGATCGCCCATGACCGCCGGGGCCACGGCCGTTCGGCCCAGGTCTGGAACGGGCACGACATGGACCACTACGCCGCCGACATCGCCGCCGTGGTCGAGCACCTAAACCTGCGCGACGCGGTCCATATCGGCCACTCCACCGGCGGCGGCGAGGCGCTGCACTACGTCGCCCAGCACGGCCAGAAGACCGGCCGGGTCGCCAAGTTGGTGATGATCGGGGCGGTGCCGCCGATCATGGTGAAGACCGCCGCCAATCCGGGCGGCCTGCCGATCGAGGTGTTCGACGGCTTCCGCGCAGCACTGGCCGCCAACCGGGCGCAGTTCTATCTCGACGTCCCGTCGGGCCCGTTCTACGGCTACAACCGGCCGGGTGCCGAGCCGTCCCAGGGCGTGATCCAGAACTGGTGGCGTCAGGGCATGATGGGCGGGGCCAAGGCCCATTACGACGGCATCAAGGCCTTCTCGGAGACCGACTTCAACGACGATTTGAAGGCGGTGAGCGTGCCGACCCTGGTGATGCACGGCGACGACGACCAGATCGTACCGATCGCCGACAGCGCCATCCTGTCGGCCGAGCGCATCCGCAACAGCACGCTCAAGGTCTACCCGGGCCTGTCCCACGGCCTGTGCACCGTGAACGCCGAGACGGTCAACCCGGACCTGCTCGCCTTCATCAAGGCCTGAGCCAGCGGGCGGGCGGCGCTCGTCGCGGGCGCCGCTCCTCCCGCGCCCCCTCGTATCAGATCGGAGACTGATGATGGCGACCCGAGTGTTTGGGCCGCGCGGCCCCTCCTTTGGCCGGCGCCCCGCCCTGGCGGCCCTCCTGGCGACCGCCGGCGCCCCGCTTCTCGGCAGGCTTTCCCGCGCCGACACCACCACCCGCCGGCTGCGGCACGGCCGGTTCGACATCGAGATCTTCAGCGACGGCTTCATCACCCTGCCCGCCGACATCATCGCGCCGGATGCGGGGCCGGGCACGCAGGCGGAGATCGTCCGCCGACTCGGCGGATCGGCCGGGGAGGCGCCGGTGCGGGTGAACATTCCGCTGATCCGCGCCGGCGACGAGCTGATCCTGATCGACACCGGCTCGGGCGACAAGTTCCAGCCCTCGGCCGGGCGGCTCTACGACAATCTGGTCGCGGGCGGCATCGACCCGGCGACGGTCACCAGGGTGGTTCTGACCCACGCCCATCCCGACCATAGCGGCGGTGTCATCCGGCCCGATGGCAGCCTCGCCTATCCCAACGCCATCTGGCACGTCTCCGCCGCCGAGTGGGATTACTGGATGGCGCCGGATTTCGAGACGCGAATCCCGGCGGCCCTGCATCCCTTCGCGCTGGCCGCCCGCCGGGACCTGGACGCGATCACCGATCGCGTCACCCTGCTGCGATCCGACGACGAGGTGGTGTCCGGCATGCAGGTGCTGGATACCGCCGGCCACACGCCGGGTCACATCTCGCTGGAACTGGCGGGGGGTGACGGGCTGATCGTCACCGCCGATGCGGCGACCAACGTGGTCGTGTCCTTCGAGCATCCGCGCTGGCGTTTCGGCTTCGACATCGACGAGGACCTGGCGATCCGCAACCGGGCCCGCCTGCTGGAACGGGCGGCGGCGCGGAAGACCCGGCTGCTCGGCTACCACTGGACCGAACCCGGCCTCGGCTACGCCGAGCCGCACGGCCAGGCGTTCCGCTTCGTGCCGGAGGCCTGAGCGGCGCACGACTTCCCATCCCTCTCCCCGTAACGCAGGAGGACCCGATGACCCGGTCCCGACTGACCCATGCCAACGGCGCGCCGGTGGCCGACAACTTCAACACCCTGACCGCCGGTCCGCGTGGCCCGGCCCTGCTGCAGGACATCTGGCTGATCGAGAAGCTCGCCCATTTCGACCGCGAGGTCATTCCCGAGCGGCGGATGCACGCCAAGGGCTCGGGCGCCTATGGCACCTTCACCGTCACCCGGGACATCACCCGCTTCAGCAAGGCCCGGCTGTTCTCCGAGATCGGCAAGCAGACGCCCGTGTTCGTGCGGTTCTCCACCGTTGCCGGCGAACGGGGAGCGGCTGATGCCGAGCGGGACATCCGCGGCTTTGCGGTCAAGTTCTACACCGAGGAGGGCAACTGGGACGTGGTCGGCAACAACACGCCGGTATTCTTCTTCCGCGATCCGCTGCGGTTCCCGGACCTGAACCACGCGGTCAAGCGCGACCCCCGGACCGGCATGCGCAGCGCCGACAACAACTGGGACTTCTGGACCCTGCTGCCGGAGGCGCTGCACCAGGTGACCATCGTCATGAGCGACCGGGGAATCCCGAAGACCTACCGCCAAATGCACGGCTTCGGCAGCCATACCTTCAGCATGATGGATGCCGACAACCGGAGGGTCTGGGTGAAGTTCCACTTCCGCAGCCACCAGGGCATCGAGACTCTGAGCGACGACGATGCCGCCCGGGTCATCGGCGCCGATCGGGAGAGCCACCACCGCGACCTCTTCGACAGCATCGAGGCGGGGAACTTCCCGACATGGACCCTGGCGATCCAGGTCATGACCGAAGCGCAGGCCCGTAGCCACCGGCACAACCCGTTCGACCTGACCAAGACCTGGTCGAAGCGCGACTATCCGCTTCAGGAGGTCGGCGTGCTCGAACTGAACCGCAATCCGGAGAATGTCTTCGCGGAGGTCGAGCAGGCGGCCTTCTCGCCGGCCAATATCGTGCCCGGGATCGGCTTCTCGCCCGACCGCATGCTGCAGGCCCGGCTGTTCTCCTACGGCGATGCCCAGCGCTATCGGCTCGGGGTGAACTTCAACCAGATCCCGGTGAACGCGCCGAAATGCCCGTTCCACAGCTTCCACCGGGACGGGGCGATGCGCACCGACGGCAACCTGGGCGCCACGACGAGCTAAGCCCCCAACAGTCGGGGTGCGTGGCTGGACGCGCCGGGCGCGGCCGAACCGCCTCTCTCCATCGACGGGGACGCCGCCCATCACGACCACCGCGTCGACGAGGACCACTGGGAGCAGCCGGGCGACCTGTTCCGGCTGATGACCCCCAGGCAGCGCCAGGTCCTGTTCGAGAACACCGCCCGGTCGCTGGGCGGGGCCGCCGTGCATATCCAGGAACGGCATGTGGCGAACTGCCACCGGGCCGATCCCGACTACGGAGCCGGGGTGGCCGCCGCCCTCGGCCTTTCCGCCGTCGAGGCCGCCCAATAGGGGCGGTCGTGGTTAACATCAAAGTATGATTGCGCCGGTTCGCGGGGTCGCCGACGCTATCTCCATGACCGACGCAGCGACCGTCCATATCGTCGATGACGACACATCCCTGCGGGAGGCTCTTGGCAGCCTCCTGCGGTCCGTCGGCATCGAGACGCGCGGGTATGAGTCGGTCGCGGCCTTCCTCGCGGGCGGCCCGACCGACAGGGCTGGCTGCCTGCTGCTCGATGTCCGGCTGCCGGGCACCAGCGGCCTCGATTTCCAGGAACAGCTCGAGGGGCTCGGCATCCTCCTGCCGGTGGTGTTCATGACCGGCCATGGGGACATTCCGATGTCGGTGCGGGCCATGAAGGCCGGGGCGGTCGACTTCCTGCCCAAGCCGTTCCGCGACCAGGATCTGCTGGACGCGGTATCGGGAGCGATCGAGCGCGACCGCCGCCAGCGAGCCGAGCGTGCCGAGATCGCCGGGTTGGCCGAACGGTTCGGCACCCTGTCGCCCCGCGAGCGCGAGGTGATGTCCCTGGTGACCGCCGGCCGGCTGAACAAGCAGGTCGCCGGCGACCTCGGCCTCAGCGAGATCACGGTCAAGATCCACCGCGGCTCCGCCATGCGGAAGATGGGCGCCCAGTCCCTCGCCGACTTGGTGCGCATGTCGGAGGCCCTGGGCGTCGTCGCCCCGGAGCGGCGCCACCGCGCCTGACGCCGAAGGCTCATACCTACATATAATTCCGCTCAAGCCCCATCGGCGTAGGGTGAGGGATGCCGCCCGGGCATCCGGCGGCGCAACCGTGTCCCAGGAGCGCCGAGTGTCGCCTGACCCCCTGATCTCGATCGTCGATGACGACGACTCCCTGCGTGTCGCCATGGTCGGCCTGGTCCGGTCGCTGGGCTACCGGGCGAGTGGGCATCCGACCGCCGAGGCTTTCCTCGCCTCCGGCGAGGTGGCGGCGGCGAGCTGCGTCATCACCGACCTGCAGATGCCCGGAATGGGAGGGATCGGCCTCAAGCGCGCCCTCGACGCCGGCGACGTGCATGTGCCGGTGATCATGATCACCGCCCGGACGGAGTCCGTGCTGCTGGAAAGCGCGCGCGAGAGCGGGGCGCTGTGCCTGCTGCGCAAGCCGGTCGAGACCGACGCCCTGATCGACTGCATCAATCGGGCTCTTGCCGCATGACGCCCGATGGGCGCAGCATCGCGCCTACGAAAACAGCGGCGATCCTCCACAGATGACGATCAGCGACGGTCTTGATCCGCGGGTTGTGGAGCATGGTCTGTCCGCAGAACTGCTGCTGGAGGTGGTCGACGCCGCCGCCGACAGCGTGATGATCCTCGACCGGGACGGCCGCATCCTCGCCTGGAACACCGCCTCCGAAACCCTCTACGGCTGGCGCCGGGAGCAGGCGGTCGGCCGCGATGCGGACCGGCTGCTGCAGTCCTGGCACCCCCGCCTGGCCGGCCGGACCGACACGCTGCTCGGCGAGGCGGACACCTGGGAGGGCGAGCTGAAGCGGGTGACGGTCACGGGCGAGGAGCGCCGGGTCGAGGTCCGCTGGCGCCGCATCCTTGAGCCCGACAGGGGCGTGCCGCTGCTCATCGAATACGGCCGCGACATCACCCGCCTGCCGGCGCTGGAGAGCGAGGCCCGGCTCACCGCCTACCGTTACCGAAACCTCTTCCAGGCCATGGCGGCCGCGTTCTGGGAACTCGACTTCACCGAGGTCCGCCAGATGATCCACGGGCTGATCAAGGGCGGTGTGACCGACCTGCCCGGGCATTTCGCTGCGAATCCCGAGTTCATCGACGCCGCGATCGCCGCCACAAGGGTGATCGACGTGAACGACAAGACCGTCGAGCTGTTCGGGGGCCCGAACCGCGACGCCCTGATCGGCGCGTCCGTCGATCCGTTCTGGCCGAAGGAGAGCCGCCATATCTATGCCGGCGCGCTGCTCGCCGCCGCCTCCCGCGCACCGCGCTACTCGGTGGAGACGCGCCTCTCCCGGCAGGACGGCGCCCTGTTCGACGCCCTCTTCACGGTGTGCTGGCCGGACGCCCATCGGGGGGACGGGAGCGTCCTGGTCGGGGTCATCGACATTTCCGACCGGGTCGCCGCCGAGGCGCGCCAGCGCCGCTCCGACCTGCAGTACCGGACCCTGTTCCACGCCCTGCCCATGGCGGTGTTCCAGATGGACACGCGCGGGATCCAGGGGATGCTGGCGGATCTGCGCCGCCAGGGCGTCACGGATGTCGCGGCCCACCTCGCGGATCATCCCGACCTGGTCGACAGGGCCTTGGAAGCGTCCGTGGTCGCCGACGTCAACGCGGCCTGTGTCCGGATGTTCGGCGCGCGGGAGCCGGGCGACCTGATCGGCCTGCCCAGTGCCGCCTTCTGGCCGTCTTCGGGGCTCGGCACGTTCCAGCGCATTCTCGGGGCCGCCTTCGCCATGGCGACCGGTTTCGAGGAGGACACCCGGATGCGGCGGCTCGACGGCAGCGAGATCGACGTGCACTACCTCTCGCATGCGCCCGAGGAGCTGCGGTCCCAGGGCATGGTGGTCAGCGTGGTCGCCGATATCGGCGAGCGGCTGGCCGCCCAGCGGGCGGTGGCCCAGCTCCGTGCCGACTTCGCCCATGCCTCCCGGCTGTCGATCCTAGGCGAGCTGACCTCCTCGATCGCCCACGAGGTCAACCAGCCGCTCGCGGCCATCGCCGCCAACGGGGCGGCCGGCGGCCGCTGGCTCGCCCGCGAAGTGCCGGATCTGGAGGAGGTGCGGGCAATCAACGAACGGATCGTCGCCGATGCGCGGCGCGCGGCCGACATCATCGCCCGGGTCCGGGCGATGGCGGTGAAGGACGAGCCGTCCTACGAGCCGGTCTGCGTCGCCGAGCTGATCGAGGAGGCCGTCCGGTTCCTGGGCCACGAGCTGCAGGCCCATGGGGTCGAGGTCGCGCTCGACCTGCCGCGCGATCTGCCGGCGGTCCGCGCCGACCGGATCCAGGTCCAGCAGGTGGTGGTGAACCTCGCCATGAACGCCCTGCAGGAGATGACCCGGGCGGGGGTGGCGACGCCCGGCATCCATATTCGCGCGCGGGCGGAGGTGGAGGGTGTCATAGGCATCGAGGTCGAGGACCGGGGCCCGGGCATCGCGTCCGAGCATGTCGACCGGCTGTTCGAGAGTTTCTTCACCACCAAGAAGACGGGCCTCGGCATGGGACTGGCGATCTGCCGGTCCATCGTCGAGGCCCATCACGGCCGCATCCGGGCGGAGAACCGCCCGGGCGGCGCCTGCTTCTCCTTCACCCTGCCGGTTGCTGGCGATTAGCCCTGGGCGTGTTGCGCACGAAACTGGCGATCGCGTCGGCGGCGAGCTGCGGGTGCTGATGCTGCGGGCCATGGCCGGCCTGCGGGAAGGTCAGCACCGTCAGGGATGTCCAGCGACGGTTCAGGGCGTACCAGTTCTCCACCGGAAACACGACATCGTGGTCGCCGTTGAGGGCCAGCAGCGGTACAGGCGAGACGGCGAGCGCGGCGTCATACCGGCCGTCGGGATCCGGGAAGACGGCCTTGGGATCGTGCGAGGTCTTCAGCAGGTCGAGATAGGTCGCCTCGGCGATCGGCGGGCTGCGGTCGGCCTGGCGCGCGGCGATCCGCTGGTGCGAGGCGGCGGCCGCTGCCCGGCTCTCGGCCGAGTTCGGCTCGAAGAAAAGGATGTACTCGTCCTCCAGCGTGTAGTGGGGCTTGAGTGCGGTCTGCAGGAAGATCGGCTCGGCGGCATGCGGTTGCGGGCCGGGCGGGGTGCTGCCGATCAGGATCGCGTGGCTGACCTTCCCGGGATGCAGGGCCGCGAGGATCTGGGCGGCGACCCCGCCGATCGACCAGCCGCCGATCGCAACGGTCCCCAGATCGAGCGCGTCGATCAGGTCGGCGGCATCGGCCGCCATGTCCTCGCGGCGGTAGCTC
Source organism: Thalassobaculum sp. (assembly GCF_965223715.1). Taxonomy (GTDB): domain Bacteria; phylum Pseudomonadota; class Alphaproteobacteria; order Thalassobaculales; family Thalassobaculaceae; genus Thalassobaculum. The sequence continues at coordinate 2,935,003 of NZ_OZ245012.1, read as the reverse complement.
GGCGTGCCGGTCGACTGCCCGAGGCCGGAATAGTCGAAGACATATACGGTGAAGCATTGGGCCAGCGCGTCCAGGAAGGCGGGGTCCCAGTCGTCCATGATCCCGCGGAAACGCAGGCACAGCACCAGGGCCGGCCCCGTGCCGATCCGGCGATAGGCGAGCCTGCGGTCCTGCAGCTCGACGAAGCGGGTGGGAACGTCCCGGGCCGACGCCCGGGCGGTGTTTTCACGGGCTGTCATGTCCATCACGATCTCCTGTCAGGTCAGCCGTTGCTTGGACCTGAAGTGTGATGGACAGCCCGGCGCGCGCGATATCGTCCAAGGGCGTGCGGCGGGCACACCAAAGTATGACCCGCCCGCCGGCGGCCCGTGGCGACACGGGCGCCAAGACAGCGGTGCCTGTCCGGAACCGGTCGATCAACGTCTGCGCTGTATCTGATTTGGATGGTGGGCGCACAAGGACTCGAACCTTGGACCCGCTGATTAAGAGTCAGCTGCTCTACCAACTGAGCTATGCGCCCATCCGTGCGGGCCGCCGAAGAGGCTGCGGTTCCGCGAAAGAGGCGGCCTTATAGCGGGTGGATTCCGGTTTGTCGAGAGCGTCGGCAGGGTATTTTGACCGGTATTTTGCCGCGGGCCGTCCTATCCTGCACGCCGACCGGGCCTTCCGGGCGTGGGAACAGCCGGGGCCTCTCGCCGCCGCCGCCCGTCGTGCTAAGACGGGGCCGCAACCAAACACCGGAGGAATGCGCGATGAGTGTGGCCGATCTGGCGCCCGAGACCCTGACCCTGGAGATGGTCGACGAGCATGTGCTGCTGGTCACCCTCGACCGGCCGGACGTGCGCAACGCGCTCAACACCCAGATGGGCTTCGACCTGCGCGACCTCTGGGTCGAGCTGTACCGCGACGCCGGCGAGGTGCGCTGTGTCGTGCTGACCGGGCGCGGGGACAAGGCGTTCTGCGCCGGCGGCGATCTGAAGGAGCGCAACGGCATGACCGATGCCGAGTGGCGCCGCCAGCACGCCCTGTTCGAGCAGATGGTGAAGGCGCAGCTCGACTGCCCGGTGCCGATCGTCGCCGCGGTCAACGGCGCCGCCTTCGCCGGTGGGCTCGAGATCGTGCTGGGCTGCGACTTCGCCTATGCCGCCCCGACCGCGCGCTTCGCCCTGACCGAGGTGACCCTGGGCATCATCCCGGGAGCGGCCGGTACCCAGAACCTGCCGCGCGCCGTCGGCCTGCGCCGGGCCAAGGAGATCATCCTCACCGGCCGGCCGTTCACGGCGGAGGATGCGCTGGCCTGGGGCGCGGTCAACCGGATCTGCGCCGACGGCACCCTGCTGGACGAGGCGCTCGACACCGCCCGGGCGATCGCCGGCAACGCGCCGATCTCGGTGCGCCAGGCGAAAAAGTCGATCAACGCCTCGGAGATGATGGACCTGAAGAACGGCTACGATTTCGAGATCGAAGCCTATAACCGCACGGTGCCGACCGAGGATCGGCTGGAGGGCGTGCGCGCCTTCAACGAGAAGCGCAAGCCCGTCTACAAGGGGCGCTGACCGGACATGCGGGGGGCGGTGACCGACGGACGGGCGGCGACCTGGATCGCCGCGCTCCTGCTGCTGGCCTTCCCGACGGTGGGCCTGCTGGCCAAGCACGGCATGAGCACGCTCGGCATCGCGCTTGCGGTGCTGCTGGCCGGCCTGATGCTGCTCGACCGGCGGGTGCCGTGGCCGGGCTGGACGCTGGTGGTGCCGGTCGGGCTGCTGCTGGCGGTGCAGGCGCTCGACCTTCTGCTCGCGCCGGACTGTCCGCCCTGTGCGGCGCGCTGGCCCCAGGCGGCCGGGGCCGTCGTGCTGCTGCTGCCGCTGGCCGCCGGCGGGGTCATCGCCGGCACCAAGCTGGACCGGCCGCTGGTGCGCCGTGCGCTGGTGGCGGGCGTGCTGCTCGGCGCAGTTGTGGCGATCGTCGAGCTTGGCCTGGATGCGCCGATCTACCGCCTGCTCGACGGCCGCGACCCGGGCGAGGCGGTGTCGCTGTCCCGCTACAACCGCGGCATCGTCGCCCTGGTGCTGCTGGCGCTGGTGGCGGGCGGGGTGCTGTGGGGCCAGGGACGCCGGCTGCCGGCATTCGGCCTGCTGGCGGTCATGGGCGTGGTGTCGATGCTCGGCATCTCGCTGATTGCCCATCTCTGCCTGCTGCTCGGCCTCGTCACCCTGATCGCCGGTGCGGTGGTCGAACGGCTGGTCCGCGTGGCCATGGTCGTGGTGGTGGCGGTGCAGATGCTGACGGCGCCCTGGGCGGCGAACGCGGTCTATGAGTGGGTGGTGGCCGACAATGTCGAGATCGGCGACATGGCGATCCGGCACAGGCTGGAGCTGTGGGACCACGGCGGCGCGCTGGCGCGGGAGCGGCCCTGGACCGGCTGGGGGATCGACGCGTTCGACCACCGGCCGATCGATCCGCAGCGGCTCGCCCGGGCCGAGCGGATGAACAAGCCGGAGCCGCATCCGCACAATGCGGGGCTGCAGCTCTGGGTCGAGACCGGGATCGTCGGCGTGCTGCTGGGGATCGCGTTCCTGGCGGCGGCGGCCTGGCGGATCGGGAGGATGCCGCGGGCGGTGCGGCCCTGGGCGACGGCGGTGCTGGCGGTGGGGGTCCTGCCGGGACTGGTGTCCTTCGGGCTCTGGCAGACGACCTACTTGGCGATGGCGGCGGTGGCGGCCTTCGCCGTGGGGCTGCTGCGGGAGGAGGGGGAGGAGTAGTGCTGCTCCCTTCCTCGTCTTCCCGGACTTGATCCGGGACCCAGCCATCGGCGTGCTGGAACGCAGGAGAGGGCTTTCCGGCGCTCCAGCACCCTTACCTTTGGGCCCCGGCGCGGGGCCGGGGAGACGCGTATAGTGGGGTGTCTCCCTTACCCCGTCGCCTTGTCCACCGCGTCCCAGAGCGCGCGGTAGGCGCAGGCCACCGTCGTGCGCGGGGCGAAGGCGGTCAGCGGTTCGCGTTCGATGCCCATGCGCTCCACCGCGCTGGCATAGGGGATGTTCACCCCCAGCACGTTCCTGTGCGCCTTGGGGAAGCTCTCCAGGATCTCCCGGTGCAGGGCCTTGCGGCGATCCACCATGGAGAAGAATGGCAGCAGTTTCAGGTCCTTGATCTTCTGCTCCGCCTTGAACGCCTCGAGCTGGTCGTAGGTGCGCAGGGACAGGGTGGTCGGGATCAGCGGGATGACCAGCGCGTCGGCCGCCTCGAACACCGCCTCCGACACCAGCGACACGCTGGGCGGGCAGTCCAGCAGGATGATGTCGTAGTCGCTGCCCAGCGGCTTCAGCAGCTTGCGCAGGCGGCGGGTCGACTTCTTCTCCGCCTCCAGCAGCAGGTCGAGGTTGCGGAACCGGAAATCGGCCGGGATCAGGTCCAGGTTCTCGTGGTCGGTCGCCTTGATCATGTCGTCCAGGTCGCGCTTGCCGCTCACCAGACCCTTGCCGCCGCCCTTCACCTTGGTCTTGACCCGGAAGTAGAAGCTGGCCGCGCCCTGGGGGTCGAGGTCGATGACCAGCACCCGGTGGCCGCGCTGGGCCGCCACATGGGCCAGGTTCACCGCCGCCGCCGTCTTGCCCACCCCACCTTTGATGTTGTAGCTCGCCAGGATCCGCATCAGTCCTCCTTCGCGCCTCGTTTCTTGGGCTGGCCGCCGACGGCCCGGGCGGTATGGGTGTCGAAGATTGCACGGAACAGGGCCTGCGTCTCCCGGGAGGCGAAAGACTTGAACGCGGCGGCAAACTCCGCGCGCGCTGCGCGCCGGTCGCGGTCCAGTTCCTCGCTCCAGGCGCCCAGCGCCATCAGCGTTTCCGACGACACGCCTTTTCGACCGGCAAGTTCCCGGCCGTACCGGTGCAGTGCGGCCACCTGCACCTCGCGGTCCTGCACCCGGCCGAGCACCTCCTGCAGGCCCTTCAGGGCCTTGATCGCCGGTTTGGTCCTGTCGCGCGGCAGGACCTCGGCGAGGAATTCGGTGACATAGCGCTGCTTCTTCAGGCGCTTGCGCAGGTCGTGCAGCCGCTCCGCCTCGCTGTCCGGCCCGATGCGGCGCCCCTCGCGCAGGGCCTTGCGCAGGATCTTGCGGCCCCGGCCGGCGACGATCTCCGCGAAGGGTGCGCGCAGCGGTTCGGTCGCGGTCCAGTTCGCGCTGGACGGGCTCAGGCTGTCCCGCCAGTGCGCCACGAGAGTCTGGAACCGGGCGCCCGAAAGCTGTAGGGCGAGATCGCGATGGGACGCGGTCTTCAGGGCTTCCAGGTGGCGTTCCAGCGGAGCCAGGGCCTCGGCATCGGCGCTCTGGGCGCGCCGCGCGGCCAGGTCCAAGAGCTGGACGTCGAGATCGCGCTGCGGGCTGGTGACCCGGCCGAGCCAGCGGAACCCCTCCACCGCCTCCGCCCGTCCCTCGAGCGCGATGGCGGGGGAGAGCTGGGAGAGGGCCGAGCGGGTGCGGCGGACGGCGACCCGGAACTGGTGCAGATAGTCCGGATGCCGGTCGGCCAGGACCCCGGGCAGACGGTCCTCGATCACGTCGAGCTGGGCCGACAGGATCTCGCGCATCACCGGCCCGGCGGGATCGTCCGGGCGCAGCTCCGTGCCCGCCCGGCCTTGCACCGGACGCAAGGCCGACAGCAGGCGGGAGAGGGCCGGTGCCGACGCCTGCGGCCAGCCGAGATCGTCCTTGATCCGCTCCCGGATCCGTGCCGCATCGGACGCGTAGCCCTTGAGGGCGATGATCGAGACGTCGGTCGCCGTGGCACCGGCGCGGTCCTGCACATGGGTCAGGCGCATCCGGCAGCGGATCTTGCCTTCGTCGTCGCGCAAGGCGAAGGCGGTCTCGGTCACGTTAAATGCGGCGGTCTCGGTCAGTGCCCGGCCCCGGGTCAGATCCTCCAGCAGGCTGCGCAGCGGCCCCTTGGGCAGGTCGCTGTCGAAGGTCTGGGCCGTCGGCGTCACCCGCTCGCTCGCTTCGGCGGTGCCGTCGGGTCCCGACAGGGTCCAGGTCTCGTCGTCGGGCTCTGCCGCCACCGAGGTCAGGTGATATCCCTGGCCGGTGAGCCGTCGGTCGACACTGTCGCGCAGGGTGACTGTCCGGGACAGGGCCGTCGGGGGATCGCCGACCAGGGCGCCGCGCACACGTTCGGCCGTGACCAGCAGGCTGTCCGCCGTGGCCGGCCAGTCCTCCGGCGGGATGTAGGAGACGACCATGCGGGACATCAGAGTCCGGCCAGACGGCTGGGCTGCGGCGGCGGGTCCATGTGGCGGAGGACGGCCCACATCCGCCGAACCAGCCAGGCAAGGGGCGTCGGCGTCGGCTCCGCCGCCCGCGGCGCCAGCCAGCGCAGTTCCTGCTCGAGCCGCCGGGCCTGGGTCGGCGCGGTCAGCCGGGTCGCCAGAATTTTGGCGATGAGTGCGCGCTGCCGCAGGAGATCGGCCCGCTGATGAGGATCGGAATGACGCCCGCCCAAACCCTGTTCGAGTTCCGCCAGGCGTCGCTCCAGCTCGCGCAGGGGCATCAGCCGGCGCGCGGCATGCGGGTTGGCGATCACCAGCCGGAGCGGCGGATACGGGATCGTCTGTTGGCGGCAAGCGGTCATGTTCTCCTCCAACCGCCGGTTTAAGCGCACAAAGTGCGCATTTCAAGATCGATTTGCGCACGGCGTGCGCTTTGTTGCGGATTTTGTATAACTATTTGAAATGAAACGATAATATTTGTCTTTCCGGAATTTCTCCGTAGAATGCCGGCGCGGTTGTCGGAGGTTGGCGGGGGCCGATCTTGATGAATCACGTGCTTGGCCTGGTCCGGGTTCTGCTGTGGCCCGGGCTGTTCGGACTCTGCCTTGTTCCGGTCTGGCTCGGCCTGGCGGCCGACTCTCCGGCCTTGGCCTTCAACGCCACCTATCTCGCCCTGGCCGTCGCCCTGGCGGTGCTGGAGCGCCTGCTGCCCTACGAACGGCAGTGGCTCGAGCCGGACGGCCAGATCCTGCCCGACCTGCTGCATACGGTTCTGACCAAGGGGTTCGTGCAGGTCGTTGTCCTCATGACGGCGGTGATCGGGTTCGCCGATCTGGTGGCGACCGAGGGCGGGGCGTGGTGGCCGCGCGCCTGGCCGATTGCCGTGCAGGTGGGGATCGGCCTGGTCGTTGTCGAGTTCGGCCTGTACTGGGCGCACCGGCTGTCCCACGAATGGCCGTTCCTATGGCTCTTCCATGCGGTGCACCATTCGGTGGAGCGGCTGTGGTTCTTCAATACCGGCCGGTTCCACCTGGTGGACACGGTGGTCAGCCTCGCCTTCGGGCAGGTGCTTCTGCTGCTCGCCGGGGCGCCGGGCGACGTGGTGATCTGGACCGGGGCGATCACCGCCTTCATCGGCATCCTGACCCACTGCAACGTGGACATGCGGACGGGCTGGCTCGACTACGTGTTCAACACGCCGCGCCTGCACCGCTGGCATCACAGCCGTGATCCGGTGGAGGGGAACAGCAATTACGGCGAGAACCTGATGCTGTTCGACCTTCTGTTCGGCACGTATCTGCGCCCGTCGCGCCGGCCGCCGGCGAATATCGGGATCGACGAGCCGATGCCGGCCGACTTCCTCGGCCAACTCGCCCAGCCCTTTCGGAGATCTGCGGAACCTTGATCAGGTCTTCTGGCCGCGCTGGCGCATCTCCTGCTGGCGCATGGGCATGGCGTCGATCGTCTTGAACAGGTCCTCGGCCTTGACCGCCTCGTCGCGGCGCAGCTTCTGCTCCCCGTCCTTGCCGATCAGCAGCACGGTGAACTCGACGATCGTGGTGTCGAACTGCTTGCGCAGGTTCTTCGCGTTCATCTCTATGGCGAGCTTGCCGTCGACGAAGACCGAGTCCTGGACCACCTCGATGACGGTGACCTCCCGTTCCTTCAGCCCGGCCGCCGCCTCCTTGAGGCGCTGACGCTGCACCACCAGGTTCGGGTGCGGCTTCACCGGGGCGAAGACCAGCAGCAGGCGCCGCTTCCAACGGTACTTGTCGAGGGGGGCCGCTTGGGCCGGTCCGGCCGCCAAGGCCATCAGTCCGGCCCCCGCCAGCGTCAAAATCTTCCTCCGGTTCATCGCCCATTCCCTTTGCCGTGTGCCGGTGCTGATATGGCCGCAAAGCCGATATCGTCCAGGTCTGTTGTCCGCGGTTCGGTGCCGGTATTGAGCCAAAAAACCCGGGGGAGAACAACGATGGCAGCCTACAAGCCGTTTCAGGAGGTCCGGCGGATCGCCGTTCTGGGCACTGGAACCATCGGCGCGAGCTGGACCGCCTATTTCCTGGCGCGCGGCTATGACGTGACCGCCTGGGACCCGGCCGAGGGCTGGAAGGAGCGGTTGCAGGCCTTCGTCGACAACGCCCGCCCGCAGCTCCAGGCCATCGGCACGGCGGTCGGTCCGGAAGGTACGCTGACCATGGTCGACGACCCGGCGACCGCGGTCGCGGACTCCGACTTCGTGCAGGAGAACGCGCCGGAGCGCGCGCCGATCAAGCTGGACCTCTATCGCCGGATCGACAATGCCGTCCCGGCCCACACGGTGGTGGCGACCTCCACGTCCGGGTTGATCCTCTCCGACCTGCAGGACGGCATCGGCTTCGCCGAGCGGCTGGTGGTCGGCCATCCGTTCAACCCGCCGCACCTGATCCCGCTGGTGGAGGTGGTGCTGGGCAAGGCGACCGACCGGGCGGCGGCGGAATGGGCGCACGGCTTCTACGGCCATATCGGCAAGCACGCGATCTACGTGAACAAGGAAGTGCCGGGCCACCTGGCCAACCGGCTGCAGGCAGCCCTGTGGCGCGAAGCGGTGAACGCGGTCGCCGACGGGCTGGCCAGCGTGGAGGACGTCAACGCCGCCATCGCCCAGGGGCCGGGCCTGCGCCTCGCCCTGATGGGCCCGCACATGGTCTTCAACCTGACCGGCGGCAAAGGCGGCTACGCGGCCATGCTGGAGCAGTTCGGCCCGCCCATCGAGGGCTGGTGGCAGGACATGCAGAAGACGCCCACCCTCACGCCGGACCTGAAAGCCAAGCTCATCGAGGGCATCAGGGACGAGATGGGCGACCGCACGATCGATGACCTGGAGGCCCAGCGCGACAAACGGCTGATCGCGCTGCTGAAGATGTTGAAGGAGACTGCCGCGTGACCACGCCTGCTGCCAACAAGACCACGCCTCCCAAGCGCATCATCGTCGTCGGCGCCGGCATCGTCGGCGTCTCCACCGGATTGATCCTCCAGCGCGAGGGGCATTCGGTCACGCTGGTCGACCCGGCGGCCCCCGGCACCGGCACCTCCTTCGGCAATGCCGGGTCCATCGCCATCGGCAGCGTCTATCCCACGGGCAGTCCCGGCAACTGGAAGCAGGTGCCGAAGATGCTGCTGAACCCGGCCTCGCCGCTGAACATCCGGCCGTCCTACCTCCCGAAGATGCTGCCCTGGCTGCTGCAGTTCCTGGCCGCCAGCACGCCGAAGCGGGTGGAGGAGATCTCCCATCACCTCCGCGCCCTGTCCAAAGACGGGCTGACCGCCCACAAGAAGCTGATCGCCCTGTCCGGCGCTCACGACATCGTGCGGCCGGTCGGCTGGATGAAGGTCTATTCCAGCCAGCAGAGCTACGACCGCACCAAGGACGAGCGCGAGACGATGCTCCGGCGCGGGGTGAAGTTCGACGAGCTGAACGCCGACGAGATCCGCCAGCTCGAGCCAGGGCTGAACCGCAAGTTCACCCATGGCTACAACCAGCCGGAAAACGCCTTCGTCAGCCAGTCGATCAAGCTGACCGAAGCCTATTTCGCCAAGTTCAGGGAGCTCGGCGGCACCTGGGTGTCGGAGAAGGTGCGCCGCTTCGTGACCGGGCCGGGCGGGGTGGAGAAGGTGGTCACCGACCGGGCGATGTATCCCTGCGACGCGGTGGTGATCGCTGCCGGGGCGCGCAGCCATGAACTCTGCGCCATGCTCGGCCGCAAGGTGCCGCTGGATACCGAGCGCGGCTATCACCTGAACCTGAACGTCACCGAGGGGCCGGAGCTGCGCCGGCCGACGGTGATCGGCGACTACGGCTTCGTCCTCGCCCCGATGCAGGATGGCTTGCGGCTGACCACGGGGGCGGAGTTCGCCGGTGTCGACGCGCCGCCGGACTTCCGTCGGGTCTACCGCATGCTGCCCTATGCCGAGGAGGCGCTGCCGGGCCTCAAGTATGAGGTGACGCGCGAGTGGCTCGGCTTTCGCCCCTCGACCCCGGACAGCGTGCCGGTGATCGGCCGCTCGCCGGACCAGGCCAACGTCTATTACGGCTTCGGCCACAGCCATATCGGGCTGACGCTCGCGGCGCGCACGGGCGAGCTGATCGCCGACCAGATCGCCGGCCGCGACCCCGGCATCGACATGGCGCCGTACCGGATCGAGCGGTTCTGAGCGGTGATCCATCCCAACTCGTGCACTCCCCGGCCTTGTGCCGGGGCCCACGTCTGGACCAGACCGTCAGGCAACCGTGGGACTGACCCGTGGGTCCCGGCACAAGGCCGGGAAGTGGTGAAATGGGGGCAACCAACGTCCCCGTCACAATCCCCGGTTGCCCTACTCACTTCCCCGTCTTCCCGGCCTTGCGCCGGGACCCAGACAGCCGTTTGCCGGGGCGGCGGGTGCGCTCTTCAAGCGTTCCAGCAGCCCCTATCCTCGGTCCCGGCGCGAGGCCGGGAAAATGGGAGAGGGGCGTTTGAGAAACCTCACCCCAGCCGGGCGAAGGTTTCCAATTCCTCGATCATCCGGGTGATCGCCGCTTTCGTCCCGGCGAAGCGTTCGCTGCGGGTGATTGCGGCCTCGTCCATGTAGATGCCCCGGTTGACCTCGATCTGCAGCGACTCCCGGCGCTTGGACGGGTCGGAGTAGCGTCGGATCAGTTCCACGCCCTTGAACTTGTCGTTCACCCCGACCGAATAGCCGGACGCCCGCAGGCTCTCCACCACAAGTTCGGTGAACCGGGCGCCGGCGGTGGTGCCGTCGCGGGTACCGACGATGAAGTCGGCCCGGCGCTGGCCCTCGTCGCCCCAGCGGGCGTCGCCCCATTCCGGCATGGAGTGGCAGTCCACATGATAGACCCGGCCGAACCGCGCGTAGGTCTCGTCCAGCGCCTGCTGCAGGGCGGCGTGGTACGGCCGCCAGTAGGTGTCGATCCGGGTGCGCACCAGGGAGGCCGGCAGCTTGTCGCCATAGATCGCGGTCTCGCCGTCTATGACCTTCCAGATCAGCGAGGCGCCGCGCTTGGTCTTCTCGGTGACGTCGACCGGGTGCGGCCAGTCGCCCTCGACCATCGACAGGTCGAGATCGGCGGTGTCCCGGTTCGGGTCGATATACGCGCGGCGGAACAGCGCCTCGATCAGGATCGCCCCGTGCTTCGTGCAGGCGCCGAACAGCTCCTCCACGAACCAGTCGGCGACCCGCTCGCACGTATCCAGCGGGATGGTCGGCTTGAAATCGGCGGGAAAGAGAAGGCCGGTATGGGGGCTGTCGAACACCAGCGGGGCCGGCTCGCCGGTCGGGTCGGTGCGCCGGACCACGCCCGGGATCTCTGTGTTCGCCATCGCCGCTCTCCGCCGGATCATTCTGGGAGCCGTTTGTAGCCCGCCGCGCCGAGCGCCGACAACCCGGCTCGCGGCGCCCTGTTCCCTCTTTACGTGTCAGGAGAAGCGCTGCAGCCCCTCCAGGGTCTGGCGGATGACCTGCCGGCCGCGCCACAGCACCATTTCCTTCCAGGCGTCGGTCGCCGGGTAGTACTGGGTGCGGATCTCCATCTTGATCTCGCGGGTCTTCGGATCGGTCCAGTCGACCGTCCCCTGGTTGTGCAGCCAGTGGTCGGCCCGCAGCGCCTTGCGGCCTCGCTCGGTGCTGTAGGTGCCGAACTCCAGCGCGACATAGGTGTAGCGGTCGCCCAGGCGCGGGGCCCAGAACTCGCGCTGGGTCCCGTGCAGCGGGATCGAGAAGGACTGGCCCTCCGCCGGCAGGCCGGTGGAATCGCCATACATGGACAGCACCCGTTCCAACCCGACCGTGCCGCGCTTGTGGCCGCAGATCGGCTCGCCATAGCCGTGCGGGCCGAGGCCGGTATGGACGTCGACGACGCTGACCACGGCACGATCGGCCAGGCGGTAGTCGTCGAAGATCTTGGCCAGGGTGCGGCGCGACCAGGTCTCCTCGAAGCCGCCGAAGAAGACGGAATGGGCGTGTTTGTACTGGCCGGCCTTGCGCGCCGACTGGAAGGCGAGTTCGCCGTGCTCCTTGCGCCAGGCCGCCAGCTTCTCCTCGTCGGCGGCAAGGGTCGCGGCGTCGAGCGAGGCCGGGACGAAGGCGTCCACCAGCTCGTCATGGCCCGGGTTCTCGGGGACCGGCTTGGTGAAGTCGATGAAGTTGCGGTTGAGATCGCAGCCCTCCTCGGTCACCCGGCGCCACCAGGCGAAGCCGTGGCAGTTCAGTGCGTGCACCAGCAGGACCGCCACACCCTCGGGCAACCGGCCGGGGCCGTCATCGGTCAGCCAGTCGACCTGGATGCCGCTGCCGCAGAAGCCTTCCACGCCATGGGTGGCGCTGACCACGACCAGGACCTTGGCCGCGTCCTCGGGGCCGATCCAGGCGGTCTCGCAGGCGAGGTCCTCGCCGGTCGGACCCTGGTTCGGGTTGGCGTAGACGCGCGGGGCGGTTCCGGTGGCGGCGAGGGCGGCGAGAAACTTCTCGCGGGCCTCGACATAGGTCTCGGCGAAGCTGCCGGCGACGGAGGTAAGCAGATCCATGGCGAATGCGGTTAGCACCGCGGGCGAGCGGCGGCAATCCTCGGAGTGCGGGCGGGGACCAACCTTGCCTCTCCCGTCCTCCCGGCCTTGTGTCGGGACCCAGCCATGCGCGTGGTGGAGCGCCAGCGAAATATGCCCGACGCTCCAGCACGCTCAACCCTTGGTCCCGGCGCGAGGCCGGGAAGACGAAATGGGTATTCAGCACACTTTTACTCAACCTCGTCTTCCCGGGCTTGACCCGGGACCCAGCCGACCGCGTGCCGGAGCGCCGCAGAACATGCCCAACAGTCCATCGCGCGCCACCCTAGGTCCCGGCACAAGGCTGGGAAGACGAAGGGGGTATGAGCATGACCTTTCCCAAAACACCGTCTTCCCGGGCTTGATCCGGGACCCAGCCGACCGCGTGCCGGAGCGCCGCAGAAAATGCCCAACAGTCCATCGCGCGTTGCTCTAGGTCCCGGCGCAAGGCCGGGAAGACGAAGGAGGTATGTGCATGACCTTTCCCCAACACCGTCTTCCCGGGCTTGACCCGGGACCCAGCCGACCGCGCGCCGGAGCGCCGCAGAAAATGCCCAACAGTCCATCGCGCGCCACCCTAGGTCCCGGCACAAGGCCGGGAAGACGGAGGAGAGGAGGGCTGTGAGATGGCCGGCGTCCCATGACATTTCCGCGACACCCAGCACCCCCAGTTGCGCGCGCGCCCGCCCCTCGGCATGGTTTCGCCCCGTCCTCCAGATCCGGCCCGGTCGATGAGCCTGCGTCCCAATGTTCTGCTGATCACGCTGGACCAGTTCCGGGGCGACTGCCTGTCCGCGCTCGGCCATCCCAACGTCCGCACGCCACACCTGGATGCGCTCGCCGCCGACGGGGTGCTGTTCACCGACCACTGGGCCCAATGCGCGCCCTGCTCGCCCGGTCGGGCCTCGCTGCTCACCGGCCTGTACCAGATGAACCACCGGGTGCTGCGCAACGGCACGCCGCTGGACCGCCGCCACCCGACCCTCGCCACCGAGGCGCGCAAGATCGGCTACGACCCGATGCTGTTCGGCTATACCGACCAGACCGCCGATCCGCGCACGATCTCGCCCTCCAGCCCGCGCATGCGCACCTATGAGGGCTTCGCCCCCGACTTCGCCGTGCACACGCCGCTGGGCGAGGACGGGGCGCTGTGGCGGCAGTGGCTGGCGGAACGTGGCATCGACCTGGGCGACGAGCCGAAGCGGATCTGGCGGCCGAACGGCGGTGACCGGCATCCGACCGGCGCCCATGCGGAGCCGCCGGCCTTCGGGGCGGAGGAGACGGAGACCGCGTTTCTCACCGGCCGGGTCATCGACCACCTGCGGGAGCGGGACGGGGGAGCCGAGTCCGACGGGAACCCCTGGTTCCTGCATGTCAGCCACCTGCGTCCGCACCCGCCCTTCGTGGTGCCGGCCCCCTACAACACGATGGTCGCGCCCGCCGACGCTGCGCTGCCGGTGCGGGCGGCGAGCCGGGAGGTCCAGGCGGCGATGCATCCCTATCTGCGCTACGCGCTCGACCGCACCGCCCTGTCCAGCTTCGTCTACGAGGCGCCGGGCATGGTGGCTGACCTGGACGACGAGGCGGTACGTACCATCCGCGCCGTCTATTACGGCATGATCGCCGAGGTGGACGCCGAGGTCGGCCGGCTGATGGCCTTCCTGAAGGAACGCGGTGCTTATGACGACACGATGATCGTGGTCACCAGCGACCATGGCGAGCTGCTCGGCGACCATTACCTGTTCGGCAAGCTCGGCTGGTTCGACGGCGCCTACCGCATCCCGCTGATCGTCAAGCCGGCGGGCTCGCCGGTCTTCGGACGGGTCGACGTGATCACCGAGGCGGTGGACGTGGCCCCGACCATCCTGCAGGCCATCGGCGTCGCCCGGCCGCCGGCGATGAACGGCCGTTCCCTGCTGCCCTTCCTGCACGGCGAGGTGCCGGTGACCTGGCGCAACGCCGCCCATTGGGAGTTCGACTTCCGCGAAACCGCCAGCGGCGAGGCGGAACGGGCGCTGGGCCTGCCGCTCGACGCCTGCCAGCTCACCACGCTCCGCGACGACCGCTACAAGTACGTCCATTTCTCCGGTCTGCCGCCGCTGCTCTTCGACCTCGGCCGCGACCCGCACGAACTCGACAACCGGGCCGACGACGAGGACTACAGGGATATCCGCGCGCTCTATGCCGAGCGTATGCTGTCCTGGCGGGCGGTCCATCAGGACCGCACCCTGACCGGCTGGGACCTGACGGCGCCCAGCGGGCCGCTGCACCGCTCCCCCGACCGGGGCCAGTGGTAAACCGAGACTGACAGGAGGCAGACGTGGCCGAGGACCAGATCTGGGTCGATCCGGACATGAGGCGGGCCATCGCCCGCGCCCAGGAGATCGTCGTCGAGTACGGGCTGGAGACCGACCGCTCGAAGCTGACGCCGGAGCAGGCCCGCCGGCGCTCGGAGCTGGACCGCAAGTGGTGGAACGAGGTCCGACCGGAGGTGGCGAAGATCGTCAACACGTCGGTTCCGGGCCCGACCGGCGACATTCCGGTCCGCCTGCTGTATCCGACCGACGAGAAGGATCTGCCGGTCATCGTCTATCTGCATGGCGGCGGCTGGGTCGTCGGCTCGCTGGAGACCCATGCGGCAGGCATGCACCAGCTCGCCCTGGAGTCCGGATGCGTGGTCGCCGCCGTGGACTACAGCCTCGCCCCGGAGAACAAGTTCCCGGCGGCGATCGAGGAGACGGTCGCGGTGGTCGATTTCATCACCGCTTCGGGCGCGCAGTGGTCGGTCGATCCCACCCGCATCGCCCTCTCGGGCGACAGCGCTGGCGGCAATCTTGCGGCCGGGGCTGAGGTGGCCCTGCGCCAGCGCGGGACCTCGCCGGTGAAGGCGCTCGGCCTGATCTATGGCGTGTTCGGCGACGATTTCGAGACCGACAGCTACCGCCTCTTCGGCGGCGGCAACTGGTTTCTCAGCGCCGCCGACATGAAGAACTACTACGGCCATTACTTGAACGGCCCGGCGGATCACGACGATCCGCGCGCGGTCCCGATGAAGGCGGACGTGACCGGCTTCCCGCCCTGCTTCCTGCATTCCGCCGGGGTCGACGTGCTGCGCGACGACAGCCGCCGGTTCTACGAGAAGCTCAAGGCGGCGGGCGTGACCGTCCAGCACACCGAGCATGCCGGCATCATCCACGGCTGCATGACGCAGATCCGGATGGTGGGGAAGGCACGACAACTGATTGCCGGGCTGGGCAGGGAACTGGCCGGCGCCCTGGGAGGAAAGTGATCATGACTGACGTAGTTCTCTGTTCCGTCGACGCGCGCGGGGTGGCGACGGTCACCCTGAACCGGCCGGAGCGGAACAACGCCTATAACGGCGAGGTCATCAAAGCGCTGATCGACGGCTTGGAGAGCCTCGCCGCCGATCCGGCCGTTCGGGTGGTGGTGATCCGCGGCAATGGCAGGCATTTCCAGGCCGGGGCGGACCTGTCCTGGCTGAAGGAGATGGGCCAGCTCAGCCCGCTGGAGAACATCGAGGTCTCGCGCCGCACCGCCAGCGCGATCCAGGGCCTGACCGAGTTCCCGAAACCGACCATCGCCCTGATCCATGGCGGCTGCTTCGGCGGCGGCACGGGGATCGCGGCGGCGGCCGATATCGTGATCGCCAGCGAGGACGCGATCTTCGCCATCACCGAGGCGCGCTGGGGCGTGATGGCCGGGATCATCGTGCCGCACCTGAACGCCGCGATCGGCGTGCGCAACGTGCGGCGCTATGCGCTGACCTGCGAGCGGTTCGGCGCCCAGGTGGCCAAGGAGATGGGCCTGGTGCACCAGGTCTGCGCCGAGGGCGCCCTGGACGAGGCGGTCGCGCCGGTGATCGACGACCTGCTGATGGCGGCGCCGGAGGCGCTGGCCCAGACCAAGCGCCGGGCGCTGGTGGAGGCGGGACTGGACCTGACGGGGGAGCACTTCACCGAGCTGGTGGAGGAACATGCCCTCAAGCGCCAGAGCGACGAGGCGGCGGAGGGGCTGGCGAGTTTCCTCGAGAAGCGCCCGCCGAGCTGGTATCCGGGGGATGCGGGGTAACTTTTTCCAATATTGTTTTCCCGGGCCCGCCCCGGGACCCAGACATCCGCAAGCTGGAGCGTTGACAGAAAATCGATGACGCTCCTGCAAGCGTTTGTCTGGGCCCCGGCGCGAGGCCGGGGAGACGGTTGAGTATTGTTGGCGGCTACCCCGCCCGCTTCGCGTTCGGCAGGCTCCAGGCGATCAGGTTCGTCACCAGCATGCTCGCCGCCAGCACGTAGAACGTCACGACCAGCCCATAGGCGTCGGCCACGATGCCGCCGACCACCGGGGCCAGGATCGACAGGCCCGTCTGCGCGCCGAACATCAGGCTGGTGGCCGAGCCGCCGAGATGCGACGGGGTGAGGTCCATCATCCAGGAATGCACCACCGGCCGGATCGCGTAGAGCGCGAACCCGAGCACCGACACGCCGGCGATGAAGGACAGCTCGTTGCCCAGCAGCGTCAGCGCGGCGATGGCCAGGGTCGACACGCCGAGCCCGGCCAGCACCACCTGCCGACGACCCACCCGGTCGGACAGACGGCCGGCGATCGGCGTGGCGATCAGCCCGCCCACCTGCAGGGCCGCCAGCGCGATGCCCATCATCAGCGGCGAGACCTTCATCTCGTGGGCGAGGTAGAGCGGCAGGAAGACCAGCAGCCCGTTCTGGGTCATCGCCCGGAAGGCAGACATCAGGCACAGGCCGAGCACTGCCCGGTCCTTCACCACCGCGGCGATGCCGGAGAGGTATTGGCCGAAATCGATACCCTTGCCGGCGTCGCCATGGGTGGAGGCCGGCGCTCGGCCGAGGCACATCGCCAGGATGGCCGCCACCGCCAGGACCGGCAGGGAGGAATACAGCGCCACACCCTCCCAGGTGAGCGCGGCCAGCATGGCGCCGGCGGCAAGCGGCGCCACCGCGTCGCCCAACCCCGCACCGAGCGCGTGCACCGACAGGGCCCAGCCGCGCTGGACCGGGAAGCGGGCGGAGAGGTAGCTGATCGCCGGCGGGTGCCAGAGATTGTTCGACGCCCCGATCACCGCGACCAGCAGGGCCACCGCCAGAAGCCCGCCGGCCAGGCCCAGTGCCGCCAGGGCGAAGGCGCCGAGCAGCAGGGACAGGACCTGGAGCGCCACCCGCCGGCCGGTCACGTCGGTCAGCGGCCCGGAGCTGAAATTGGCGACGAAGGCGCTGACATGCAGCACCGAGACCAGCAAGCCGGTGGCGGCATAGTCGAGGCCGAGCGCGGTCGAGAGGCTCGGCAGCAGCAGGTAGAAGGTGGCGGCCACCCAGTGCGTCGCCCCATGGCCGAGGCCGACGATGGCGATGGGGGTGTTGTCGCGGGCACTGAGCCCGGTGAGGCGTTCGGCGAGGGACACGGTGCGGGACGGTGTTGCTTGGCGGGGGAGGATCCTACCACGGGCCGGGGCGCGTGCTAGCAGGCGTTCGTGGCTCCGGTTCCGCCAACACGGCTCCGATCCCATTCTTTCACTCCCCCGATCCTTTCTTTCACTCCCCGGCCTTGTGCCGGGACCTACCCTTCGGCTGCTCCTGAGCGGGATAGGTTCGCCTCCCGTGTAAGCGTGGGCCCCGGCACAAGGCCGGGGAGTGAAGGAGGAGGAGAATCTGCTTCCATCTTCCTCCCCTGCCATCCTCCCCTGCCATCCTCCCCTGCCATCCTCCCCGATCGTCTTCCCGGGCCTGACTCGGGACCTAGACATCCACCCGCTGGAGCGGTGGAGAAATGTCCCAAGCGTTCTAGCAAGCGTTCCCCTGGGCCCCGGCACATCGCCGGGAGACGATGAGGGTTAGAGGAGGCAGAACCCATAACGGCACCCCCATTCCCGGGCGTGACGCCCGCCGGGGTGCCGCGTTAGGCTGGGCTTTACCCACCTGGAGGACCCCATGCCGAAGATCAATGCCGAGCGCCTGCTCGCCGACCTGGACCACCTGCGCACCATGGGCGGTGTAGAGACGGGCGTGATCCGCACCGCGCTCAGCGAGACGGACATGGAGGCCCGGCGCTGGCTGAAGAAGCGCTTCGAGGAGGCCGGTCTCGAGACCACGATCGACGGCGTCGGCAACGTGCTTGGCCGCTCCTCCAAGCCCGGCCCGGCCCTGCTGATCGGCAGCCATTCCGACACCCAGCCCCGCGGCGGCTGGCTCGACGGCGCCCTTGGCGTGATCTACGGCCTGGAGATCGCCCGCGCGCTCGCCGAGGACCCGGAGACCGCCAATCTCGCCGTCGACGTGGTGTCCTGGCAGGATGAGGAGGGCTCGTTCATGAGCTGCCTGGGCAGCCGCTCCTGGTGCGGCGTGCTGGACCCGGAAGCCGAGACGGCCGCCACCGCCCGCGACGGCACCAAGCTGACCGACGCCATCGCCGCCGCCGGCCTGACGAACGTGCCGCGCCTCACCATGGAGGAGAACCGCTACCTCGGCTATCTGGAGGCCCATATCGAGCAGGGCGCCTATCTGGAGCAGGCCCAGCAGCATGTGGGCGTGGTCACCGCCATCGTCGGCATCCGCGCCATGCGCTTCAACTTCTTCGGCGAACAGAACCACGCCGGCACCACCACAATGGCCCGGCGCAAGGATGCCGCCACGGCGCTGTACGAGCTGGCCCACCGGGTGAACCAGGAGTTCCCGTCGGTCGCCGGCGAGCGCACGGTCTGGACCATGGGTCGCGCGGTGGTGCAGCCGGGGGCCGCCTCCATCGTGCCGGGCTATGCCGAACTCGACCTGCAGTTCCGCGACCAGGACGAGAGCATCCTCGACAGGTTCGAGGAGATCGCCGCCGCCATCGCCGACGACATCAACAGCCGCGGCAAGGCGCGGGTTGAATACACCCGCTCGCGGCAGCCGGTGCGGCCGTCCTACATGGATGAGGGCTTCCAGAAGCATATCGCCGCCGCCGCCGAGGCGACCGTGCCGGGCAAGTGGCAGTCCATGCCCTCGGCCGCCGGTCACGACCCGATGGTGATCACGGCCAAGCTGCCCTGCGCCATGCTGTTCGTCCCGTCGATCGGCGGCATCAGCCACGACTTTGCCGAGGACACGGACCGGGGCGATATCGCCATCGGCTGTCAGGTCCTGGCGAATGCGGCCTCTTCGATCCTGCAGGAGCGGCGCAACGCATGAGCCCGGACAGGCAGGCCGCCCTCGCCGACCATCTGATCAGGGCCCGTACCGGCGGGGCGGCCACGCCGCTGCCGCCGGCCGACCTCGAACCGGAAAGCGTGGACGAGGGCTACGCCGTCCAGGCCCTGGTCCATGACCGGTTGGAGAAAGCGGGCTTCGGCCCGCGCACCGGCCACAAGATCGGCTGCACGACAGCGGTGATGCAGGCCTATCTGAAGATCGACCATCCCTGCGCCGGTGAGGTCTTCGGCTCGACCGTCTATGAGCATATGGCGAGCCTGCCGCTGTCCCGGTTCAATCGGGTCGGCGTGGAATGCGAGATCGCCGCGCGGCTGGGCGCCGACCTGCCGGATACCGGCACGCCTTACGACCGGGACGGCGTTGGTCATGCTGTCCAGGCGCTGATGCCGGCGATCGAGATCGTCGACGACCGCTACAGCCACTTCCCCTCCTTCTCGGCTCCTGTGCTGATCGCCGACGATTTCTTCAATGCCGGCGTGGTGCTCGGCCCGGCGCTGGAGGACTGGCGATCGCTGGATCTGGACGGGATCGAGGGCGAGATGTTCGTCGACAAGGTCCGCGCCGGGGCGGGAAAGGGGCGCGATATCCTGGGGCATCCGCTGAACGCGCTCGCCTGGCTCGCCAATCACCGGGCGACGCTGGGGCAGCCGCTGAAGGCTGGGGAGTTCGTCATGCTCGGCAGCGTGGTGAAGACCATCCACTTCAGCGAACCGGCTGATGTCCTGATCCGCTTCGAGCATCTGGGCGAGGCTCGGGTGCGCTTCACCTGACAGGCATCAATTCAATCTAAGTGAGTATTTCAGAGTATGTCGGACATTTATAAGTAATAAAACATACAAGGATAATGGTTATTAAAAGCCCAGGGAAATTAAGTAAGTTTTAAGTGACGATCATTGATCTTCGTCAAAATCTTGATGACGGAGTATCACTAATGCGTGGCTTCTTCACTCGCATGCGCTTGACCACCAAGGCCAGTATGGTCACAGCGGGGCTGTTGGTCCTGCTGGCGTTCGCCCTGTCCGTCGCCGCGATCGGCGCGGTCGGCGGATCGATCAGCACGGAGGCGATCAATCGCCAGAACGCGAGCCTGCGGATCGCGGCAATGGAACTGTCGGCCCGCTACCCGGAGGTCCAGGTGACCTTCGACCAGGCCGGGGTGGTGCAGAAGATCACGATCCCGGCGCTTCCGGACTTCGAGAGCCACGATCTGATCGACCGGATCGGCCGGATGACCGGTGAGACCGCGACGGTCTTCGCCTGGGACGCCGAAACCAAGGATTTCTGGCGCAAGACCACGAACATCATCAAGCCGGACGGCAACCGGGCGGTCGGCACGCCGCTCGGCCAGACCGGCGCGGTCTATCCGGTCGTCACCGGCGGCAAGACCTTCCTGGGCCAGGCGGTCATCCTCGGCATTCCGTACTACACGGTCTATCAGCCGATCCTCTCCACCGGCGGCGACATCATCGGCATCCTCTATGCCGGCGTGCAGAAGGAGCGGATCGAGGCGGTGATGTATGACATCACCTGGTCGCTTGTGATCACCACGGCGGTTGCCACGGTGATCGGCATCATCCTGGCACTGATCGTCTTCCGCACGATGCTTCGTCCCATTCCGGCCCTGTCGGCAGTGATGCGGCGTCTCGCCACCAACGAGGTCGAGCTGGAGGTGCCCTATCGCGCCCGTGGCGACGAGATCGGCGAGATGGCGGCCGCCGTCGAGGTCTTCCGGGTCAACGCCAAGCAGAAACTCGAGCTGGAGGCCCGCGAGGAGGAGAACGAACGCCGCGCGGAAGAGGAGAAGCGCCGGGCCATGGGCCGGATCGTCGACGATTTCGAGGCGGGCGTCGGCGCGCTGGTCCAGGCCGTGAGCGCCAAGGTCGTCGCCATGCGCGGCACCGTGGAGTCGATGAGCACGTCGAGCCAGCAGGCGATCTCTGAGGCGGCGATGGTCGTCAATACCGCCGAGCAGGCCTCCTCCGACGTGCAGACGGTGGCCGCGGCGGCCGAGGAGCTGCGCAGCTCGATCACCGAGATCAGCCAGCAGATGAGCCACCAGACCGAGGCCGCCGAGCTGGCGGTGGGGGCCGCCGAGGTCAGCGACCGGGAGATCAAGGGGCTCGCGTCCAAGGTCGACGCCATCGGCGAGGTGGTGAACCTGATCACCAGCATCGCCGAGCAGACCAATCTGCTGGCGCTGAACGCCACGATCGAGGCGGCCCGGGCGGGCGATGCCGGCAAGGGCTTCGCCGTGGTGGCGTCGGAAGTGAAGAGCCTGGCGACCCAGACCGCCAAGGCGACCGAGGAGATCGCCGCCCAGATCCGGGACGTGCAGGAACAGACCGGCAGTGCGGTCTCCGCCATCAACGACATCAACACCCGCATCGAGAAAATCCGCGAGATCTCAGCCTCCGTCGCCTCGGCCATCGAGGAGCAGAACGCGGCGGCCTCCGAGATCGGCCGAAGCACCCAGGAGGCGGCCCAGGGCACCCAGACCGTGTCCCGCTCGATCAACAACGTGACCGAGGCCTCCGGCCTGGTCGGGGCGAGCGCCGGCGAGGTGCTGGAGGCGGCGGGCGAGCTGTCGTCCCAGGCCGACCAGCTCACGGTCCAGGTGGCGGAGTTCGTGAACCGGGTCCGGGTCGCCCGACCGCGAAACCAGCCGACGGCCCGGGTCTTCCGGGCCGTCGGCGCGACACCTGTGACAGTGGTGCCGGTGCGGTGAACGGCCGCCGTTGACCGGCGCGGGCGACGGCCTAACCTTCCGACCATGGCCGCCAGTACCACCGCCCCCCATCCCCAGACCTGGATCGAGGTTCGCCCGCAAGGGCTCTACTGCGTGCCCGGCGGGTTCTATGTCGACCCCGTGCGTCCCGTGGACCGGGCGGTGATCACCCACGGCCATTCCGATCACGCCCGCTCGGGCCATGGCGCCGTCGCCGCCACGCCGGAGACCCTGGCGATCATGACCGCCCGCTACGGCGCGGAGCCGGACCAGGACCGCCAGGCCCTGCGCTACGGCGAGCGTCTGAAGATCGGGGATGTCACCGTCAGCCTGCACCCGGCGGGACACGTGCTTGGCAGCGCCCAGGCCTGCCTGGAGTACAAGGGCGCGCGGATCGTCGTCTCCGGCGACTACAAGCGCCGCGCCGACCCGACCTGCGCCGGGTTCGAGCCGGTCCCCTGCGACGTCTTCGTGACCGAGGCGACCTTCGGCCTGCCGGTGTTCCGCCATCCCGACGACCGGGGCGAGATCGCCAAACTGCTGGACAGCGTCGCCCTGTTCCCCGAGCGCTGCCACGTCATCGGCGCCTATGCGCTCGGCAAGGCGCAGCGGCTGATCGCCCTGCTGCGCCAGGCCGGGTGGGAACGGCCGATCTATATCCACGGCGCGCTGCAGAACCTCTGCGACCTCTACCGCGACCACGGCATCGACCTGGGCGAGCTGCTGCCGGCGACGGCCGGGCAGAAGGGCGTGGCCCGCGACGAGTTCAAGGGCGAGATCGTGCTGGCCCCGCCCTCGGCCATCGCCGACCGCTGGGGCCGCCGCCTGCCGGATCCGGTGGTGTGCATGGCCTCGGGCTGGATGCGGGTGCGCCAGCGTGCCCGGCAGCGCGGCGTGGAGCTGCCGCTGATCATCTCCGACCATGCCGACTGGGACGAGCTGCTGAAAACCTTCGACGACGTCGGCGCGCCGGAGATCTGGATCACCCATGGCAGCGAGGAGGCGCTGATGCACGCCGCCGCCGCGCGGGGCTACAAGGCGCGGGCCCTGGCCCTGGTCGGCTACGAGGAGGAAGGGCAGTGAAGCCGTTCTCCGAACTCCTCGACCGGCTGATCTACACCCCCTCGCGCAACGCCAAGCTGGCCCTGCTGGTCTCCTATTTCAGGCAGGCACCCGACCCGGACCGGGGGTGGGCCCTGGCGGCGCTGACCGGCGGTCTCGGCTTCAAGGGTGTGAAGGCCGGCGCGGTGCGCGAACTGGCGATGCGCCGGGTCGATCCGGTGCTGTTCGGCTGGTCCTACGACTATGTGGGTGACCTGGCGGAGACCACCGCCCTGATCTGGCCGCAGCGGCCGACCAACCGGGACTGGCCGTCGCTGACCGAGGTGGTGGAGCGGCTGCACGCGGCGACGCGCGCGGAAGCGGCGGATGTGGTCGAGGAATGGCTCGATCCGCTCGACGCCACCGGCCGCTGGGCGCTGCTGAAGCTGATCACCGGAGGTCTGCGGGTCGGCGTGTCGGCCCGGTTGGCCAAGGTGGCGGTGGCCGAATACGGCGGCGTCGATCCGGCTGAGATCGAGGAGCTGTGGCACGGGCTGGAGCCACCCTACGAGGAGCTGTTCGCCTGGCTCGACGGCCGCGCGGACCGCCCGGATCTGGAGGACCGGCCGATCTTCCGCCCGCCCATGTTGGCCCATCCTTTGGAGGAGGGCGAGGCCGAGGCGCTGGACCTGTCGGACTTCCGGGCCGAGTGGAAATGGGACGGCATCCGGGTGCAGATCGCGGCCCGGGGCGGGGAGGTGCGGCTGTACTCGCGTACCGGAGACGATATCGGCGCGACCTTCCCCGACATCCTCGACCACGTGACCTTCCGGGGCGTGGTGGACGGCGAACTTCTCGTGGTGGCGGGCGGCGAGGTCCGGCCGTTCAACGAGCTGCAGCAGCGCCTGAACCGCAAGACCGTCACCGCACCGATGCTGAAGAAATACCCGGCCTTCGTGCGGCTCTACGACATCCTGTTCGACGGCGACGAGGACCTGCGCGAGCTACCGTTCGACGAGCGGCGAACGCGGCTTGAGGCGTTCTTCGCCCGCGAGGCGCCGCAGCGCATGGATGTTTCCGACCTGGTAGCCTTCGGGAGCCTGGAGGAGCTGGAGGCCTTGCGGGTCGGCGCGCGCGGCACCGCGACCGAGGGCCTGATGCTGAAGCGGGGCGACGCGCCCTATGTGGCCGGTCGGCCCAAGGGGCTCTGGTACAAATGGAAGCGCGGACCGCTCACCGTCGATGCCGTGCTGATGTACGCCCAGCGCGGCCACGGCAAGCGGTCCTCCTACTATTCCGACTACACCTTCGGCACCTGGCGAGACAATCCGGCGAGCGGGGCGGGCGAGCTGGTGCCTGTCGGCAAGGCGTATTTCGGCTTCACCGACGAGGAGCTGAAGCAGCTCGACAAGTGGGTGCGCGACCACACGGTGAAACGCTTCGGTCCGGTGCGCGAGGTGTCTCACGGGCTGGTGCTGGAGGTGGCCTTCGACAGCGTCCACCGCTCCACCCGCCACAAGTCGGGCGTGGCCATGCGCTTTCCCCGGATCTCGCGGATCCGCTGGGACAAGCCGGCCGGCGAGGCCGACCGGCTGGAGATGCTGGAACGGATGATCGAGTAGGGACCGTCGGGCCTTACAGAAGGATCTCCAGCAGCTCGCTGGCGATGTGACGGCCGAGCACCGGGAAACTGCAGCCGATATGCCCGGTCGCCGCATCGACCCAGAGGACCTGGGCGCTCAGGGTGATCGGATCGGCGATGCCGCCGCTGAGAGTGCCGGTGAGGGTGTCGCCCGGTTCGGGCGCCGGCTGGTCGGGCAGACGCGCCAGCCGGATGCCGCCGATCGACAGGTCGAGCACGGGATAGGCGCCCGCCTCGGTCTCGAACTCGTAGCCCTCGATCTGGACGCGGTTGGCGTGACGACGCTCGCCCTGGGGCGGGCCGTCCTCCATATCGTCCAGGGTCGGGGGCTCGGAACTCACGGCAAGGCCTTCACCGTGGTGCGCAGCAGCGTCTGAATCGTCGGGCTGGCCTTCGCCAGCTCCTCGGTCAGCTGGGATGCGTCGGCGTACATCAGGGTCGCTTCGGTCAGTGCGGTCGTGGTCGCCGTGTAGGCGCCGCTGTCCTCGCCGGCCAGTAGGTCGAGACGTCCGAAGAGCGATCCCGCCTCCAGGACCTCGCTTCCGTTCGCCACCGAAGACGACTGAACCGATCCTTCCAGAAGGAGATAGACGCGTTTGCCGGGATCGCCCCGACGGGTAATCACCTGGCGCTGTTTGATCTGGCGCTTCTCGAAAATTCCAAGGTCACTCATTCGGTCGCCTCAATCTGCTCTGCGCGGCCGATCTATAATCGACATTTTAGACAAGATAAACGTTTTGCGTTCTGGTCGCGCATTTTTCGCATACGTATGCAGGTCTTGGATGACGTTGTCCGTTACCGTCATGGACGCGCCGCATCGATCCGGGTCTTCAGCTTGGTGGTGCCGTTGCGGGACCGGACCACCAGCTCCTTGGTCTGGGCCTCGCTGAGGTCGACACCCTCCAGAACCGCGCCGGTCAGGTCCGCGCCGCGCAGGTCGGCCTCGGCCATGATCGCGCCGGTCAGGTCGGCGCCGTGCAGGTCCGCCCCGGCCAGATAGGCGCCCTGCAGGTTGCAGCCGCGCAGGTCCGCTCCCGACAGGTCGGCGCAGGTCAGCTCGATGAAGGCCAGGTTCTTCTTGCCGAGCTTGGCGCCCTTCAGGATCGCCCGCTGGCCCTTGCGTCCCTCGCTCATGACCCATTCCACATGGGCCGACAGCTTCTTCTGGGTCGCCTTGTCGAGATCCGCCAGTCCGAAGAAGCCGCGCGCGCCTTCTAGGTCGGCGCCCTCAAGATTGGCGCCGACAAGCTTGGCGTTGCGCAGATGCGCGCCCTTGAGCTTGGCACCGCTCAGGTCGGCGCCGTTCAGGTTGGCGCCGGAGAGGTTGGCGTCCTCCAGGCTCGCATCCTTGAGAATCGCACCTTCCAGGTTGCACTCGAACAGGTTGGCCCGGCGCATGTTGGCGCCCGCCAGGAAGGCCTTGCGCAGTTCGGCGCGTTCGAAATCCGCGTCGCTGAGGTCGGAGTTCTCCTTCACGCCAGGCAGTGGCGAGGTCGCGGGGCCGAGATCGGCCCCGGAAAGATCCACCTTCTTCATGTTGGAGCCCTTCATGCGCACGCCGCGCAGCCCGGCATTGCGCAGGTTCGAGCCTTCGAAGGTGCACACGCTCATGTCGCACAGCTCGAAGTTCGACTCCTGGAAGTTGACCCGCCAGAATGAGCAGTTGATGAAGATCGCCCCGGTGAAGGCCGAATTGTGGACGTCGATATCGGTGGCCTGGATGCCGGTCAGCGTGGCATCCATCAGATTGATCCGCTCCCCTGTTTTCGGGTTCTGCAGATACCGCTCGTGCTTCTTCAGGAGTTCCGAGAAGGTCGCGCGGTCTATCCTTCGGTTCTTCGATGTCATCGCCGGTTGACTGTTCTATCCAGACGGTTGCCGTTCTGTGGTCCGGCCGCGCCTGCGCTCCCGTCGTGAGCGCGTGCCGTGGTCCGGGTCAGCCAGTCTTGACGGGTTCCCTGCGGAGCGGCTGTGACAGACAGCGCGGGCCGCCGCCGGCGAGGGTGAACATCGTCAGGGCAGGATCGTATACTTTGATGCCAAGGCTGCGCAATTGGGCGTTCGCCGTTTCGGCTTCCGCCGAAGAGATCACGCGGTCGTCTCCAAGCGACAGACAGTTGCCGGCAAGTCGCATCGCGTCGGCATAAGTGGTCGGTACGGCCTTGATTCCGAGTTCCGCCAGCCAGTTCACAATTTCCGGTTCGACCACGTCGGTGCAGACCAGGGCGAGGGACTCGTTAACCATGGAGATCAGCAGATCCAGGTGCAGGAAGTGTTCGGCGATCGGGATGATCCGGCACTCCCAGCCCTCGGCCTCGAACCAGGCTTTGGCCTGCTCCGCGCCTTCCGGCGTGGTGCGGTTGCCGGACATGCCGATGGCGGCCACGCCCGGACGCAGCAGGTGGACGTCGCCGCCCTCCAGCGAACCGGCGGTCACCCAGTTCCAGATCGGAATGCCGGTGTTCAGATGGAATCGGACGGTCGGCGCGACCTCGCCGCGGCGCTGTTCGCGCTGCATCTGGCCGATCAGGATGCCCCAGGGGGTCATGATGGCCGGGTCGCGGGTATAGACGTGATAGCGCAGCGCCGGGTCCGGCTCGACCATGTGCACCCGCACGCCGGCATCCTCGAACGCCGCGACGAAGGCGGCGTGCTGGTCGGCCGCCAGCTTGGGGTCGAAGATGATGCCCTTGCGCAGGGTCTCCTTGGCGACCGCATTGGCGCCGAACCAGCCGAAATGCTCGGGCGAACGAAGGGCCACGTCGCGCAGCACACCGTAGTCGCTGTCGCAGCCCCAGGGCGTATTGTCCATGAAGGGTTCCGTTCGGTTAGTCGGCCGCGCGAGCAGCCAGTTTGCGGAGTTCGGTTTTCAGGATCTTGCCGTAGTTGTTTTTCGGCAGGTCGTCCACCAGGAGATAGTCCTTGGGCCGTTTGAAGCGGGCGATGTTGTCCAGGCAGAGCGTGTCGAGCTCGGCCGGGGTGACCGTCTGACCCGGATGCGGGCGCACGAAGGCGATCACCTCCTCGCCCCAGTCGGGATGCTCGCGGCCGATCACCGCGCATTCCAGCACGGCGGCATGGCGCAGCAGCACCTCCTCAACCTCGCGCGGGTAGATGTTGGTCCCGCCGGAGATGATCACGTCCTTGGAGCGGTCCTTCAGCGTCAGGAAGCCCTCCGCATCGAAGCTGCCCACATCGCCGGTCCACAGCCAGCCGTCGCGCAGGGAGGAGGCGGTGGCGTCGGGATTGTTCCAGTAGCCGACCATGACCACGTCGCCGCGGCAGATCACCTCGCCCGGCTCGCCGACCGGCACGTCCCGGCCGTTCTCGTCGACCACGCGGACCTCCACGTCGGTGCGCGGGAAGCCGGTGGAGCCGATGTGGGCCTCGTAGCGCGGATGAGAGGTGTCGGTGAAGATGTGCTTGGGCAGGCCGGTGATGGTCATCGGCGCCTCGCCCTGGCCGTAGATCTGCACCAGCTTCGGGCCGAGCAGGGCGAGCGCGCGCTTCACGTCCTCCAGGTACATCGGCGCGCCGCCGTAGATGATGGTCTTCAGGTTGGACAGGTCGGCCTGGTCGATGTTCGGGGTGTTGATCAGGCGGGTCACCATGGTCGGCGCGAAGAAGAACGAAACGCCGGGCCAGCGTTCGATCAGCGCCAGGGTCTCGGCCACGTCGAAGCCGCCGGATTTCGGCACCACCGTGTTGGCGCCATGGGCCACGTGCGGCAGGCCGTAGAGGCCGGAGCCGTGGCTCATCGGGGCGGAGTGGATGATGCTGTCGGTCGGCAGGATCGTGTCCACATCGCCGAAATAGTTCATCACCATCGACATCAGGTTGCGGTGGGTCAGCATCGCCCCCTTGGGCCGCCCGGTGGTGCCGGAGGTGTAGAACAGCCAGGCGAGATCGGTCGGCTTGGTGTCGGCGAGAGCGGCCGGCTTGCCCGCTCCGAGCGAGGCGTAGTCGGCGCTGTCGGTGGAGATCAGGTACTCCAGCGCCGGCGTCTCGCCGCGGATGCCGGCGAGATCGGCTGCCAGCTCCGGCGTGGCGAGGCAGGCGCGGCTGCCGGAATTCTCCAGGATGAAGGCGTGCTCCTTGGGGTGCAGCTTGGCGTTGACCGGCACCGCGGCCAGCCCGGCGTGCCAGACCGCGTAGAGGGACTCCCAGCATTCCGGGCTGTTCTTCATGACCAGCGCCACCCGGTCGCCGCGCTCCAGCCCGAGTTCCCGCAGTCCGCCCGCCCGGCGCGCCACCCGGTCGGCGAAGCCCGCGTAGTCGCACAGCGTCTCGGTGCCCAACGAGAGCGCCGGTCGGGCGGCGAAGCTCCGCGCCACCTGGGCCAGCACGGTTGCCTGGTTCATCCCTTGTCCTCCTCGACTTTCCACCCCGTGTTTCGCCGCCTGCCGTTGGTCGCGGGTCGGCGGGCGACGGTACCAGCGTGCCACGAGCGGGGGTAGAGCCCGTCGGCGCGCCCGCCTATCCTGGCGGCAAAAGAAACCTGTCAGGGGGAGGACGGACCATGTCCGCCAAAGATCGCCGGATCGCCGATATCCGGGTTCACAAGCTGCGCGCGCCGTGGATCGACCCGCCGCGCTGGTCGCCGAGCTACAGCCGGCTACGCGAGCTGATCGTCGTGGAGGTGGAGACGGCCGGCGGGGTGGTCGGCATGGGCTATCTGCAGATCCTGAACGGCGGGCTGGAGACCATCGCCGCCTGCATCGAGGAACTGGTCAAGCCGCACGCGATCGGTCGCGACGTGACCGAGGTTGAGGCGCTGTGGGAGGAACTCTGGCGGGCGAACTACTGGATCGGCCGCATGGGGATCACGGTGATGGCCCAGTCGGCCCTGGACATCGCTCTGTGGGACGCCAGCGCCAAACTGGCCGGGTTGCCGCTGTTCCGGCTGTGGGGTGGCGCGTCGAAGCCGCTGGACGCTTACGGCAGCGGCTGCTGGCGCGGGCTCGGCGGCGACGGCATGGTCGACAAGGCCAAGCGCTATGTCGGCCGTGGCTTCAAGGCGATCAAGATGCAGGCCGGCCATCTGTATGACGACCGCACCGACATCGCCCATGTGGCCGCCATGCGCACCGCGCTCGGCGAGGGGGTCGAGATCTGCATCGACGTGAACATGGGGTGGACGGCGGATCAGGCAATCGCCGTCGGCCGGAAGTTCCAGGACCACGGGGTCTACTGGCTGGAGGAGCCGGTCGATTGCGAGGACATCGAGGGCTATTTCCGCATCGCCGACGCGCTGGATCTGCGCGTGGTCGGTGGGGAGACCCATTTCACCCGCTACGACCTGCGGCCGTTCTTCGCCCATCCGAAGATTCCGATCCTCCAGCCCGACGTCATGCGCGGCGGCTTCACCGACCTGCGCCGGATCGCGGCGATGGCCCATACATCGGGGATACGCATCGCGCCGCACCTGTTCCCGGAGCTGATGGTCCACCTGATGGCGGCGATCCCGAACCCTCACTGGATCGAGTATGTCGACTGGATGGAGGACGCCTGGGTGGACCCGATTCTGCCGCAGGCCGGGAGCTACAGGCCGCCGGAACGATCCGGACACGGCCTGGCCTTCAAGCTCGACTTCATCACCGAGCATAGGCTGCCCTGACAGCGCGCTGCGCGACAGGGTCGGGAGGCTTTTGCCCCTCTAACCTCCTGTTCCGCATCGCGCCGCCGGTCGGCCGATCGCGTCGGCAATGATCTCGAGTGTGAGGAAACTCACAAACGCGGCGGCGCTTTGCCGGTTCTCATCGCGATGGTAGCGTCGGGGGCATGGGGCGAGGATGGAAGAGTCAGCAGTGACAGGGAATAACGGGGAGCAGGCTAGGCTGTCTCGGACGACGGGTTCGTCCGCGTGGCGGCTGTTCGTTCCGGTCGCCGCCCTGGTGCTGTTCGCGGTGGCGTTGGCGGTCGGTGCGGTGTGGCTTGCGGTTGTGGAGATCGATCGAACCGCGGCGCGCTCGTCCAACCGCCTCGCCCAGACCGCCATCGAGGACGTCACCCGCGACATGGCCCTCCTGGCCAAGGATTACGCCTATTGGGACGTGACGATCCGCAACGTCCTGGTGAACCTCGATCCGACCTGGGCGGAGCACGATCTCGGCACCTATATCTCGGAAACCTTCGGGGTCACGGGAACGATCGTCATCGATGAGGATGACAGCGTCGTCTTTTCCTGGACCCACCCGGACCGACCGGCCTTCGCGGATGAGGCGGCACGCCAGGTCGTGGACGACCTCGCCGTGGTGATCGGTCAGACCCGGTCCTCGCCGATGGATCATCCGAGGGGCTTCCCATGCCTGGTCCGTACGTCCGCGGGTCTGTACGTGGCCGGGGTGGCCGCCATCACGCCGGAGCAGCCGGCGCCGGACGACCTCGACCCGCATCCGCGCCCCGTCCTGATCGTGCTGCGGCCGCTCGACGAGACCTGGCTGACGGTCACGTCCGAGCGCTTCGCGTTGCGTAATCTGAGGGTGGTTTTCGACCTCAAGTCGGGTTCAGAACAGGCCGTCCATCTGTTCCGGTCGGACGGGACGGAGGTCGCCATCCTCGACTGGGAGCCGCCGAATGCCGGGCTGAACGCACTGCGCGACCTGGCCGTGCCGGCCGCCATCCTGCTGGCGCTGGCCCTGGCGGCGGGTGCTGTGGTGATCACCCGGGCGATGCAGGCCCAGCAGGCCCTGGTGTCGCGCGCCCAGGATCTGGCGGATGCGAACTCGGACCTGGTGAACCGTGACCAACAGGTGCGCTCGGCGCTGCAGCGCGCGGAGCATGCGACCCGGGCGAAGAGCGCGTTCCTGGCGCGGATCAGCCATGAGATCCGAACGCCGCTCACCGCCATCATCGGCTTCTCGCAGATCTTGAAGCTGCAGCACCGACCGAACACCGAGAAGACCCGCGAACAGGAATACGCCGAGATCATCCACGAGAGCAGCCAGCACCTACTGGCCCTGGTGAACGACCTGCTCGACCTGTCGAAGATCGAGAGCGGCGGCTTCGAGATCAATGAGAGCTGGGTCGACCTCTCCCGCGAGATCGCCTCGATCAAGACGGTGCTCGGGGTCGAGGCCGACCGCAAGGGCGTCAGCCTGCAGATCGACGTGCCGGACGAGGTGCCGGCGCTCTATGCCGATGCGAAGGCGATCCGCCAGATCCTCACCAACCTGGTCTCCAACGCCCTGAAGTTCACGCCCCAAGGCGGGCAGACGGTGGTGCGGCTGGCGCCGGCGTCGGACGGGACGCTGACCCTGGCGGTGGCGGATACCGGGGCCGGCATCGACCCGCACGACCAGAAAACCATCTGGGAGCCGTTCACGCGGGCCCGGAACCCGGCGCTGTCCCAGGCCGAAGGCACCGGACTCGGGCTCTATCTGGTCAAGATGCTGGCCGAACTCCACGGTGCCGAGGTCGGCATGGAGAGCGAGCCGGGCAAGGGCACGGTGGTCAGCGTGGTGTTCGGTCCGGAGCGGGTCCGCGATATGGCCGCCTGAGGCCGGGCGGTCACAGTAGCCCGAACGGATCCGTTGACAGCGGGCCGTCGGACAGCAGAGCGATCCGGACATCGGAGAAGGTTGTGGGCTCGCGGTCGGCGAGATCCACGCCGGCGGCCAGATCGTCCATGGACGCCGCATTCGCCTGCGACAGCGTGATCTCATAGCCGCCTGTGTGGCCGAGATAGCCGTCGACCTCCAGGTAGTAGGTGCCGCCTGTCGTTGCGGTGAACGCCAGGTGTGCATCCTGGTCGGTGCCGCCGTCGAAGTCGTAGGCGACGTACTGACCGGCGGAATCGTAGACATAGAGGTCGGGATCGAAGAGCGATCCGCCTTCGTCGGACGCAGCATGGACCTGCACCACCACGGTCTGCCCGGCCTCCAGGTCCGCCGCGTACCAGTCGCGGTCGCCCTCGGCCCCGATCGTCCCGGTCGCGGACTGACCGACGGCGATCCGTGCGCCGGTCGCTGTGGAGCGCTCGAACTCCGTCCCCTCTTCGGAAACCGGAGCGGCCCCGGCGCCCATCAGTCCCTGGCCGCCCGGCGACCGACCCTCGGCGGCGCCGGCGGTGATGTAGTGCTCCGTCGCCCGGTCCCGGTTGCCGTTGACCACGGCCGCGATGTCGGGATTGGCGGCCATGTAGGCGTCGGCGTCGAAGGTCACGGTACGGCCCTCGAACCGGCCGCTGTCGAGGTAGTGACGGGTGGCGGCGTCCCGGTCGAGACCGAAGACCGCCTGCAGATCGGCATAGGAGGCCAGGTATTCCAGGCCGTCGAACTCGGAGATCCGGCCTTCCCACACGCCGCTATGGATGAAGTGATCGCGGGCGGCGGCGGCGTCCCGTCCGAAGACGGCCTCCAGGTCGGGATACGAGGCGATGTATTCGAGCCAGGAGACATGCGGGTCGACATGGGTGGCGAGGGTGTAGGAGACCGACCCCTCGTGATCGAGCAGGAAATAGGTTGTCTTTCCGTCTGCCGGGTCTACCGCGGAGCGCGGCCCGTGCCCGCCCTGCTGCAACCCGTCGATCACCTGGCCGAAGCTGAGCCGACTGCCGGTCGAGGCTTCCACCAGGGCCTGCATCGTGGCGACGGTGGCGGACACCTGCGGCGCGGCGAAGCTGGTGCCGAAATCGCCCCCGTTCGGGAAGTGCTCCCCGTCCGCCAGGATGTGAACGCCGCCGCTGTAGTTCTGCGAGAACCAGGAGGGATTGCCCGAACCGTCGTGGCTGCCGACGGAGATCACATTGCCGAAGCGGGCAGGGTACTGAGGGTATTCGAGATAGGTCCGAGTGCCGTAGTTGCCTGACGCCGCGACGCTGTAGATGCCCTGGTTGTGCAGCAGCGCGATCTGCGAACGGAAATAGCTGGTCCAGGAAGAATAGTAGCCGCCGAAGCTCATGTTGACCGAGCCAACGTGCCAGCCCTCGTTCGCCAGGTTGTTGACGTCGTGGAGGGCGTCGCGGATGGCGAGGCTGGAGATCAGGGAACCGCTGTTGTTCGAGATCTGTAGATCGAGACGCTCCAACTCCCCGTTCGTCGTCTCGACCGACTGCGCGACCCTGGATCCGTGCGAACTGGTTCTGCCGCCGTCGGTGTCGCCGTCCCTGCCGTAATAGTCGTAGTCGAACAGGCTGGGGCCGTAGACGGCCTCTGTCTCGTGGGTCACGCCGCTATCGACGATCGCCACCGACCAGTTCCCCATGGCCCCATCCCCCCGGACTCATAGCGATGCACGAGATCGAAAACTGGGGCGGAACCAGCAGGCAGGGGCAGAGCGGGCACGGGAAAGGTGCCGGCTTACCCAATGTCTGCGGGTGCCGGACTTCTGTCCGCTCGCTCCCAATCCTCGTCTCCCATAAAAAATATACGGAAGGTTGCGTGAGGAGTCGAAGTGTTGCGTTGTGATAAGGATCACACTTCTGGGACTTGCTGCATGGTGGATCTGATTGAGTGATTTTTTGTGGTTTTATAATATCCCTATCACCATGAGGTCTTTCCCAGTTGCCGGACGGTCCGGTGGCAAAGGGGGTCAGGGCGGGGGAGGTCACGATGGCGCATCCGAAGGTTCTGGTCGTCGGCGCGGGGCCCGTCGGGCTTGCCGCGGCGAACCGGCTGCTCCGAAACGGGGCGGCGGTCCGGATCATCGACCGCAATCCCGCGCGCACGACCTTGAGCAAGGCGCTGGCGATCAATGTCCGCACGCTGGAGCACCTGGAAGCCTCCGGGCTCTCCGACCGGTTGATCGAGGCTGGGCAGCGGATCAACCGGATGCGGTTCTTCCGCGGCGCCGACCCGCTGGCCGAGATCGACCTGAGCCGGCTTCACCATCGCTACAACTATCTGGTCTGCCTGCCGCAGTCGGAGACCGAACGGATCTTCGAGGACGAGCTGAACGCCCAGGGCGGGCGGGTCGAACGGGAGACCGAGCTCACCGGATTCCACCGGGAGGGTGAGACGGTCACCGTGGCCCTGACGGGGCCCGGCGGCTGGGCGGAGACCGCCACGGCGGACTATCTGGTCGGCGCGGACGGTGCCCACAGCGCGGTGCGCAAGGGCCTGGGCGTCGGCTTTCCCGGCGGGCGGCACGACCTGCGCTGGAACCTTGCGGATGTTCAGATCGACGGACCCTACAGGGATGACGAGGCGGTCATGCATCTCCAGCCGGCCCACGCCATGCTTGTCCTGCCCCTGGGGCGGCGGTGGTTCCGGATCGTCACGACCGTGCCGGACGCCTTGAACCGGCTGCCCCTGGGCCGCGTGGTCGGGGAGCCCGCCTGGAATACCGACTTCACCACCAGCCACCGGATCGTCGACAGCTACGGAGCGGGACGGGTCTTCCTGGCCGGCGACGCCGCCCACCTGCACTCGCCCGCCGGCGGCCGCGGCATGAACCTCGGCATCGAGGACGCGACGGTCCTGGCCAACCGGATCGTGGGCGGCGGGCTGGAGACCTACTCCCGGGATCGCCGCAAGGTCGGCCTGTCCGTCATCGCCCAGACCGAGCGGATGCTGGCCATGGTCACCCTGCGCAACCCGCTCGCCCAGGCCCTGCGCAACCTGGCCCTGCGCTGCCTCGTCCCGCTGGAGCCGGTTCAGGCGCGGCTGCGTCCCCGGCTGATGGGCCTCGCCGACTGAGGGATCAGACCCGATCCGCTCCCCGGGCATGGTAACCTCGCCTTAATCATCCGGCCTTAGAGTCCGGGGGTCTCCGAACGGTCCGCGACGGGACGTCCACGGTCGGGAGTGCCTATGAAATCGCTAATTCGTCCGGTGAGATCGGGTTCCTTTGACGATGCGGGGGCGGAGGACGTCGTCGATCACGTCGACCACCCCATGGTCGACCGCTTTGCCCAGCTTTGGCAGGCCAAGCGCGGGGCGGGCGCCTATCCCGACCGGGCCGATTTCGAGTTCGAGGAACTGGCGCCCTGGTTCGGCCACGTGATCATCATGGACATGCTCGAGAACGGGGCCGATTTCCGCTACCGCATGGTCGGCACCGCGATCACCCGGTTCCTCAACCGCGACTATACCGGTCAGACGGTGATGGAAAGCAACTATGCCGGTGCCCGGGACAAGGTGCTCGACACCTTCCATCGCCCGGTGCGCGAGGGTCGGCCGGTGTTCCGCCGCGGGCACGTGATCTGGGCGGTGGACAAGTCCTGGCGCACCTACCAAAGCGTCCATTGCCCGATTTCCGCCGGCGGCCAGGCCGCGGCGATGACCATCGGCGTGCTCTACTTCAGCCTGGATCCGGTGCCCGATCCGACCGTCGGCGGCGGCCGACGCCTGGGCTGAACCGGCCGGGCCCGCGCGGTCCGGCGGCACTCCGTATCTTGCGGCCGGTTCCGTGTTGGCCCAGGCTTGCTTCAACCAATGACGGGTGTCCCGACGAGGACCCCGCGAGGGAGGAGCACCCATGACGGCTTTTAGCATTGCCCCTGTGCATGACGAATTCGGCGCGCGCCTGACCGGCCCCGATCTCAAGCAACCGCTGAGCGACGCCGTGGTCGAGGAGATCCGCGACGCCATCGACGCCTATTCGTTTCTCGTCTTCCCCGGCCAGCACCTTCAGGACGACCACCAGCTTGCCCTCACCCGGGCGCTGGGCGAGCCGGAGGCGAACCACGTCACCCTCGGCACGACCGGGCAGGTGGAGCATTTCCACACCATCGGCAACGTGATGGAGGACGGCACCAAATACGGCAACGCGCACCAGCGCACCGTGTTCCAGACCGGCAACAACCTCTGGCACTCCGATTCCTCGTTCCGCTCGGTGCCGACCTTCGTGTCCATCATGTCGGCCCATGAGGTGCCCGAGCAGGGTGGGGAGACTGAGTTCGTCAGCGGCCGCGCCGCCTATGGCCGCCTGTCCGTGGAGGAGCAGGCCCGGCTCGATCCGCTGGTCTGCATCCATGACTACGTCTTCTCGCGCTCCAAGGTCGCGCCGGTCTCGGAATCCCACGCGGCGTCCCTGCCGCCGGTGCGCCAGCGCCTGGTCCGGGCCAATCCGCGCACCGGGGCGCGCAACATCTATATCGGCTCCCACGCCAAGGAGATCGAAGGCTGGAGCCATGACGAGAGCCGCGTGCTGCTCGACGCCCTGCTGGCGGAGGCGACCCGTCCGCAGTCGATCTACCGCCACCGCTGGCAGCCGGGCGACCTGGTGATCTGGGACAACCGCTGTCTGCTGCACCGCGGGGCCGGCTACGACGCCGACGCCTATCGCCGCCGGATGCGCCAGACCCGCGTCCATGGCCTGTGCAACACGATGGAAGAGACCGTGCCGCCACTCGCGGCGGAATAGGAAGACTTGCCGATTTTTGGGCGGTATTCGCCATCCGTCACCGATCCGATGATGACGCACTGAGAAGCCGCCGGCCGAAGCCCGCGCGGAACGAGGAGGGAGACCCGCATGATCTATGAACTGCGCACCTACACCACGCCGGCCGGCAAGGCGCCGGAACTGGCCCGCCTGTCGGGCGAGGTCGGCCGGCCGATCCGGGGCAACGAGTACGGCAAGCTGGAAGGCTATTGGTTGACCGAGATCGGCGCCCTGAACCAGGTGCACCACCTGTGGTCCTACAACGACCTCAATCACCGGGCCGAGCGCCGCGCCGCCCTGGGCGAGAACGCCGACTGGAAGAACAAGTACCTGACCCAGGCCGGCCCGCTGATCCTGCGCCAGGACATCCGCCTGCTGAACCCGATGAAGCCGCTGGCGCCGCCGTCGGGCGAGGGCCACATCTACGAGTACCGCTACTACCGTACCAAGGTCGGCAAGGCGAAGCCGTGGCTGCAGCACTTCCTCGAGGTCCAGCCGACGCGCGAGAAATACTCCAAGAATGTCGGCATCTTCCTCACCGAGGCGGGGCAGCCGAACGAGGTCTCCCATATCTGGGTCTATGACAGCTTCGAACACCGCATGGAGGCCCGCAACGCCTGCGCGAAGGATCCGGCCTGGCAGAGCTTCCTTAAGGAGGCCGGCGGCTTCCTGGAGGAGATGCACTCGGTGCTCTGGTTCCCCTCGGCCCATTCGCCGATGAAGTGAGGGGGGCGATGCTCCCCGGTTGAAAGACGCGACACCCTCGGGACCTTCCCGGGGGTGTTTCGTTCTTGGACGCCGCTTCTGAACGAATACCCTCTCTCCTTCACTCCCCGGATTCAGTCCGGGGCCCACGGTAGAGCCATGCGCGATCCCATCCGCCCGAGATGCGGAAGGGTGGGCCCCGGAATAAATCCGGGGAGTGAAGAAGAGGGAGATGGGGAGGCGCCCTCAGTTGAACGCGGAGAAATCGCGATTGGCGATCGCCTCGGTCCGGGTCTCCGGCGCCAGCTCCGGCGGGCCGAAGAGGCGGGTCGCCACGCGCATCACCACCGACAGCCCCGCCAGCAGCAGCAGGCCCGGGCCCAGGACCATGAAGGACTTGATAACCCAGCGCTCGCCGATGCCGTTGGTCTCGCCGGCCGTCTCGTCATGTACCCAGGCGATCCAGAAGAAGTCGAAGCAGTCGGCGGTGAAGATCGCCACGAAGGGCAGCAGCAGGAACAGCCCGCCCAGCAGCTCCACCCAGAGCCGGCCCCGCTCGCCCAGCCTGCCGCGCAGCATGTCGAGCCGCACATGGGCGTTGCAGGCACAGGCATAGCCGAGCGCGCAGAGCATGATGATCGCGTGCAGATGCCACTCGGCATCCTGCAGTGCCGGCGAGTTTAGGTAGAAATGCAGGTCGCTCTGCATCACGAACTCGAACTTGCGCAGGTAACGGCGGGCCAGGGCGTCGAACAGGATGATGGCGATCAAGGGCAGGAACAGCCAGGACACGGCCTCGCCGACCCAGACCACCGGCCGCTCCAGCGCGTCGGCCACGCGCAGGACGCGGCGCCAGGGGGCGGTATTGGCTGTCATGGCGCGTCCTCCCTCAATCGATGAACAGCCAGTGGGGCAGGGCGGTCACCAGCTCCGGCTGCGCCATGACGATGGCGACGCAGAGCATCTGCAGGATCACGAAGGGCACGATGCCCACATAGATCTGCCGCATGGTGATCGACGCCGGCGCCACCCCCTTGATGTAGAACAGCGACAGGCCCATCGGCGGCGTGAGGAACGAGGTCTGCAGGGTGATCGCCACCAGCACCGCGAACCAGTAGAGCACGTCGGCCTGGGCGATGTGCGGGCCGAAATCCAGCGGAGCGACGATCGGGCCGAAGATCGGGATGGCGATCAGCATGATCTCCAGCACGTCGAAGAAGAACCCCATCAGGAAGATCAGCGCGATCACCATGATCAGGATGCCCCAGGCGTCTAGGTTCGCCGCGTCGATCAGCAGCAGCACGATCTCGTCGCCGCCCAGGATCCGGAACACGAAGGCGAAGCTGGTGGCGCCGATGAACAGCACGAAGATCATGCCGACCGTCATCGCGGAGCGCCTCAGACTCTCGCGCAGGCGGCCGTCGCCGAGATTGCCCCGCAGCCAGGCCAGCAGCAGCGCGCCGCCCGCCCCGACGGCGGCGGACTCGGTGATGGTGGCAAGGCCGGAGAGCACCGAGCCCATGACCAGGAAGATCAGGATCGCCGGCGGGATGATCCCGCGCGCCAGCACGCCCCAGAATTCCATCGGATCGCGGTCCTCGGGCGGTGGCGGCAGGCGCGGGGCGGCCCCCTTCACCAGGAAGGCGTAGCCGGCGATGTAGAGCAGATAGAGGCCGGACAGCAGCAGGCCCGGCCAGATCACCGCGGCGAACAGGTAGCCGAAGGAGATCTGCATCATCTCGCTGAGGAACACGATCAGGATGCTGGGCGGGATGAGGATGCCGAGGGTGGATGAGGCGGCGATGGTGCCGAGCGCCAGGGACGGCCGGTATCCCGCCTTGAGCATGGTCGGCAGGGCGATCAGGGTGAGCATGATCACCGAGGCGCCGACCACGCCGGTGATGGCGGCGAAGATCACGCCCATCAGCGTCACCGCCAGCGCCATGCCGCCGGGTACGGGTCGAAGCAGGAGCTGCAGCGCCTCCAGCAGGTCCTGGGCGATGCGCGAGCGTTCCAGCATCACGCCCATGAACACGAAGAGCGGCACCGCGATGATCTGCAGGTTCTCCGCGATGCTCCACACCCGGGGCACGAAGACGAAGAACTCCGGGTAGGAGAACACGTCGAGCGCCATGCCGATGAAACCGAACAGGATCGCCGTCCCGCCCAGCGCGAACCCGATCGGGTAGCTGGTGAAGACGAGGCCCATCAATGTCAGGAACATGAAGAGCGGCAGCAGATCGATGATCAGATCGGTCAAGCGGGCTCCCGGGGCGACGACAGGCGTCGTGGATTAGGCCCGGTCCCGCATGATCCGGCAACCGGCTACGCGCGCCCGGTCCGGCATGCGGACCGCAACGGGTGGTCTCAGACCCGCCCGATCGGCCCGATGAAGGAATAGCCGACCGCATGGGCCGAGCGGATCGGAGCCTCCACCTCCATGGTCGCCTCGATCTTGCGGCGCAGCCGGCGGACGGTCTGGTCGACATAGCGGTGGTCGGGCAGGTCCACCGTCTTGCCGAGCCGCTCGGCGATCTCATAGCGCGAGACCGGCTCGCCCGGCCGCTCCGACAGGCAGTCCATCAGGATCGTCTCGGCATGGGTGAGCTGGATCGAGCGGCCGGCCGGATCGGCGAGCTTCCAGCCGGTCAGGTCGATCCGCCAGGCGGTCGGTTCGGACCCCTGCCCGGACCGCCGCAGGGTCGCCCGAATCGCCGCAAGCAGTTCGCCCAGATCGACCGGCTTCACCAGATACACGTTGGCTCCGGTCTCGTAGCCGAGGATCCGGTCCTCCGTCGCACCGCGGGCGGTCGCCATGATCAGCCCGATCTTCGGAGCGCGCCGATGCAGCTCGGTCGCGATCGCCACGCCGTCCTGCTCCGGCAGGCCGAGATCCAGGACCACGGCGTCCGGCGCCTCGGCCTCATAGAGCTGCCAGAACGCGTCGCCGTTCGCGGCCGTGCGCACGGCCAGGCCGGCTTCGGACAGATAGGCCGCGACCTCCTCGCGGAGCGGGGCTTCGTCTTCAACGACGATGACTGAGATGGGAGGGGCCTCGGGGGGAGAGGTCATGTCGGCACTTTCAGGCGGCAGGCAGGCGGATCGTGAAGCGGCTGCCGCCCGCCGGGGTGGAGCTGCAGGCGACGGACCCAGAATGGGCTTCCACGATCGTGCGCACCAGATGCAAACCGATACCCAAACCACCAATTCCGGCGGCATTCGTTGACCGGTAATGCCGCGCGAAGATCTCCTCGCGCTCCTGCTCCGGCACCCCGGGACCTTCGTCGGCGATGGCGATCTCCGCGCCTTCCGGCGTCGCGGCGACCGCGACCTCGACCGTGGATCCCTTCGGCGCGTATTTGAACGCGTTCTCCAGGATGTTGCTGACCGCCATCTCCAGCAGGCCCGGGTCGACGCTGGCCATCACCGGGTCGTCCGGCACCGTGACCACCACCCGCCGCCCGTCCGCCGCCGGGCGCATCAGCTCCACCAGACTGTCGACCAGACCGCTCAGGTCGACGTCGCGGGGCTGTAGCTGGATCTGCCCGTCGGCCACCCGCTCGTCCACCAGACAGGCATCCACCATGCGGCGCAGCCGGCCGGTCGCGGTCCGGATCTTCTCCAGGCGTTCCAGATCCTCCGGCGCCCGGGTGGCGAAGTTCTGGGCGGTGGCGTCGACGATGGCCAGCGGCGTGCGGAAATCATGACTGACCATGGCGACGAACTGCTGTTGCAGCCGGCGGGCATCGCGCTCGCGCCGGATCGCCTCGTCCAGTTCGGCCGTCCGGTCGGCGACCCGCTGCTCCAGCTCGGCCCGGTGGAGGCGGGCCGCCTCCAGGGCCTCGCGCTGGACTTGCTCCTTCTCGGCCTGCAACCGGCCGAACCGCCTGACCAGCATATAGGCGAAGACGATCATCTCGACCACGGAGCCGAGCTGGGGTCCGGTCAGGGTCAGGGTGTTGTTCGGCACCAGGCCGATATTGCGCAGGAAGGAGAGTCCGACCGCCGCGATCAGCGCGACCCAGGTGAGCATCAGCGCCAGGGCGGTGCGATCACCGCGGATGAGGGCGATCGCGGTGACGGTCAGCAGGATCGCGCCGGCCGGCAGCACCAGGTTGCTGACCAGCAGCGCGTACCAGATCGTGCCGCTCGCCGGCAGCACCACCCCGATGGCCGACAGCGCGAGGTTGAACACCGTGAAGGCATACAGCACCTGTCGGGCGATCTCCGGCAGCCGCGCCGAGGCGAGGAAGTGGTAGGCGATGGCCGAGGTGCCGAAGATGGTGACCGCCACGAACACCTGCGGGGTCAGATGCAGGGTCTGAGCGAGGTCGGGCCAGAGATATCCGGGCCCGGTGCCGTTGATCAGCAGCCAGACCATGCAATGGGCGACCAGGTTGACCACGTAGATCAGATAGATCCACTGCCGGGTATGGGCGAAGAGGCCGAGCGCTCCCAGACCGAGCACGGTGGCGATGCCGAGATAGAAGAGCTGGAGCGCGTAGAAATCCTTCTCTTCCTCCTGCAGCGGGCCGAGTTTGCGCAGGTTGACGTCCAGGGTCATGGTGCTGGTGGTCTCGCCGCGCAGCAGCAGGGCGGTGGTCCCGACCGGCAGGGCCAGCGGGGCCAGGTGGAAACGGCTGCGGATCTCGGTGACCCGTGGGACCATGTCGCCGAGGTCGAAGAGCGGCACCGGCGGCC
The DNA here is from genome assembly GCF_965223715.1 of Thalassobaculum sp. GTDB lineage: Bacteria > Pseudomonadota > Alphaproteobacteria > Thalassobaculales > Thalassobaculaceae > Thalassobaculum. Next base: position 2,892,787 of record NZ_OZ245012.1, on the reverse strand, counting down.
CGCCGCCGGCCGGCAGGGCGAAGACCTGCAGGCGGTCGAAATTCGGCAGTTCAAGGCTGAAATACCAGCGTCCGGCGGCGGCCGGCGCCACGTCGAGGGTGACGCGGGCCCACAGCACGTCCTTGGTGAAATCTCGGCTGATGTTCCGGGTCCGGATCTCTGCATCTGGCGCTCGAAGGCGCTGCGCCGCTTCGGCGGGGGTCAGAGATCCGTCCGGATCGACAAGCTCGGCCCGCGGCAGAAGCGGTACCGTCGTCCGCGCACCGTCGACCGAAACGACCGGCTCCGCCCGGACGGTCGCCGCAGCCGCCATGGCCACGAGCAGGAGCATGGCCGCAGCGACCTGACGGATGCCGATCGCCCACGCGCCAGTCAGGCCGGGCGCGGCGCATTTCAGGTCTGTTGCGATCACTCTCGATCCAAGGCGCCGGCGAAAAAATCGCTCCGCCGACGCACGACTCCTAGGGGGCAGTATTGCCGAATATCATGGGGGAAGTCCGAATCCGGGAAAAATGAAAAAGATCAAACAATTATAGAAAATTTTATTCAATAGGATCAGCAAGGGGTGCGGGAACGGCCGCCCCGGTCCACCCGGAGCGGCTGTATGAAGTGTGTCCCGGCGTGTGATCAGGCGGTTGCCTTGTAGCCGGACCACTGCTCCTTGTCCGCCCGCAGGGCGCCGGTCGCCAGCCGCTTGCCGCTGTCCACCTCGAACAGATGGATGCGGGCCGGGTCGAAGGCGATGTCGACGGCCGTGCCGAAGACCGGCGGGGTCTTGTCGGTCGCGTGCATGATGATCTCGCGACCGCCCAGGCTGCCGTGGAACAGCCGGCCCATGCCGAGCTCCTCCAGGAAATCGAACTTGGCGGTCAGGCCGGAGCCGCCGGCGGCGGGGCCGTGGCGGATGTCCTCCGGCCGGATGCCCAGGGTCACCGGCTGGCCGGCTCGCGCCTGCGTCAGGGCGGCGGGGACGGGGACGTGCTGGCCGTCGGACAGCACCACATGCTGGCCGCTCTCGGTCACCTTTCCGGGCAGCAGGTTCATCGGCGGCGAGCCGATGAAGCCGGCGACGAAGGTGCTGGCCGGGCGGTCGTAGACGTCGTTCGGGGCACCGACCTGCTCGATGTTTCCCTGGTTCATGACGACCATCCGGTCGGCCAAGGTCATGGCCTCGATCTGGTCGTGGGTCACGAAGACCGAGGTGGCCGACAGGCGCTGGTGCAGGTGGCGGATCTCCAGGCGCATCTGCACCCGCAGCTTGGCGTCCAGGTTGGACAGCGGCTCGTCGAATAGGAAGACCTTGGGCTCGCGGATCATCGCCCGGCCCATGGCGACCCGCTGGCGCTGCCCGCCGGAGAGCTGGCCCGGTTTGCGGTCGAGATAGTCGGACAGGCCGATCGAGGCGGCCACGGCCTGTACCTTCGCCCGACGCTCCGCCTTGCCGATCCCCGCGATCTTCAGGGCGTAGCCGATATTCTCCGCCACGGTCATGTGCGGGTAGAGGGCGTAGTTCTGGAACACCATGGCGCAGCCGCGCTGGCGCGGCTCCAGCTCGTTGACCACCCGGCCACCGATGGCGATCTCGCCGCCGGAAATCGCCTCCAGCCCGGCGATCATCCGCAGCAGGGTGGACTTGCCGCAGCCGGACGGGCCCAGGATCACGACGAACTCGCCGTCGCGGATGTCGAGGTCGACGCCGTGGACGACCCGGGTGTCGCCATAGGATTTCTCGACCCGGCGGATGCTGATATCGGCCATGCCGCTCTCCTTAAGTGACTACTTGTCGGTGTTGATGAGGCCGCGCACGAACCAGCGCTGCATGAAGATGACGACCAGGACCGGCGGCACCATGACGATGAGGGTGCCGGCCATGGCCAGGTTCCAGTGCGGGATGCCGCCGCCGGTGGTGTTGGAGTCGGGCACGAGCTGGCCCAGTTCGACTGCCACCACGCCGTAGCTCGGGTCGGTGATGATCAGCAGCGGCCAGAGATACTGGTTCCAGGAATAGACGAACATGATGGTCGCCAGGGCGGCGATGTTGGTGCGCGACAGCGGGATCAGCACCTCCCACAGGAAGCGCAGCGGTCCGGCGCCGTCCATCTGCGCGGCCTCAACCAGCTCGTCCGGGATCGTCATGAAGAACTGCCGGTACAGGAACGTGCCGGTCGCCGTGGCGATCAGCGGCAGGATCAGGCCGGTGTAGGAATTGAGAAGGTTCCACTCGAGCGCGACCTCCACACCCGTCAGTGTGTTGATCAGCCAGGTCAGGCCGACCAGGTCGAGGATCTGCTGGAACGGCGACAGCGCGTTTGCCGCCACCGCATAGGTCGGCACGATCCGTACCTCCAGCGGCAGCATCAGGGTGATGAAGATCAGCCAGAAGATCAGCATCCGGAACCGGTGCTGGAAGAAGACGATGCCGAAGGCGGTGATGGCGGCGACCGTGATCTTGCCGACCACCACGCCGGTCGCGAGGATCAGAGTGTTGAGGAACTTCTGCCCGAAATCCGACTTCACCCAGGCTTCGGCCAGGTTGTCGAACAGGTGGGTGCCCGGCAGGAAGGTCGGGGGCACCCGGTTCACCTCGGGCAGGGTCTGGGTCGCCGCCACGAAGGTCAGGTAGAGCGGCACCAGCAGGGTCAGCAGGCCGGCCGCCAGGATGATCTGGGTGGCGATGTTCAGGCCGCGCGCGCGTTCGATCATGGTCCCGCCCTCAGGTGTAGTGGACGCGCCGCTCGATGTAGCGGAACTGGATGAAGGTGAGGCCCATGACCAACAGCATCAGGATGATCGACTGGGCGGCCGCGCCCGAATAGTCGAGGCCGCGGAACCCGTCCTCGTAGATCTTGAACACCATCAGGTCTGTCGCCCGGGCCGGGCCGCCGGCGGTCATGGTGTCGACGATGCCGAAGCTGTCGGTGAAGCTGTCGGTGATGTTGATGACCAGCAGGAAGAAGGCGGTGGGTGCGAGCAGCGGAAGCTGGAGGTCGCGCACCCGGCGCAGCACGCCGGCACCGTCCATGGCGCTGGCCTCGGTCAGGGAGCGCGGGATCGCCTGTAGCCCGGCGAGGAAGAAGATGAAGTTGTAGGCCACCTGCTTCCAGGCCCCGGCGAAGATCACCATGGCCAGCGCGTGGTCGCCGTTCATGATCGGATCCCAGATGCCGGGCCAGATCGCGTTCAGGTGCGACAGCAGGCCGGCGGAGGGATTGAAGATGAACCGGAAGGCGAGGCCGACGGCCGGGGCGGCCACCGCATAGGGCCAGATCAGGCCGACCCGGTAGAACCGGTAGCCGTCGAGCTGGCGGTCGGCGGCGAGTGCCAGGGTCAGCGCCATGCCCATGGACAGCAGGGTGGTGAAGAAGGCGAAGACGATGGAGACCAGGACCGAGTTCCAATAGTACTCGTCCGCGATGATGGTCTGGAAATTCTCCAGCCCGACCCACTGGTTCCCGCCGCCCCAGGGCTGCTCGAGGGTGAAGGCCCAGTACAGGGCCTGGGCGGTCGGCCAGTAGAAGAACACGAAGATGATGAGCAACTGGGGGGCGACCACGGCGGCGGCGATCCAGTTGTTCTTGAAATAGGCTCGGCGCATGGCGGCTGCTCACCCGATCTCGGAAAGAGGGAACGGCGGCCGCGTGGAACGGCCGCCGTCTGTGTCGGTCTCGGGAGGTCAGGGCAGGGACTTGCCCTTGTAGAGCCGGGCGAACTTGGTGATCGCCGCGTTGCCGCGCTCGACCGCCGCGTCCAGGGCCTCCTGAATGCTCTTCTTGTCGGCGAAGGCCGCCTCGATCTCGCCGCTCCACTCCTTGCGGACCTGGATGAAGCCGCCCAGGCGGATGCCGCGCGTCAGCGGTCCCGGCTCGGTATAGGTCAGCGACTCGATGGCGATCTCGCGGCCCTTGTACGGCGGGTTGTCGTAGAATCCGCTGTCCTTCAGGTTCTGGAAGCCGGTCTTGGTCACCGGGATATAGCCGGTGTTGGACGACCAGAAGCGCTCGCTCTCCGGGGTGGCGAGGAAGGAGAGATAGGCGGCGGCACCGCGGTACTCCTCTTCCGTCTTCTTCGACAGTACCCACAGCGACGCGCCGCCCACGACGGTGTTGTGGCGCTCGTAGCCCTCGTAGATCGGCAGCATCGCCACCGACCATTCCAGGTCCGGCTTGGCCACCGAATGCACGGTCGCGTGGCTGGCGATCGAGCCGAAATAGAACGAGCACTCGCCCTGGGCGAAGCTGTCGCGCGAGTTCAGGCCGCCCTGGGAGGTGCGGATCTGCAGCAGGCCGTCGTCCTTCCAGCGCTTCAGGTTCTGCATGTGCTGCACGTGAACCGTGGTGTTGAACACCAGCTCGCTGTCGAGGCCGTCATAGCCGTTGTTGTTGGTCGCGATCGGCACGTTGTGCGCCATGGAGAACTGCTCGAGATCGATCCAGCTGTCCGGGGCATAGGCGAACGGGCAGGCCTTGCCGCTGGCCTTCAGCTTCTCCAGGTCGGCGCCGAACTCCTCCCAGGTCGCCGGCGGCGTCTCCACCCCCGCCTTCTTCAGATCGGCGATGTTGTAGTACATCACGGCGGTGGAGGAGTTGAACGGCATGGAGAACAGCTCGCCCTTCGAGGAGGCGTAGTAGTTCGAGATGCCGGGGAAATAATTGTCCCAGTCGATGGTGATGTTGTAGTCCGCCATCATCTTCTGCACCGGGTAGAACTCGCCCGACATCATCAGGTCGGCGGTACCGGCGTCATAGGCCTGGACGATGGTCGGGTGCTTGCCGGCGCGGAACGCGGCGATCGAGTTCTGCACCGCCTGGGCGTAGCCGTCCTGGCCGACGCAGACGATCTCGAACTCGCTCTGGGACTGGTTGAACCGGTCGCAGGTCTGCTGGACGACCTCGCCCAGATGACCGCTCAGGCCGTACCAGTACTCGAACTTGATGGGCTCGGCCGAAGCCGGGCTCGCCGCCAGGGCGGCGAAGCCCGCGGCCGCGGCAATCATGGGAAGTCTCATGCGCCGTCTCCTTCTGAATGAAAACAGGAAGACATCGGCCAGGAAGACATCCCCCGCACCGATCCGTGGGCGTATCAGTGCCGCACGATCCGGAACGTTCGCGTGACGGACTGAAGAAGAGTCCGTGACGAAAGAGACTCAATTGCTACGGCTGCATGGACTTTTTGTTGTCGTCGGCCCTACTGGGCGAGACCGAGTTCTTCAAGGAACGCGGCGGAGCGCTGGATCTTGGACTTGTCCTTGATCTCGATGATCAGGCGCGGGTTGCTGGTGAGCTTGCCCAGCGCCGCAAACACTGCATGCCAGCGGATCGTACCCTCTCCCAGGCTCCAGTGCCGGTCGGCATAGCCGTCGGCATCCTGCAGATGGATATGCTCCAGCCGGTTGCCGGCGATGGTGACGTAATAGTCGACCGGCGGCGCCCCGGTGGAGCCGTGGGCGTAATGGGCATGGCCCGTGTCGATCGACACCGCCACCGACTTGGACTGGAAGCTGTCGGCGAGTTTCACCCGGTCGGACGGATCCACATCCTCGATATTCTCGATGACGATGGTGACGCCGATCTCCTCGGCCCGGGCGACCGCCTCGCGCATTGTGTCGTGGCAGTAGCCGATCAGCTTCTCGCGGGAGCCGGGCTGGTTGTCGTAGTTGTTGTGGCCCCAGGTCGTGAAGGGGCTGTGGGCGACCATCTGGGTTGCGCCGAGGGCTTCGCAGACCTCCAGTCCCTGCAGCAGGCGCTTGCGCACCACCGCCTGGATGTCCGGATCCTGGGAGCCGATGGTGAAGCCCCAGAATGGCCCGTGGATGCCGTGCCGGCCGGTATGGCCGTCGAGCAGGGTCCTGGCGCGATCGACCAGCGGCATCCAGTCGCCGTTGAGCACGGTGGCGTCGAAGAAATCCTGGAGCTCCAGGTCGCGCGGCTTCTCGAGCAGCCAGTCGCGGTTGGTTTCGACCACGCTCAGCGGCATGGCCGCGCCAAGGATCGGAAGATCGGACACGGTGGGAACTCCTGTATCGACGGAGGACGCCCGGGCCGTCTCGCGCCTTGAGTCGACGGGGCAGGGGCGTCCGGAAAGGGGGACTCGCGGCAGCCTATCCGCCCAGTGTTGCATCCCCGTGAAGTGTGCCGGTCGGAAATCTGAAGCTCCGATGACGGTCCCGCTCGGCGTCGAGGCCGATACGGCGGCGGCCGGAGATCGGACCGGGCACGGGCATTCGCCCGCACGAGAAAGCGGGGGAACAGATCGGAGGAGATCGGGGAAAATGGTGCCCAGGGGCGGATTTGAACCACCGACACGCGGATTTTCAATCCGCTGCTCTACCAACTGAGCTACCTGGGCGTCGCCGAAGCGAGACGGCGTATATAGCGGCCGCGATCCGGCCTGTCCAGCACGTCTCATCGGGAAATTTCACCCCACCGACCGGCCCCGTGTGGGGGCGTTGAAGTGACGGGGCCCCGCCCGTACATTGCCGGGACCATGCAGATCGCCGACGCTCTCCGCCTCGCCATCCGTCACTTCAACGCCGGTCAGGCGTCCGAAGGCACCGCCCTGTGCGAAGCCATCCTGGACGCCCAGCCGGACAACCCCGTGGCCGGGTGCCTGCTGGCCCGCGCCCGCATGCGGTCCGGTGACGCCGCCGAGGCACGCAGGCTGGTCGACCGGGCGAAACGGGCCGCCCCGGACTACCCGGCCGCCCTGGAACTGGATGCCCGGCTGCTCGACGAGGTCGAGGGCGCCGACCGGGACACGGTCGCCCGGGCCTATCGCCGGGCGTTGGCGGTGAACCCGGCCGCCTCTGCCCTCTGGTTCGCCTATGGCAACCTGTGCCAGGGCGCCTTCGGAGATGCCGAGGGCTCGCTTGCCCCGTACGCCCGCGCGCTGGCGGAGAAGCCGGGGGAGATCCCGGTGGCGATGAACCTGGCGACCGCCCGGCTCAAGCTGGGCGAGGCGGCAGCGGCGCTCGCCCTGTGCGAGGAGACCCTGGCGCGCCGGCCGACCCATATCCGTGCGCTGGCCCTCAAGACCACGGCGCTGTTCGATCTCGGCCGCCCGGAGCCGGCCGACGCGCTGACCGGATTCGGCACGCTGACCAAGCCGATGATGCTACCGGTGCCCCAGGGTTACGGGTCGCTGGAGGCGTTCAACGCCGATTTCGCCGCCGCCATCCGCTCCCATCCCCGGCGGCGCGACGACTACGACCCGAACAAGCGGGCGATCCGCGGCGGGTCCATCGTCACCGACCTGCTGAACCACGACCATCCTGCGATCCGAGGGTTCCACGCCGCCCTGGACGCCGCGATCGCCGCCTATGGCGACGCCCTGCCGACGCTGCCGGGCCACCCTCACATCGACGGACGGCCGCGCGGCTATGCCCTGGACGTCTGGGGCAACATCCTGCGCGCCGAGGGCCATCAGGACGGCCATATCCACAATCTCGGCTGGCTATCCGGCGTGTACTACGTGGAGATGCCCGACGTGCTGCGTGAGGACGACCCGGAACACGAGGGCTGGATCGAGTTCAACCATCCGGGTTACGGCATCCCCGATCGGGGCACGGCGACGGTCCACCGGGTCTGTCCGACGCCCGGTATGATCGTGCTGTTCCCGTCCTATGTCTGGCACCGCACGGTGCCATTCGACGGGGCCGGCGAGCGGATCTCCGTGGCCTTCGACCTGCACCCGCGATGAAGCCGCCCGCGAAGCCGGCGAGACGCCCGGTTCCGGTGGCCGGCGATGCGGCGGTGGCCGGGGCCCTGCAGCATGCCGGCATGCTGTTCCGCGCCCGCCGGTTTCAGGAGGCAGCCGATGCCTATCGCGAGGTGATCCGCCTCTATCCGAAGCTGCCGGACGTGCACAACAACCTGGGCGTGGCGCTGAAATCCGCCGGGCAGGTGGCCGAGGCCATCCCCTGTTTCCGCCGGGCGGTGCGTCTGAAGCCCGACTATCTGGCGGCCCATGCCAACCTCGCGGCCGCCCTGGAGACGACGGGGGACCCGCGCGGGGCACTCGACCATCGGATCGATGCCTGGCGGTTGGAGCCTGAGGCCTACGAGCCGCGCGAGGCGCTGATCCGCGCGCTGCGCCGCTGCCCCTATGACAAGGCCCATCCGGGCGCGCGGGCGGCCCTGTCGGCGCTGCAGGCCGATACCGATGTCGACCAGCAGGCCCTGTCCGACCCGGCCATCCGGCTCTGGGCCAGCCATCCGGCGATCCGGCGCGCACTGGAGACCGCGCAGGACGGCTTTCCCGACCGGCCGTCCGGTGCCGGGTTCAAACCTCTCACCACGTTCCTGGCCGACGAGCTGATCATCTCCGCCCTGTCCTGGTCGATCGTCGCCCATCCGGGGATGGAGGCTTGGCTGACCCGCACGCGGGCCTGGCTGCTCGACCATGCGGTGTCCGGCAATCTCGGCCGTGTCGATTCCGAATGGCTCGCCGCCATTGCCCTGCAGGCCCGGGCGGCGGAATGGGTGTGGTTCGAGACCGAGGAGGAGCGCGACCTGCTGATCCACCTCGCCGACCTTCAGGGCCGCGGTGTGGAAACCCCGCATCGGGCGCTGATCCGCGCCATGTATATGCCGCTCGAGACCGACCCCGAGATCGACGTGCTGTACCGCGAAGCCGGCGCCATGGAGGCGTCCGACACTTCGCCCCGGGCGCTGCTGCTGCGCCGGTCGCTGATCCATCCGCGCGAGGAATGGCGGCTGGGCGAGGAGGTCGCCGCCGCCGAGGTCACCGACGCGGTCTCCCGGGCGGTGCAGAGCCAGTACGAGGACAACCCCTATCCGCGCTGGCTCAGCCTGTCGCGCCGGCCGCGCACGACTATCAGCCGGCATCTGACCCAGGTGCTGGCCCTGCCGCAGCCGGTGCGGGTCGAGGAGACCCTGCCCCGGATCCTGATCGCCGGCTGCGGGACCGGGCGCCACGCCCTGCAGACCGCCCTGCGATACGAGAATGCCGAGGTTCTGGCGGTCGACCTGTCCCGCGCCTCGCTCGCCTATGCCCGTCGCATGGCGCGGGAACTCGGGGTGCGCAACATCCGCTTCGCCCAGGCCGACATCCTGGAGATGGATTCCATTCCCGAGCGGTTCGACCTCATCGAGAGTTCCGGGGTGCTGCATCATCTGGACGACCCGATGCGCGGCTGGCGGGTACTGCGCCGGCTGATGGCGCCGCGCGGGCTGATGCGGCTCGCCTTCTACAGCCGCCGCGCCCGACTGCCCTTCGAGGAGATCCGCAAAGGGTTGCCGGAGCGCGGCGAGCTGATGAATCGGGTGCGCGCGGTCCGCCAGCGTACCTACGGGCTGGCCGACGGCCATCCCGGGCGGGCCCTTCTGCGCTCGGCCGATTTCTATGCCGCGTCGGGCGTGCGGGACGCCCTGCTGCATACCTGCGAGCACACGGTGAGCCCGCTCTGGATCCGCGGCGCGCTGGAGGAGCTGGGGCTGCATTTCCTGGGGTTCGAGCTGCCGGATCCGGCGATCCTGGCGGAATACCGCCGGCGCAATCCGTCCGATCCGAGCGGCCTGGACCTGGAGGCCTGGGACACCTTCGAGCTCGACTACCCGGATGTCTTCCTCGGCATGTACCAGTTCTGGGCCCAGGCGGACGGGTAGGCTCGCCGGGGCCCTCACTCCTCTCTTCGTTTCCCCGGCCGCGCGCCGGGGCCCAGGGTGACGCTTACTGCGGCGGTGGGGGAGAAGATCGTCACCGTTCCATCGCGCTCACCTCTGAATCCCGGCTCAGGGCCGGGAAGACGGGGACGGGAGCGGGTGACCTGCCGGACCTTATTCCTCGCCCTTCTCCAGGCGGGCGACGAGGGCGTCCAACTCGCCTTCGTCGGGTACCTCCTCGCTCGGGATGCGGTACGTCTCGCCCAGCCAGCGGCCGAGATCGACCTGCTTGCAGCGCGGCGAGCAGAACGGGCGGACCTTCGCCTCGCTCGGCTTGCCGCAGATCGGGCATTTCAGCTTGCGTGCCTTGCCAATCGGGTGGATCTCGCCCATCAACCCTCGCCTGCTCTCTATCCGTCGCTGTCGATCACACAGTCCTGCGGGGCGAGCGTCGGGTCCGCGACCACCGTCAGCGCGCCGAGCCGCCGCCGCTCCGCGGCCACGATAAGCGCACCGGGTCCCTCGAGCCAACCGGCGACATCCGGTGGCAGGCGCAGTCGCGGCCGGGCGATGCCGCCGGCCTCCCGCCGCAACCGGTCCAGCGCCGCCCAGGCCCGCGCCCGTGCGGAGAGCCGGCGGTCGCCCGGCGGCGCCAGCATCTCGTGTGACAGCGGCCGGCGCGGCGACTCGCGCAAGCATTCGAGCATTCCCCCGGGCGTCCAGCCGAGCACCTGCCAGGAGGCCGGGTCCGGCGCCGCGGCTTCGGACAGGGCCGCTGAAACCCGCTCCCGGTCGGCGCGGCCGCGCATCCGCGGCGGGTCGATCAGCAGCGTGCCCCGCAACCCCCGCAGCCGGGCGATGGCTACGACACCCGCCACGGCCCGGCAGTTGGCCTGCACCAGCGCGTCGCCGCGCGGCGACCGGGCCAGGTTCACGTCGATCAGGCTCGCCGTCTCGCTCTCTTCAACGACCAGGGAAATCCCGTCGGCGACGGCGAGGTCCCTGGACAGGGCGCGCTCCAGCGCCTCTTCGCCGCCGGCATCGCGGAAGGCTGCGCCGCTCCGGTCGAGGAGGATCTCGGCCCCCGGCATGTGCGCGGCGGCCCGGTCGGCGAGGGACGACGGCGGCAGCAGCCAGCACGGCGGCGCCTCGCGCTCCGCCCGGTCGCAGATCATGCGCCAGAGATCGACGAGCCGGACGGCCTCCGCCGCCAGCGCCTCCACGGGACGGTCGGCTCCTTCGCTGCGGATCATCGCGCCAATGTCCGCCGGCAGCACCGGCTCCACGGCGGTGCGGATCGCGGCGCGGCGACCCTTGGCCTTGATGCTCGAGGCGATGCCCAGTTCCGGCTGGAACGGCGTGAGCACCACGCCATCGCCGGCCAGTTCCACCCGGCGGCGCAGGACCGACCGTTTGCCGCCGGAGCCGTCGCCGGTGACCTGGACGACAAGCTTCTCGCCGTCATTGGCCCGGCCGTCGCGCAGGTAGCCGGAGCCGGTGGGCAGCTCGGCGACCGACGCGCCGCCGGCCGTGCGGGCGGTGACCAGGGCGATGCCGCCGATCAGGCTGGGGCGGTCGTCGCCCTCGACCCAGATCTCGACGATCTCGCCGTCCTGAAGGAAGAGGGCCCGGGTCACGCCAGGCGCGGTGTGAAGGATGACCTGCCGGCCGGCGCTCACGCCGGAGCCTCGTCCACCGCGGGGACATGGGCGAAGCCGAGGCCGCTCAGCAGCGTGTAGGTCTCCGCCAGGGCCAGGCCGACCACGTTGGAATAGGAGCCGTTGAGGAAGTCCACATAGGCGGCCGCGAGCCCTTGGACCGCGTAACCGCCGGCCTTGCCCGACCAATCCCCCGAGGCGAGGTAGGCCGCCATCTCGGCGTCGGACAGCCGCTTGAAGCCGACCCGCGTCTCCACCACCCGTTCATGGGGGCGGCCTGCCGGGTCGATCACGCAGATGCCGCCCAGCACCCGATGGCGCCGGCCGGACAGCAGGGACAGGCAGCGCCGGGCCTCCGCCGCGTTCTCCGCCTTGGGCAGGATGCGGCGGCCGCAGGCGACCACCGTATCGGCGGCCAGCACGAAACAACCCTTATGGCGCGGGGCGACGGCCTCGGCCTTGGCCCGGGCCATGCGCGCGGCATAGGGACGGGGCTTCTCGGCGGGATGGGGGGTCTCGTCCGCCTCGGCCGGGTCCACCCGGTCGGGCACAAGCCCGATCTGCGCCAGCAGGTCGCTGCGGCGGGGAGAGGCGGAGGCGAGGATGAACGGAGCGCCCTCAGGCGGACGCAAGACCAGTGGGGCGGTCATCGGTCGGACCGGCCCTGACCGGTTACTTGAACCGGAAAGTGATCCGACCCTTGCTCAGGTCGTACGGGGTCATCTCGACATTGACCCGGTCGCCGGCCAGCACGCGAATACGGTTCTTGCGCATCTTGCCGCTGGTATGGGCGAGAACTTCGTGGTCGTTATCCAGCTTCACGCGGAACATCGCGTTCGGCAGCAGTTCGGCAACAGTGCCGGAAAACTCGATCATGTCTTCTTTTGCCATTATCGCTCCTTGTCGCGGTTTTGAGCGTGCCTTAAGTGCGGGTGCCGGGGTCAAAGGTCAAGTTGTTTTCCCGAACCGCACCCGCCACCCTGGCGCATCAGACAGTCTACACCGGGACGGGTGAACGATGCCTGAACGTCTTCGCCTGAGCCGGCGGTCCGGCTGGCGCCTGCCGCCGGGCGCGCGCAGCGTCGCACGGCCGCATCTCTTTGGTAACCCGTTCACGCCGCAGTGGTTCCGGTCGCGCGGCGGCACCGGCGACTGGCGCCCGCCGGTGGTCGCCGCCTTCCGCGCCTGGCTGGCCGGCACCGACCACCGGGAGTTCGAGCAGAGGCGGCGGGCCGAGGTCCTGTCCCGGCTGCACGAGCTGCGCGGCCTGCACCTGGCCTGCTGGTGCCCGCTGGACGGGCCGTGCCATGCGGATGTGCTGTTGGAGGCGGCGAACAACATCCCGTCGTCCTGACGCAAGTCAGGACCAAGCCCCGCCCCAGCCGTCATCCTGACGCACGTCAGGATCAAGCCACGGGCGCTTTCCGAGCGTTGATCCTGATTTGCATCAGGATGACGGTAGGGTTAGTCCAGATACGCGAACCGCGCCTTGATCCGCTCCACCAGGCTGTCGCGCACCGCCCGGTAGGCGTCGAGCCGGGTCTGCCGGTTGCCCTCGATCACCGTCGCGTCCAGGGTCGGCCAGTATTCGATGTCGCAGGCCATGGTCCGGGTCAGCTCGATCGCGCGGTGCTGGGCCTCCGGCGAGAGCGAGATGATGACGTCGAAGAACCCGTCCTCCAGCATGTCGAAGCTCTTCGGCCTGTGGCGGCCCATGTCGATGCCGATCTCGTTCATGACCTCGATCACGAAGGGGTCGAGTTCGCCGCGCCCGACACCGCAGGAATCGACATAGATCCGCGTCCCGGCCATGGCCTTCAGAATGCCTTCGGCCATCGGCGAGCGCACCGCGTTCATGCTGCAGGCGAAGAGCACGGCGCTGGGCTGCTGGATTGTGGCGAAGGGATCCGTCAAGGCCACCAGCTCATCCCCGGATATGCAGGACGCAGACCAGCGTGAACAGGCGCCGGGCAGTGGGATGGTCGATCGCGATGCGGCCTTCCAGCTTGTCGCGCAGCATCTGGGAGCCTTCGTTGTGCAGACCCCGGCGGCCCATGTCGATCGCCTCGATCTGCGACGGTGAGAGCCGCTTGATGGCGTCGTAGTAGCTTTCGCAGATCTGGAAGTAATCCTTCACCACCCGGCGGAACGGCGCCAGGTGAAGCTGGACCTGGGTCAGCGGCGCGTCTGTCGTGTCCCGGATGTCGAAGACCAGCCGGTTCTCCTCGACGGAGAGCCGCAGATGGTAGGGTCCGGCGCCGGCGTCGTGCGGGCGGAAGCGGTTGTCCTCCAGCAGATCGTAGACGGCGATCGCGCGCTCCTGCTCGACCTCGGCGCTGCGGCGGACCACTTTGCGCTCGTCGAGGGAGATATGCACGATCCGCGCGTCATCGCCGGTGGGATCCAGCGGCGCGCTGTCGGAGCCGTCTCCCGACATGCGCCCTCCTTAGCAGTTCAGCTCAGCGCCGGTTCAGTCGAACCGCGATCGAACGCGCATGCGCGTCCAGACCTTCCATTTCCGCCAGTCTAATCGCTGCGGGCCCCACCGCGCCAAGCCCCTGCGCATCGGCGGCCACGGTCGTGGTGCGTTTCATGAAGTCGAGCACGCCCAGACCGGAGGAGAACCGGGCCGTGCGCGCCGTCGGCAGCACGTGGTTCGGACCGGCGACATAGTCGCCCACCGCCTCCGGCGTGAACCGGCCGAGGAAGATCGCGCCGGCATGGCGGATGCGGTTCGACAGGGCGTCCGGATCCTCGACCGCCAGTTCCAGGTGCTCCGGCGCCAGCCGGTCCACCAGCGGCGGAACCTCGTCCATGGAGTTGGCGACGATCACCGCCCCATGGGTGCGCCAGCTCTCCGCGGCGATCTCGGTGCGCGGCAGGGTGGCCAGATGGTCGTCCACGGCGGCGACCACCGCATCGGCGAACCCCGCGTCGTCGGTGATCAGGATGGCCTGGGCCGCGGTGTCGTGCTCGGCCTGGCTCAGCAGGTCGATGGCGATCCAGGACGGATCGTTGTCGGCATCGGCGACCACCAGGATCTCCGACGGGCCGGCGATGCTGTCGATCCCGACCTTGCCGAAGACATGACGCTTGGCGGCGGCGACATAGGCGTTGCCCGGGCCGACGATCTTGTCGACCTTGGCGATGCTCTGGGTCCCGTAGGCCAGTGCCGCGACCGCCTGGGCCCCGCCGATCCGCCAGATCTCGGTGATCCCGGCGACCCGGGCGGCGGCCAGCACGAGATCGTTGACCACCCCGTCGGGGGTCGGCACGACCATCACCCGGCGCGACACGCCCGCGACCTTGGCCGGCAGGGCATTCATCAGCACGGAAGAGGGATAGGCGGCGGTCCCGCCCGGCACGTAGAGGCCGACCGCGTCGATCGAGGTCCAGCGCATGCCCAGGCGCAGGCCGGCTGGATCGTTGACCTCGAAATCGGTGGGAAGCTGGCGGGCGTGGAAGCTCTCGATCCGCTCGGCGGCCAGTTCCAGGACGGCGCGGGTCTCCGGATCGATCCGGGCCACAGCGGCCTCGATCTCGGCCGGGCCGATCGCCAGCCCGGTCTCCGCCGGGTCGAACCGGTCGAAGCGGCGCGTGTAGCCGATCAGGGCCGCGTCGCCGCCCTCGATCACCGCGGCGATGATCGCGGCGACGACATCGCCGACCTCGGCCTCGGTCTCCCGCTTGGAGTTGACCAGCTCTTCGAACGCGTCGGCGAAGCCGGCATCCCCGGTCGCCAGCCTACGCGGCACGGGCGGCCTCCCGGAAGCGGCCGATCAGGTCGTTCACCGGGCCGGGGCGGGTCTTCAGCGCGGTGCGGTTCACGGCCAGACGGGCGCTGACATCGGCGATCCGGTCGATCTCCACCAGCCCGTTGGCCTTCAGGGTCGAGCCGGTCTGCACCAGGTCGACGATGCGGCGGCACAGGCCCAGATTCGGGGCCAGCTCCAGCGCGCCGTTCAGCTTGATGCACTCGGCCTGCACGCCACGCCGGGCGAAATAGCGGCGGGTGACGTTCGGATACTTGGTCGCCACGCGCAGGTGCGACCAGCGCTGCGGGTCCTCGTTCGCGGCCAAGTCGGCCGGGGCGGCGACCGCCAGGTGGCAATGGCCGACATCCAGGTTCACCGGGGCATAGATCTCCGGGTGGTCGAACTCCATCAGCACATCCGAGCCGGACACCGCCAGATGGGCGGCACCAAAGGCCAGGAAGGTGGCGGTGTCGAAGCTGCGCACCCGGATGATGTCCAGGTTCGGATCGGAGGTGGCGAACTGGAGCTGACGCGCGTCCTCGTCGAAGAACGCGTCCTCCGGCTCGACCCCGGCCCGCGCCATCAGCGGTGCGATCGCCTTCAGGATCCGGCCCTTGGGCACGGCCAATACAAGCTTATCGTTCGCGTTCACGAGATGTCGTCCCGAAGAAAACCTTATGCCAAAGGCACTTAGTCGACCTTGGGCGCTCCGTCCTTGTCGTCACCATCGTCATGGGACGGGCGGAACACCGTGGGCCAGGGAGTGCCGAGGTCCTCCACGTGACAGGACAGCCCGTCCACGTCAAGCCGGATGGTCGAGTCGCCGGCGAAGACCAGGTCGACGGTACCGTCCGCATAGGCCAGCGACAGCAGGTTCAGCATCTGCCCCGGATCCCGCCGGTCGATCCCCCGTGTGCGGACCTTGCGCACCTTCTCGAAGCGGATGCCGGTATGCACCCGCTCGAACGGCGTGTCCTGGCCTTCTGCGACCTTGCCGTCGGGCGCGATCTCCCAGCGGAAGCGGCCGGCGACCAGCACGAAGCGGTTCTCCGCCGCCTCGAAGCTCATCTCGGAGACCGGGACGATGGCGTCCTGGAGGTAGGCGGCGACGACCGTCAGGTCTTCCAGGTCCTCCGCCCGCACACGCAGCGGCCGGTCCCGCCCTGTATCCCCGAAAGGCGTTAGTGCCGGGCGACGGGCCATGGGCCTATTCCTCCGCCGCGGCCCGCTCGGACGCCACCCGGCTCACGTCGGCGCCGCAGGCGGACAGCTTTCCGACGAGGTCCTGATAGCCCCGATCCAGGTGGTAGATGCGGTTGATAACCGTCTCGCCCTCAGCGGCCAGGCCGGCCAGCACCAGCGAGACCGACGCGCGCAGGTCGGTCGCCATGACCTGGGCGCCCTTCAGCTTCTCCACGCCCCGCACCATGGCTGAGGCATGGTGCACGGTGATGTTGGCGCCCATGCGCGACAGTTCCGGCACGTGCATGAAGCGGTTCTCGAAGATCGTCTCGGTGACCATCGAGGCCCCCCGGGAGACCGTCATCAGCGACATGAACTGCGCCTGCAGGTCGGTCGGGAAGCCGGGATAGGGCTCGGTCATCATGTCGACGCCGAGCACCCGCTCCTCGCCGCGGGCAACGCGCACGCCGCCCTCGACATTCTCCAGGACAACGCCGGCCCGACGCAGGGTCTCGGCCGCCGCGTCGATCAGCACCAGGTCGGTATCGGTCAGGATCACGTCGCCGCCGGCGATGGCGACGGCCATGGCATAGGTGCCGGTCTCGATCCGGTCGGCCACCACCTTGTGCTCGGCCCCGCCCAGCGCGGGCTTGCCCTGGATATGGATGGTGTCGGTGCCGGCACCGTCGATCTCGGCACCCATGGCGGTGAGCAGCTTGGCCAGGTCGCTGATCTCCGGCTCCCGCGCGGCGTTGACCAGCACGGTCTCGCCCTCGGCCAGGGCTGCCGCCATCATCAGGTTCTCGGTGGCGCCGACGGAGACGAAGGGGAAGGTGACCCGACCGCCGCGCAGCCGGCCACCGGGGGCCTTGGCCTCGATATAGCCGGCCTCGATGTTCACCTCGGCGCCGAGGTCGGTCAGGCCCTTCAGGTGCAGGTCGACCGGCCGGTTGCCGATGGCGCAGCCGCCGGGCAGGGAGACCTGGGCCTCGCCGAAGCGGGCCACCAGCGGACCGAGCACCAGGACCGAGGCGCGCATCTTGCGCACCAGGTCGTAGGGGGCGACGGTGCTGTCGATCCGGGCGGCATCCATGTTCATGTCGCCGCCGTCGCGCTCGATGCGGACGCCGTGCTGGCGCAGCAGGCTGGTCATCGACGCGATGTCGGCCAGATCCGGGACATTGGTCAGCTTGACCGGCTCGCCGGACAGCAGGCTCGCCGCCATCAGCGGCAGGGCAGCATTCTTGGCACCGCTGATGGGGATGGTGCCGCGAAGCGGGCGTCCGCCCCGCACTCGAATCTGGTCCATGGATCACACAACATGTTGTTTGGTCGGTTCTAACCGACGGGGGCGGGAGGGCTCAAGGGCGACGCCGTCTGGATGCGCCCCCATTCAGGCGAAACCGTGGCATTCCGCCGATTATTCCGGCATGTCGGACGCTTTGGCGGGGGGCTCCGCATCGGCCCGGGCGCGGGATTGCGCCTTGCGTCGGCGCAGATTCGCGCGCAGGGCCTGCTCCAGCCGGGCGGTGCGCTCGTCCTTGTCTCCCGATCCGCCGCCCGTTCGGCTGGCCGCTCGGCCACCGTTGGCCGACGTATCGGAGCGTCGTCTGTCCTCAGCCATCCTCGTCTCTCCGCCAGCCTCGCCGCGCCGGACTGCCTGCAGCGGACCTTGTCCGCCGGCCCGGCCCGTGCCCGAGCACCGGAACCGTCCGCGGCGCCGTCCCCCTCGGACGGCACCGTCCCGTCTCGTCCTATCACGCCGGGCGACAAAGGGGCGATAACGCACTTGCACCCTGCAGGTGTCTCTGGCATGTATGCGCGCCTCGCGGGTCGGCGGTCACCGTCATCGCCCTTCACCCGCCGCAGGATGCTGCCGTAGCTCAGGGGTAGAGCACTCCCTTGGTAAGGGAGAGGCCGAGAGTTCAAATCTCTCCGGCAGCACCATTACTCTCCATAGGATATCGGACTGCAAAGCGCTCTGCCGTAGCCAAGGCTCCGACGCCAAACCGCGCGTCGCAAGATGCTCGACGTTCTACGCTAGGGGTTCCTTGGACCGAAGACGTCGTATCTCAGCCTCGATCTCGGCGTTCCACCCCGAGAAGTCGACGGGCAGGTCCCGGACTCGTTTGAAGCTTCCGGGCCCCCGTTGGGGCGTAGCCGTGAAGCGCTGCTCGATAAATTCGATGATGTTCTCAAGAAACAGGTCTTCGACTTCCGAAATCAGCCGATTGTAGGTCGCCTTGAAGGTGGTCTCATCTTTGGTGAACTGCACCCTCCGCTGGTACAGGACCGGACCTGTGTCGATCCCTTTGTCGATCAGATGAATGGACACCCCGCTTGGCGTGCCGTCGTAGAATGCCCAGAAGTTGGGGTGCGCGCCACGGTTCCAGGGTAGATAGCCAGTATGAAGATTTATAATGGGTGCCTTTGTATTTCTTATCAATTCTTCAGGAATTATGTACCTGTAGCCAAAGCTTACGACTATATCAAAGCTGTCGAAGCATTGCATGCGGTCTTCAGTGTGCCAGATTTTGCATTTATTTGCGGAAAGCGCGTCAATCAATCTTGTCTTTGTTTTATCGTATCCGAGAAACAGAACGTTGGATTTCGGCTTGGCAGAACTCGCAACCAGTCTGGCTACCGTCGGGGCCGTGAGGACGTCGCCGTGTTCTCGCCACACCGTGAGTCTCCTCAGGGACTAAACGCTATGTCGTTTCGAGCTTCGAAAATCTCGGTCGATGGTTCTTGGATTAGTAGTCGCACAACCCGTGAGCGCTAAATTAACCACACCTACAAGAGTGATTATCATCGACGAACGTATTCTGTTCAATCTAAGATTTTATAATTTGAACAGGCGCTTGCGCTAACTGGAGGCGAGCTCTTGTCTGGCTACTGACTGGACTTTCGGGTTGTCGCTTCGGGCCGAACCGGCTGCCCACACACGGCGGCCCGGCTCGCGTATTGGCGCCGCGGCCTGGAGGCGCCCTTACCGCCGGCCCTGACTTTGCCGTCTGTCCATATTTCCGTGCCCCAGGAACACCGGCAGAGCCGGTGGGGTTGTGTTGACGGGGGACGGCGGACTAGGGTCGAAGCAGCCTATGTTCTGAAGAAAAAGACCGAGGGCGCGGGGCCTGACCACGATGTGCCGGACCGGCGTCTGCGTGTTCCCGGGGGCGGGGAATGACGCAGGAGCATACGGATGCAGAAGCATCAGACCACCGAAGCCGATATGGCCGCTCAGCGGGTCCCGAACACCGTTTTCGACGTGGATATGGTGGCCCGGCCGGACCGCTATGAGGTCTGGCGCGACAGTATTTCCTGCATTTTCCAGGCGGATGCGGACAAGGACGTCAGGCGTGGCGACTTCCATGCCCTGGTCGATGCCAACATGTTCGGCCCGCTCATGCTCGCCCGCACCGAAAGCCACGAGCATGCCTGGCGGCGGAGCTCCGCGATCATGGCGCGGGACGGCATGGACCATTACATGATCCAGGCCTATGAGCACGGCCAGCTCCAGTGGGGCGACGGGCTCGGCGACCAGACCCTGCCGGAGCGCGGCCTGGTCATCGTCGACCTGGCGCAGCCGCTGGAATCCAAATCGACCGCCTTTCGCAATCTGTCACTCATCGTCCCGCGCGAGATGCTCGACGGGGCGCTGAAGTCGCCGGACGACCAGCATATGCGCGTGCTGAGCGGGGAGGAGCCGATGGTCACCCTGCTGCGCGACCATATGGTCTCGCTGAAGAACCTGGCCGGGCAGATGAGCCTGCAGCAGGCGGTCGAGATCGCCCCGGCGACCGTCGGACTGGCTGCCGCCTGTCTCAACGCAGCCGTGGACCAGAACATCCCGGCCCAGAGGGCCGGGGCGACGATGGCGCAGCTCACCGTGATCCGGCGGTTCATCGAGACGAACCTGTCCGAGCCGTCGCTGTCCGCCGAGTGGATCGTCGCCCGTGTCGGGGTGTCGCGGTCCAAGCTCTACAAGCTGTTCGTGCCGTTCGGCGGGGTCGGCGCCTATATCCGCGACCGTCGGCTGCGCCGGGCCCTGCTGGCTCTGAGCGACAGCCAGTCACGTCATCGACCGATCTACGACATCGCACTGGATGCGGGCTATTCCAGCGACGCCGCCTTCAGCCGGGCGTTCCGAGCCCGCTACGGCGTGGCGCCCCGGGATATCCGGCACGCGCATTATGTCTTCGGCGACACCGCCGGCGCGGCGGTCGATGTGGACCGGCGCTACGAGCGCTGGCTGCATCATCTGTCGATCTGACGCTACCGACGTCCGATAAACGCGGTCACACCGTCAAAAACAGACATACGGTTGGCAATCGGAAACGCCTGGTACGGCGGGGGTTTCCGGAAGCGGTCACTTTTGGTCGGACTCTCAGACAACGACCAGTCCAGCCATGGCAGAGCAGTACGGGGAGAAACAGCGGGTCCGCGATCCAGGACGTGAGATGGCGCCATGGTAGCCGCTTCGCTTTCCACGGGCGTCGATTCACCGACCCTGTCCGGCGGCTCCGACACGGTGACCGGATCGATCGCCGGCAGCCTCAACACTGTCGACACGATCAACGGGCTGGGCGGTTCCGACACGTTGACCCTCTCGGCGGCGCAGACCGTCACCCTCGACGCCACGACCCTGACCAATTTTGAGACGGTGACCGTCACTGCCGGGGCGCAGTCGATCACCAGCCATGACGGCACGGTCGCCGCGGGCCAGAGCCTGACGGTCAACGGGTCGGCCAGCGGGGCCACCCTCTCCTGGGATGGCTCGGCGGAAACCGACGGCAGCTTCGTTCTCATCGGGACCGACCAGACCGACACGCTGATCGGCGGTGCCGGCAATGACCTGCTGTCGGGCAATGTCGGAGGCGACCGGCTGAGCGGCGGTGCCGGGAACGACACGGTCACCTATGGCAACGAGGCGGCGGATGACGACACCCTGGACGGCGGTGCCGGCACCGACACCATCCGGGTGACGAATTACGCCGATTTCACCGATGCCGGGTCCGTCAGCGGGTTCGAGGTGATCTCGGTCTCCACCGGGGCGACGGCGGTGTTCGCAGACGCCTTCAGCGGCGCGACCATGGCCCTGTCCGGCGGCGGCAGCTTCGGCTTCTATGTCAAGAACAGCACCAGCCTCGACCTCAGCAATCTCGATGTCAGCGGACTGACGGCGGGTACGTCCAGCGTCTCGCTGGCCGCATTCGACGCCGACGCGGTCACGCTGATCGCGCCAACCGGTTTCGCGGTGACCATGGGCGGGAAGTCCGGCGCGGACCTGCTGCGTGGCGGTTCCAAGGGCGACTCCGTCACCGGCGGGGCCGGCGCCGACACGATCAGCGGGGCAGGCGGCCAGGACTGGCTGACCGCCGGGGCTGGCTCCGACCTGCTGTTCGGCGGGGCGGACAACGACGTGCTCAGCGGCGGCACCGACAATGATGTGCTCAGCGGCGGCAGCGGCGACGACGACCTCTCGGGTCAGGCCGGCGACGACCGGCTGGTCGGGGGAACCGGGACCGATTTCCTGACCGGTGGGGACGGGGCGGATACCCTTCTGGGCGAGGGGGGCGAGGACTCCCTCTCCGGTGGCGACGGCAACGACGTGCTGAGCGGCGGCGCCGACGCGGACGTGCTCTGCGGCGAGGTCGGCGACGACCGGGTCGCCGGCGGGGCCGGGCACGACGAACTGTGCGGGGGCAGCGGCAGCGATACCGTGGCCGGCGGCACCGGGGCGGATGATCTCGGTGGCGGGGGCGGGGCGGATCTGCTCTCCGGCGGTGCCGGGAACGACACCCTGACCGGCGGTGCCGGGGCCGACACCCTGTCCGGCGGTGCCGGAAACGACTGGTTCGTGGTCGGTGACGGCGACACGGTGGCGGACTGGCAGACCGGCGACAGTCTGGCGCTGATCGGAGCCTCGGGTCTCACCGCCGACGGCATCTCCCGCAGCGGCGACAGCCTGTCCTTCGATACCGACGGCAACGGCAGCGCCGATGTGACCATCTCCGCCACGGGCCTGGCCTCGGGGGCCAGTTTCACCGTCACCGCCGAGACCGGGTATAGGAGCGTCACCTATACCGCCCCGGCGCCCTCCGGCGGATCCGGCGGAGGGGGAGGCGGCGGCGATACGGGCCTGTCGGTGAGCGACAGCGCGCCGCAGCCGGGTTCCCCCAACCCCACCCGGGTGCTGACCAACAACGGCCAGACCACGGGATCGGCCGCCATCGTCGAGAACACCGGCAACAACGGCAATACCGTGACTGCGTCGCTCCCGGCCGGGACCTCGCTCACCGCCACCGGGCCGGCGAACGCCCAGAACGCGAGTTCCGCGCTGTCCACCCTGCTGACCGCGATCGAGGCGCGGGATCCGCAGGGTCCCGACCCGGTGCTTGCCGGTGCCCGGTCCTATCTCGACATGCTGGCCGGCAGCACCGTGCTGGATGTCCGCACCATCGTGCCGGCTTTCAGCGGCACCGCACCCGCCGATCCCTTCGTCATCAGCGGTACGACCCCGTCGGGCGGCGGCTCCCAGGCGGAGGCCTTCGTGCTCGACGTGTCTTCGCTGCCGCAGGGCGGCACGGTTCACCTCGACAATATCGAGTTCGTGTCGGTGATCGGCAGCGCCTCCATCGTCGGAGGCGACGGGGACAATTATGCCGTGGGCGACGATGCGGCCCAGTACATCTCGCTCGGTCTCGGCAACGACACCCTTGCCGGGGGCGGGGGGAACGACATCGTCGGTTCGGGCGGCGGCACAGACTACCTGCAGGGCGACGGCGGCAACGACATCGTCTTCGGCGGCACCGAGACCGATACCGTGCTCGGCGGCGTGAACGAGGACGTGGCCTACGGCAACCAGGGCGACGACGTCCTGTACGGCAATCAGGGGCTCGACACGCTCTATGGCGGACAGGACCGCGACGTCGCCTTCGGCGGCCAGCACCCGGACATCGTCTACGGCAATCTTGGGGCCGACACGCTCTACGGCAATCTGGCGTCGGATACGCTCTATGGCGGGCAGGGGGACGACCGGCTGTATGGCGGCGCCAGCGCTCCGGGTGACGCGAGCGACCTGCTCTACGGCAATCTGGGGAACGACACCCTGGTGGCCGGGCTTGGGAACGACCTCCTGTATGGCGGTGGCGGGGCGGACCGGTTCGAGGTCGGGACGGACGGCATCGACATCATCGCCGATTTCTCCGCCGCCGATGGCGACGTGGTCGCTGTGCCGGTCACGCTCGACGTGCTGGTGGCGCTGCTGGCAGAGGCGACGGCGACCGCCGACGGCGGCAGCGAGGTCGCCCTCGACAATGGCGCGATCGTCCGGTTCGTCGGGATCTCTACCGACTCGCTGTCCACCAGCATGTTCGACGTGATCTGAGGGGAGCGGACAGGCGGCAGAGGTGCCGCCCGTCCGACATGGTCGACGGCGGTAGCGGATGGAATGGCCGCTCTTAGGCCGCCATCCCCTTGACGCCGCAGCGCTGCTCCATCTCCCGCCGGATCCGGATCGCCTCGCTGGTCTCGTCCACCTCAACGTCGGCCCAGCGGATCGGCTGGCCGGCCTTGATGCCGGACTTCAGCTTGACGTGATGGGCGAGGCCGATCGGCAGGCCGCCGAGCCGGAGCGAGGTCTGCGCCGGGTAGAGCTTGCCCCACACGGTGAAGCCGCCCTCGCCGTCCAGCATCTCTCCGGCCTTCAGGTCGCGCTTGGCGGTCGCCACCACGTCGCCGCGGAAACCCTGGGTCGCCCCGGTCGGCCGCTTCAGGATCGCCGCCGACAGGATCGACACGTTGAGCTCCAGGCCGATCAGGTGGAACGGCTTGTACATCGCCGAGTAGCGGCCGGTGGCGTCGGTGTTCATGCCGTACTGCCGGAAGCAGGCGGCGGCATAGTCGTTCGGCGCCTCGATGACCACGTAGACGCCCCAGCGCAGGTCCTTGAACACCGGCCGTCCGTCCCGCTCCAGGGAGGAGACCACCTCCACCTGGCCCTTGGCGGCGAGCTGGCCGCCGTCGGATTTGGGACGCAGCACATGGGCGAGGTCGTCCATGCCCGCCGGCGGGAACATGAGCCCGTCCGGCGGCGGGGTGAGGCCGGTCGCATTTGCGATCGCCGCCATTTCCAGCGCCGACTTGGTGCCGTCGAGGAAGCTGTTGAACATCTGGCTGTTCATGCCGGCGGCGGCCGCCTGTTCCCCGGTCAGCCCGTAATGGTCCCACACCGTGTCCGGCGTGGAGGCGTGATAGGCCGGCAGGAACTTCGTGCCCTTGCCGGCGGCGATCACCTCGAAGCCGGTGGAGCGCGCCCACTCGACCATCTCGCAGGTCAGGGCCGGCTGGTCGCCATAGGCCATGGAGTAGACCACACCGGCCTGGCGCGCCTCCTCGGCGAGCAGCGGGCCGGCCAGCACGTCGGCTTCCACGTTGACCATGACGATGTGGACACCGTTGCGGATCGCCTCGCGGGCATGGACGAGGCCGACCGACGGCACGCCGGTGGCTTCCACGACCACCTCGGCGGTGCCCGACGCGATCAGGCGGCGGGCGTCCTCCTCGAAGGTGGTCTTCGCGATAAGGTCGTCGGGCCAGCCGACCGCGCGGCAGGCGGCCCGGGCCCGGTCCGGCGACAGGTCGGCGATCCAGGCCACCTCAAGTCCCGGTGTGGTCGGGACCTGAGAGAGGAACATGGAGCCGAACTTGCCGGCGCCGATCAGGCCGACACGCACGGGCGTGCCGGCCTGGGCGCGGGCCAGGAGATCCTGATAGATGTACATCGGCGCTTATTCCGCCGCCTGGAGCTGCCCGGCGATCAACTCGTCAAAGCAGTTGTCCTCCAACGCCTTGATCGGCGTGAAGTCGCGATGGGCGATCCACTCCTCGCGCTTGAAGGCGCGGATGTGGTTGTCCACGTGGCACAGCGACAGATAGACGATGGTGCGGCCGATCGGCGAGATGTTCGGCGGGCTGGCATGTACCAGCAGCGAGGAGAACATCAGCACGCTGCCGGCCGGACCGGTGGGGGCGACGCAGCCGCCCTTTTCCGCCAGGGCGGACACGGTCTCGCGATCCAGGGTCCACAGCGGGTAGGAGGTGGTCTCCAGGTCATGGCCGGCATCGACCACGCCCTGCTTGTGGCTGGCCGGGATGAACAGCAGCGGACCGTTGGCGGCGGTGACGTCGTCCAGGAACACCGCGATGTTCATCGCGCGCGGCTCCGGCATCTCGTCGTCGCGCGCCCAGGTGCCGTAATCCTGGTGCCACTGCCAGACCTCGCCGTCGAACGCGGCCTTCGCGTTGATCTTGAACTGGTGCATGTAGAGGTCGCCGTCGAGCAGCTGCTGCACCGGCTCGATCAGGCGGGGATGGGACCCCAGGCGGCGGAACGTCTCGTTGTAGGTATGGGCGGCGAAGGCGGTGCGGGCGACGCCGGACTTCTCGCGCCAGACCTCCTTGCGGTCCATCGCGTAGATCTTGTCGGCCTCCTGCTTCATCAGGGCGGCTTCCTGCGGCGTGAACTTGCCTGGGAAGAACAGATAGCCTTCCTCGTCAAATTTCTTGAGGTCGTCGGCGCTCAGTTTCATGGCGTTTCCTTCCTTGTTGGTTTGTCTTCTTACAGGGACTGCCGGTCTTCCCGCCGGGTCAGCCGTTGATAGGTGAGTTCGCCGGTGCGTTCGGCGTGATCGGCGGCCAGGGCCCCCGCCTTGGCCGCATCACCGGCGACGATCGCCTCGGCGATCGCCGCATGCTCGTCCCAGATCACGTCGCGGCCCTTGCTGTCCTCCAGCACCACGCGCATGGAGCGGACCATATGCGGCCAGAACCCGGCGGCGGTCCGATCGATCTCCTCATTGCCCGAGAGCGCGTGGATCGCCTGGTGGAAGGCGAGGTCGGCCTTGACCAGCGCGTCCATGGTCCCCTCGGCGCAGGCTTCCCGGCCATCCTCGATCAGGCGTCGGAAGCGCTTGGCGGGCGCGTCCGACGGGGCGAGGCGTGTCGCCGCCAGGCGGGCGGCGAGCCGGTCGATGGCGCCGCGCACCTGATACAGGTCGAGCAGCCGGTCCGGGTCGATCGGCGCCACCATCTGGCCCTTGCGGCCCCGGTCGACGACCAGCCCCTCCCGGCGCAGCAGCACCAGGGCGTGACTCACCGGCTGCCGGCTCACGCCCAGCCGTTCGGCCAAGCCCTCCTGCGCCAGCGGCGTTCCCGGTGCGAGATCCATCGCCATGATGGCGTCCCGGATCGCCTGATGCGCCTGTGCGGTGAGGTCGGGCTTGGTGGCAAGGGATTGCATGGGCACCCATGTTCCGTGTTCTGAATTCAGAACACGGAACACTAAAATCGGCTGCGCGTCAATCGGTGCACCCATACGGTCCGGGCTCGGACTGACCGGTGGGGCCGGGGGCGGATTTGGGAACCCAGCCGGAGCCGAGGCGTTCGACCATCACGCCGATACGACCGGCCCGCGGGTTCCCGCAGGGCCGCCGCAGCCCGCAACAGGGTCCGCCCCCATCGACGCAGGTTCGAGGCCGCGATGACCGCATCCCCATCGGACGCCGACAAATCCGATCCGACGGACCAACCCACCTCCGACCATCCGCTGACCGAGATCGTCGAGCGCCTGGCGGACACCGCCCAGGGCAGCCGTGTCACCGTCGGCGAGACCCTCGAGGCCTTCGGACGCCGGTCCTACCTGCCGCTGCTGATCATCCCCTCGCTGACGGTGATGTCGCCGCTGTCCGGGGTGCCGCTGCTGTCCTCGGTCTGCGGCGCGATCATCGCGATCATCTCCGCCCAGATGGTGTTCCCCGGGATGCGCAGCCTGTGGATCCCCGATTTCATTGCCAGACGCCAGGTCAGCGGCCGGCGGGCGCGGGCGGCGATCGGCCGGATCGGCAAGATCGCCTACTGGATCGACGAGCATGCCCGCGATCGCCTGAACTGGCTGATCGATCCGCCGGGCCGCACGGTTCTGGAATTCATGTGCCTGCTCTGCGGTCTGGCGATGCCGTTCCTGGAACTCGTCCCGTTCTCCTCGTCGATCATCGGCAGCGCGGTTCTGCTGATCGCCGCGGGTTTGCTGACGCGCGACGGTCTGTTCGCGCTGGCGGGCCTGGCCGTCATTCCGGTTTTCGGCATCCTACTCGCGGTCGGGTTGGAGACCCTCGGCCTCGCCGGCGGCTGACGGCGCTGCTAGAGCCGGCGGTCGGCACCCGACAGCAGATCCTGGGACGCCTCTGGGATATCCGCTCCGGCGGCGTGGCGCTCGACGGATTCCGTGTCGTTCTCCAACTCGCCTTCGGACGCCGTGGCCTCGGCGTCGGACTCCGCCACCTTGGGAGGCGCGGGCGCGTCGGTCGGCGGCGGAAGCGGCGTGGGCGTCGAGGCGGCCTCCGAGCGGGCGTCCAGGGAGACGAGCGGCACGCCCTGGGGGAAGATGATCTCGCGCGCCTCATCGGGCATCGAGATGCCCGCCTCCATCAGCGCCTTCTTCACCAGCCGCAGCAGGGCCGAGCGGATCTTCAGCACCGAATAGGCATGGCCGTCGAACCAGAAATAGGCCCGCAGGTTCACCGTGGCGCTGCCCAGGGAGTCGACCAGAACCAGCGGTTCCTCCGGCTCGGAGAGCACGGCGGCGTGGTCGGCCAGCACCTTGCGGATGACCTCCTGTGCGGCGGCGATCGAGGCCTCGTAGCCGATGCCGACCTCCAGGTACTCCTGGCGGGCGGCCGCGGCGCTGAAGTTCACGATCGTGCTCTTGAACACCGCCGCGTTGGGGATCTGGATGTGGTTGCCCTCGCGCGACAGCAGGAGGGTGCTGCGGGTGTTCATGCTCTGCACCGTGCCCTCCTGTCCGCCCACCGCGATGTAGTCGCCGCGCCGGAACGGCTGGCGGATGCTGAGCAGCAGACTGGCCAGGAAATTCTCGGCGATGTCGCGGAAGGCGAAGCCGACGATGATGCCGACCACGCCGGCGCCGCCGAGCAGGGACAGGGCGAGCTGGGTGAGACCGGCGACCTGAAGCACGATGTACAGGCCGATCAGGAATACGGGGATGGAGACCGTGCGGGCGATCACGCTGCGCAGGAAGGGGGACTCGACCTGCCGGCTCAGCGCCCAGTCCGTCGCCCGGCCCACGAGCGACGCGGCGTAGAACGCCAGCGGCAGGATGACCAGGGCCAGGGCGATCAGCGGCAGGCTGGCCAGCCCCTTGTAGAGCAGCGCCCGGACCTCGTTCAGCGCCGGGGTGAACGACCAGTCGGTCTGCGGCGTCACTGAGATGCGGTTGACCACCGCCGCCACGTCCTGGGTATTGGCCGCGAGGTTGCGGGCCCAGGTGCGGTGTTCGTCGGTCTGGGTGCTGCCGTCGAGAAAGACCACCCCGTCGGTCGCCGACACCCGCACGTCGCTGTACCAGCCGGTGGCACGCAGAATGCTGTCGATCCGTCGGGCGATCGCGTCATCGCGCGCGACCGGCTCCACGGCGACCGCCCGGGGAGCGTCGCTCTGGGAACCGCCGGCGGAAGTGCCGTCCTGCGCGAGCGCGGGGAGATACGTTGCAGACGCGCCAACGAGGAGGACCGCGGCAACGATCAGACGGAGCGCCGTCAGGATGATCCGCGGGCACGCCGGGCGGCACCGACCGATGCCGCCGCAACCCGCATTCACGGCTCCGTCGGGGTCCGCTTGGCGATCACCCAGACGCCGTGAACGATGCCGGGGATATAGCCCAGGATCGTCAGCAGGATGTTGATCCAGAACTGCGCGCCGATACCCACCGTCAGGAAGACGCCGAGCGGCGGCAGAAGGATCGTCAGCAGCAGTCGTAGAATAGTCATGTCGATACCCGCCCATGATTTTCATCAGTGCGGAAGTAACGCGGCGTCGCTCTTCGGGTTCCGAACGACGCGTTCCACGAGGATCACCCGGCGGCCAGCGCGGCGACACCGCCGAAGTCGAAGCCGCGTCCCGGGGCGGCGGCGAACAGGGCACGGGTATAGTCATGCTGCGGGTTGCCGAACACCTCGGCCGCCTCGCCGTACTCCACCACCTGGCCGCGATGCATCACCGCCACCGTGTCGCAGACCTGGGCGGCGACCCGGAGGTCGTGGGTGATGAACAGCATGGCGAGGTCGAGCCGCCGGCGGATGTCGTCCAGCAGCTCCAGGACCTGCGCCTGCACCGACACGTCGAGGGCGGAGACCGCCTCGTCGGCGATCAGCAGGTCCGGCTCCATCGCGAGCGCCCGGGCAATGCAGATGCGCTGGCGCTGGCCGCCGGAGAACTGGTGCGGGAACCGGTCCAGCGCGGTCGGGTCGAGCCTGACCAGGGACATCAGCGAGCGCGCCCGCTCATAGGCCTCGCTCTCGCCCATCCCGTAGTTCATCGGTCCCTCGACGATGGAGGCGCCGACGGTGCGGCGCGGGTTGAGGGAACGGTAGGGGTCCTGGAAGATGATCTGCACCCGGCGGCGCAGGGTGCGCAGGCGGGACTGGGACGCCTGGGCGATGTCGTCGCTGTCCAGGTAGATATGGCCGGAGGTCGGGTCGATCAGCCGGGCGATGCAGCGGGCCACCGTCGATTTGCCGGAGCCGGACTCGCCGACGATGCCCAGCGTCTCGCCACGGCGGATCTCCAGATTGACGTTCTGGGCGGCATGAACCTCCCGCGCCTTCTGGAAGAAGCCGCCGCCGCCATAGGTCTTGCACAGGCCGTCGGTCGCCAGCACCACCGGTGCCTTCTCCGCCCGGGGACGTCCATGGGGCGTGAAGCTCGGCACAGCACCGATCAGCATCTTGGTATAGGGCTCGTGCGGCCGCTTCAGCACCGCCTCGGCCGGCCCTTCCTCGACCACCTTGCCCCACTGCATCACGGCCACCCGGTCGGCGATCTCGGCCACCACGCCGAAATCATGGGTGATGAACAGCACCGCCGTTTCGTGGGTGCGCTGGATATCCTTGATGAGCTTGAGAATCTGCTCCTGGGTCGTCACGTCGAGCGCGGTGGTCGGCTCGTCGGCAATCAGCAGCACCGGCTCCAGCACCAGGGCCATGGCAATCATGATGCGCTGGCGCTGGCCGCCGGAAAGCTGGTGCGGATAGGAGGCCGCCATGCGCGGCGGGTCCGGAAGCTGCACCTGCTCCAGGATCTCCAGGATCTTGGCCTGGCGCGCCGCCTGGTCCAGCGAGGTGTGGGTGGTCAGCACCTCCTCGATCTGGTCGCCGCAGGTCATGGTCGGGTTCAGGGCCGTCATCGGCTCCTGGAAGATCATCGACATGCGGGCCCCGCGCAGGTCGCGCAGCCGCTCGTCGCTGGCCTCCAGCACATTCTCGCCCATCAGGCGGATCGCGCCGCCGCTCGGGGTGAGCTGGCCCTTGGGCAGCAGACCCATGACGCTGAACGCGGTGACCGACTTGCCGGAACCGGACTCACCGACCAGGCAGACGATCTCGCGCGGGCCGACGGAGATCGACACGCCGTCCACCGCATGGCGCCGGTCGTTACCCTCCGGCAGGTCGACGGTGAGGTTGTCGATCTCCAGGATCGGCTGGACTTTGGTCTGATCTGTCATGGTCTACAGCCGCTTGCGCATACGGGGATCGAGCGTGTCGCGCAGCCCGTCGCCGAGCATGTTCACTGCCAGCACCGTGATCGCCAGGAAGATTCCCGGGAACAGGATGTTGTGCGGGTAGACGCGGAACAGCAGCCGTCCCTCGGCCATGATGTTGCCCCAGGTCGGCGTCTCCGGCGGGATGCCGACGCCCAGGAAGCTCAGGATCGCCTCCACCAGGATCGCCGAGGCACAGATATAGGTGCCCTGGACGATCAGCGGCGCGATGGTGTTCGGCAGCACGTGCCGGATCAGGATCAGCGGCACCCGCGTGCCGACCGAGATCGCCGCCTCCACATAGGGTTCCTCGCGGATCGACAGCACGATGGAGCGCACCAGCCGCACCACGCGGGGGATCTCCGGGATGGTGATGGCCAGGATCACCGTCAGAAGCCCGGCATCGGCGAGCGAGACCAGGGCGATGGCGAGCAGGATGCCCGGGATTGCCATCAGCCCGTCCATCACCCGCATCACGATGGCGTCGAGCCAGCGGATGTAGCCGGACACCAGCCCGACCACCAGGCCGATCGCCAGGGACAGGACCGCCACCAGCAGGCCGACCGCGAGGGACACCCGGGCGCCGTAGATCACCCGGCTGTAGGTGTCGCGGCCGAGCGTGTCGGTGCCCATGCGGTAGGTCCATTCCCGCTCGGTGCCGTCGGAGAAGGTCTTCAGGTGCTCGACCCCCGGCTTCTTGTTGCGCCAGGCCGGATCGATCGCGCTCGGATCCATGGTGTCCAGCAGCGGGGCGCAGACGGCCATCAGCACCATCAGGCCGAGGACGACGCCGCCGAACATGACGCTGGGGTTGCGGACGAGCTGTTCCCAGACCGTCGCCTTGCGCGAGGCGGCCTCGGCCGAGGCGGCGGAATCGACGAGATTTTCGGTGCCCTCGGTCAATATCGGATCCTCGGGTCAAGCAGGCTGTAGCTCAGGTCGACCAGCAGGTTGATCATCACGTAGACGAAGGAGAACACGATGATGATGGCCTGGATCGTCGGATAGTCGCGGCCCAGCACCGCGTCCACGGTCAGCCGGCCGAGGCCGGGGATGTTGTAGACGCTCTCCGTCACCACCACGCCGCCGATCAGCAGAGCGATGCCGATGCCGATCACGGTGACGATGGGGACCGCCGCGTTGCGCAGGGCGTGCTTCAGCAGCACCTTGTTCGGCGTTAGCCCCTTGGCATAGGCGGTGCGGATATAATCCTCGCCCAGAACCTCCAGCACACTGGCCCGGGTGATGCGGGCGATCAGCGCGATGTAGATCACGCTGAGCGTGATGCTGGGCAGAATGAGCCGGTGCAGGAAGGGCCAGAAGCCCTCGGCGATCGGCTTGTATCCCTGGACCGGAAAAAGGTCGATCTCCATCGCGAAGAGATAGATCAGGATATAGCCCAGCACGAAGACCGGGACCGAGAAGCCGGCGACCGAGAAGGCCATGACCGAGCGGTCGATCCAGGTGCCATGCTTGTAGGCGGCGATCACGCCGATCGGGACGGCGACCAGGATCGTGATGATCAGAGTCGTCGTCGCCAGGGCCAGGGTCGGCTCGACCCGCAGCAAGATCAGCTCCGCGACGTCCTTCTTGAAGAAGTAGGACTGGCCGAAATCGCCCTGGAGGAGGTTCCCGACCCAGATGCCGAGCTGTACCAGCAGCGGCTCGTTCAGGCCGAGGGTCTCGCGGATCTGGGCGACCTGTTCCGGTGTGCCATTGTCACCGGCGAGCACTGCCGCCGGATCGCCGGGCGTCAGCCGCAGCATCAGGAACACGAAGACCGCCACCATCCCGAGGACCGGGATGGTGGCGAGCAGACGTTGGACTAGAAAGCCGAACATATGCGGTTATGGCTCCAGCGTCGGGAAGCGTGCCGCGTCCTCACTCGGACTTGGCGATGTTCCAGAAGATCGGGAACGGGCCGCCGAGCACGCCGCTCAGCTTGTCGCTCCGCCACGCCGGGACCTGATACCACTGGCCCGCATGGGCGTGGGTCCCGATCTCCATGGCGCGCTTCTGGATCTCTTCCGCGATCGCCTTCTGCTTGCCCTCGTCGGTCTCGGTGGCGAAGCTCTCGCGAAGCTCCTCCATCTTCTCGTCGCAGGGCCAGCCGAACCAGGCCTTGTCGCATCCGGCGTTGAAGCCGGCGGCGGAGATCGGGTTCAGGATGTCGGCGGCGGTCCAGGACGTCAGGAAGACGTTCCAGCCCCCCTCGGACGGCGGCTCCTTCTTCGCCCGGCGGGCGACCAGGGTCTGCCAGTCCATCGCCTGCAGATCGACGTTGAAGCCGGCCTGCTTGAGTTTGTCGGCGGCGACCGGGCCGAGGTTGTTCAGCACGTCGACATCGGTCGACTGCATCACGACCACGGGGGTGCCGTCATAGCCGGCTTCCTCGAGCATCTTCTTGGCGCCGTCGATGTCCGACTTCATGACGATCTCGGTGCCGGCATCGGTCGCGAAGGCCGTGCCGCAGACGAACATGGCCGGGCATTCCTTGTAGTAGTCCGGATTGCCGATGGTGGCCTGGACGAAGTCGACCTGGTTGATCGCCGCGAGGGCGGCCCGGCGCAGCTTCACGTTGTCGAACGGCGGATGCAGCCAGTTCATCCGGAACATGTACTGGTTGCCCAGCGGGTTCAGGATCTTGGCGGTGACGTTCTCATTGCCCTCGAACAGCGGCAGCAGATCGGTGGGCGGGGCTTCCAGATAGTCGACCTCGCCTTCCAGCAGGGCGTTGACCGCGGTCTGGTGATCCTTGATGGAGACCCACTCGACCCGGTCGACATTGACCACCTTGCCGCCGGCGGCCCAGCTCGGCTCCTCGGAGCGCGGAACGTAATCGTCGAACTTCTCGAACACCGCGACGTCGCCGGGCTTCCACTCGTCCTGCTTGAAGACGAACGGGCCGGAGCCGGTGTAGTCGGTGATCTGGTCGCTCGCCGGCGTGTCGGCGACGCGCTTGGGCATCATGAACGGCACGTTGGAGCTCGGTTTGGCGAGCGAGGCGATCACCAGGCCGTAGGGTTTCTTCAGCTTGATCTCGAAGGT
The DNA here is from genome assembly GCF_965223715.1 of Thalassobaculum sp. GTDB lineage: Bacteria > Pseudomonadota > Alphaproteobacteria > Thalassobaculales > Thalassobaculaceae > Thalassobaculum. Next base: position 2,858,907 of record NZ_OZ245012.1, on the reverse strand, counting down.
CTTGTCGTCCACCGCGTTGAATTCCGCGACGAACTCGAGAAGCTTCTGACCCATCGAGTCCTTGGCGCCCCAGCGCTTGATCGAGGCGATGCAGTCTTCCGACGTGACCGGCGCGCCGTCATGCCATTTCAGCCCGTCGCGCAGGGTCAGGGTATAGGTCAGCTTGTCGTCGCTGACGGTGTAGGTATCCACCATCTGCGGGTGGACCTTGGTGTCGCTGTCCATCGCGAACAGCGTGTCATAAACCATATACCCGTAGTTGCGGGACATGTAGGCCGTGGTCCAGATCGGATCGACGATCTTCAGGTCCGAGTGCATGACCACGCGGAGCGTCGTTTCCGCAGAGCCTGCCGTACTCATCCCGACGGACATCGGCAGCGCGATGGCTGCTGCGAGTGCGGCTTTTGCCGCTGTTTTACCGAATATGCTTCCCCAGTTCATCGAGCCCCTCCTTAGGTGGAGTTTCTTGGAATGCGAAGCCTGAGGGCATTCCGATAGCGAGTCCAGAGAGCTTTTTCGCAGGTGCGGGATGAAACGGTTGCAGCCGCGCCCGGGCTCCAGGGCTCTGGAGCGAGGAAAACCGCGGCTCTTGGAAGTTGAATACGGGGGGATGTCGGTCGCCGGATGGCCGACATCCCCCGACAAAAATCCGTCGTCAGGCGGCCTTCACGTCCGACAGGAAGCGGGCGATCTGCGTGCGCAGGCTCTGGCTTTGCTGCGTGACGTCGCCGCTCGCGCTGCGGACCTGGTGCGCGGCCGAGTTGGTGTCCTGGGCACCGGTCTTCAGGGCGATGATGTTTTCGGCGACCTCCTGGGTGCCCTGGGCGGCGTCCTGGACGCTGCGGCCGATCTCCTGGGTGGCCGACGACTGCTCCTCCATCGCCGCCGCGACCACCGCGGAAATCTCGTCCAGCCGCACGACCGTCTGGGAGATATGCCGGATCGCCTCGGCCGTGCGGGACGACTCCTGCTGGATGAGGGCGATCTTGTCGGCGATGTCCACGGTCGCCTTGCCGGTCTGTTCGGCCAGTGTCTTGACCTCGGTGGCGACCACCGCGAAGCCTTTGCCGGCATCCCCCGCCCGGGCCGCCTCGATGGTGGCGTTCAGGGCGAGCAGGTTGGTCTGGTCGGCGATGTCGCGGATCAGCTGAAGGATGTTGCCGACCTCCTGGGTCGCCGTTTCCAGGCTCTTCACGGTCTGGTCGGTCTCCTGGGCCCGGTCCGCGGCGTCCTTGGCGATCTGCGTCGCGTGGCCGACCTGGCTGTTGATCTCGACGATGGAGGCGGCCAGTTCCTCGGTGGCCGAGGCGACGGTCTGAACATTGGCGCTGGCCTCCTCGGAGGCATTGGCGACCGTGACGGAGCGCGACATGGTCTCCTCGGCGATGCCGGACATGGAGACGGCGGCGGCATCCAGTTCGGTGGTGGCGCTGGAAACGGTCTCCAGCATCCCGTTGACGCTGCCCTCGAAAGCGGCGGTCAGCTCGTCGAGCCGCTTCGTCCGGGCCTCGCGGCGGACCTGTGCCGCCCGCTGCTCCTCGGCCATCTCGTCGTTCTGGATCATCTTCTCCTTAAAGAAGAGGACCGCCTCGGCCATCTGGCCGAGCTCGTCCTGCCGACGGGTGCCGGGGACTTCGACGGCGAGGTCATGCTCGGCCAGGCGTCCCATGACGCCGGTGAGCTGGTTGACCGGCCGGGCGATGCCGCGGCCAAGGATCAGCGCGATGGCGACGCCGAGCAGGAAGCTGGCGAGGCTGACGACCGCGACCTCGATTTCCGTCAGGCGGATCATGCCGAGCACCTCGTGTTCGATCTTCGCCTCGATCGCGGCAGCGATCTCCAGGAAGGAACCCGTATTCTCGGCGATCTCGGCGGCCTGCTCGGTCAGTTGCCCGTCGATGAGGGAACGAATGGCCACCTCGTCGCTATGGGCCTTGCGCAGGGCGGTGCGGTATTCCTCGAAAAGCGTCTTCACCTCGGCCAGCAGCATCTTCTCATGGTCGGTGACCACGGCCTGCTCGAGCTTGCCCAGGGCCTCGGCGGATTTGGTCAGCTCCTCGTCAACCTTCAGGCCGATGGAGGTGTCCTTTCGACCGACGAGGGTGTTGGAGTGGAGCTGAAGCAGGAGCAGGTGCTCGCGCGCGGTGCCGGTGAGGACAGCGGAGGCCAGATCGCCATCGGCCACGAAATCGGCCTGGATGGCGTCGAGGTCCTCGATCAGCCGGGCACCGGCCGGGCTCATCCTCTCGGTGACCAGCATCTTGAACTCTCGCTCGAGTTCGGCGGCCTGGTCGAAGTCCCGCAGGTAGGTGGCCAGGGTGGCCTCGATCGCGTCGACGCGGTCGGTCAGCTCGACCTCGACATCCATCGCCCGCAGGCTGCCGATGTCGTCGCGGATCTGCGCGGCGATCGTGCGAACCTTGTCCGCGTCCTGCTCGTTGCCCTTGTTGGCGAACTCCCGGGCATAGGTGTTCAGGCGGGCGAAACGGGATTCGATGCGCGCCGCCAGCTCGGCCTCGCGGGCGACTTCGGCAAAGTGATGCACCTCGGAGGAGACGGTGATGAGGTTGGCGTAGGTCAGCGCCGCGCCGACGACGAAGACCGAAATGACCGCACCGAAGCCGAATAGGACGCGTGCGAGAACCGAACGGAGGGGGCGAACCTTGCGCGACGTCATGATCTTCGGTGCCTGTGCCATGTCATCCTCCATCGAGCGGTGCGGCGGCGGTATCGCCGACGGAGACCGCTGCGACCATCCCCAACTGGGGAGTACACCCGAAATCGATGAAGGAATGGTCAAGAACGCGCGCACCCGGTCCGAGGAACAACGGTTTACGGTGCAATGGCCCAATCCGCGCGGACGGGGTCGCCCGTTGACATGGGGGCAAAGCTCTCTAATGTCCGCTGCGGGCCGCCGCTCCCCAACGAGCGGTAACATTGAAGGATGAAGCCATGAAGCCGCAGCAGCTGCCGCGGGTGCCATTGTTCTCATCCGGACCGTGTGCAAAGCGACCCGGATGGGGCCCCGCTGTTCTCTCTGACGCCGCCCTTGGGCGGTCTCACCGTTCCAAGATCGGTAAAGCCAAACTGGGCGACGTGATCGACCGGTCGCGCAAGATCCTGGGCATTCCCGACGATTACCGCATCGGCATCGTGCCGGCCTCCGACACCGGGGCCGTCGAGATGGTCCTGTGGTCCATGCTCGGCGCCCGGGGTGTCGACATGCTGGCCTGGGAAAGCTTCGGCAGCGGCTGGGTCACCGATGTGACCAAGCAGCTCAAGCTCGACGACGTGCGCGTGCTGGAAGCGCCCTATGGCGAGATCGTCGACCTGAGCCAGGTCGATTTCTCCCGCGACGTGGTCTTCACCTGGAACGGCACCACCTCCGGCGTGCGCGTGCCGAATGGCGACTGGATTCCGGCCGACCGTGACGGACTGACGATCTGCGACGCGACCTCCGCGGCCTTCGCCATGGACCTCGCCTGGGACAAGCTCGACGTGGTCACCTGGTCCTGGCAGAAGGTGCTGGGCGGCGAGGCGGCCCATGGCATGCTGGTGCTGAGCCCGCGGGCCGTCGAGCGGCTGGAGAGCTACACCCCGCCCTGGCCGATGCCGAAGCTGTTCCGCATGACCAAGGGCGGCAAGCTGAACGAAGGCATCTTCAAGGGCGAGACGATCAACACCCCGTCCATGCTGGCGGTGGAAGATGCGATCGACACCCTGGCCTGGGCTGAGGAGATCGGCGGGCTGCCGGTGCTCAAGAAGCGGTGCGAGACCAACCTCGCGGCGATCGAGACATGGGCCGCAGGGTCCGGCTGGGCCGGGTTCCTGGCGGCCGACAAGTCGATCCGCTCCTGCACCTCCATCTGCCTGTCGATCATCGATCCGGCGTTCCAGTCTCTGTCCGACGAGGATCAGGCGGCGGTCGCCAAGAAGATCGCCACCCTGGTGGAGGCCGAAGGCGCCGGCTACGACATCGCCGGCTACCGCGACGCACCGCCGGGTCTTCGGATCTGGGGCGGGGCGACGGTGGAGACCGCCGATATCGAGGCGCTGCTTCCCTGGCTCGACTGGGCCTGGGGCGAGGTGAAGTCCGAGATCGCGAAAGCGGCCTAGGACACCTTTCCCTTCGTGTCAGCCACTGGGTCCCGGCCCGGCCCCGGATCAATCCCGGATTAAATCCGGGACGGGCCCGGCCGGGATGACGGCGTATCGGTCGTTAATTCTCTCGACGTCATCCCGGGAGACCCCGGACTTGCTCCGGGGTCTGCCCGGGACCCAGCGGCGCTCTCCAAATCCGAGGTCCGGTCACCAGACCGCGGCCCTATCAATGGGAGACCCCCATGCCCAAGGTTCTGATTTCCGACAAGCTGAGCGAGCAGGCGGTTGAGATCTTCCGCGCCCGCGGCATCGAGACCGACTTCCGTCCCGGCCTGCCAGCCGACGAGTTGCTCTCGATCATCGGCGACTATGACGGCCTCGCCGTCCGTTCCGCCACCAAGGTCACCGCCGAGGTGCTGGCCAAGGCGACCAACCTGAAGGTCGTCGGCCGCGCCGGCATCGGCGTCGACAATGTGGACACCAAGGCCGCCACTGAACTCGGCGTGGTCGTGATGAACACGCCTTATGGCAACGCCGTCACGACGGCCGAGCATGCCATCGCCATGATGTTCGCGCTCGCCCGCCAGATCCCCCAGGCCGATGCCTCGACCCAGGCCGGCAAGTGGGAGAAGTCCAAGTTCATGGGCGTCGAGCTGACTGGCAAGACGCTGGGTCTGGTCGGCTGCGGCAATATCGGCTCCATCGTGGCCGACCGGGGCCGCGGCCTGCGGATGCGGGTCATCGCCTATGATCCATATCTGTCGGAGCAGCGCGCGATCGAGCTTGGCGTGCGCAAGGTTGATCTGGAGGAGCTGTTCGCCGAGGCGGACATCATCTCCCTGCACACCCCGCTGACCGACAGCACCCGAGGCATCATCAATGCCGAGGCGCTTGCGGTGATGAAGAAGGGCGTGCGGATCGTGAACTGCGCCCGGGGTGGGCTCGTCGTCGAGGAGGACCTTCGCGCGGCCCTGGATTCCGGGCACGTGGCCGGGGCCGCCTTCGACGTGTTCGTGGCAGAGCCGGCCAAGGAGAACGTCCTCTTCGGTCACCCCAACGTGGTCTGCACGCCGCATCTGGGTGCTGCCACCTCGGAAGCCCAGGAGAAGGTGGCGCTGCAGATCGCTGAGCAGATGAGCGACTACCTGCTGACCGGGGCGGTGAGCAACGCCATCAACGTGCCCTCGGTGACCGCCGAGGAGGCGCCGATCCTGCGGCCATACATGCGGCTGGCGGAGTTGATGGGCTCGTTCTGCGGCCAGCTCACCCGGTCGGCGATCCGCTCGATCCAGATCGAGCTGGAAGGGCATGCCGCGGAACTGAACGCCGACCCGATCAAGGCGGCGGCCATCACCGGTGTTCTGCGCTCCCAGGTCGACAGCGTGAACATGGTCAATGCCCCGACCATGGCCGCCCAGCGCGGGATTGACATCAGCGTGACCCGGCACGACCGGGAACCGGACTATCAGACGCTGCTGCGTGTGACCGTGACCACGGAGACCCGCACCCGCGAGGTGGTCGGAACGCTCATCGGTGGCGACAAGCCGCGCCTGGTCGGCGTGCAGGGCATCGGAGTCGAGGCGGATTTCGCGCCGCGGATGCTCTATGTCCGCAACTACGACAAGCCGGGCTTCATCGGGGCGCTGGGCTCGATGCTGGGCGAGGCCGGGGTGAACATCGCCACCTTCCATCTCGGGCGCCGGGAGTCTGGCGGCGAGGCGATCGCGCTGGTCGAGGTGGACCAGCGGGTCGACGATGCCGTTCTCGCCTCGGTGAAGGCGCTGCCCCAGGTCGTGCGGGTGGATGCCCTTTCCTTTTGACCATTGATATGGGCCGACCCGGCAGCGCCCACCGCTCCGCCGGGTCGGCAATGCCCAATGACCACCCTTAAAGTGGCACGGTCTCCTCCGTCGTCCATTCGGACCTGATCGGCGATCCGCTTATCCTATCGTTCATGACGCCCCGGGATCTCGCACCAGGCTCGCCGCCCGCTGCGTCACAAGTCTGCCTGTTTAGGGTGATCGTTCCATTCCAAATGAATAATATAATATTCATTTGGAATGCTGCAGCGCTTTTCTAAGAATACTCCTTTATCGGGAATTAAAATGCTAAAAAACGACTCTTGAGATAATAATTAATCTATATACTCTACCATAAAGTTTGCATGATCTCGGATGCCTGATGTCGCCTTCCTGGCGACCTCTATCGTAGGGCAGACGCCAGATGGATGGCCGACACGCACCGATCGCCGATCAGGTAGGGGCACCCGCCGAGTGGGGGGCATGTCAGTCCGCGTTGCACTCGGCAGGCGCCGTCTCCTCAAGAAAATCAGTTATTTCCTCGAGGTTTAGGGGTGGAGAAGTTCTTTTCCTGGACCCCGATGTTGAGAATGCTGCGGGCCTGCTCGCAGGGTTGCGTCGCGGCATCGAACGCGTGTGGCTGCCTCGAACCGGCGACGGGCTGGCCGCCATGGCACAGGCCATGGCGGGACGCCGATCCGTCGGCGCGATCCACATCCTCTCCCACGGTCACCCGGGCGCGCTTAAGTTGTGCGGAGCGACCGTCGATCAGGCCCAGCTGACAGCCCGGCGACACGATCTGCAGCACATCAGGGCCAGCCTCGACACTGGGGCCGAAGTGTTGATCTACGGCTGTTCGGTGGCAAAGGGTGACGTTGGGGCCGCCTTTCTGGCGGCTCTGGCCCGGGAGCTTGGCTGCCCCGTGCGGGGCTGTGACCGACCGGTCGGCGGGTCGGCGCTCGGCGGCGCTTGGCCTCAGACCTTTGCCGTTCCCCTGGCGTTCGGGCCTGAAGCCCGCGACGCCTATCCGGCACTCCTGACGACGGAGCGGTTTCCGGACGCCTCTGCCTTTCGAGTCTACTCGACGCTCACGCCTTATGAGGAAGGGAGCGTGTCGGTGCGGCTCGACCGGTCTGACTTTGCGGCCCCTTTGGTGTCGTCGCTTGGCGGACGCCTGGATGCGCCGATCCCCGCGTACAATATCGACCTCATCCCACCGCGAACCCTCGCCCCGCCGGATCTGGTCGCGACGAGTGATCTCGGCATGTCGTCGAGCGACAACGTCACCAGTTCGCTGACCCAGGAATTCACCGGATCGGCGGAGACCGGTGACATTGTCAGCATCCTGGTCGGCGGCGTGACGGCGAACACGGTCACCGCTGTCGGTGGTTCCTGGACCTATACCCACACCCTGACGGCCGGGTCCTACGCCATCACGGTTCAGGCAACCGACGCCGCCGGAAATGTCGGCGCCCGCTCCTCCGCATTGGGACTTGTCATCGACACCTGGGCGCCGCCAGTGGCGCTTAAGCCGGACTTAGTCGCCGCAAGCGACAGCGGATCGAGTTCGACCGATAATGTCACCAACTCGGCCCAGCCAACGATTTCAGGATTGGGTGGATCGCCAGATGGGCTCGTTCACGTGTTGGTCAATGGCATCACGGTGGGAAGCGCGCCGGCCGACATTCTGGGCAACTGGGCTTACACATTCACCAGCCCTCTACCCGAGGGGGCCAATGTCATCACCGCCGTTGCTAGCGACGTGGCGGGCAACAATGCGGCGCCTAGCGCCGGTTTCACGGTCGTGGTCGACACGACCGCACCCGTCCTGGCAGCACCTGACCTGCTTGCCGAGTCGGATACGGGGATCTCGTCCACCGACAACATCACGAGTTCACGGATCCACCATCTCACCGGTTCGGCTGCCGACGGCGATGTGATCCGTATTCTCGTCGACGGGCGGACCGCCAACGCCGTGACCGCCCATGGCGGGTCGTGGTCCTACACCCATACACTTGGTCCGGGAAGCTACGAGATCGCCGTTCAGGGTCGGGATCTTGCCGGCAACGTCGGCGCCGTCTCGCCGACTCTCAGTCTCACGGTCGACACCACCGCACCGGGCATGCTCGACGCCCCGGACCTGCTCGCTGCCAGCGACACCGGCGTCTCGTCCATCGACAACATCACGCGCTCGACCACGCAGCAGCTTTCCGGCAACGCCACGAGCGGTGACCTCGTGAGCATTCTTGTCGACGGAACCACCGTGAACACGGTGACCGCGGCAGACGGCGTCTGGTCCTCCACCCACGCGCTTGGCGACGGCACCTACGAGATCGCGGTGCAGGCGACAGACCCGGCGGGCAATACAGGACCGGTATCCCCGACTCTCTCGCTCACGGTGGACACGACGGCACCCGCGGACGCGCCCGCTCAGCCGGACCTGCTTGCGGCAAGCGATAGCGGTGCCAGCGCCACGGACGATCTCACCTCCACCGTACGCCCGACAATCACCGGGACCGGGGCAGTGCCGGACGGATTGTTGCGAATTCTGCTCGACGGTGGCGAGGTCGGCGTCGTGACGGCGAATGCCGGCGGCGAATGGACCTTCACCTTCACTCAGGCCATCTCCGATGGAACCCATACCGTCACGGCTGTGTCGGAGGACCTGGCAGGCAATGGCAGTCCGGCCAGTGCCGGACTTAGCCTGCAGATCGATACCACCGCAGCAGCCCCGGGGCTGCCGGATCTACACGCCGCCAGCGATACCGGGCTCAGCAGCGATGACAACATCACCACCGTTGCGAACCCGACGATCCAGGGAGCCGGGGTGGAGGCTGGCGCACGGGTTCATATCCTTGACGACGGCGTCACGGTGGGCAGCGTGACTGCCACCGAGGCCGGGGCCTGGAGCTACACCTTTGCCTCCAACCTGTCGGAGGGCACCAACGCCATCACGGTGGTCCAGACCGATCTGGCGGGCAATGTCAGTTCGGCATCCGCGGCGCTGGCAATTACTGTGGATACCTCGCCTCCGGGCCCCCTGGCGGTTCCGGACCTGTCGGCGGAGAGTGACACGGGCGTCTCGTCCTCGGATGACATCACGTCCGCAACCCGCCAGGTTCTGGCTGGATCGGCGGATCCGGGCGATCGGGTTCATGTCATCGTCGACGGGGTGACGAGCGGAACGGTGGTCGCGGTGGACGGCTCGTGGTCCTACGCGCTGAGCTTGACAGAGGGAAGTTACGCGATTTCGCTCGGCGTGACCGATGCGGTCGGTAATGTCGGTCCCGCCTCCGGCAGCCTCGGTCTCGTCGTCGATACGACCGCTCCGGCAGCATCGGGTCCGCCCGACCTGCTGGCCTCCAGCGACCGGGGCAGCAGCGACAGCGACAACCTGACCAGTCTCGCGACTCCGACCTTCACCGGCACAGGCGCGGTGGCGAACGCGCGGGTCCATGTCCTTGTCGATGGGACGACCGTGGGCTCGACCGTGGCCGGTGCCGGGGGTGCATGGACCTTTGTCTTCTCCGATGCGCTGACAGCCGGGTCCCACACCATCTCCGCTGTGGCGGAGGATCTGGCCGGGAACGAGGCTGCGGCCAGCCAGTCGCTGACTGTCGAGATCGACCTCACCGCACCTGCCGCACCCGGCTCAGCCGCCACCCCGGACCTGCTTGCCGCGAGCGATGACGGCGCCAGCGGTACGGACAATGTCACGACGGTCTCCACCCCCGGCTTCTCCGGAACCAGTCTGACGGGCTCGACGATGCATGCCCTGCTCGCGAACGGGGTCACCATCGCTCATTTCGTCAGCCAGGCGGACGGCACCTATCAGGTGACCGCGAGCTCTCTGGCGCCGGGGAGCTATGCCATCACCGTGCAGGAGCTCGATGCCGCGGGCAATGCCTCGGCGGATTCCGCGGCGCTGAATCTGACCATCGCCGCGCCCCCGGTCAGCGGCGGCGGTGGGTCGGGGGGTAACAGCGGGGGTGGGGGTGGTGGCGTCGTGACGCCGCCAGCACCTCCGCCACCCGTCACCCCGACGCCCGTTCCGGCAACCACGAACACGACGACGGTCACGACGACCTCCAGTGGCGGGGTGACGGTGACCACCCAGACACAGACGATCCAGAATCCCTCCGCTACCGGCACTGCGTCGGCCGCCATCGTTCAAAGCGCCGGATCGGGTGGAAACGCGGTCACCGCCACCCTGCCTGCCCAGACCTCGATCATCGCGGAAGGCCCAAGCTCGGCGCAGACACCCGGCGACGCCCTGTCCACGCTGATCGCGGCGGCTGAGGCACGTCAGAGCGGGGGCGGCACCGAAATGGCCGCGGGTCTGAGGACCTTCATGAGCCGGCTGGAAGTGACCGCGGTGCTGGACGTCCGGACCATCATCCCCACCACCACATCGACCAGCCTCTCCACCCCCATCGTCATCACCGGGACGCCATCGGCCAATGGGGGCACGTCCGAGGCCTTCGTCATCGATGTCAGGTCCTTGCCCACGGGCTCGACCCTGCAGCTCGACAATATCGAGTTCGCCAGCATCATCGGATCGGCCACGGTCAATGGCGGGGGCGGCAACAACTTCGCGACCGGGGACAGTGCCTCCCAGTTCATCTCTCTGGGCGAGGGCGACGACACCCTGCTCGGCGGCGACGGGGACGATACGATCGGCTCCGGCACCGGCGACGACAGCCTCGACGGGGAAGGGGGGAACGACAGGGTGTTCGGCGGCCTGGGCAACGATACCGTGATCGGCAGCGCCGGGGGTGATGTGGTCTACGGCAACCAGCAGGCCGACGTGCTCTATGGCAACCTGGGCAGCGACACGCTGTTCGGCGGTCAGGATGCCGATACGCTGTTCGGAGGCCGCGACGGCGATCTCCTGTATGGCAATGTCGCGTCCGACAGCTTGTCCGGTCAGGTCGGGGAGGACACCCTGTACGGCGGGCAGGGGGACGATCTGATCAGGGGTGGCGACGGGAACGACCGCCTGCTCGGCAACCGTCATAACGATACCCTGTCCGGCGGCAGCGGCGAGGATTCGCTGTCGGGAGGGGCCGATGCCGACGTTCTTCACGGCGGCACGGGCGACGATCGTCTGGACGGGGGCGACGGGGACGACACGCTCTATGGCGGTGCGGCCGGCGGAACGATGGGGATCGACGTGCTCGATGGCGGTGCCGGCAACGATGTGCTCGTCGGCGGGGCCGGGGTGGACTGGATCTATACCGGAACCGGCAGGGACGCGGTCTATATCGAGGCGTCGAACGGGTTCGACGTCATCGTGGATTTTGATGCCGGGGCCGGTGACGTGGTTCACATCGCGATCAACGTGAACGGCTCGGGTCTGGTCAGCTTCGCCGCGATCCGGGCGGCGTCACGGGACAATACGGACGGTGAGGTGGAGATCGATCTCGGCAGCAACAACTACGTGCGGATCATGGGCATGACCACCGCACAGCTCACCTCCGACATGTTCCAGTTCTTCTGATGCGCCAGGTTGGGCCGGGCGAGCGCGTCAGCGGCCTTCCTGGATCAGCGTCAACAGGCCGAGCCGCTCGCCGGTATCGGCGTCGAGCAGCAGGATCGCCGTGCCGCCGCCGGACAGCACCAGCCGGACCACCAGCCGACGTCCATCCGACTGAACATCGACCACGCGGGATCTCGCCGGGATCGCCACGTCCAGCGCACCCGGCGCACCCAGGGCCGCACTGACAGCGGCCGTCGATACGGGTGTGGGGGTCGGTGTGTCCTCACCCGCCCCCGACAGGCGCTTGGCGATGGTCACGCCGATCACCGCCAGCCCGACCACGATCATGATCCCCATGACCACGCTGGCGATCTTGACCACCCCGAGATAGGGCACTTCACGCCGCTTCTCGCCGGAAGGGCCTTCGCCTATGGTGCCGCTCATGAGCGATGATCCCATCCTGTCTGAGGCCGACGACTTTGCGTCGGATGCCGAGTTAGTTTTGGTCGAAGCCTCCGGCGACGCGTTGGCGGCGGTGCCTGCCGATCGAATAGACCGCTGGCTCGCCGGCGCGGTCGAGCGCCTGGAGGACGCGCCGCTGCTGTCCCGGTCCCGGCTGAAGTCCTTGATACAGCAGGGAAATGTCAGCGACGGCACCACGACGATAACCGACCCCTCGGCGGCGGTCAAACCGGGGGCGCAGTACCGCATTACCCTGCCGCCGCCGGAGGCCGCCGAGCCGGAGGCCCAGGACCTGCCGCTGACCGTGATGTTCGAGGATTCCGAGCTGATCGTGATCGACAAGCCGGCCGGGATGACGGTCCACCCCGCTCCGGGATCGCCGCGCGACACTCTGGTCAATGCACTGATCGCCCATTGCGGCGACAGCCTGTCCGGCATCGGCGGGGTGCGCCGGCCGGGGATCGTCCATCGGATCGACAAGGACACCTCGGGCCTGCTGGTGGTGGCCAAGACCGACCGGGCACATGCGGCGTTGGCGGCCCGTTTCGCCGCCCACGACATCGACCGCGCCTACCGGGCGGTCTGTTTCGGCCATCCGGTGCCGCCGGCGGGGACGATCGATGCGCCGATCGGGCGCCACCCCAAGGACCGCAAGCGCATGGCCGTGGTGAGCGAGTTCAAGGGCCGCTATGCCGTCACCCATTACCGCTCGCTGGAACGTCCGGAAGGCGCGGCGCTGCTGGAGTGCCGTCTGGAGACGGGCCGGACGCATCAGATCCGGGTCCATCTGAGCCATATCGGCCATCCGCTGATCGGTGATCCTGTCTACGGACGCGGCCACGGGGGCCGGGTGTCGCGGATTCCGGCTGGCGCGCGCGAGGCCGTGCGCCATTTCCCGCGCCAGGCGCTGCACGCTGCAACCCTCGGCTTCGACCATCCGGTCACCGGCGAACCGCTGAGCTTCGAGAGCCCGCTGCCTCAGGATCTCATCACGCTTCTGAGAGCGCTTCGGGCGTCCTGACGGTTTGCCTTCAAATTGCCATCAGAGACCCTAAATATAAGCTCTGCGGGAACGATCCCTCGTGCCCTTTGTTCTCTTATAGCGACGTAGATTTAGAAGTCCGAACCGGAAGGAAAACCGCATGGCGTCGAGCGGCAACACACTGCCCACGATCAGCGTCGAAGGCAATCTGTCACGGTATCTGCAGGAGATCCGCAAGTTTCCGATGCTCGAGCCGGAGGAGGAGTACATCCTCGCCAAGAACTGGCGCGAGCAGGGCGACACGGACGCGGCCCACAAGCTGGTCACCAGCCACCTGCGTCTCGTCGCCAAGATCGCCATGGGCTACCGCGGCTACGGCCTGCCGGTCGCCGAGCTGATCTCCGAGGGCAATGTCGGCATGATGCAGGCGGTCAAGCGCTTCGATCCGGAGCGCGGCTTCCGCCTGGCGACCTATGCCATGTGGTGGATCCGCGCCTCGATACAGGAATATATCCTGCACTCCTGGTCGTTGGTGAAGATGGGCACCACCGCGGCCCAGAAGAAGCTGTTCTTCAACCTGCGCAAGCTGAAGGGCCAGATGCAGGCGATCGAGGATGGCGACCTGTCGCCGGACAAGGTCACCGCCATCGCCGAGCGGCTGGACGTGACCGAGGCCGACGTCATCTCGATGAACCGACGCCTGGCCAGCCCGGACCATTCGCTGAACGCGCCTCTGCGCGTAGACGGCGAGGGCGAGTGGCAGGACTGGCTGGTCGATGACGACCAGGTCAGCCAGGAGACCCGTCTGGCCGAGGATGAGGAGCTGCAGAAGCGGCGCCTGCTCTTGAACAAGGCGATGGAGACCCTGAACGACCGCGAGCGCCACATCCTGACCGAACGCCGCCTGCGCGACGATCCGACCACCTTGGAGGATCTGAGCCAGGAATACGGCATCAGCCGCGAGCGGGTCCGCCAGATCGAGGTGCGGGCCTTCGAGAAGCTGCAGAAGTCGATCAAGAACGCCGCGATGGAGCAGAAGCTCCTGCAGGACCGCGCCTGACGTCTGAAACCATGCGCGGGCGCGGAGAGCTACTCTTCGCGCCCGCCGCCGCTGCGGCCGCCTTTCTTGGCGGCCTCCTCGTCCCGGTCCGAACTGCCGGCCACGCCCGGCCCCCATTCCTCCACCAGATCCCGCTGGCGCCGCCGCAGCCGCTCGACCCGCTGGTCGGCGCGCATGGCGATGAACATGCCCACCAGCCCCGGCGCCACGAAATAGATCGCCCAGCCGATGGCGGCCGCCCCGAACATCACCAGCCAAGTGAAGGGTGAACTGATCACCTGGAACGCATGCTCGTAGGTATGGTCCTGGGTCCACAGCTCGATCAGGAACGGCAGGACGCCCGTGAAGTTCATGCAGCCGACGCAGAGGGTGGCGTATTTCTCGCGCCGCCGGTCGGTGAGCCAGGCCGCCATGGTCGGGGTCATGCCGACCACAAGCAGCATCATCGACGGCAGGAACATGACCGCGCCGCCGGCGACGAGCACGAACATGATGGTCTTGGTGGCGGCGGAACTGGCGGCGTTGGCACTCATCGGGCGCTAGGAGTCCTGGATCAGAAAGCGGGCGGCGGCACTACAGCATGAACATGACGATGATGGAGGTCGATCCCAGGCTCCCCACCACGCCCGAGGTGACGGCGGCGACCTGCTCCCCCAGCTCCGTCGCCATGTGTTCCCGGTTGTTGAGCTCCAGGGTGAGCTGCTCGATCTGTGCGCCGCAGTAACGGTGCTCCTGCTGCGCCTGGGCGTAACCGTGCTGGTCGCGCTGGATCGCCTTCTGGTCGGAATAGATCGCCTGCAGCTCCATCAGCATGCCTGTCTCCGCGGCACGGGCGACATTCGCCTCGATGGCCTTGCGCTGCTTGAGGTTGTGGAAGCTGTTGACCGCCGGCTCCATCAGGTCGGCGAACCAAGCGGCCAAGGTCGGCGCCGGGCCGTTCTTGCTCATCGTCTGGATCCGGCCGAGCAGGGAGAGGGCGGCGAGGATATGGTCGGTGCCGCCCTGGTTGTTGTTGGACAGCGCGCGCAGGTGACGCTCGTCGACATCGGCGGTGCGGGCGGCGGCGAAGGCGGCGATGTGCCGGTCCACCGGCAGGCGCGGCCGGTCCCGGCCCTTCGACGCCCCCTCCAGCGCCGGGATCAGCCGGTCGATCGTCGTCACGAAGAACGGTTCGATCAGGGGCGACTGGCAGTGCAGATGCTTGTTCAACTCGTACAGCACCCGCTCGATGCCATAGCCGATGCCCGTCATGTTCAGCGGCACGGGCAGCTTGTCGAACAGCCCGTACATCTCGTTCAGATCCGCGCGGTTGCGGGTCTGCAGCGACATCCAGGCGCCGATGAACTTGCCGTTGATGAAGTCGGCCACCTTCTGGCGGATATCCTCGCGGTCGAAGCCGATGGCCAGCGCCGTGCCGACGCCGTCCACATGGGCGCTGAATCCCTTGTGGCGCAGCGGGGCGGTGGGATCGAGGGCCATGCAGGCGCGGGTGACCAGACGGGGGTTCTCGCTGTCCGGGGTCTTGGCCAGGATCGCCTGGCTCCCCAGGGTCTTGTTCACGGCGTCGGTGACCCGCTCGTCGGTCAGGCTGCGGCGGATCCAGTTATCGAAATCCTGGCCGCGCACCACCTCGCCGGACACCAGCCAGTTGCGGCCCAGGCCATCGGCCACCGACCGCACATTGTCATGGTCGCGTCCGGCGATGTTGATCGGCCGCGCGGCCTTGGGCGGCAGCTTGGCCTGCTTCGGGGTCAGCCGTCTTCCGCCGATCCACAGCTCGACCTCGCGCACCGACCAGCGGTCCTTCGGGTCGTCGGCCAGCAGGCCGCGCAGCAGCTCGACCATGTTCATCTGGATGCGCGCGCCGCCGGTCAGGGCCGAGTAGGAGCTCATGGCGATCTTGCGTTCGACCACCTCGGTCGTCGACATGGCGTGCAGCGGGTTGCGGCCCAGCAGCAGGAAGATGACGCAGACGCCGATGGCGTAGAGGTCGTCGGAGACGCCGCCGCGGCCCCGCGCCTCGGGATCCGCCATGCCCTGCTCCAGGGTCTCGCAGAAGGCCGGGTTGTGCAGCCCGGGCGGCGCGGTCAGGGCGTCGCCCAGGATGATGTGGCGCTTGCCGGTGTCCGAATAGAACAGGTTGTCGGGCCGGATCGCGCGATGCGGCACGCCGCGGGCCGACATGTCTCGCAGGACTCCCATGGCGGGGGTGAGGAAGTTGCGGGTGATGACCTCGTCGCTCATCGGCTCGATGGTGTCGGAGACCTTCGAGGCGAGGCGTCCGCCCATCGGCTTCTCGTAGACCACCACGGCCAGCCGGCGGTTCAGCGGACGCCAGGTCACCACGCCCCATTCGACGAAGCGGATCAGCCCGGTCGTGGAGAAGCCCCGCATGGTCTCCAGGTCTTCATGGCGATGCGGGATGCGCGGATCGCAGGCATAGGCGACCAGCTCGCCCTGGCTCTCCCGCCGGGCCTTCGCCGCATAGGCGGCCGCGTTCTGGATGTTGAACTCAGGGAGCGGGCGATCGGCGTCGATCTCGACCCGCTCCTTGAGGACGATTGGCTCCGCCACGTCAGGGTCCTCCAGCCGCGCGAATCAGGGCGCGCGGCCGAAGTCTAGCATGCCGGTCCCCCAGGTCGAAGGCCTGCGCCTGCCGACGGTCACGGGGCTGGGATCAGTCGGCGAACGGGTCTTCCATCAGGATCGTGTCCTCGCGTTCCGGCGAGGTCGACAGCAGGGTGACCGGGGCGCCGATCAGCTCCTCCACCCGGCGGATATACTTGATCGCCGCGGCCGGGAGCTGGCCCCAGGAGCGCGCACCCTTGGTGCTCTCGCTCCAGCCATCAATCGTCTCGTAGATCGGCTTGACCCGCTGCTGGGCGCCCATGCCGGCGGGGAAGTAGTCGATTGTCTCGCCGTCCAGCTTGTAGCCGGTGCAGACCTTCAGCTCGGTCAGACCGTCCAGCACGTCCAGCTTGGTCAGGGCGATGCCGGTGATGCCGCCGGTGCGGACCGCCTGGCGGACCATCACGGCGTCGAACCAGCCGCAGCGCCGCGGACGGCCGGTGACCACGCCGAACTCGCGTCCGCGCTCGCCCAGCAGCTTGCCGATCTCGTCGGTCAGCTCGGTCGGGAACGGGCCTTCACCGACGCGGGTCGTGTAGGCCTTGGCGATGCCCAGCACGGTGCCGATCGAGGTCGGGCCGATGCCCGAGCCGGTGGCGGCCTGGCCGGCGACGGTGTTGGAGGAGGTCACGAACGGATAGGTGCCGTGATCGACGTCGAGCATCACCGCCTGGGCACCCTCGAACAGGATGCGCTTGCCGGCCCGGCGCGCAGCGTCGAGCCGCTCGGAGACCCGGCAGGCATAGGGCAGGATCTTCGGCGCGATCTCCATCAGCTCGGCGACCAGCGCGTCGGCGTCGATCTCCGGCTGGCCGAGGCCGCGCAGATAGGCGTTGTGGTGCTCCGCGAGATAGGCGGCCTTGGCCTTCACCGTCTCCGGCTCGGCTAGGTCGCCGACCCGGATGGCGCGGCGGCCGACCTTGTCCTCGTAGGCCGGGCCGATGCCGCGGCCGGTGGTGCCGATCTTCTTGTCGCCGCGCGCAGTCTCGCGCGCCTGGTCGAGCATCCGGTGCACCGGCAGGATCAGGACGGCGACCTCGGAGATCTGCAGATCCTCCGGGGACAGGATGATGCCCTGCTCCTCGACACGCTGCTTTTCGGCGACGAAGGCCCAGGGATCGACCACCACGCCGTTGCCGATCACCGACAGCTTGCCCTTGCGGACCACGCCGGAGGGCAGGAGGCTCAGCTTGAAGGTCTGGTTGCCGATGACCAGGGTATGACCGGCGTTGTGGCCGCCCTGGAACCGCACGACCACGTCGGCGCGCTCCGACAGCCAGTCGACGATCTTGCCTTTGCCCTCGTCACCCCACTGGGCGCCGATCACCGCGACATTGCTCATACCGTTGTCCTCAGTCTTGCGGGCCGCTGTGGCCCGAGCTCAGTTCAGCGCGGCCACCTGGCCGTCGCGCAGAATGAAAGTGCAGCCCATGCGCCGGGCTTCCGCCTCGGCATCCTCGGCCGGCGTCAGTCCTGCCACCGTGATCCGCCCGTCCCGGCGCAGGGCAGCCGCCTGGTCCCGTGGTGTGCCGTGGGGCACGAACACGGTCTGCGGCCGCTTGGGGTCGGGTAGCGCCTGGAGGACGCGCTCCAGATACAGGGTGAAGCCGGTCGCCGTCCCCTTGGGGTCGTGGTTCGGCTGGTAGCGGCCGCCGCGCCCCATCTCGGCGCGCACGCCGCGGGCGAACAGGCTGAAGGCGATGCCGGTGTGGTACTCGAACCCGCGGTTCTCCGCCGGGTCCAGGGTGATGGAGAGGTGCGGCTCGACGGCGGTGACCAGCTCGACCACCTCGGTCAGCCGGTCCAGCGCCTCGCGGGCGTCGTCGGGCAGGTCCAGTTTGGCCAGGGCCTGCATCGCCTCGGCGCGCGGACCGGCGGCCTCCAGGAGGCCGACCAGCAGGGCCGCACCGTCCCCAGCCAGCTCCTCCACGGCGGCGACGTCCTTACGGTCGATCGCCTGGCGCAGGGCGGACAGCGGCTTCGCCGGCAGACCGAGCTTGGCCAGCACCGACGGCACCAGGGTCGGCACCATCAGGTCGAGGGAGATCCGCTCCACGCCGACGGCGCGCAGGGATTCGATGGCGACGAGAATGATCTCGGCGTCGGCCTCGGCGGTCGGGCTGCCGATCAGCTCGGCGCCGACCTGCACGACCTCGCGCTCCGGGTTGAGCTGGTTGGCGGTGGTGCGCAGCACCTCGCCGGCATAGCAGAGCCGCACCGGGCGCGGCGCGTTCTTCAGCCGGGTGGTGGCGATGCGGGCCGCCTGCGCCGTCATGTCGGCGCGCAGGCCCATCATGCGCTGGGAGATCGGGTCCATCAGCCGGAACACCCGCTCGGCCGTGGCCGCCCCCGGGCCCTGCAGCAGGCTGGTCTCGAATTCGATCAGCGGCGGCTTGACCCGCAGATAGCCGTGGCCGATGGCGGTCGACATCATGCGGTCGATCAGCCGGGCCTCGTTGGCCGCGTTCGGGGAGAGGATGTCACGAAACCCCGCCGGAAGCAGGGCGGTCTGGGCAGGATCCAGGACGGGATCGTCGGTCACGGGACGCAGATACCTTCGGGTCGTCGCAATTCCACCGTCAGGTGGCGCCCTCTGTTAAAGGAAACGATCCCCCAGGGCAACGGGGGAGGCGGATTTCCGCGGCGCATGTTTTATGCGGGCCGCCGCTCTCCTCCCCGTCTTCCCGGCCTTGCGCCGGGACCGAGGGAGGCCGCGCGCTGGAGCGCCAACGAAAGCGCTCCGGCGCTCCAGCGATTTCCGCTCTGGGCCCCGGGGCAAGCCCGGGGAGACGGATATCTCCAGCGGTTCATAACCGCTCTTCCGTCTTCCCGGCCTCGCGCCGGGACCGAGGAAGGCGGCGTGCTGGAACGTCGAAGATCTTTCTCCGGCGCTCCAACAGTTTTCACTCTGGGCCCCGGCGCAGGGCCGGGGAGACGGGTACGGTGACGTGGGCGCCGGTCAGTCGACCCGCTTGCCGTCCTGGTAGCGGTACCAGCCGCGGCCGTAGCGGCGGCCGAGGCGGCCGGCGGCGTGGAGCTGTTTGATGGTCGGCCTTGTGTGCATCCGGTCGCCATAGGCGTCTTCCAGGATCTGGCTGACCTTCAGGGTCAGGTCGATGGTGATGTTGTCCATCAGCTCGAACGGGCCGACCGGATGGCCGAGGCCGAGGCGGCAGCCGGTGTCGATATCGGCCGGGGTCGCGGCCCCTTCCTCGACCAGGCGGATCGCCTCGTCCCACATGGCGAACAGGATGCGGTTGACCGCGAAGCCGACCACGTCCTTGACCTGGATCGGCGTCTTGCCCGGCAGCTCGACCATGGCGGTGGCGCGCTTCACCACCTCCGGATCGCTGTCCATGCCGCTGATCACCTCCACCAGCTTCATGCGGCTGACCGGCGAGAAGAAGTGCAGGCCGAGGAAGTTGCCTTGGCGCTCTTCGGAGAAATACGACGCCAGGACCGAGATCGAAATCGACGAGGTGTTGGAGGCGATGATCGCGTCCTTCTTACAGACCTTGTCCAGCTCCTTGTAGAGCTTGCCCTTGGCCTCCTGGTCCTCGGTGATCGCCTCGATCACAAGGTCGCAGTCGCCATAGGTGGACACGTCGGTGAAGGTCTCGATATTGGCCAGCGCGCGCGGCTTGTCCTCCTCGGCGAAGAAGCCGCGGCCGATGCCGGCATCCAGCGTCTTCTCCAGCTTGGCCATCGCCTTGTCGACGTATTCCTGGCTGGCGTCCATCATCCGGACCTTGACGTCGGCGAGCGCGAAAACGAGCGCGATTTCGGAACCCATCATGCCGGCGCCGCATACGCCGAGACGTTGGATGGTCATGGGATCGTCCTCCAGAACGGGTGAGCTATTGAGCGCTTGTATGTCTCAGAACCAGCTCTCTTGCACATCGACAAGCGTGGCGTCGAGAGATTGCAGCAGCCGGGCGCGCTGTTCGGCCCGCGGCAGCTCCCACCGGGCGACATAGCGGGCGGCGGCGAGCTTGCCCTGGGCGAGGTCTCCGCCCTCCCGCGCGGCGGCGATCGCCTGCCGGGTCCAGATCCAGCCGAACACGGCCAGCCCTGCCAGGTCCATATAGGCTTCGGCATTGGCCAGCAGGCGGATCGGCCCGACCTCGGGGGCAGCCGCGTTCAACTCGCGGGTGGTCTCCACCAGCAAGTTGCGGGCGATGCGGGTGGCGTCGCGGATCTCGGCTGCGTCCGAGATCTCGGCGGCCTGGATGATCGTGTCGTCGATCGCCTCGATCACCGCGGCGAAGGCCGCACCATGATGGATCGTCGTCTTGCGGCCCAGCAGGTCGATCGCCTGGATCGCGTTAGTGCCCTCGTGGATCGGGTTCAGCCGGTTGTCGCGGTAGAAGCGCTCCACCGGGAAGTCGCGGGTATAGCCGTAGCCGCCGAAGATCTGGATGGCGTTGTGGTTCGCCACCAGCGCCTGGTCGGAGAACCAGGCCTTGATGATCGGCGTCAGGAAATCGAGCATCAGGCTCTCGCGCCGGCGGATGTCCGGGGCGGGATCGTGGTTCATCCGGTCGATGCGCAGCGCCAGGTCGAGCGCCAGCATCAGCCCACCCTCGGCCACCGCCTTCTGCTGCAGCAGCATCCGTTTGACGTCCGCATGCTCGATTAGCGGAAGCTGCGGGGTGGTCGGATCCTTGTCGCCCGGATGGCGACCCTGGGGCCGCTCGCGGGCATAGGCGAGGCTCTCCAGATAGCCCTGATAGGCCAGCATGATGGCGCCGAAGGCCACGCCGACCCGGGCCTCGTTCATCATGTGGAACATCTGCAGCAGGCCCTTGTTCGGCTCGCCGACGATCCAGCCGATGCAGTCGTCCTCCTCGCCGAAGCTGAGCGCGGTGTTGACCGTGCCGCGATAGCCCATCTTGTGGTTCAACCCGACCAGCCGGACGCCGTTCGGCACGCTCGCCTTGCCTGCCTCGTCCAGGCGGTAGCGCGGCACGATGAACAGGCTGAGCCCCTTCACGCCCGCCGGCGCGCCCTCGATGCGGGCAAGCGTCATGTGGACGATGTTCTCGGAGATCTCGTGCTCGCCGCCGGAGGTCCACATCTTGGAGCCCTTGATGGCGTAGGTGCCGTCCTCGCGCAGGCGGGCCGTCGTGCGCACATCGGACAGGGACGAGCCGGCATGGGGCTCCGACAGGGCCATGGTGCCCAGGAACCGTCCCTCCAGCATCGGCTGCATCCAGATCCGCTGCTGCTCCTCCGACCCATGGGCGTGGATCAGGTTGGCGGCGGCGATGGTCAGGAAGGGATAGGCGGCGGTCGGAACGTTGGCCGCCTTGAAATGGGCAAAGGCGGCCTGCTGGATGGTCCAGGGTAGCTGCATGCCGCCGCGGTCGGCATCGTGGTGGGCGGCCATGAACCCCGCCTCGGCGAAGGCGCGCACCGCCTCGCCGATCTCCGGGATCAGCACGACCTTGCCGTTCTCAAGGTAGGGTTCGTTGGCGTCGGCCTTGGCGGCATGCGGGCGGAACTTCTCCTCGGCGATGCGCCGGGCGGTCTCGATGACGGCCTCGAAGGTCTCGCGCCCGTGATCGGCGAAGCGCTCGTATCGGGTGAGCTGTTCGGCGTCCAGGACCCGCCACAGGGCGAAGTCCAGGTCGCGGGGATCGATCAGGGGCGTCGCCATCCTCAGGCCACCAGGAAGCCGCCGTCGACGGTGACCACCGTCCCGGTCATGTATTTGGAGGCGTCGGAGGCGAGCAGCAGCAGGCCGCCGTCGAGATCCTCCGACTGGCCGAGCTTGCGCTGGGGGATGCCCTTGACCAGCTTCTCGCCGGCCGGGGTGTGGAAGAAGTCGGTGTTGATCGGCGTCTCGATATAGCCGGGTGCCAGCGCGTTCACCCGCACGCCGACCCGCGCCAGTTCCAGGGCCATCGACTTGGTGAGCTGGATCAGCGCCGCCTTGGAGGTGCAGTAGCCCGACAGGTGGCCGATGACGCTCTGACCCAACACGCTGGCGATGTTGATGATGGAGCCGCCGTCGCCGCCCTCGGCATGGCGGGCGGCCATGCGGCGCGCGGCCTCCTGGCCGGCCAGGAAACAGCCCTTCAGGTTGGTGTCGAGTACGGAGTCCCAGTCCTCCACCGTCATCTCCAGGAACGGCTTGGTCACCGCGATGCCGGCATTGTTGACCAGGATGTCGACCACGCCGAGCTCGGCTTCCGTCGCATCGAAGGCGGCGGCGACGGAGGCCGGGTCGGTCACGTCCATGGCGACGGCGGCGGCGGTACCGCCGGCATCCTCGATCTCGCCCTTCAGCGCTTCCAGCTTGCCGGTCTGGCGGGCGGCGAGCGCGACCTTTGCGCCTGCCTCGGCCAGCGTCCTGGCGAAGCCGGCGCCCAGCCCCTGGCTCGCCCCGGTGACGAGCGCGGTCTTGCCGGAAAGGTCGAAACGGTTGGCCATGGGCGGGATCTCCTCGGTCGATAGGCGTGGCCGACTCATAGCGGTCCGGCGATCCGCACGCCACCCCACAACCGGCCCGCGACCCCTGGTGACGCCGGCGCATGCGGCTGTGCCTTCATTTATGGTTAACCACGTGGCAAAGCCCACTGCCGCGCCCGCGCGGAAGGCGCAGAAGGGCGCCGGATCTCCAGGGATCCAGGGCGGGCGGGGAGCCGCCTCTTCGATAGGGAAGAGGACATGGACATGCATTTCAGCCACCAGCACGGGGTGGAGACCGACGGGCGGGCTGCGGGGCGCAGCGCCTTCGGCTATCTGTTCGAGGATGCCGCCCGGCGGCCGGACTGCCTGCTGCCGGTCTCCGAGCGAACGGTCAACGCGCTGCTCGATCTCGGCGCCGCCATGGGCGATCCCGGGACCAACGCCGAGGCCGCGACGGAAGGCCCGCTGCCGGCCGTCCTGACCTATTTCGCCCGGTTCATCGCCCACGACCTCGTTGCCCCGCTGGACCGCCACGCGGTCTCGTCCCTGACCCCGCTGCCCCCGGAGGCCGCCGTCGGCCAGGTCGTCAATGCTCGCCGCCCGCAGTTCGACCTCGCCAGCCTCTACGGCGACGGGCCGAGCCTGGCGGCGGCGCGCGGCTGTCCCGACGGGATCGGCGCGACCTCCGACCAGCTCTATGACGGGCTGCGGCTCAAGGTCCGGTTCGACCGCGACGGGTTGCTCGACCTTCCGCGCCACGCAGATGGCCGGGCGATCGTCGGCGATGCGCGCAACGATGGCTGCCTGAACCTGAGCCAGTTCCATGCGGCGATGCTGCGGTTCAACAACGTGGTGTTCGAGAGCACCCACGGATGCTCGACCCATAGCCGCTGGAGCCAGACGCGTCGGCTGGTGCGCTGGACCTACCAGTATCTGGTGGTCAACGAGTTCCTCGCGGCGGTCTGCCTGCCGGAGGTCCTGGCGGACGTCATGACCCATGGCCCGCGGTTCTTCCGGCCGGCCTGCGGGGCGGCGGTCGTGCCGCTGGAGGTCGCGCTGGGCGCGCTGCCGTTTACGGATGCCATGGTCCGGCCGGCTTATGCGGTGAATGACGGGCGGACCCTGAGCCTTGATGCGGCGCAGAATCCCGCCTACGGCCTCGTCGGGGCCGGTCGCCGGTTGCGGGCGGATGCTGTGATCGGCTGGCGGAACTATGTCGATCTGGGCGAGGACGGCATGGCCGCAGCCCAGCGGGCACGCCTGATCGGCCCGCGCCTCGCTCGAGGTTTGGGCGGGCGCACCGCAGCCGTCCGCCAGACGACCGGGCGGGCCCAGGGCCGCTTGGTCCGCGGCTATCTGTCCAGCCTGCCGACAGGCCAGGCCGTCGCCGACCGCCTGGGAATTACGGCGATGGAGGCGTCCCGGGTGACAGGCGACGATCCGGTGCTGGCCCGGGCCGTGACCGCCGGCGGGTTCGCCGAGCGGACGCCGCTGTGGTTCTACGTGCTGCGCGAGGCCGAGGCGTTAGGCGGTGGACGAACCCTCGGGCCGGTCGGCAGCCGGCTGCTGGCCGAGACCGTGCTGGGTCTGCTTCGGGCCGATCCGAACAGCTACCTGAACCATGAGACCAATCCCGCGGTCAGCGGCCGGGGCATCGAGATCACGTCCGGCCTGAGCAGCACCACGATCGGCTCGCTGGCCGATCTGGTGCGCTATGCCGGTCTGCGGCGTTAGAGGCCGTTCCGCATCCGCTCAGCGGGCGCAGTCAGGAGTTGGGATGGACGTCGGTTTCCTTGGACGCGACGGCCGATACTGCCCCGGTTCCGGGGGCCAGATCGTCCACGATCACGGCGGTTTCCGCCGGGGTGCCGCAATGGGCGATGATCGTCGGATAGGGGGCGTCCATCTCCGTTTCCATCGAGTCGTCGATCCGACGCTCGCAGGCGGCGCGGGACTCGTAGAGTTCGGCGCTGGTGTCCAGGAGGGCACAGTCGGTGCCCGCGTCGGAGCAACCGAACATGCTGAGGATGATGAGTACCTTTTCCATGTCGATAACCACCTTTCGGTCTGATAACGAGACCGGCAGGGGAGCGGTTCCATTCCCAATAGCCTTGGGCGAGTCCTTCGGTGAGTCTTTCCGGGGGCTTACCGGTCGCGACGGGCCTGGCGGTGCTGCGCCATCGCTCCTTGATTTGGTCCCGGCGCCCGTCTAGTTTCCCGCACCCGCGAAATCCCGCGAGAGACGAGACATGCCCGACGGCGACAGGCCCGGCACTGCGCATCAGCCACGCACCGATTTTCAGTCCCTGATTCTGACGCTCCAGTCCTATTGGGCGAGCAAGGGCTGCGTGATCCTTCAGCCTTACGACATGGAAGTGGGGGCGGGCACGTCGCACCCGGCGACGACCCTGCGCTCGCTCGGTCCGGACGACGTGTGGCGCACCGCCTATGTGCAGCCGTCGCGCCGGCCGACCGACGGCCGTTACGGCGAGAATCCGAACCGGCTGCAGCACTACTACCAGTTCCAGGTCATCGTGAAGCCGTCGCCGGTCGACAGCCAGGAGCTCTATCTCGGTTCCCTGCGCGCCATCGGTCTCGATCCCATGGCCCACGATATCCGCTTCGTGGAGGACGACTGGGAGAACCCGACGCTCGGCGCCTGGGGGCTCGGCTGGGAGGTCTGGTGCGACGGGATGGAAGTGTCCCAGTACACCTATTTCCAGCAGGTCGGCGGCATCGACTGTTCGCCGGTCAGCCTGGAGCTGACCTACGGCCTGGAACGCTTGGCGATGTACATCCAGGGCGTGGACGACGTGTACCACCTCGACTGGGACGGCATCCCGGCGGAGGAGGGCGGCAAGGTCTATGGCGACGTCTACAAGCAGGCGGAGCTGGAGTTCTCGACCTACAATTTCGAATACGCCGACACCGAGCAGCTTTTCCGCCGCTTCAAGGACTGCGAGGCGGAATGCGCCAAGCTGCTCGAGGCGAACCTGCCGCTGCCGGCCTATGACCAGTGCCTGAAGGCCGGTCACTCCTTCAACCTGCTGGACGCGCGCGGCGTGATCAGCGTGACCGAGCGCCAGGCCTATATCGGCCGGGTGCGCACGCTGGCGAAGGGCTGCTGCGAGAAGTGGGTCGAGGTGAGCACCGCCTGGAAGGCCGATTGGGAAAAGAAGAAGGCGGAGGCCAAGCGCTCCGAGAAGAACCATGGCTGAACTGCTTCTGGAGCTGTTCTCCGAGGAGATCCCGGCGCGCATGCAGGCGCGCGCGGCCGAGGACCTGAAAGGGCTCGTCACCGGTAAGCTCAAGGCCGCGGGCCTGGAGTTTTCCAGCGCCGACGCCTATGTGACGCCGCGCCGGCTGACCCTGGTGGTCGACGGCCTGCCGGAGAAGCAGCCGGACGTCAGCGAAGAGCGCCGCGGCCCGCGCGTGGACGCGCCCGAGAAGGCGATCCAGGGCTTCCTCGCCTCCACCGGCCTGACCCTGGACCAGTGCGAGAAGCGCGACACCGGCAAGGGCGAGTTCTGGTTCGTGGTGATCGAGAAGAAGGGCGAGGCCACGGCCGACGTCCTGCCGGAGATCATCCTGTCCGCCATCCGCGAGCTGCCCTGGCCGAAATCCATGCGCTGGGGCCGCAACACCTTCCGCTGGGTGAGGCCGCTGCACCACATCCTCGCCGTGTTCGACGGCGCGGTGCTCGACGGCGGGCTCGACCTGGGCGAGACCCAGCTCACCTTCACCGGCGAGACCCGGGGGCACCGGTTCCTCGCGCCCGACGCGGTCACGGTCGGCTCGTTCCACGAGTACCGCACCGAGATCGGCGGCGCCTTCGTCATGCTCGACCGCGAGGACCGCAAGGAGACCATTCTCAACGAGGCCCGTGTCCTGTGCGAGGCCGAGGGGCTGGTCCTGCGCGACGATCGGGGGCTGCTGGACGAGGTCTGCGGTCTGGTCGAATGGCCGGTGCCGCTCATGGGCCGGATCGACGGCGAGTTCATGTCGGTGCCGCCGGAGGTGCTGGTCACCTCCATGCGCAGCCACCAGAAGTACTTCGCCGTCGAAACCAAGGACGGCCGCCTGGCCGACCGGTTTATTCTGGTCTCCAACATGGCCAGCGAGGAAACCCGCAACGCCAACATCGTCGCCGGCAACGAGAAGGTCCTGCGCGCACGGCTGAGCGACGCCAAGTTCTTTTGGGACCAGGACCGGGCGGTGAAACTGGCCGACCGGCGCGATGCCCTGAAGGACGTCAAGTTCTACGACAAGCTCGGCACCATGGCCGACAAGGTGGCGCGGGTCTCGGCCCTCGCCGCCGAGATCGCGCCGATGGTCGGCGCCAATGCCGATACCGCCCGCCACGCCGCGACCCTGGCCAAAGCCGACCTGACCACCGGCATGGTCGGAGAGTTCCCGGAACTGCAGGGCCTGATGGGCCGCTACTACGCGCTGGATGCCGGCGAGGACCGGCAGGTGGCCGACGCCATCGCCCAGCATTACTCGCCGGTCGGCCCGACCGACACCTGCCCGACCGCGCCGGTCTCCGTCGCCGTGGCCATAGCCGACAAGATCGACACCCTGGTCGGCTTCTTCGCCATCGGCGAGACCCCGACGGGATCGAAGGATCCCTTCGCCCTGCGCCGCGCGGCGCTCGGCGTGATCCGGCTGATCATCGAGAACGGGCTGCGGGTCCCTCTTTCAAAGGTCTTTGACGCCTCTCTCAGAGTTTTCGTTGAGGCCATTCCTATCGAAATGGTCAGTGCTCTAACGACTTCCGCTCCTCCAGGATCAGCGCACGACACTTTCAATCCAACTAACCGCTTTGGCGGTTTCACCTACGCTGTCGGGCGAGATTTTATTCGCGACCGTGGATGTAGTGAGGCCGAATTTAACGCCGAGATGTTCGGACCTGAGGATGTGTTAAAGCGCATCCCTGCCCTTGGAAATGCTGCCCAGCTTGTTGGCCTCTTGTCGTCGAAGGCTGGGGGGTACCGCGATGGTTTGGTTGGCAATCAGCCCAATGAGTTCGACCAAGAGGTAGAGAACTGTTGGGAGAAGATGAGAGATTGGCGTGACTGGCTACAGTCAAAGCTGCTCGACTTCTTCGCCGACCGTCTGAAGGTCCATCTGCGCGAGCAGGGGGTGCGCCACGACCTGATCGCCGCGGTGTTCGAGCTGGGCGGGGAGGACGACCTGGTCCGCTTGCTGGCCCGGGTCCATGCGCTCAGCGACTTCCTGGCCACCGACGACGGCGCCAACCTGCTGGCCGGCTACCGCCGCGCGTCGAACATCCTGCGCGCCGAGGAGAAGAAGGACGGGCCGTTCTCCGCCTCCGACGCCGCCTTCGCCGACCGGATCGATCCGTCGATCCTGGCCCAGGCGGAGGAGACCAACCTCTACGAGGCCGTGCGCCAGGCCGAGGCGGCGATCAAGACCCATCTGGCGGGTGAGGACTTTACGAGCGCCATGGCGTCCCTATCTCACCTACGGGGGCCGATCGACGCATTCTTCGACGCCGTCACGGTCAATGCCGATGACGCGGCACTGAGAACCAATCGCCTACGCCTGCTCGACGCCGTCAGAACGGTGATGGGGAATATTGCCGATTTCTCCCGGGTCGAGGGCTAGAGGATCGAGGGACAGAAAGCATGACACAGTGGGTCTACGGGTTCGGTGGCGGCTCTGCCGAGGGCCGCGCGGATATGCGCAATCTCCTGGGCGGCAAGGGTGCCAACCTGGCCGAGATGAGCTCCATCGGGCTGCCGGTGCCGCCGGGATTCACGATCTCCACCGAGGTCTGCACCTACTATTACGATCACGGCGAGAAGTATCCCGAGGACCTGACCGACGCCGTCGAGGTGGCGATCAGGAAGATCGAGGACGAGGTCGGGATGAAATTCGGCGATGCCGACAACCCGCTCCTGGTCTCAGTGCGCTCCGGCGCCCGCGTCTCCATGCCGGGCATGATGGACACCGTCCTGAACCTCGGCCTCAACGACACCACGGTCCAGGGCCTGATCAAGCGCAGCGACGACCCGCGCTTCGCCTATGACAGCTACCGCCGCTTCATCCAGATGTATGCCGACGTCGTCATGGGCGTCGACCACGGCCATTTCGAGGAACTGCTGGAGCTGGCCAAGGAGGAGAAGGGCGTCTCCCTGGACACCGAACTCAGCGCCGACGACATGAAGACCCTCGTCGACCAGTTCAAGGCCAAGGTGAAGGAGGAGCTGGACGAGCCGTTCCCCGAGGATCCGCGCGACCAGCTCTGGGGCGCGATCACGGCGGTGTTCGGCTCCTGGCGGAACAACCGGGCGAACGTCTACCGCAAGCTGCACGGCATCCCGGAGAGCTGGGGCACGGCGGTCAACGTCCAGGCCATGGTGTTCGGCAACATGGGCGACGACTGCGCCACCGGTGTCGCCTTCACCCGCGACCCGTCCACGGGCGAGAACACCTTCTATGGCGAGTTCCTGGTGAACGCCCAGGGCGAGGACGTCGTCGCCGGCATCCGCACCCCCCAGAGCCTGACCGTCGCCGCCAAGCGCAAGCAGGGCTCCGACCTGCCGGCGATGGAAGAGGTCATGCCGGAGGTGTTCCAGCAGCTGGACGACGTGCGCCTCAAGCTCGAGACGCATTATCGCGACATGCAGGACATCGAGTTCACCGTGCAGCAGAAGAAGCTGTACATGCTGCAGACCCGCAACGGGAAGCGCACGGTCCACGCCGCCCTGCAGATCGCCGTCGACATGTGCGAGGAGGGGCTGATCTCCGAGCGCGAGGCGGTGTCCCGCATCGAGCCCCAGGGCCTCGACCAGCTTCTGCACCCGACCCTCGACCCCGAGGCCGAGCGCAACGTCATCGCCAAGGGCCTGCCGGCCTCGCCGGGTGCCGCCTCCGGCAAGGTCGTGTTCTCCGCCGACAACGCCGAAGCCGCGGCCCGCGAGGGCGAGCGGGTGATCCTGGTCCGCATCGAGACCAGCCCCGAGGACATCCACGGCATGCACGCGGCCGAGGGCATCCTGACCACCCGCGGCGGGATGACCAGCCACGCGGCGGTGGTCGCCCGCGGCATGGGCCGGCCCTGCGTGTCGGGTGCGGGCAACATCCGCGTCGACTACGCCAACAAGAAGTTCTTCGTCGGCGGCACCGAGGTGGCGGCGGGCGACCGAATCACCATCGACGGCGCCACCGGCGAGGTCATGCTCGGCGAGGTTCCGACCATCCAGCCGGAACTGTCGGGCAACTTCGCCAAGGTCATGGATTGGGCCGACGCGGCGCGCCGTATGCGCATCCGCACCAATGCCGAGACCCCCGCCGACGCCCAGGTCGCCCGCGACTTCGGTGCGGAGGGCATCGGCCTGTGCCGCACGGAGCACATGTTCTTCGAGGGCGAGCGCATCGTCGCCATGCGCGAGATGATCGTCTCCACCACCGAGGCCGGCCGCCGGGCCGCGCTGGACAAGCTGCTGCCGATGCAGCGCGACGACTTCATCGAACTGTTCCGGATCATGCAGGGCCTGCCGGTCACCATCCGCCTGCTCGACCCGCCGCTGCACGAGTTCCTGCCGCATACCGAGGAGGAGATGGCCGAGGTCGCCAAGGCGGCCGGCGTCTCCGTCGAGACGGTGAAGCGCCGGGCGCTGGAACTGACCGAGAGCAACCCGATGCTCGGCCATCGTGGCTGCCGTCTGGCGATCTCCTACCCGGAGATCTCCGAGATGCAGGCGCGCGCGATCTTCGAGGCGGCGACCGAGATCGCCAAGCGCGGCGAGGCGCCGCTGCCGGAGGTCATGATCCCGCTGGCCGCCACCGATGCGGAGGTCCGCATCATCAAGGGCATCATCGACCGGGTCGCCGGCGAGGTGGCCAAGGAGAGCGGCATCAAGGTCGACTACCTGGTCGGAACCATGATCGAGCTGCCCCGCGCCGCCCTGCAGGCCGACAAGATCGCGGCCGAGGCGGAGTTCTTCAGCTTCGGCACCAACGACCTGACCCAGACCACCTACGGCCTGTCCCGCGACGATGCCGGCGCCTTCATCCACTTCTACGAGGAGAAGGGCATCATCGAGGTCGATCCGTTCGTCAGCCTGGACCAGCAGGGCGTGGGCGAGCTGGTGAAGATCGCCAGCGAGCGCGGCCGCTCGGCCCGCCCGGGCATCAAGCTCGGCATCTGCGGCGAGCATGGCGGCGACCCGTCCTCGATCCGGTTCTGCGAGGAGGTCGGTCTGGACTATGTGAGCTGCTCGCCGTTCCGCGTGCCGATCGCGCGCCTCGCGGCCGCCCAGGCGACCATCGCCCAGGAGAAGGCGGCGGCCGAGTAACAGCCGCCGAGTAAATCAGCGTATGGTCTGTGCCCGTGGTTCCGGCTAAATCGGAGCCATGGGCACGATCTCCTGCAATGCCGGGCTGAGCTTCACCGCCGATCCCGCCACGACCGCGCTGGTCGCCATCGACTTCCAGCGCGATTTTCTCGATCCCACCGGCATGGTGGCAGCGCTTGGCGACGACATCGCGCCGATGCGCGCTATCATTCCGAACGCCGTCGCCCTGATCGCCGCGGCCCGGGCCGCCGGGCTGATGCTGGTGCATACCCGCGAGGGCTACGCGCCCGACCTCTCCGACATGCATGCGCTCAAGCGCGACCGCAAGGTGGCGGGGCGCGACGGACCGCTCGGCCGCTTCCTGATCCGGGGCGAGCCCGGGCACGATCACATCGCCGAGTGCTACCCCGCTGAGGGGGAACTGGTCCTGGACAAGCCGGGCTTCGGCAGCTTCTACCGCACGGATCTGGAGGACCGCCTGCGCGCCCGCGGGATTGAGGCGCTGATCCTGATCGGCGTGACCACCCAGTGCTGCGTGGCCTCTACCATGCGCGAGGCGGTCGACCGCGGCTTCCGCTGCCTGACGGTGGAGGACGCCTGTGCGGCGACCACGCCGGAACTACACGACGCGGCGATCTCGCTGATCTACGGCGAGAACAACCTGTTCGGCTGGGTGAGCGATACGAAGCGGGTACTGGCGGGGCTCGCCGGCTGACCCTTCGACACGCCCCGGCCTTGTGCCGGGGCGTGTCGAAGGGCAACGCCAGGGCCTGTCTCACGAGACACATCCCCTCAGATCAGCTGAAACACGCCGCCGCTTTCCCGATAGCGCCGCAGCACCGCCAGGGTGCGGTCGACCGTGCCCGTGCGGTCCTCGGGCAACCTGTCCGGCGCGAAGAACCGCACGTCCAGGCTCTCATGCCCGTCGGCCCGCAGCTCGCCTTCCCATTCGGTCGCATGGAAGATCATGGCATAGGCGAACAGAACGTCCCCGTGGGGATACTCGACCCGGTCGTGTTCCGGATGGCTGGCGAAGCCGATCGGGGTGAGGGGGCCGGCGATCAGGCCGGTCTCCTCGCGCAGCTCGGTGCGGGCGGTGTCCTCGATCGTCTGGCCGAGCTCGGCGGAGCCCGCGGGCCAGCTCCACAGCCCGAAATCGCCGCGACGGATCAGCAGGATCTCCCCGTCTCCGTTCTCGACGATGACGCGCGCGCCCGGCATGAGGACCGGGCGCGGGCCGATAATCTTGCGGAGTCGGCCGAGATAGCTGTCGGCGAAGGATCCGCTCATAGGGAAGCGTAGAGTCCGGTCACATCACCGCGCCGATCTGCCAGGGAATGAACTCGTTGTCGCCCATGCCCTGGGCCTCCGACTTGGTCGGCGCACCCGAGGCGACCTCCAGAAGCCGGTCGAAGATCCGCTGGCCCATCTCCTCAATGGAGATGCCCTCGTCCAGCACCTCGCCGCAGTTGATGTCCATGTCGTCGGACATGCGGGTGTACATCGGCGTGTTGGTGGCGAGCTTCAGCGATGGCGCCGGCTTGCAGCCGTAGACCGAGCCGCGGCCGGTGGTGAAGGCGACAATGTTGGAGCCGCTCGCCACCTCGCCGGTGATCGAGCAGGGGTCGTAGCCGGGGCTGTCCATGAAGACGAAGCCCTTGGCGTCGATCGTCTCGCCGTACTTGTACACCCCGGTCAGGTTGGTGGTGCCGCCCTTGGCCGCCGCCCCCAGGGACTTCTCCAGGATGGTGGTCAGGCCGCCGCGCTTGTTGCCGGGCGAGGGGTTGTTGTTCATCTCCCCGCCGTTGCGCGCGGTGTAGTCCTCCCACCACTTGATGCGTTCGATCAGCTTCTCACCGACCTCCTGGCTGACCGCCCGGCGGGTGAGCAGGTGTTCGGCCCCGTAGATCTCCGGCGTCTCGGCCAGCACCGCGGTGCCGCCATGGCGCACCAGCAGGTTCGCCGCCTCGCCCAGGGCCGGGTTGGCGGTCATACCGGAATAGGCGTCGGAGCCGCCGCACTGCAGCGCCAGGGTCAGCTCGCTCGCCGGACACGTGCTCCGCCCGGCCTCGTTCGCCTTCGGCAGCATCTCCTTGATGATCCCCGAGCCCCAGTCGACGGTCTTCCGCAGGCCGCCGGCGTCCTGGATGTTCATGGTCTGGAACGCGTCGCCGCGCTTGATGCCGTAGGCCTCCAGCAGGAAGTCGATCTGGTTGACCTCGCAGCCGAGCCCGACCATCAGCACGCCGGCGAAGTTCGGGTGGCGCGCCATGCCCCAGAGCACCCGCTGCAGGTTGGCGTAGCCCTCGCCGTCGCCGGCCATGCCGCAGCCGGTGGAATGGGTCAGCGCCACCACGCCGTCGACATTCGGGTACTGCTCCAGCACCTGCGGGGTGATCGCCTCGGCGATGTATTTCGCCGCCGTGGCCGAGCAGTTCACCGAGGTCAGCACGCCGATATAGTTGCGGGTGCCGATGCGGCCGCTGTCGCGCTTGAAGCCCTGGAAGGTCGCCTGGTCGCTGTTGTTGAAATAGGCGGTCGGTTTCACGTCGGCGCCGAAGGCGTAGTCCCGCTCGAAATCCTTCATCTCCACGTTATGCACGTGAACATGGGCACCGGGCTCGATCGCTTCCGTGGCGAAGCCGATGATCTGGTCGTATTTGCGGATCGGGTCGCCCGCCGCGATCGGATGGGTGGCGATCTTGTGGCCGGCGGGGATGGCGACGGCCGTCGTCACGCCTTCGCCGTCGAGCGCGACGCCGGGCGTCAGGTCGAAGCGGGCGGTGATGACGTTGTCGGCCTTACTCAGGCGCACGGTGAGGCGTTTGGCGTCCGAATTGGCGGACATGGCGGTAACTCCCTAACGAAATCTATGGCCGTTTCTCGTTGGTCCGGCACGGACGCGGCGAGCATAGCGCGCCGGCGGGGGTGGCGGAAACGGGTGACGTGTCCGGCTGCGCTCTTCCTCTTCATCGTCATCCCGGACGAGACCGGACCTTATCCGGGCTCGGGCCGGGACCGTGCGTGATGCGCCGGATCTGGGTCCCGGCCGAGCTCCGGGTCGAGCCCGGACCTCGCCGGGATGACGGAGAAAGGAGATAAAAATAGTTGCTTGAATCATCTAATTCAGTGCTATCGTCACCTACATGATCGACCCCGCCGCTGCCCTCGCCCCCGACGTCGCCGCGTTCCGGCAGTTCAGCCGGTTCTACACCGCCTATATCGGCGCGCTCGGGCCGGACCATCAGGGCAGTGCCGTCTCGCTGACCGAGATGCGGGTGCTGTACGAGATCGCCCACCGGGACGGCCCGACGGCGCGGGAGATCAGCGCCGATATGCGGGTCGATCCGGGCTATGTCAGCCGTCTGCTCAAGGGCTTTCGCGCCAAAGGCTGGGTGAAGGCCACGCCGGACGCGTCCGACGGCCGGGTCCGGCGCCTGTCGCTGACCGAGGCGGGCCGGGCCGCGTTCACGCCGATGTACGACCGCGCCAATGTGGTCGCCGCCGAGGCGCTGGCCGCCCTGGCGCCGGCGGACCGCGCGCGGCTGCTGGCGGCCATGGGCACGATCCGCACCGTCCTCGACCCGGCGGCGTCACCGGCGGAGCCCTACCTGCTGCGGCCGCACCGGCCGGGCGATATGGGCGAGGTCGTCGCCGCCCATGGCCGGCTCTATGCCGCCGAATACGGCTTCGACATGAGCTTCGAGGCGCTGGTCGCCCGGATCGCCGCCGATTTCATCGACCAGTTTGACCCCGCCCGCCATTGCTGCTGGATCGCCGAGCGCGACGGCGCGATGGTCGGCTCGGTCTTCGTGGTCGATGCGGATGAGACCACCGCCAAGCTGCGCATGCTGTTCGTGGACGAACGGGCCCGCGGCCTCGGCATCGGCAGGCGGCTCACCGAGGAGGCGATGCGCTTCGCCCGCTCGGCCGGCTATACCCGCATGACCCTGTGGACCAACGACATCCTGACCGCCGCCCGCGAGATCTACCGCAAGGCCGGGTTCACCTGCGTGGCCAGCGCGCCGCTGAACGATTTCGGCGTGTCGATGATGGCGGAGACCTGGGAACGCGACCTGTGAGGCCAACACCGTGAGCACCGCGAGGCCGCCGCTGGCGGTCATGACGGCGGCCTTCACGGGGGTGCAGGTCGGGGCGGCCATCGTCGCCAGCCGCGCCGCCGTGGATGATCTGGGGCCTACGGTACTGGCCCTGTTCCGCTACACGATCGGGGCGGCGATGATCCTGCCGCTGGCGGTGCATCTGGGCTGGCGGCGCATCCCGCTGCGCGACCTGTGGGTGGTCGCGGCGCTGGGCATCGGCCAGTTCGGCATCCTGGTCGCCCTGCTGAACCTCGCGGTCCTGCACATCTCCGCCGGCCTCGGCAGCCTGATCTTCGCCACCATGCCGGTGCAGACCGTGCTGATCTCCGCCCTATTGGGCCGCCAGGCGTTGACCCTGCGCCGGCTGATCGGCGCGGCGCTGACCACGCTGGGGGTGGCGGCGGCGCTGGGCGACCGGCTGATCGGCGAGGCGGTGGGCATCGACCTGTGGATCGGCATCGGCGCCGCCCTGGCCAGCGCGCTGACCGGGGCGGTGTGTTCCGTGCTCTACCGTCCCTACCTGACCCGCTATCCGACGGTGCAGGTCAGCGGCCTCGCCATGGGGGCGTCGGTGCTGTTTCTGGCGCTGCTGGCGCCGCTCGACGCGCCGCCGATCGGGTGGGACGCGCTGGCGGACGCCCCCTGGGGGATCGTGGCCTTCATCGGCGCCTCGAGCGGCATCGGCTACATCACCTGGCTCTATTCGCTGCGCGAGATGGCGGCGACCGAGGTGACCCTGTTCCTGGCCCTCGCCCCGATCACCGCCTCGGCCCTGGGCGCCCTCTTGCTGGGGGAGACGCTGGGCCTCGGGCTGTTCGTCGGGCTGGGGCTGGTGATCGTCGGCATGCGCCTGGCGCTGTCTCAAGCGTCCTCCTCTCCTTAACCGTCATCCCGGTGAGGCCCGGGCTCGACCCTGGGTTCGGCCGGGACCCAGTCGCGACGGTCGTTGCTGGGTCCCGGGCAGATCCCGGATCAATCCCGGATTAAATCCGGGACGGGCTCTCCCGGGATGACGATGAAAGGGAAGGGCGGTTTGCACGGGATGACGCGGAGGATATGGGCGGCCTAGACTGCCTCCATAACCGCGCGCCCGACCGGGAAAGCGCGGGTCTTTCAGGAGGAAACGGATGTCCGATACGGATTTCACCGGTCAGGCTGTGCTCATCACCGGCGGGGCGAGCGGGATCGGCTTCGCCGCCGCCCAGGCCTTCGCCAAACGCGGCGCGCGGGTCGCCATCGCCGACCTGAACCTGGAGATCGCCCAGGCCCAGGCGGCGACGCTGGGGGACGGTCATCTCGGCCTCGGCGGCGACGTCTCCACCGAGGCGACGGCCGACCGGCTGGTCTCCGACACCATGGACGCCTTCGGCCGGATCGACGTGCTGATCAACTGTGCCGGCATGTCCGACACCTTCCTCGACACCATCGACCAGACGGCCGAGCACTGGCAGCGGCTGATCGACGTGCACCTGACCGGCACCTTCGTCATGTCCAAGCGGGCCGCACGGGAGATGATCGCCGCCGGCTACGGCGTGGTGATCAACATCTCCTCCATCGCCGGCATTCTGGCCCTGCCCCGGCGCAACGCCTATACGGCGGCCAAGCACGGGATCGTCGGGCTGACCCGCAACCTCGCCTGCGAATGGGCGCAGAAGGGCATCCGGGTCAACGCCATCGCGCCGGGCTATATCCGCACGCCCCTGGTCCAGAACCTGATCGACCAGGGCAAGATCGACGAGAAGAAGATCCGCCGCCGCACGCCGCTCGGCGAGATGCTGCCGCCCGGCGCCATCGCCGACGCCATGATCTTCCTCGCCTCGCCGCTCGCCCGCACGGTCACCGGCGTGAACCTGCCGGTGGACGGCGGGTACACGGTCTATGGCGGCATGGTGGACGCGGCCGAGATCGAGGATTGAGGATGGCCGGCGAGACCCTGATCCCCGGCTTCCGCTTCCCGGAAACAACGCTCTCCCGCGATCCGGCCGCCCAGGCGGAGGCGCTGACGGCCTGCGCCGTCGATCCGGCGGCCTGGGCCGGGCAGACCGAGCCGACCCTGTGGGGCAATGACGGGTTCCGCGCCATGTCGGCGGCCGGGCAGGAGATCGACGGCTACATCCATGTCGAGCAGCGGCTCACCCTGTCCGGCGGCCTGCCCCTGGGCGAGGCGGTGCGGTTCTCCGGCGAGACGGTCTCGAACGAGGAGGTGCCGCGGGGCCGGCGCATCGTCCAGCGTTTCGAGGTCCGACGGGCCGACCGCAGCCTGGCGGTGGTGTCGGAGCATATCCGCCTGCTGCCGGACCTGGAGAAGATGGGCCGGAAGTCGGGGCCGGCCTCCACGCCGGAGCCGGTGCCGGGCACGGTCATCGCCGAGAAGGTGATGCAGCCCCAGGACGTGGTGACCTATTCCAAGTCGGTGGGCAATGAGATCCATTTCGACCCGGAATTCGCCGCGCGATACGGTTACCGCGCGCCGTTGGCCCAGGGGCTGATGACCATGACGTGGATGGCCGCCCATCTGGCCGACCGGCTGCGGGCCGCGCCGATGGCCATCCTGGTCGCCCAGTTCAAGCGGCCGGTGTTCTGGGACGATGCGCTGACCCTTATCTCGGCGACGCCGGCGGACGACCGTCAGGCGCATCTCAGCGCGCTGAACGCCGAGGGCCGGGTGGCCTGCGACCTGCGGATGGAGATCCTGGCTTCAGCGTGAGCCGCGCGGGGTGCCGCCGTCGCGCAGCGCCAGATCCTTCGGCGCCTCTACCCCGGTCAGGTGGGCCATCAGGGTGCCGAAATCGGTCTCGATCTTCAGCGCCACGGGGATCGCCGGGCCGTCCTTCACCGGGCGGGCGACATAGACCACCCGGTCGCGGGCGGTCTTGCTGTACTTGTTGGGATCCTTCCGCTGACCGCCGAGCATGGCGTACTCAACCTGGCAGCTCTTGGCCTCGCCACTGAAGATCGAATAGCTGGTGGGCGGCAGGGTTTCGGTCCCCCGGTCGGTCACCCGCAGGTCGTAGCGCCGGCGGCCGTCATAGACCGCGAACTCGCCGTCGCAGGTGCCGGTCTGGCTCATGGTGCGCGAGAGCTGGGCGATCACGGTCAGCGGGTCGATGGTCCCGATCTCCGCATCTTCCGGCAGGGCGGTGACCTCCTCGGGGTCGGGCGCCGGATCGATGCTGGTCTCGATGACCTCGCCGTCGGGTCCGTAGGTCAGGATCACCGAGCGTTGCTCGTCGCCGCGCCAGCCGAAATTGGTGTGTCGGCCGGGGACGGCGCGGTCCGCGTCGAACCGCCCGGCGGATCGGGTCTCGCCGCGCCAGTCGAAGAACACCTCCAGGATGCCCCGGGTCTGCGCCTTGGCGGTCACCGCGTAGCTGCTGCTGTCCGGGGCGAATTCGGACTCCGCACTCAGGATGTGGAGCCCGCCGAAATAGACCTCGTAGGTCGCGCGCATCGGTCCGGTCGCGGCCAGGGCGGGGGCTGAGGCGGTAAGCAGAAGGGCGGCCAGGGCGAGCTGTTTCACGGGCGTCTCCGGCAACGGTCGTTCACCATGCCCCTGTGAAGATCGGTCGTCGCCGTGCTTCGTCAATATCCCGGCGTCTCTATCTCTTCTCCGCGGGGTCGGAAACGTCGTCCTCCTCCACGGGCGCAGCCCGGGCGTCCCGGCGGACCCAGATTGCCGCCGCGATGATCAGCACCGCGCCCAGCAGGGTGTTGCCCTCCGGCACATGGTCGAAGATCAGGTAGCCGAGGGCGACGGCATAGAGCAGCCGGGTGTATTCCAGCGGCGAAAGGGCCGAGGCCTCGGCACTGCGGTGGGCCCGGATCATCGTCCACTGTGCCGCCCCCATCAGCAGGCAGAGAATGGCGATCAGGCCCCATTGCTCCAGGGTGGGCGTTATCCACCCGGCTGTGCCCGGAATCGCCACCACGGCGAGCACCACGGCCGACTGCCAGATCATCATGGTCGAGGTCCGCTCCACCTGGGCGAGGGTGCGGACCACCAGCATCGTGCCGGCGGTCATGGCGGCGGCGAGCACGGCGAGGATCGCCATCGGATCGACCATGGAGCTGGTGTTCGGGGCGAGCACGACCGCCACGCCGGCGAAGCCCAGGACCATCGCGCCCCAGCGCGTCATCGTCATCTTCTCCTGCAGCAGCAGGCCGCCGAGCAGGACGACGAAAAACACCTTGGTGAAATGCAGGGTTGTGGATTCCGCGAGCGACAGATGCACCACGGCGGTGAAGCCCAGCAGCATCGAGCCGGCCGACAGCAGGCCGCGGAACAGGTTCAGCCCCGGCCGCTCGGCGCGCAGCACGTCGCCGCGGGACTGGACGATGGCTGGCATCAGGATCGCCATCACGCCGAGCTGGCGCAGCAGCAGGAGCTGGGTCGTCGGCAGGTTCTGGCCCAGCCATTTGAACAGGGCCAGCATCACCGCGAAGATCAGGGCGGTGAGCATGTACCAACCGGCGGGGGACACAGCCGGCGCGCGGAAGTCGGAGACCGATGCCACTGGGTCCGCCCTGATCTGGTTGTAGCGCCGTCCTCGTTGTCCCGGGGCGCGAGGGCGAAACCGTGACCGACAGGGAAAGATTATTCAATCGGCAAATGTTTCCCCCATGGGTGGTGGCGGATTGCGCTGTTGTGCGCCGCGGTCGGGGGTCTGAATGTGCGCTCGCCTGACAGGGTGGGAGGCGGGTATCGTTGCCTGCGGTGATCAGCCAGACGATGCGGTGGCCAAGGTGCATGAGACCCCTCTCCTCCGTCTTCCCGGCCTTGCGCCGGGATCCAGAATTGGGGCCGCTGAGGCAGTCGACTTCGTCGTGAGGCGCTCCGGCAAGCGTGGCCCTCGGTCCCGGCGCGAGGCCGGGAAGACATGGAAGTGCGACCTTGGCCCGGGCGCCGTTCGGCATCGCGAGGCTGGCGGCCAATGAGCGCGACAGATCCGCAGACCCGAACCGTCCGATCTTCGCGTCGCCGACACCGCCGCCGCACCCCACCGGGGGCGGCCCCCGGAACGCTTGTGGCGGATCCCGAGGCCCAGGGGTCCACCATCTCGGCCATCGGCTACGGCGACGGACGGTTCTTCGAGCGGCATGACCTGAGCGTCGAGGACGTGAGCGCCCTGAAGGGCACGGCGCGCACCCTGTGGATCGACGTCGCGGGCCTGGCGGATATCTCCCTGATGGAGCGGCTCGGCGCGCTGTTCGGGTTGCACGGGCTGGCGCTGGAGGACGTGATCAACGTCCACCAGCGCCCTAAATTGGAAGAGTACGGCGACCAGCTCTTCATCGTCAGCCGCATGGCGCCCGAGACCCGCGGGGTCGATACGAGGCAGATCGCCATGCTGCTGGGAGCCGGCTTCGTGCTCTCCTTCCGCGACGGCCGCACCGACTGCCTCGGCCTGGTGCGCGACCGGCTGCGCCGCGAGAACGGCAAGATGCGCCAGTACGGCGCCGACTATCTCGCCTACGCCCTGATCGACGCGGTGATCGACGGCTATTTCCCGGCGGTCGAGGCGCTCGGCGAGGATCTGGAGCGGCTGGAGGAGGAGGTGACCCTGCGGCCCCAGGAGGGGCAGATCCACGAGGTCTACCGGATCCGACGCGACCTGCTGGACCTGCGGCGCGCCATCTGGCCCCACCGCGACCTCGTGAACGCCCTGATCCGCGACGACAGCCCGCTGATCGACGGCCATACGCGGGTCTTCCTGCGCGACTGCTACGACCACGTGGCCCAGCTCATGGACATCGTGGAGACCGAGCGCGAGATCGCCTCCAACCTGGTGGACGTCTACCACTCCTGCATGAACGCGCGGCTGAACGACATCATGAAGATGCTGACGCTGATCGCCACGATCTTCATGCCGCTGAGCTTCATTGCCAGCCTCTACGGCATGAACTTCGACCGGGACGTCTCGCCGTGGAACATGCCGGAGCTGGGCTGGCGCTATGGCTATCCCTTCGCGCTCACGCTGATGGCCGTCTGCGGCATCGCCATGCTGGTCTACTTCCTGCGCAAGCACTGGATCAGGACGCCCAGGACCCGCCGGCCGCGCTCCCGGAATTCCTAGCGGTCCGGTCCGCCCCGGACCTGTGCATAACCGGGACGCGCTCCCCCTTATCAGATACTTGAGGAAACCCCCGTTCGGTGGCATGTAACGCGGCGCTGGCGGGGGCCGATCGGAATCCCCCGGTTACGGTCGCGGCCCGCCCGGCAAGGTGCCGTTTGTTGTGTTCGCAGGTCCTTCCATGTCCCATCCCAACAGGCGCGATGTGGTCCAGGGCGCGGGTGCCGCGCTGCTGACCCTTCTCGCAAATCCGCATCTCGCCCAGGCCGCATCCCCCACCCTGTCCTTCGGGCAGCCGTTCGAGTTCGGCTATGAGGCGCTGGTCGACCGCGCCCGCGAGATGGCGGCCTCGCCCTATGCGGCGGCACCGATCCTCGCCCCCGAAGTGATCGAGGCGATCGACTACGATGCCCATGGCAAGCTGCGCTACCGTCCCGACGAGGCGGTCTTCGGCGACGGCTCCGGCAACTATCCGGTCACCTTCTTCCATGTCGGCCGCTACTTTGCGCGCGGCGTGAAGATGCACACCCTGATGGACGGCCATGCCCGGCTGGTGCGCTACAGCCCCGAGCTGTTCGAGATGCCGGACGACAGCGTCGCCAAGCAACTCCCCAGCGATGTCGGCTTCGCCGGCTTCCGCTTCCAGGAGAGCCGGTCGCGTGACGACTGGAAGACCCAGGACTGGCTGGCCTTCCTCGGCGCCAGCTACTGGCGGGCGATCGGCGATCTCGGCCAGTACGGTCTGTCGGCCCGCGGCGTGGCCATCGACAGCGCCACCCCGGGCCCCGAGGAGTTCCCGGAGTTCCGGGAGTTCTACCTGACCCCGGCGGCGCGCAAGGACGATCCGAACACCATCCTCGCCCTGCTGGACGGCCCCGGCATCACCGGCGCCTACCGGATCACCGCGCGCCGCACCAAGGGCGTGGTGATGGAGGTCGAGGCCCGGCTGT
Source organism: Thalassobaculum sp. (assembly GCF_965223715.1). GTDB lineage: Bacteria > Pseudomonadota > Alphaproteobacteria > Thalassobaculales > Thalassobaculaceae > Thalassobaculum. The sequence continues at coordinate 2,816,534 of NZ_OZ245012.1, read as the reverse complement.
TCCTGCGCCGGGACATCGAGCGGCTCGGCATCGCCCCGCTGACCTCCATGTACTGGTACAGCGAGACCAACCCGGACATCAGCAGCGACTGGCGGCCGGAGATCCATGATTCCGACGGCCTGGCGATCTGGACCGGCAGCGGCGAGCGGATCTGGCGCCCGCTGATCAATCCGCGTTTCCCGAACGTCTCCTCCTTCCTGGACGAGAACCCGAAGGGCTTCGGGCTGATGCAGCGCGACCGGAACTTCGAGCATTATCTCGACGGCGTGTACTACGACCGCCGGCCGAGCCTGTGGATCGAGCCGTTGGGCGACTGGGGCCGGGGCTCGGTGCAGCTCATGGAACTGCGCACCGACGACGAGATCCACGACAATATCGGCGCCTTCTGGGTGCCCGAGGGTCCCGCCCGCGCCGGCAACAGCTACACCTTCAAATACCGCCAGTACTGGCAGACCGACATGCCGACGCCGCCCCGTCCGGTCGCGATCTGCGTGTCGACCCGTCTCGGCCATGGCGGCCGTCCCGGCCAGAACCGGGTGGCCGACGCCCGCAAGTTCGTGGTCGAGTTCGACGGCCCCGCGCTGGCGGCGCTGAAGGACGGCGACGAGCCGGAGGCGGTGGTCGAGGCCTCGACCGGCCGGGTGGACGACGCCTTCGTGGAGAAGGTGCCGGGCACCAAGCGGTGGCGGATCATCTTCGACCTGTATCCGGCGATGCCGGAGCCATCGGAGCTCCGCGCCTTCCTGCGCACCGACGCGGGGGCGCTGACCGAGACCTGGCTGTATCGGTACGACCCGTTGCCGCGGTAAAAGGCGGGGTGGAGGAGGGAGGCCACCGCGTTCCCCACCGTCTCCCCGGCCCCGCGCCGGGGCCTAGGGAAACGCTTGCTGGAGCTTTGGGGGGATCTTTCTCTGACGCTCCAGCGGCCCGTTTTCTAGATCCCGGCTCAAGGCCGGGAAGACGCGGTGGGGAGGTCGGGGGCGTCCCCCTATGCCGGCAGGGAGAGCAGCGTGTCGAATGTGCGCCGGTCGCCGAGGACCCGCATGCATTCCACCGGGCGCAGCCAGCCGAGGGCCTCCGCCCGGGTGCGGGCATCCGCGACCTTGGCGGCGGCGGTGAGCATCTCCACGTCGGGATGGCCCCGCTCCGCCAGGAAGTGATCGCCGGCCAGGGCGAAATGCCGATCCGCCGTCTCCGCATCCTCCAGCAAGCGCTCCAGCGACACCCCCGCCAGGTCGGTCTCGGCCGCGTCGCGCTCCGCCCGGGCCGCGGTGACCAGGGCCGGGACCTCGCGCTCCTCCGGGATCACCAGGATGCCGATGGCGGCCAGCTTGCGGCCGAGCCAGGCGCTGCCGCTGCCCCAGGACAGCGGGACCGACAGGATCCAGCCCGCCAATACCGGCGACAGCCAGGCCAGCACCGGCATGGAGAGCGGCGCGATGGCGGCGACCACCACCAGCCCGAGTGCGGTGTGGCCGAGATGGAAGCGCATCGCCTCCCGCAGCCCCATGCCGCCGTCGTCGCGGCGCTGCGGCCCCCAGCCGGAATCCGTGCCGCGCAGGATCGACCAGACGTGACGCGACTGGATCAGCATCATGATCGGCGCGAACAGGGCCGACAGCAGCACCTCCACCACCCAGCCGACCAGCAGCCGGCGGGCGTCGCCGAGAGACTTCACCACCGAGCGGTCGATCATGCCCCGCAGCAGGCCGATGATCTTCGGCACCAGCAGCGCGCCGATGGTGACCGCGAAGAGCAGGATCATCCGCTCGCTGTCGAAGCGCGGCCAGGTGGGGAACAACTGGAAAGCCTCGGTGAAATACCGCGGCCGCAGCAGATAGGACTGCACCGTCAGCCCGACACCGACCAGGATCAGCGCGAACCAGAGCGGTGAGGACAGGTAGCTCATCACGCCGTTCAGCAAGTGCATCCGGCTCGGCCAGCGCAGCCCGCGGGCGGTGATCACCGCCAGGTGCTGGATGTTGCCCTGGGCCCAGCGCCGGTCGCGCATGGCGAAGTCGAGCAGCGAGGGTGGGGAGGATTCCCACGAGCCGCCGATCTCCGGTGCCATCTGCACCGCCCAGCCGGCCCGGCGCAGCAGGGCGGCCTCGACGAAATCGTGGCTCATTATCGTGCCGCCGAACGGCTTGCGGCCCGGCAGCCGGGGCAGACCGCATGCCTGGGCGAAGGCCTGGGTGCGGATGATGGCGTTGTGGCCCCAGAAATTGCCGTCATCGCCCTGCCAGGCGGCCACCCCGCGGGCGACGATCGGGCCGTAGATCCGGCCGGCGAACTGCTGCATGCGGGCGAACAGGCTGTCGCGGCCGATCAGCACCGGCACGGTCTGCACCAGGCCCAGGGCCGGATCGGCGGCCATGCGGTCGCGCAGGGTGACGATCGACTCCGCCGTCATCAGGCTGTCGGCGTCGAGCACCAGCATCGTCTCGTAGCGCCCGCCCCAGCGGGTGACGAAATCGTGGATGTTGCCGGACTTGCGGTCGATGTTGCGGGCCCGGTGGCGGTACCAGACCTTCATCGTGTCGCCGAGCCGCTCCCGCAGCCGGGCCACAGCGGCGGTTTCCACCACCCAGACGGCGGGGTCGGTGGTGTCCGACAGGATGAAGATCTCGAACCCGTCGGCGGCACCGGCCCGCGCCAGGTCCTCGGCGATGGCGGCGAGCGCGCCGGTGGTGGCGGCCGGGTCCTCGTTATAGACCGGCATCACCAGGGCGCAGAGGCCCGGTTGCTCCTGCGGCAGCGATGTCGCGACCTTGCCGCCGGGCTGCAGTGGCGTGAGCAGGCCGGCGAGGGCCGAGGTGGTGGACATGGAGATCCACCAGAAGGTCACCGTGAAGATGCCGACCAGCAGCGCCTGCAGCGCCGTCACTTCGCCGACCGCCACCGCCAGCGCCATCTGCCGGGCGGCGAGGGCGGTCAGCAGCAGCGCGCCGCCGAACACGATCAGCCGGGCGAGGAAGGTCGCCCCCCAGGGCCGGCCGCGGGTGCGGACCTGCGCGCGCACGGTGCGCCGGAAGTTCTGGGTCGGCATGTCGAGCGGCACGCCGGCCGGCGTCGACGGATACGGGGCGGAGGAAGCGGCCGGGTGATCGGCTGGCGCCAGCGGGTCGGTGTCTATGCGCTGGTCCATCGGTACAGCCAAGTCTCGCTCACGGGGCCGGCATCGCCGACCAGAACCACGCGCAATTCAACCAGGGACTCATCGCCCGGGTCCACTTCGAAGCTCACGCGGTAGGAGCCGTCCACCGGATTGGGCTCCGCCATGACGTTGAGGATCACCCCGTTGGACTGGCTGACCTCGGCGCGGGGCATGCGCTCGGCGGCCGGCAGGCCGACAAAGTCGATGACGAAAAGCCGCCGCCGGCCGTCGCCGCCGCGCCCGCCGCGGGTGGCGGCCACGCGGGCCAGGGGGACGTTGTCGGGCGGCGTGCTGCAGTAGTGCAGGCGATAGGAGAGCTCGGTCCGGCTGCCCGGCTCGAACGGGGTGCTCGGCCGCCAGTAGGCGACGATGTTGTCGTTGGTCTCCGCCTCGGTCGGGATCTCGACCAGGATGACGGCGCCCGGGCCCCAGTCGCCGATCGGCTCGACCCAGGTCGACGGCCGCAGGTCGAACCGCGCCTCCAGGTCCTGGAAGTCGGCGAAGCGGCGGTTGCGCTGGACCAGGCCGAAGCCGCGCGGATTGGTGTCCTGGAAGGCGGAGATCTGCAGGCGCGATGGGTTGGCCAGCGGCCGGAAGATCCGCTCGCCGTTGCCGGTCAGCATCTGCAGCCCGTCGGAATTGTGCACGGCGGTGCGGAAGTCGTCGTAGCCGGCGCGCGCCGAGGCGTCGTACAGGAACATGGAGGTCAGCGGCCCGAGCCCGACCTTGGTGAGCTGCCGGCGCGGGAACAGGACCGTGTCCACGTCGATCACGGTGGCCTCGCCCGGACGGATCTGGAACCGGTAGGCGCCGCTGAGGGAGGGGCTGTCCATCAAGGCCAGCACGGTCATGGTGCTGTCGCCCTGCACCGGCTTCATCAGCCAGAAGGCGGTGAAGTCCGGGAACTCCTCGCCCTCGGCATCGGCGGTGTTGAGGGCGAGGCCACGGGCCGAGACGCCGTAGCGCTGGCCGGAGCCGACCCCCCGGAACCGGGTGCCGCCCTGGAACACGGCGAACTCGTCCAGCCGGTCCAGCGCGTTGATCGGATACCGTGCCCGGAAGCCGGTGAAGGCGAGGTCGGCGTCCGGCGCCGGCGGGGTGACCCGGGGCCCGTAGTCGAACATCTCGGGGGCCAGGGCCACCGGGTGGGCGCCGGTCTCGTCCACGTTGTAGATGTCCACCGGCCGCATGAAGCGGAAGCCCGGATGGAACAGGTCGACCTCGAAGCCGAGCCCCTGGCCGACCCACAGGGCATGCTCCCGGCGGAAGCGGATGTCGTGATACTGCTCGTAGGACAGCTCGGCCAGATCGCCCGGTCCGGCCGGCGGCGGAGTGGTGAACTCGCGCTCGGCCAGGACACGGGCCTGCTCGACCACGTCGCCGAAGCCGGTGGGCGGCTCGTCGTCGGCCCAGGCCGCGCGGATCCCGAGACCCTGGGCGCCCGACACGGCGGCGACGCTCCACAGCAGGCCACGCATCACTGAACGGCGGGATCGCCCGCTTGCTGCTTTCACCGGTTCCACGCTCGTTGCCGAATATCTTTGGCGAGTGACAGAGTGTCGGGGAAAAATTGACGGCTGCCGGGTCGATCCGGACCTCCCGCCTTCCCCACCGCGGGACCGCCAAATTTCGGCGTCACATAGCCATGAAAATCCCGCCCGCTCAAGGGGCTACTGCAGGTGTCGCGGCGGTTCGGCCGGCGCGGGCGCGGGTCGCGTCCCGGCTCATGCCGCCTGAGGCTCCCGTTCGTCGCGCTGCCAGCCGCTTTCGGTCCAGATCCGGGTCTCGATCCCGATCTTCCCGTCGGCGTCCACGTCGATCACGTTGAAGGCGTTCGGCTCGCCCCGCAGGCGGGTGGAGATCGTGGTGCCGCCATGCACGACCGTCATGGGATGGTTCGGGTCGGCTCCCGGCAGGGTACGGATGAACGGCAGGTGCAGGTGCCCGGCCAGGACCAGCGTGACCCGGTGGCGGCGGAACAGCGACAGCGCCGCCTTCGCCCGTCGCACCACCCGGTCCTGCAGCCGCGGTTCCGGTGCCAGGAACGGGTGATGGCCGACCACGATCCGCACCCGGCCCTTCGGCAAGGCGGCCAGACGGCGGTCGATGCGGCCGAGCTGGCTGCGGCTGATCTTGCCGTCCGCCCAGTTCAGCCGCCATTGGGCGCGGCGCACGGTGTTGATGCCGACCACGGCGACCCGCTCGCCCACCCAGGTCGGCTCCAGGGCGTCGCCGATGTGCCGGCGCCAGCGTCGGTACGGGTCGGAGAACCGCTCCAGCAGGGAATGGTAATAGGGGATGTCGTGATTGCCGGGCACCACGAAGCAGGGCGGCGACAGCTCCGAGATGAAGGCCGCCGCCTCGGAGAACTCGCTGTTGCGCGCCCGCAGGGTCAGGTCGCCGCTGATGATCACGAGGTCCGGGTCGGCGTTCTCGATCTCCTGGCGCAGGGGATCGATCAGCCGCAGGTCGGTCTTGCCGAAATGCAGATCGGAGAGGTGGACGAGCCGGGTCATGCGATCTCCGCTTGTTTCTCCTTCGGGCGGACGGTGGCCGCTTCCGTCGCCTGCGGCGCGCGGATCACCCGCAGGGCGTGGTGGCGGATGCGGTACTCCACCGGCAGGTCAAGCAGCAGGATCTCGCCGTCGTTCAGCACCCGCACCTGCTTGCGCTCGCTGCGGACGGTCGCCGTCCGGATCCGTTCGGAGGTCAGCTCCGGGTCGGCGCGCCAGCGGCCCACCAGCGCCTTGGCGGTGAGTGTCAGCAGCTTCTGAGGGGAGGGGCTGCGCAGGGCGTAGAGGCCGAGGAAGCCGCTGTCGAGTTCGGTGCGCACGAAGAGCCGGCCCGGCTGGTCCACATAGTCGCCGACCGCGACGGTCAGGTGCCGGGTGCGCAGGGTGACCTCCTTCGGGTCGGTCACCGTCACCTCGATCGCCGGGTCGCGGTCCATGGTCTGGAACAGATGGGCGATCACCCGGGCCCAGCGCACCGGGTTCAGCCGTCCGCGCCAGTGCTCGCGCTGGCGGGCGAGGCGGGAGGCGAAGCCGATCACCGAGCTGCATAGGAACGAGTGACCGTTCACCTCGCCGATATCGATCTCCACCGGCTCGCCCTCGGCCAGCACGGCGACGGCGCCGTTCAGGTCCTGGGGAATGCCGAGGTCCTGGGACAGGTGGTTGAGGGTGCCGCTGGGCAGGATACCCAGGGTCTTCTCGGAGCCTGCCACCCGGCGCGCGGCGGCGTTCACCGTGCCGTCGCCGCCTGCGACGATCACCAGCTCGGCCGGTCGGCCGATCGCCTGATCCACCAGTTCGGCCAGCTCCGACGGATCGCCGGTCAGAAGCTCGACCTCGATGCCGGCGGCGCGGACGCGCTCGGCGATGTCCTGCGGCGTGATCGCGTTGTCCAGAAGGCTGCCGGCCTTCGGGTTCACGATCAGCGTGGCGGTGCGTGGCGGCATCGGGCGTCGAACTCGGAGTTGTGACGGGCTCGCCGACAGAACGCCTCACGCTCCGATCGGTTCCGCCAGGGGCCAGACCGCTGCCGCCGGCCCGCAGGATTTGGGGATGTTTCAAACGTGAATTGACTCTTCGGCCGGGTTCGATTTTAAAAGAACAAAAGTAGAACATTTTAGAAGAGACGCCGGAACGGAGTGGAGAGATGTCCGTAACGCTCCTGCCCATCAGACGGCTGTCGGTGCCGGCGGCACCTCTGTCGAGGGAGGCCGCCGCGCCCCGGCTCGTCCCGCCGCCGCTCGCCAAAGCGGCGCAGCTCGCCGAGGTGTTCGCCGCGTCGCGGGACACGGGCGCGACCGGCTTCGTGCTGGCCCAGGTGCCGGCCGGCCGCCCGGTGGTCTGGGTGCTCGACCGGATGGCGGCCCAGGAGGCGGGCTGGCCCTACGGCCCGGGGCTGCGCGGCTTCGGGGTCGATCCGGACCGGCTGGTGCTGGTCTGCGCCCGGCGGGCGGCCGACGTGCTGTGGTCGATGGAGGAGGCGCTGGGCTGCCGGTCCCTGGGGGCGGTGATCGGCGAGATCTGGGGCATGCCCAAGGCGCTGGACTTCACCGTGACCAAGCGGCTCGCGATCCGGGCCGAGCGAGCCGGGGTGCCGTGCTTCCTGATCCGCTACGCCGCCGAGGAGACCCTGTCGGCGGCGCGGCGGCGCTGGCGGGTGACGAGCCTCGCCTCGGCGCCGCATCCCTACGATCCCCGCGCCCCGGGCGCGCCGCGCTGGCGCACCACCCTGTTCCGGGCGCGGGACACGAAACCTGGTGACTGGGAGGCGGGCTATGACCGACAGGCGCATCGTCTCGATTTTTCTGCCGCAGTTTCCGATCCAGCGCTGGCGCAGGAACCGGAACGCCGGTTTGGAAGCTGAGGCGGAGCCGGCCCTCGTCCTGCTGCGCGACGGCCGGCACGGGCCGGTGATCCACGACCTGACCGACGCGGCGGCCGGCCACGGGCTCGCCGCCGGGATGGGGATCAGCGACGCCCGCACCCTGCTGCCGACCGTCCAAGTCGAACAGGCCGCCCTGGAGGCTGATCAGGCGGAGCTGGTGCGGCTGGCCCGCTGGGCCCTGCGCTGGTGCCCCTGGACCCGCCCCGACGGCGCCGACGGGCTGCTGCTCGACACCACCGGCTCCGGCCATCTGTGGGGTGGGGAGGCAGCAATGCTGGGGGCGATGGTCGCGGCCTTCCAGAAGATCGGGTTCAGCATCCGGGTCGCCGCCGCCCCGACCCTGGGGGCGGCCTGGGCCCTGGCGCGGCATGGCGCCACGTCGCCGGCGATATGCGCGCCGGACGGGGTGTCCCGAGACTTGGCCGGCCTGCCGGTCGCCGCCCTGCGGCTCGACGAGGAGACGGTGACCCTACTGCACCGGCTGGGGCTGAAGACCATCGGCGCGCTACAGGCGGTGTCGCGCACCGCCCTGGTCCGTCGCTTCCGGGAGCGGGCCCCGGTCGAGGCCAATCCCGCCCGCCGACTGGACGAGGCGTTCGGCCGGCTGGCCGAACCGCTGATGCCGGAGATGCCGCCGCCGGCCCCCCGCGCCCTGCGCCAGCTCGTCGAACCGATCCTCGATGTGGACAACGTCACCCAGGTCCTGGCCAACCTGCTGACGGACCTCACGGCGGAGCTGGAGCGGCGCGGCCAGGGCACGCGGCGGCTGCGGCTGACCGGCTACCGGGTCGATGGCGGCACCGCCGCGGTGGAGGCCGCCGCCGCCCAGGCGACCCGCGACCCGGAGCATCTCGCCCGGCTGTTCCGCGACCGGCTGGAGGGACTGGAGGCCGGGTTCGGCTTCGAGGTGATGACCCTCGACGCCCTGGTCGTGGAGGAAATGGAGGATCTGCAATGGGACCTGTCGGGCGGCGACAGTGCCGATCTCGACCTGACGCGGCTGGTCGATCGGCTGACCGCCAAGCTCGGCCGCGAGGCGGTGCTGAGGCCGGTGGAGGTCGCCGGCCACATCCCCGAACGCGCCTCCCAGCTCCGCCCGGCCGATCTGGAGGCGGCCGAGGTCCTGCCCTCGGGGAGCGATGGAAAGTCCCGCCCGGTACGCCTGTTGCGTCCGCCCGAGGCGGCGGACGTGCTCTACGCCGTGCCGGACGGCCCGCCGGCCCGGCTGGTCTGGCGCCGGCAGACCCACCGGGTAGTGCGCAGCGAGGGGCCGGAGCGGATCGCGCCCGAATGGTGGCGCGAGCGCTCCACCACCCGGCTGCGCGACTATTACCGGGTGGAGGATGCCGAGGGCCGGCGCTACTGGATCTACCGCGAGGGCCTGCCCGGGGACGGGCGGGGCGGGGCGCCGCGCTGGTTCGTCCACGGCCTCGACGCGTGAGGGGCGGGGCCATGCGCGCACCCTTCGTCGAACTCGGGACGGCCTCGAACTTCTCGTTCCTGCAGGGGGCGTCCCACGCCCATGAGCTGGTCGAGGGGGCGGCCACCCTCGGCTACGACGCGCTCGGCCTCGCCGACGTGAACACCCTGGCCGGCGTGGTGCGCTTCCATGTGGCGGCCGAGGAGTGCGGCATCCGCCCGCTGATCGGCTGCCGCCTGGAGCTGCTGGATGCGCCGTCGCTCTACGCCTATCCCAAGAGCCGGGCCGGGTACGGCCGGCTCTGCCGCCTGCTCTCCACCGGCAAGATGCAGGACGCCGACGGCAACTGGCAGCGCAAGGGAGCGTGCGACCTGAGCCTGGCCCTGGTCGCCGAGACCCTGGGGCCTGAAAAAGACCCGCTGCTGATCGCGGTGCCGGGGGAGGACCTGGACGCCTTCGCCGCCGACCTGCCGCGTCTGGCGGAGGTCCTGCCCGGCCTCGGCCATGTCGCCGCCAGCCATCTCTACCGGGGCGACGACCGGGCGCGGATCAACCGGCTGGACGGCCTGGCGCGGGAGCAGGGCTTGCGGATCATGGCGACCAACGACGTGCGCTACCATGCCCCGGCCCGCCGGCCGCTGCAGGACGTCATGACCTGCATCCGCGAGAAGGTGACGATCTTCACCGCCGGCGACCGGCTGCACCCCAACGGCGAGCGCCACCTGAAGAGCCCACAGGAGATGCGGCGGCTGTTCGCCGACTGGCCCGACGCCATCGACCAGAGCCGCCTGATCGCCGATGCCTGCCGCTTCTCCTTGGTCGAGCTGCGCTACGAATACCCGCAGGAGACCGTGCCCGAGGGCCGCACCCCCGACGAACACCTGGCGATCCTGACCTGGGCCGGCGCGAACAACCGCTATCCAAGGGGCATCCCGGAGGGGGTGCGCAAGACCCTGGAGAAGGAGCTGGCGATGATCGCCAAGCTCGACATCGCCCGCTACTTCCTGACCATCGACGAGATCGTCGCCTATGCCAAGGGCGAGAACATCCTGTGCCAGGGCCGCGGCTCGGCGGCGAACAGTGCGGTGTGCTACTGCCTCGGCATCACCGCCGTCGACCCGGCCCAGCACGAGCTGCTGTTCGAGCGCTTCATCTCCGAGGAGCGCAGGGAGCCGCCCGATATCGACGTGGATTTCGAACACGAGCGGCGCGAGGAGGTGATCCAGCACATCTACCGGCGCTACGGCCGCGACCGCGCCGGGCTCTGCGCCACCGTGATCCATTACCGCCCGCGGCTGGCGGTGCGCGAGGTCGGCAAGGCCATGGGCCTGTCGGAGGACGTGACGGCGGCACTCGCCCGCACCGTCTGGGGCTCCTGGGGCAATGGCGTGGACGAGGTGCGGGTGCGCGAGGCGGGCCTGGACCCGACCGACCCGCATCTGCGCCGCACCCTGATGCTGGCCGGCGAGCTGATGGGCATGCCGCGCCACCTGTCCCAGCATGTGGGCGGCTTCATCCTGACCGACAGCCCGCTGATCGAGACGGTGCCGGTGGGCAACGGGGCGATGGCCGACCGCAGTTTCATCGAATGGGACAAGGACGATATCGACGCCCTGCGCATGATGAAGATCGATGTGCTGGCGCTGGGCATGCTGACCTGCATCCGCAAGGGCCTCGCCCTGATCGAGGCGCATTACGGCATGGCCTATACCCTGGCGACCGTCCCGCAGGAGGACCGGCCGGTCTATGACATGCTGTGCCGGGGCGACTCCCTGGGCGTGTTCCAGGTCGAGAGCCGGGCGCAGATGAACATGCTGCCGCGCCTGAAGCCGCGCTGCTTCTACGACCTGGTGGTGGAGGTGGCGATCGTGCGCCCCGGCCCGATCCAGGGCGACATGGTGCATCCCTATCTGCGCCGCCGGCAGGGCCGCGAGCAGGAGACCTATCCCTCGCCCGGCCCCGAGCACGATCCGGACGAGTTGCGCAACATCCTCAAGCGCACCCTGGGCGTGCCGATCTTCCAGGAGCAGGCGATGAAGATCGCCATGGTCGCCGCCCGGTTCTCGCCGGTGGAGGCCAACCAGCTCCGCAAGGCGATGGCCACCTTCCGCTCCCGCGGCCAGGTCAGCGCCCACAAGGAGAAGATGGTCGGCCGGATGATCGAGCGCGGCTACGACCCGGGTTTCGCCGAGCGCTGCTTCAGCCAGATCGAGGGGTTCGGCGAATACGGCTTCCCCGAGAGCCACGCCGCCAGCTTCGCCCTGTTGGTCTATGTCTCGAGCTGGATGAAGTGCCACTACCCGGCGGCCTTCGCGGCGGCGCTGCTGAATTCCCAGCCGATGGGCTTTTACGCCCCGGCCCAGATCGTGCGCGACGCCCGCGAGCATGGGGTCACCGTGCTGCCGGTCGACGTGAACTACAGCGACTGGGACAACACGCTGGAGCCGATGGCGCGCCAGAGGCAGGGGCGGGGCCAGGGGAAGGGACACCGGCTCGGTCCGCCGGATTACGCCCTGCGCCTCGGCCTGCGCCAGGTGGAGGGGCTATCCCAGGAAGATGCGGCCCGGCTGATGGACCGGCGCAGCACGCCCTATGACAGCCTGGACGACTTGCACGACCGCGCCGGGGTGTCGGGACGGGGCATCCGGCTGCTGGCCTCGGCCGACGCCTTCCGCTCGCTCGGCCGTGACCGGCGGGCCGCCCTGTGGGACGCGCGGGCGATCCGCGACGCCCCCGACCTGCCGCTGTTCACCCAGGGCGGGGTGGAGCAGGAGGGGCCGGACGTCGCCGTCACCCTGCCGGCGATGCCGCTGAGCGAGCATGTGGTGGTCGACTACCAGACCACCCGCCTGTCCCTGAAGGCGCATCCCATGAGCTTCCTGCGCGACCGCTATGCCGGGCTCGGCTTCCGCCGCACGGCCGATCTGGAGAAGGCCCGGTTCGGCCAGCGGGTCCGGGTCGCCGGGGTGGTGCTGATCCGCCAGCGGCCGGGCAGTGCCAAGGGGGTGGTCTTCGTCACCCTGGAGGACGAGAGCGGCATCGCCAACCTGGTGGTCTGGCCCGACGCACTGGAAGCCTACCGTCCGATCGTGATGGGCTCCCGGCTGATGGCGGTGACCGGCCGGGTGCAGGTGACCGAGACGGTGATCCACGTGGTGGCGGAGCATCTGGAGGACCACACGGCCCTGCTCGACACCCTGTCTAACGGCAGTCCGGACATGGCGCTCGACCCGCCGCTCGCCCGCGCCGACGAGGTGGCCCGCCCGATCCCGTCTGCTCCGGCCCGGCATCCACGCAATGTGCGGATTCTGCCGAAGTCGCGGGATTTCCATTGAGGGAGCTCATATTGAAATGTGCGCCTAATCGACGTACAATTCTGATGATAAATGCGGCAAACCCGCGCCCCATATCCGGGAGGCTGTGATGGCGGCCTATGACGATGAGACCCAGGCAAAAGACGAACGACGCACCGCGCGGATGAACTTCCGCACCCAGCCGCGCGTCAAGGAAGCGATCCAGCGGGCCGCCGCCATTTCCGGTGTCGATGACTCGGTCTTCGCGATGAACGCGGCCTATCGGGCGGCGCTGGACACAATCCAGGCGCATGAGCGCACCGTTCTGACCCAAGCGGACCGCAAGGCGTTCCTCGACGCGCTCGATGCGCCGGCAGAGCCGACACAAGCGCTGAAGGAGGCGTTCGCGCGCCACCGGAAGACCGTCGTCGCGACGTGACCGGCGAGCTTCCTGACCCGGCGTATACGACCGAGCCTCTCGATCCGCTGAAACACGATCGCGAGGCGTTCTCCTGCGGCGTCGAGCAGGTCGACAACTTCTTTAAGCGAACGGCCAACAAGCTCGGCAAGGCGGACAATGCGCGGGTCTTCGTCCTGACCGGCGGCGAAGGCCGGGTTCTCGGGTTCTACGCGCTCAACAGCCATGACGTCGATGTCGGCGACCTGCCGAAATCCTACAAGCGAACGGCGCCAAACAGCGGTCTGATCCCGGCCGCCTATCTGTCGATGATCGGCGTCGACCGACGGTATGTGGGTCACGGGCTGGGCGGGTCGCTGTTGATCGACGCGCTGATGCGGATCGAGCGGGCCTCGCGCGAGGTCGGGATCGCGGTGGTGGTGCTCGACATTCTCGACTGCGGCGATCCGCAGATGGTCGAGAGACGGAAGCGGCTCTATGCCGGGTATGGCTTCCAGCCTTTTCCGTCCATGCCGCTGCGCATGTTCCTGCCGATGAAGGTTGTCCGTGCGCTCCTGGCGGCGGAAGAGGCGGCGACGGATTAGCTGAAATCGGTGGTGCCGGCAGCAGGACTTGAACCCGCGGCCCTCTGATTACAAATCAGATGCTCTACCAGCTGAGCTATGCCGGCACGCCTGCGTTTCTGCGCAGTTCGGACGCCGTCGTCAAGTCCGACGTCGAACCCCGCCCGCCTCACGCGTGCGGGTGTTCGCGGACCCAGTGTTCGGCGATCTCCTGGCGGCGGGTGACCCAGATGCCGCCCTTCTCCTGTACATAGTCCAGCAGCTTCGCCAGACCGGCCGCCCGCGAGGGGTGGCCGATCAGGCGCAGGTGCAGCCCGCAGGACATCATCCGCGGGCTGGTCGCCCCTTCCTCCCACAGCATGTCGATCGCGTCCTTCACGAAGCGGAAGTAGTCGTCGCCGGTGGGGAAATGGTTGCGGGAGAACTTGCTGTCGTTGGTCGCCAGCGAATAGGGCACCACCAGATGCGGCTGGCCGGCCACCTCGGTCCAGTACGGCAGCTCGTCGGCATAGCTGTCGCTGTCGTAGAGGAAGCAGCCATGCTCGACCACCAGCCGGCGGGTGTGGACGCTCGGGCCGTGGCGGCAGTACCAGCCGGCCGGCTTCGCGCCGGTGGTGCGCTCCAGGCTCTCCACCGCGCGGGCGATGTGCTCGCGCTCCTCGGCCTCGCTGAGCTGGAAATGGTTCACCCAGCGCCAGCCGTGGCAGCAGATGTCCCAGCCGCTCTCGCGGATCGCGGCGGCCGCCTCGTCGTTGCGTTCAAGCGCGAGGGCGCAAGCGTTGACCGTCAGCGGCAGGTTGCGCTCGGTGAACAGCCGGTGCAGCCGCCAGAAGCCGACACGGGTGCCGTACTCATACATGGACTCCGCGGCCAGGTCCCGGGAGCCGGGGCCGTTCGGGCTGTCCGGCGAGTCGGTCAGGCTGCTCTCGGAGAAGCCGTCGCCGTCGGGGATCGAGTATTCCGACCCCTCCTCGTAGTTCATGACGAAATTGATCGCCAGCCGGGCGCCGCCGGGCCAGTTGGCATGGGGCGGGGTGCGGCCGTAGCCGACCATGTCGCGGTCGAGATGCGGCTGCAGATTGGGGTCGCCCCCGGTCGTGGAACTCAAACGATCCTCGCTTCGGCCAGTTTGCGCTGTAGGTCGCGCAGACGGGACGCACGTTCGCCCTTTTGCTCGGCGCCGTCCAGGTAGCTGTCGAGGAAATCGGGCCGCTTCATGAGCTGCTGGGCGGCGGCCCGGGCGCGGTCGGCATTCTCGCCCTCGGTGAAGGCGCCCTCGCGGCACAGGTCGACCACCCGCAGCAGCCGCTCGGCGGCCGAGCCGGTGCCGTCGTTCAGCTTCTCCAGCAGGCGGGAGCGGTCGAGCAGGGCGGTCTGGGCCTGTTCCACCTGGCGGGTCATGCGGCCCTTGGGCCGCTCGCCGAGCTGGGAGTTCTTCAGCGCCCGGTGCAGCGCGCCCATGGCCTTGATCTGCTGGCGCACCGACAGATCCTCCGGGACCAGCTTGGTCTCGATCTGCGGCTGGCCCATCAGGTCGGCGATATACTGTTCCAGATACGCGCGAGCCGCGTCGCCGAAGACCTTGGTGTGTAGCGAGATCGCCCGCATCACCCGCTCGCCGGCGCTGCGCGTGCCCTGCATCAGCAGGTCGATGGTCTGGTCCGACAGGGCGCGGGCCAGCCGGCGCTCCAACGCCCCCTGGGTGACCTCGCCGCCGATCAGTTCGCCCTTCAAGGTCAGGGTCTCGCGCAGCTCGACCACGAACAGGATCTCGTCGGAGAGCGCCTTGCTCGTCATCTTGTCGGGCCCCGCCACCAGGCGGACGATGTGGCCGGCCAGGGTGGCGCGGCTGTCGGGCATCGGCGCCCGGGTCATCAGCTTGTAGAACGGCACCGCCAGCACCGCCTTGGGCGGCGCGTCCGTCGGCCGGGCGGTCTCGGTCACCAGGGCCAGCAGGCAGGCGATCTGCTCGCCGGCATTGGGCTGCTCGCCGATGATGTCCTTGAGAACGTCCACCGGGCGCAGCAGCTCGCCCAGGAACCGGTCCATGCAGCCGAGCGCCTCCGGCGTGGTGGCGCTGGCCGCACTCTTCACCAAGGTGTCGATCTTGTCGGCCCAGGTCTTCTTCTCGGCCAGGCCGGCGGCGGTCGAGCACAGGATCCGGAAGATATAGGCCGAGTCGCCTTCCTGGTCGCGGCGGGCCAGCAGGGCGCCGGCGGTCTCCGGCGTCATCGGTTCCGGCTCGACGGCGGCGACCTCCTCGGCCATCGCGGCCTTGCCCTGGTCGAGGATGTCCCAAAGCCGACGGATACGTTCACTGACCGGCACGCTCATGCCGCGCACCTGCCAGCTCGCCGCCTTCTGCACCGCCTGCATGGCGCTGGTGCCGCTGTTCATCAGGTCGGACTGGTGGCGTGGGCTGTACAGCAGTTCGATCGCCGTCAGCTTGCGCGGGCCCAGATACGCGGCGGCGGCGCGGGTGATCACCTCCCGGGCGTCGGCGGTGAACAAGTCCGCGGCTTCCTCGCAGACGGCGGCCTTGGCGACCTCGATGTCCTCGCGCGGCGTGAACGCCATGATGATCGGGACTCCTGCACGTGAAACTTCCGGGCGGGATCCGCCGTGCGGATCAGTGTGGGTATATCGCCGGAAAGCTTTGATATTAAGTTAACCGACCTTGCGTCCGGGCGCGACAGCGGCGTGATGCAGGGCGATCGCCGCGGCGGCGGAGACGTTCAGCGAGCGGATCGGCGCCCTGGTCGGCAGATGGACAAGCTGATCGCAGGTCTCGCGGGTGAGCCGCCGCAGGCCGTCGCCCTCCGCCCCCATCACCAGGGCGGCCCGGCCGGACAGGTCCAGGCTGTCGAGCGCCACCTCTCCCTCCTCGGCCAGCCCGACGCACCAGAAGCCGGCCTCCTGGATGCTGCGCAGGGCGCGGGCCAGGTTCGTCACCCGCACCAGCGGCGTGACGTCCAGGGCGCCCGAGGCGGTCTTGGCCACCACGGCGGTCACCTGTGGGGTGTGCCGGTCCTGCACGATCACCGCGTCGGCGCCGAAGGCGGCGGCCGACCGCAGTACCGCGCCGAGATTGTGCGGGTCGGTCACCTGGTCGAGCACCATCAGCAGCGCCTGCGGGCCGGCGGCGTCCAGCACGTCCTCCAGAGCGGTATCGGGGAGCGGATCGACCCGGGCGACCAGCCCCTGATGCACCGCCCCCTCGCCGACCAGGCCCGCGATCTCCTCCGCCGTCGCGGTCCGGGGCTCGGGCAGGGCCCGGCGGCGATCCTCGGGTAGGGCGGCCAGGGCCTCGGCCAGCTCCGCCGCGGTCTCGGCACTGCCGATCAGCGCGCGGATGCTGCGCCGGGGATTGCTCAGGGCGGCCATCACCGCGTGGCGGCCGAACAGCACCGTCGGGTCGTAGGATGCACGCTCGCCGTCGCGAGCGGAGGCTGCGGGGGCGCCGGCGGAGCGGTCTCGGCCGGGCGCCTGGGTTTTCGCGGGCCGGCTGGGGCGTCCGCCATATTTTCGTTTCGCCATGGCTATGCTACGGTTTTCCTCAGTTGGGAGACGACGTTCCGCCTGGTTTACCGGCGCGGTCATTTTTTGTCGTGTTCGTCGTTGACAAACGGTCGCGAATTAACATAGTTCGCACTCCCTCAGGAACGGGGCTTGCCGAAAGCGAGATTGCGATCCGATCCGATGGTGGGGTGGCCGAGTGGTTAAAGGCAGCAGACTGTAAATCTGCCCGCGTACGCGTACGTAGGTTCGAATCCTACCCCCACCACCACTCGCTGAACGGATCGCGACCGACCGACAAGGCCTTGAACAGAGGTTAGTTTTTTCCGGCATCTCCTGGATGCCTCCACGATGCAGCCGACGGGAACGACGAGATGGCCAAGGAGAAATTCGCGCGGACAAAGCCGCACTGCAACATCGGCACGATCGGTCACGTCGACCACGGTAAGACGACGCTGACGGCGGCGATCACGAAGACGCTTGCGGAGACCGGTGGTGCGACGTTCATGGCGTATGACGCCATCGACAAGGCGCCGGAAGAGAAGGCGCGCGGCATCACGATCTCGACGGCGCATGTTGAGTACGAGACGGCGAACCGTCACTACGCGCATGTGGACTGCCCGGGCCACGCCGACTACGTGAAGAACATGATCACGGGTGCCGCGCAGATGGACGGCGCGATCCTGGTGGTGTCGGCGGCCGACGGCCCGATGCCGCAGACCCGCGAGCACATCCTTCTGGCCCGCCAAGTCGGCGTTCCGGCGCTGGTGGTGTTCATGAACAAGGTCGACCAGGTCGACGACGAGGAGCTGCTGGAGCTGGTCGAGCTCGAGATCCGCGAGCTGCTGTCGTCCTACGAGTTCCCGGGCGACGACATTCCGATCACCAAGGGTTCGGCGCTGGCCGCGCTTGAGGACAGCAACGAGGAGATCGGCAAGAAGGCGATCCTCGCGCTGATGGAGACGGTCGACTCGTACATTCCGACGCCGGAGCGTCCGAAGGACCAGCCGTTCCTGATGCCGATCGAGGACGTGTTCTCGATCTCGGGCCGCGGCACGGTGGTGACCGGCCGTATCGAGCGCGGCATCGTGAAGGTGGGCGAGGAAATCGAGATCGTCGGCATCAAGGCGACGACGAAGACGACCTGCACCGGCGTTGAGATGTTCCGCAAGCTGCTGGACCAGGGCGAGGCGGGCGACAACGTGGGCGTCCTGCTGCGCGGCACCAAGCGCGAGGACGTGGAGCGCGGTCAGGTTCTGGCGAAGCCGGGCACGATCACGCCGCACACGAAGTTCAAGGCGGAAGCCTACATCCTGACGAAGGAAGAGGGTGGCCGTCACACGCCGTTCTTCACCAACTACCGGCCGCAGTTCTACTTCCGCACGACGGACGTGACCGGGACGGTGACGCTGCCGGAAGGCACGGAGATGGTGATGCCGGGCGACAACATCGCCATGGACGTGGAGTTGATCGCGCCGATCGCCATGGACGAGGGCCTGCGCTTCGCCATCCGCGAGGGTGGGCGCACCGTCGGCGCCGGCGTCGTGTCCAAGATCACCGAGTAATCGGAGATCGCCGAGTAGGTAGAGGCGTGAAAGCGCCTCTGCCAGGCTAGGAGTGTAGCTCAACTGGTAGAGCACCGGTCTCCAAAACCGGGGGCTGGGGGTTCGAGCCCCTCCACTCCTGCCACTATATGAGAGATGTTTCGCGGGCGGCGCCGTCGGGAAACCCGATGGGCGCCATCCGCATTAACGTGTTCGGAATTGGTGCCAGTGCGCCACCGGGATAGTCCTGGGGCCGTGCGGCGGAGAGCGGAAGCGATGGCGAAGGTGAGTCCCGCCCAGTTCGTGCGCCAGGTGCGACAGGAAGTGTCGCGGGTCACGTGGGCCAGCCGTAAGGAGACGGCCGTGGCCACCCTGATGGTCTTCATCATGGTGTTCCTGGCTTCGGTGTTCTTCTTCGTGGTCGACCAGGTCCTGGCCTGGGGCGTGCAACTGGTTCTGGGGCTCGGAGGCTGACATGGCACAACGCTGGTACGTGGTGCAGACCTATTCCGGGTTCGAGAAGAAGGTCGCCCAGTCGATCCTGGAGCAGGTCGCGCAGCATGAGTTCGAGGACCTGATCACCGAGGTCCTGGTGCCGACCGAGGAAGTGATCGAGATGCGCCGCGGCGTGAAGGCGACCACGGAGCGCAAGTTCTTCCCGGGCTACATCCTGGTTCGGATGGAGCTGACGGACGAGAGCTGGCACCTGGTGAAGTCGCAGCCGAAGGTGGCCGGGTTCGTGGGCGGCAAGAGCAAGCCGATCCCGATCACCGACGCCGAGGCCGATCGCCTGCTGAAGCAGGTCTCCGAGGGCGTGGACCGGCCGAAGCCGTCGGTCACCTTCGAGATCGGCGAGCAGGTGCGCGTGGCCGACGGTCCGTTCGCGACCTTCAACGGCCTTGTCGAGGATGTCGACGAGGAGCGGTCGCGTCTGAAAGTTGCGGTGTCGATCTTCGGACGGTCGACGCCGGTCGATCTGGATTTCACCCAGGTCGAGAAAACCTGATCCCGTCCGGGTTCGATCCCGGGGCGCTGTGCCTCGGGGACCGGAAGGGTTCGTTTGTGGACGGCCTGTGGGAGATGACCGCGAAGCCCTGCGGCATCGCACCACGGACCGAAAAGAGGAAGGCAACACATGGCTAAGAAGATCGTCGGCTATATCAAGCTGGAGATCCCGGCCGGGGCGGCGAACCCGTCTCCCCCGGTGGGCCCGGCTCTCGGTCAACGCGGACTCAACATCATGGAGTTCTGCAAGGCGTTCAACGCCGCGACCGAGAAGATGGAGAAGGGCATGCCGGTGCCGGTGGTGATCACCGCCTACGGCGACCGCACCTTCACCTTCATCACCAAGACCCCGCCGGTGTCCTATTTCCTGAAGAAGGCGTCGAAGGTGGCCAAGGGCTCCGCGACCCCGAACAAGGGCGCGGTCGGCAAGGTCACCCTGGCCCAGGTCAAGGAGATCGCGGAAGCGAAGATGCCGGATCTGAACGCCGTCGACATGGACGGTGCCGTTCAGATGATCAAGGGTTCCGCCCGTTCCATGGGCATCGAAGTGGTGGAGTGAGGCGATCATGGCAAAAACAGGTAAGCGTCTTCGCGCCGCGTACGGCGATCTCGACCGCACCGCGATGGTCGGCATGGCCGAGGCCATCAAGATCATCAAGTCCAAGGCGAGCGCCAAGTTCGACGAGACCGTCGAGATCTCGATGAACCTGGGTGTGGACCCGCGCCACTCCGACCAGATGGTCCGCGGCGTGGTCTCCCTGCCCCACGGCACCGGCAAGTCGGTCCGCGTGGCCGTCTTCGCCAAGGACGCCAAGGCCGATGAGGCCCGCGCCGCCGGTGCGGAGGTCGTCGGTGCCGAGGACCTGATGGAAGAGATCCAGAACGGTCGCATGGACTTCGACCGGGTCATCGCGACTCCGGACATGATGGCCGTCGTCGGCCGTCTCGGTAAGGTGCTGGGCCCGCGCGGCCTGATGCCGAACCCGAAGCTGGGCACCGTGACCCCGAACGTCGCCGACGCGGTGGAAGCCGCCAAGGCCGGTCAGGTCGAGTTCCGCGTCGAGAAGGCCGGCATCGTCCATGCCGGCATTGGCAAGGCGAGCTTCTCCGAGGAGCAGCTGGTGGAGAACGCGGCGGCCTTCGTCGACGCGATCACCAAGGCCAAGCCGACCGGGGCGAAGGGCAACTACATCAAGCGCGTGTCGGTGAGCTCGACCATGGGTCCGGGCATCAAGGTCGACACCGCGGCTCTGGGTACCGCGCCGGCCGCCTGACGCGGCCGCGCACATGAGATCGACGGTCCGCGGTCAGCCGCGGGCCGGCGCCAGGAGCGGGAGAGATCCCGTTCCGACCTGTCCGAGACTACGGGCGGCCGCGGCGGATCTTCCGACCAAGGCCTTAAATTCCGCCCGTACAGACGGGAGCGCCAACGGATACCGGTTCGCCGGAGATGTTGGACTTCTGGGACAGGCGAACAGGGGCGGCACAACAGTGCCGTCTTCGTGCAACGGACCGAGGGGTCATGTTCCAAACGGAACAGCGGCACATCGGTTCCAATTGCGGAGATAAGAGGTGAACCGAACCGAAAAGGCCGATTTGGTCGACTCTCTTCGCACGACGTTCGAGGGCTCCGAAGTCGTCGTCATCACCCATCAGACGGGTCTGACGGTGACCGAGGTCGAAGGCCTTCGTTCCAACGTCCGTGCGGCCGGGGCCGGCTACAAGGTCACCAAGAATCGGCTCGCCCGTCTTGCTCTGCAGGGCACGCGCTACGAGAACCTGAGCGACCTCTTCACGGGTCCGACGTCGGTGACGACGTCGACCGATCCGGTGGCGGCGGCGAAGGTGATCGTTGAGTTCGCCAA
Source organism: Thalassobaculum sp. (assembly GCF_965223715.1). Taxonomy (GTDB): domain Bacteria; phylum Pseudomonadota; class Alphaproteobacteria; order Thalassobaculales; family Thalassobaculaceae; genus Thalassobaculum. Next base: position 2,795,355 of record NZ_OZ245012.1, on the reverse strand, counting down.
TAAGAACGACAAGGTCACCATCGTCGGTGGCGGCCTGGGCGAACGGAAACTCAACATCGACGAGATCAAGGCCCTGGCCAAGACCCCGTCGATCGACGAGTCGCGTGCCAAGCTTGTGGGTCTCCTGCAGACCCCGGCGTCTCGGATGGTTGGTGTGCTTGCCGCACCGGCCGGCCAGATCGCGCGGGTGCTCAAGGCCCATAGCGAGCAGTCGGAGTGAGGGCGGACGAACCGCTCTGTCAACAGAAGTACCAACGTGGAGTGAATTGAAATGGCTGATCTTGCCAAGCTGGTCGATGACCTTTCCGCTCTGACCGTCCTCGAGGCGGCCGAGCTGTCCAAGATGCTTGAGGAGAAGTGGGGCGTGTCCGCCGCTGCTCCGGTCGCGGTCGCCGCGGCTGCTGGTGGTGGCGAAGCCGCCCCGGCCGCTGAGGAGAAGACCGAATTTGACGTGATCCTTGCCTCCGCTGGCGACAAGAAGATCAACGTCATTAAGGAAGTCCGCGGCATCACCGGCCTGGGCCTCAAGGAGGCCAAGGACCTGGTCGAGGGCGCTCCGAAGCCGGTCAAGGAAGGCGCTTCCAAGGAAGAGGCCGAGAGCATCAAGAAGAAGCTGGAGGAGGCTGGCGCCACCGTCGAGCTTAAGTAATTGGGCTCGATTTCCAGCTAAGGTTCGGGAAGGGAGCGGCGCGCCTGCGTGTCCGCTCCCGACCCGTTTCCTCTTCTCGGCCCGGGGCCGGGCGCCGCAGCGACGGTGCACCGACCCCGGGCCGAGGCGAGGACCGCCCGCCGAAGACGCGCCGCAGGAACCCGGTCCGGGATCCCCTGCCGGGCGCGCCAAGGTTTGGTCACCGTTTCGCCCAACGGACATTGCAAGGTCCGCGGGTCACACGCGAGGTCGAGGTCGCAAGATGGCAGTTTCCGCAGTCGGATCCTTCACCGGTCGTAAGCGCGTTCGTCGGAGCTTTGGTCGCATCCCCGAAGTGGCGCCGATGCCGAACCTCATCGAGGTTCAGAAGAGCTCCTACGACGCCTTTCTGCAGATGGGCATTTCCGGGGAAGCCCGGGGCGATGTCGGTCTGCAGGAAGTCTTTAAGTCGGTGTTCCCGATCCGCGACTTCTCCGAGCGCTCCATGCTCGAGTTCGTTCGCTACGAGCTCGAGGAGCCGAAATACGACGTCGAGGAGTGCCAGCAGCGCGGCCTGACCTTCGCCGCGCCGCTGAAGGTCACCCTGCGTCTGGTGGTCTGGGACGTAGACGAGGAGACCGGCTCCAAGTCCATCAAGGACATCAAGGAGCAGGACGTCTACATGGGCGACATGCCCCTGATGACGGCCAACGGCACCTTCGTGGTCAACGGCACCGAGCGCGTGATCGTCAGCCAGATGCACCGCTCGCCGGGCGTCTTCTTCGACCATGACAAGGGCAAGACGCACAGCTCGGGCAAGTACCTGTTCGCCGCCCGGGTGATCCCGTACCGCGGCTCCTGGCTCGACTTCGAGTTCGACGCCAAGGACATCGCCTATGTGCGTATCGACCGGCGCCGCAAGCTGCCGGCGACCACGCTCCTGCTCGCCCTGCTCTCCGACCAGAGCGAGGCGTATATCAAGGAGTGCCACGCCAACGGCGACGACGTGCAGCGCGACAAGGTCGTGGGCATGAGTGCGGAGGACATTCTCGGCACCTTCTACGACAAGGTCACCTACACCCGCGAGGGTGACGGCTGGCGTCTGCCGTTCGACGCCGACCGCATGAAGGGTGCGAAGCTGACCGACGACCTGGTCGATGCCGATACCGGCGAGGTCGTGGCCAAGGCCGGCGACAAGATCACGCCGCGCACTGCGCGCAAGCTGATCGAAGGCGGCCTGAAGGACATGTTCGTCACCAGCGAGCAGCTCATCGGCCAGTATGTCGGGTCCGACCTGATCGACGAGAGCACCGGTCTGGTCCATTGCGACGCCGGCGAGGAGATCACCGCCGACCTGCTGGAGACCCTGGCCTCCATCGGCGTGACCGAGCTGCCGATCCTGGCGATCGACCACATGAATATCGGCGCCTACATGCGCAACACCCTGGCGCTCGACAAGAACGCCACCCGGGAAGAGGCGCTGGTCGACATCTACCGGGTCATGCGCCCGGGCGAGCCGCCGACCCTGGAGACCGCCGAGGCTCTGTTCGCCGGCCTGTTCTTCGACAGCGAGCGCTATGACCTCTCCGCCGTCGGCCGGGTGAAGATGAACGCCCGTCTCGGCCTGGAGACCGACGACCAGCTCCGCGTGCTCCGCAAGGAGGACATCCTGGCCATCCTCAAGGTCCTGGTCGACCTGAAGGACGGCAAGGGCGAGATCGACGACATCGACCACCTCGGCAACCGCCGTGTGCGCTCGGTCGGCGAGCTCATGGAGAACCAGTACCGCGTCGGCCTGCTGCGCATGGAGCGGGCGATCCGCGAGCGCATGAGCTCGGTGGATATCGACACCGTCATGCCGCACGACCTGATCAACGCCAAGCCGGCGGCGGCGGCGGTGCGCGAGTTCTTCGGTTCCTCGCAGCTCTCGCAGTTCATGGACCAGACCAACCCGCTGTCGGAGATCACCCACAAGCGTCGTCTCTCGGCGCTTGGCCCGGGCGGTCTGACCCGCGAGCGTGCCGGCTTCGAAGTCCGTGACGTGCACCCGACCCACTACGGCCGGATCTGCCCGATTGAGACGCCGGAAGGCCCGAACATCGGCCTGATCAACTCGCTGGCCACCTATGCCCGGGTCAACCAGTACGGCTTCATCGAGACGCCGTACCGCAAGGTGACCGACGGCCGGGTGACCGACGAGGTGCGCTACATCTCCGCCATGGAGGAGGGCCGCTACACGATCGCCCAGGCCAACGCACCGATCGATGCCGACGGCAAGTTCGAGGAAGAGCTGGTCCCGGTCCGTCGTCGCGGCGATTTCGGTCTGGCGCGTCCGGAAGACATCGACATGCTCGACGTCTCGCCGAAGCAGCTCGTGTCCGTGGCCGCCGCGCTGATCCCGTTCCTGGAGAACGACGACGCCAACCGCGCCCTGATGGGCTCGAACATGCAGCGTCAGGCGGTTCCGCTGATCCAGGCCGAGGCGCCGTATGTCGGCACCGGCATGGAAGGCACGGTGGCCCGCGACAGCGGTGTCGCCATCGCCGCCAAGCGGTCCGGCGTGATCGACCAGGTCGACGCCCAGCGTATCGTCATCCGGGCCAACGAGGACCTGGAAGGCACGGCGTCGAACGTCGACATCTACCGGCTGCTGAAGTTCCAGCGGTCCAACCAGAACACCTGTATCACCCAGCGTCCGCTGGTGTCGGTCGGTGACGTGGTCAGCCGCGGCGACATCATCGCCGACGGTCCGTCCACCGAACTCGGTGAGCTGGCGCTCGGCAAGAACGTGCTCGTCGCGTTCATGCCGTGGAACGGCTACAACTTCGAGGACTCGATCCTGATCTCCGAGCGCATCGTCCGCGACGACGTGTTCACCTCGATCCATATCGAGGAATTCGAGATCATGGCCCGCGACACCAAGCTGGGCCAGGAAGAGATCACCCGGGACATCCCGAACGTCGGCGAAGAGGCTCTGAAGAACCTCGACGAGGCGGGCATCGTCTATATCGGTGCCGAGGTGAACCCGAGCGACATCCTGGTCGGCAAGGTCACGCCGAAGGGCGAGTCGCCGATGACGCCGGAAGAGAAGCTTCTCCGCGCCATCTTCGGCGAGAAGGCCTCCGACGTGCGCGACACCTCCCTGAAGGTGCCGCCGGGAGTGACCGGCACGGTCGTCGAGGTGCGGGTGTTCTCGCGCCGCGGCGTCGACAAGGACGAGCGTAGCCAGGCCATCGAGCGCTCGGAGATCGAGCGTCTCGCCAAGGACCGCGACGACGAGCGCGCGATCCTGGAGCGTGGCTTCTTCGACCGCCTTAAGGAACTGCTGATGGGCAAGATGGCCACTGGCGGTCCGAAGGGCTTCAAGTCCGGCGAGCTGACCGAGGAGGTCTTCGCCCAGTACACGCCGGGTCAGTGGCGTCAGTTCGTCGTCGATGACGACAAGCTGATGGACTACCTGGAGGGGCTGAAGGAGCACTTCGACAAGTCGATCGAGCAGCTCAAGGACCGGTTCGACAACAAGGTCGACAAGCTGCAGCGCGGCGACGAGCTGCCGCCGGGCGTGATGAAGATGGTCAAGGTCTTCGTCGCGGTGAAGCGCAAGCTGCAGCCGGGCGACAAGATGGCCGGCCGTCACGGCAACAAGGGTGTCATCTCCAAGATCAACCCGATCGAGGACATGCCCTACCTGGACGACGGCACTGCCGTTGACATCGTGCTGAACCCGCTGGGCGTGCCGTCGCGCATGAATGTCGGGCAGATCCTGGAGACCCACCTCGGGTGGGCCGCTGCCGGTCTCGGCCGTCAGATCCGCGAGATGCTCGAGAACATGGGCAAGGACGCCCGGGCGGCCGATCTGCGGGCGAAGCTCAAGGACATCTATTCCGACGACGAGTACAGCCGGAAGATCGATCCGTTGCAGGACAACGAGATCGTCGAGATGTCCCGCAATCTGCGGCGCGGCGTGCCGATGGCGACGCCGGTGTTCGACGGTGCCCGCGAAGAGGACATCGTCGGCATGCTGCAGCGGGCGGGCCTCGAGTCGAGCGGCCAGGTCGACCTGTGGGACGGCCGGACGGGCGAGCAGTTCGACCGCCGGGTGACAGTGGGCTATATTTACATGCTCAAGCTGCACCACCTGGTGGACGACAAGATTCACGCGCGTTCCATCGGTCCGTACAGCCTGGTCACCCAGCAGCCGCTGGGCGGCAAGGCGCAGTTCGGCGGTCAGCGGTTCGGTGAGATGGAGGTCTGGGCCCTTGAAGCCTACGGCGCAGCCTACACCTTGCAGGAGATGCTCACGGTGAAGTCCGACGACGTGTCCGGCCGTACCAAGGTCTATGAAGCCATCGTCCGCGGCGACGACAACTTCGAGGCCGGTATTCCGGAATCCTTCAACGTTCTGGTGAAGGAACTGCGTTCGCTCGGCCTGAATGTCGAGCTGAACCAGGAGGAGTACTGACGCCGGCGGCGGCCGCGAAGGCGGCCGCTATCGGTGTAGTTTCCGGCCCTTGGGCCCCGGCGGTTCGATGCCGCGGGGGCCGGGCCGGTCTTGAGGTCCGGGGACGCCCGGATCCGCAAACAGCGCCAGTGGCGCGAGGAGTGCTTCGATGAACGAGTTGGTGAACATCTTCGGTCAGCCGAGCGGCCCGCAGAGCTTCGACAATATCCAGATCTCGATCGCGAGCCCGGATCGCGTGAAGTCGTGGTCGTTCGGCGAGATCAAGAAGCCGGAGACCATCAACTACCGGACCTTCAAGCCGGAGCGCGACGGCCTGTTCTGCGCCCGGATCTTCGGCCCGATCAAGGATTACGAGTGCTTGTGCGGCAAGTACAAGCGCATGAAGTACCGCGGCATCATCTGCGAGAAGTGCGGCGTCGAGGTCACCCTCTCCAAGGTGCGCCGCGAGCGGATGGGCCATATCGACCTGGCCTCGCCGGTCGCCCATATCTGGTTCCTGAAGTCCCTGCCGAGCCGCATCGGTCTGCTGCTCGACATGACCCTGAAGGATCTGGAGCGGGTTCTGTACTTCGAGAACTTCGTGGTCACCGACCCGCTGCTCTCGCCGCTGAAGGAGAAGCAGCTCCTCAGCGAGGAGGAGTACTATCAGGCGCAGGACGATTACGGCGAGGACGCCTTCGTCGCCCAGATCGGCGCCGAGGCGCTGAAGACCATGCTCTCCCGCCTCGACATGGAAGTCGAGCAGGAGACCGTGCGCGTCGAGCTGCGCGAGACCGGCTCCGAGGCCAAGCGCAAGAAGCTGGTCAAGCGGCTGAAGATCATCGAGGCGTTCCAGGAATCCGGCTCCCGTCCGGAGTGGATGATCCTGGACGTTGTCCCGGTCATTCCGCCGGAGCTGCGCCCGCTGGTCCCGCTGGACGGCGGCCGCTTCGCGACCTCCGACCTGAACGACCTGTACCGCCGGGTGATCAACCGGAACAACCGCCTGAAGCGCCTGATGGAGCTTCGCGCGCCGGACATCATCGTGCGCAACGAGAAGCGCATGCTGCAGGAGGCCGTCGACGCGCTGTTCGACAACGGCCGCCGCGGCCGCGTCATCACCGGCGCCAACAAGCGTCCGCTGAAGTCCCTCAGCGACATGCTGAAGGGCAAGCAGGGCCGCTTCCGTCAGAACCTGCTCGGCAAGCGCGTCGACTATTCCGGCCGGTCGGTCATCGTGGTCGGCCCGGACCTGATGCTGCACCAGTGCGGCCTGCCGAAGAAGATGGCGCTGGAGCTGTTCAAGCCGTTCATCTACTCCAAGCTCGAACTTTACGGCATGGCGAGCACGATCAAGGCCGCCAAGCGCATGGTCGAGAAGGAGCGTCCCGAGGTCTGGGACATCCTGGAAGAGGTGATCCGCGAGCACCCGGTCATGCTGAACCGGGCGCCGACCCTGCACCGTCTCGGCATCCAGGCCTTCGAGCCGAAGCTGGTCGAGGGCAAGGCGATCCAGCTCCATCCGCTGGTCTGCACGGCCTTCAACGCCGACTTCGACGGCGACCAGATGGCGGTCCACGTGCCGCTGTCGCTGGAAGCCCAGCTCGAAGCCCGCGTGCTCATGATGTCGACCAACAACATCCTGAGCCCGGCCAACGGCAAGCCGATCATCGTGCCGTCCCAGGACATCGTTCTGGGCCTGTACTACCTGACGATGGAACGCGACAACCAGCCGGGCGAGGGCATGGCCTTTGCCGATCCGGCCGAGGTGGATCACGCGCTCGACACCGGTGTGGTGAACCTCCACACCAAGGTGAAGGCGCGCGTCACCACCTATGACGAGACCGGCGAGAAGGTGGTCAAGCGCGTGGAGACCACGCCGGGCCGCCTGAAGCTGGCTCTGCTGCTGCCGGACAATCCGAAGCTTCGCTTCGAGATGATCAACCGCCTGATGACGAAGAAGGAAGTCTCCAACGTCATCGACCTGGTGTACCGCCACTGCGGCCAGAAGGAGACGGTGATCTTCGCCGACCGCCTGATGGGCCTCGGCTTCGGTCACGCCTGCCGCGCGGGCATCTCCTTCGGCAAGGACGACCTGGTCATCCCCGAGGCCAAGCAGGGCCTCGTCGATCAGGCGAACGAGGAGGTCAAGCAGTTCGAGCAGCAGTATCTCGACGGCCTGATCACCCAGGGCGAGAAGTACAACAAGGTGGTCGACGTCTGGTCGCGCTGCACCGATCAGGTGGCCGAAGAGATGATGGCGGTCATCAAGGAAGACGACGGCATCAACCCGGTCAACGCCGTGTGGATGATGGCGCATTCCGGTGCCCGTGGTTCGGCGGCGCAGATCAAGCAGCTCGCCGGCATGCGCGGCCTCATGGCCAAGCCGTCGGGCGAGATCATCGAGACGCCGATCATCTCGAACTTCAAGGAAGGCCTGACCGTGCTCGAGTATTTCAACTCGACCCACGGCGCCCGTAAGGGTCTGGCCGACACGGCGCTCAAGACGGCGAACTCGGGCTACCTGACCCGCCGTCTGGTCGACGTGGCCCAGGACTGCATCATCACCGAGGTCGATTGCGGCACCGAGCGCGGCCTGACCGTGCGCGCGGTGATCGACGGCGGCGAGGTGATCGAAAACCTGGGCGACCGCATCCTCGGTCGGACCACCCTGGAGGACGTCCTCGATCCGCTCAGCGGCGATGTGGTCGTCAAGAAGGGCGAGATCATCGACGAGGCGCTGGTCGAGGCGATCGAGCGGGCCGGTATCGACTCGGTCCTGATCCGGTCGGTGCTGACCTGTAAGACCCATCCGGGCGTCTGCGCCGCGTGCTACGGCCGCGACCTGGCCCGCGGCACGCCGGTGAATATCGGCGAGGCCGTCGGCGTCATCGCAGCCCAGTCGATCGGCGAGCCGGGCACCCAGCTCACCATGCGCACGTTCCACATCGGTGGTGCGGCCCAGCGCGGTGCCGAGCAGTCCACCGTCGAGGCGTCGATCGGCGCCACGGTGAAGCTGCACAACCGCAACGTGGTCACCAACTCCGACGGCGTGCTGGTGGTGATGAGCCGCAACACCGAGATCATCCTGGCCGACGAGCAGGGCCGCGAGCGCGCACGCCACCGCGTGCCGTACGGTGCCAAGCTCCTGGTCGATGACGGTGTGGTGGTCGAGCCCGGCCAGAAGATGGCCGAGTGGGATCCGTACACCATTCCGATCATCACCGAGCGGGAAGGTATCGCCCACTACGTCGACCTCGTGGACGGCCTGTCCATGCGCGAGGTCACCGACGAGGCGACGGGTATCTCGTCCCGCGTCGTGGTCGACTGGAAGCAGCAGCCGCGCGGCAACGACCTGAAGCCGCGTGTCACCCTGCGTGACGAGGCCGGTGAGGTGGTTCAGCTCGCCAACGGCCTTGAGGCCCGCTACTTCATGTCGGTCGACGCCATCCTGTCGGTCGAGAACGGCGCTCAGGTGAAGGCGGGCGACGTGCTGGCGCGTATCCCGCGCGAGTCGTCGAAGACCCGTGACATCACCGGTGGTCTGCCGCGCGTGGCCGAGCTGTTCGAGGCACGGCGCCCGAAGGACTTCGCGGTCATCGCGGAGGCCGACGGCCGGGTCGAGTTCGGCAAGGACTACAAGACCAAGCGTCGGGTCATCGTCCGTCCGGTCGAGGAGGGTGCGGATCCGATCGAATACATGATCCCGAAGGGCAAGCACCTGGCGGTGCACGAGGGCGACTTCGTGCAGAAGGGTGACATGCTGCTCGACGGGGCGCGCGTCCCGCACGACATCCTGAACATCATGGGTGTCGAGGCGCTGGCCGACTATCTCATCAACGAGATCCAGGAGGTCTACCGCCTGCAGGGCGTGAAGATTAACGACAAGCACATCGAGGTGATCGTTCGCCAGATGCTGCAGAAGGTCGAAGTGATGGAGGCCGGCGACACCACGCTGCTGCTCGGCGAGACCATCGACCGCGACGAGTACGAAGAGGCCAACGAGAAGGCCCTGGCGGAGAACCTCCGTCCGGCCGTGGCCAAGCCGGTGCTCCAGGGCATCACCAAGGCGTCGCTGCAGACCAAGTCGTTCATCTCCGCCGCGTCGTTCCAGGAGACCACCCGCGTCCTCACCGAGGCGGCGGTCTCCGGCAAGGAAGACAGCCTGGACGGTCTCAAGGAGAACGTCATCGTCGGTCGCCTGATCCCGGCCGGCACGGGCAGCGTGATGAATCGCCTGCGCCGGGTGGCCGCCGACCGCGACCGCTCGCTGGCGCCGGCACCGGCTCCCACCGAGGAGGAGGCTGCTCAGCTCTCCTCCGAGGGCGAGGTCACGGCCGCCGAGTAAGGCTGGCCGGGAGATCTCGGAAACAAAATTGGGTATTCCGGGGATTTAGGTTCCCGGAATACCCGAATGTGACGGGGAAATCGGCCCGTTTCGACTGGCCGATAATCCGCTTGACCCCCGCCGGGTGCATCAATAGTATCCGCGCACTTTGAAACGGGGGCCCAGCTGTTCCCTCGGGTTTGCCGCCGGTGGTGGCCTTGTCCCGGGTGACTTGAACGCGGTCACCGCACGAAGAGTCGCATATGAGAGGCGTCGCGGCGGAACCCGTCATGCGGCGCATGGTTCAAACGAACCGCCCCCATGGGAGTCCCCGTGGAGGGGTTCGTGTTTGTGGTTAAGAGGGTCGACGCATGCCGACGATCAATCAGCTGATCCGCCAGGGTCGTAAGGTTCCGGTTGCACGGAACAAGGTTCCCGCCCTGCAGGCGTGCCCGCAGAAGCGCGGTGTGTGCACCCGCGTGTACACCACCACCCCGAAGAAGCCGAACTCGGCCCTGCGTAAGGTCGCCCGCGTGCGCCTGACCAACGGGTACGAGGTCATCAGCTACATCCCGGGCGAAGGCCATAACCTTCAGGAGCACTCGGTCGTCATGATCCGTGGTGGTCGCGTGAAGGACCTTCCGGGTGTGCGCTATCACATCATTCGCGGCACGCTCGATACCCAGGGCGTGAAGGACCGTCGCCAGCGTCGTTCGAAGTACGGCGCCAAGCGGCCGAAGTAAGGAGTATTTGGAATGTCGCGTCGCCACCGCGCGGAAAAGCGTCCGGTCCTTCCGGATGCCAAGTTTGGGGACCAGGTCGTCTCCAAGTTCATGAGCTGCCTGATGTACGACGGCAAGCGCTCGGTCGCCGAAGGCATCGTCTACGGTGCGTTCGACGTGCTGCAGAAGCGTGCCGGCGGCGAGCCGGTCCGGACCTTCCATGAGGCCCTGGACAACGTGAAGCCGCATGTCGAGGTCCGCTCCCGCCGCGTCGGTGGTGCCACCTACCAGGTGCCGGTCGAGGTTCGCCCCGAGCGCGCCCAGGCCCTGGCCATTCGCTGGCTGATCGACGCCGCGCGCAAGCGCTCCGAGAAGACCATGGTCCAGCGGCTCTCCGGCGAGCTGCAGGACGCGGCCCAGAACCGCGGCACCGCGGTCAAGAAGCGGGAAGACACTCACCGCATGGCCGACGCCAACAAGGCGTTTTCTCACTACCGCTGGTAACTGCCACTGGCATCTGGGGACGGGCTGGCGTATAGACCGGCCCGTTCCGTTTATTTAGCGGCCGTGACGATCGCGGCCGGAACCTCAAATCGACGAGGACGCGAGTCATGCCCCGCACTCATCCGCTCGAAATGTATCGCAATATCGGCATCATGGCCCACATCGATGCCGGCAAGACGACCACGACCGAGCGTATCCTGTACTACACTGGCCGGTCCTACAAGATCGGCGAAGTGCATGATGGCAACGCCACCATGGACTGGATGGAGCAGGAGCAGGAGCGCGGCATCACGATCACGTCGGCGGCGACCACGTGTTTCTGGCGCGACTACCGCATCAACATCATCGACACCCCGGGTCATGTCGACTTCACCATTGAGGTCGAGCGCTCCCTGCGCGTGCTGGACGGCGCCGTCACGGTGTTCGACAGCGTCGCCGGCGTCGAGCCGCAGTCCGAGACGGTGTGGCGCCAGGCCGACAAGTACGGCGTGCCGCGCATCTGCTTCGTGAACAAGATGGACCGCATCGGCGCGGACTTCTTCCGCTGCGTGAAGATGATGGTCGACCGGCTGGGCACCACCCCGCTGGTCATGCAGCTGCCGATCGGCGTCGAGTCCGACTTCGTCGGTCTGGTCGACCTGGTCACCATGAAGGCCGTGCGCTGGCTGGACGAGTCGCTGGGCGCCAAGTTCGAGTACGAGGACATCCCGGCCGACATGGCCGACCAGGCGGCCGAGTATCGCCAGAAGCTGGTCGAGCTGGCCGTCGAGATGGACGACGCCGCCATGGAAGCCTACCTGGAAGGCGAGGAGCCGTCCGAGGAGGTTCTACGCGCCTGCATCCGCAAGGGCGTGCTGAGCAGCAGCTTCGTGCCGGTCTTCCTGGGCTCCGCCTTCAAGAACAAGGGCGTGCAGCCGCTGCTGGACGCGGTCGTCGACTACCTGCCGTCCCCGACCGACGTCGAGTCGATCAAGGGCGTGTCCGTCGACGGCGAGACCGAGATGAAGCGCAAGTCGTCCGACGACGAGCCGTTCGCGGCCCTGGCGTTCAAGATCATGAACGACCCGTTCGTCGGCTCGCTGACCTTCGTGCGCGTGTATTCCGGCGTCCTGGAGACGGGCTCGTCGGTGATGAACACCGTGAAGGACAAGCGCGAGCGGATCGGCCGTATGCTGCTCATGCATTCCAACAACCGGGAAGACGTCAAGGAAGCGCGCGCCGGCGACATCGTCGCCATCGCGGGTCTGAAGGACACGACCACGGGCGACACCCTGTGCGATCCGCTGAAGCCGGTCATCCTGGAGCGGATGGAGTTCCCGGATCCGGTCATCGAGGTCGCGGTCGAGCCGAAGACCAAGAGCGACCAGGAGAAGATGGGCGTCGCCCTGAACCGCCTCGCCGCCGAGGATCCGTCGTTCCGCGTCACCTCGGACGTCGAGAGCGGCCAGACCGTGATCAAGGGCATGGGCGAACTCCACCTGGAGATCCTGGTCGACCGCATGCGGCGCGAGTTCAAGGTCGACGCCAATGTCGGCGCCCCGCAGGTCGCCTACCGCGAGTCGATCACCAAGACCGCTGAAATCGACTACACCCACAAGAAGCAGACCGGTGGTTCGGGCCAGTTCGCCCGCGTGAAGCTGACCTTCACCCCGCAGGAGCGCGGCGAGGGCTTCCTCTTCGAGAACACCATCGTCGGTGGCTCGGTGCCGCGTGAGTACATCCCGGGCGTCGAAAAGGGTCTGAAGTCCGCCATGGATACCGGCGTGCTCGCCGGCTTCCCGGTCGTGGACGTGAAGGTCGCCCTGACGGACGGTGCCTACCACGATGTGGACTCCAGCGTGCTGGCGTTCGAAATCGCGTCCCGCGCCGCCTTCAAGGAAGGCATGGCGAAGGCCGGTCCGGTTCTGCTTGAGCCGATCATGAAGGTCGAAGTGGTGACCCCGGAAGACTACATGGGCGACATCATCGGCGACCTGAACAGCCGTCGCGGCCAGGTCAGCGGCATGGATCAGCGCGGCAACGCCCGCGTGGTCGATGCCATGGTCCCGCTGGCGAACATGTTCGGCTATGTGAACACCCTGCGCTCCATGAGCCAGGGCCGGGCGCAGTACACCATGCAGTTCGACCACTACGAGCCTGTTCCGCAGGCGGTTGCCGACGAGGTGCGGGCGAAGCTGGCCTGATCGGCCACGCCCGCTTCCTGTCACGAGCCAGTAACGTCACCCCCTTTTTCGTACGGAGCATATTGGGATGGCCAAGGAGAAATTCGCGCGGACAAAGCCGCACTGCAACATCGGCACGATCGGTCACGTCGACCACGGTAAGACGACGCTGACGGCGGCGATCACGAAGACGCTTGCGGAGACCGGTGGTGCGACGTTCATGGCGTATGACGCCATCGACAAGGCGCCGGAAGAGAAGGCGCGCGGCATCACGATCTCGACGGCGCATGTTGAGTACGAGACGGCGAACCGTCACTACGCGCATGTGGACTGCCCGGGCCACGCCGACTACGTGAAGAACATGATCACGGGTGCCGCGCAGATGGACGGCGCGATCCTGGTGGTGTCGGCGGCCGACGGCCCGATGCCGCAGACCCGCGAGCACATCCTTCTGGCCCGCCAAGTCGGCGTTCCGGCGCTGGTGGTGTTCATGAACAAGGTCGACCAGGTCGACGACGAGGAGCTGCTGGAGCTGGTGGAGCTCGAGATCCGCGAGCTGCTGTCGTCCTACGAGTTCCCGGGCGACGACATTCCGATCACCAAGGGCTCGGCGCTGGCCGCGCTTGAGGACAGCAACGAGGAGATCGGCAAGAAGGCCATCCTCGCGCTGATGGAGACGGTCGACTCGTACATTCCGACGCCGGAGCGTCCGAAGGACCAGCCGTTCCTGATGCCGATCGAGGACGTGTTCTCGATCTCGGGTCGCGGCACGGTGGTGACGGGCCGTATCGAGCGCGGCATCGTGAAGGTGGGCGAGGAAATCGAGATCGTCGGCATCAAGGCGACGACGAAGACGACCTGCACCGGCGTTGAGATGTTCCGCAAGCTGCTGGACCAGGGCGAGGCGGGCGACAACGTGGGCGTCCTGCTGCGCGGCACCAAGCGCGAGGACGTGGAGCGCGGTCAGGTTCTGGCGAAGCCGGGCACGATCACGCCGCACACGAAGTTCAAGGCGGAAGCCTACATCCTGACGAAGGAAGAGGGTGGCCGTCACACGCCGTTCTTCACCAACTACCGTCCGCAGTTCTACTTCCGCACGACGGACGTGACCGGGACGGTGACGCTGCCGGAAGGCACGGAGATGGTGATGCCGGGCGACAACATCGCCATGGACGTGGAGCTGATCGCGCCGATCGCCATGGACGAGGGCCTGCGCTTCGCCATCCGCGAGGGCGGCCGCACCGTCGGCGCCGGCGTCGTGTCCAAGATCACCGAGTAATCCTACACCGTCAGGTGGGGGTACGGACGGGGGCGCTTCGGCGCCCCCGTTTGCGTTCGGGCCCCGAGTCCGCCCGCGACTATGTCGGCCTGGGCCGCTCCGAGGCGGGAGACTCGTCATCGCGGGGAACGGCAGGGCAGGGACTCCTGCCTGGCCGTCCAGCAGCCCGCCGGGCCGTCCATATGGAGGGGCGGGCGGCGCCCGTGGCACCAGATGATGATCGGTTTCACCGCCGCCTCATCGCGGGTCCGAAGCCGTTCGCCGAGGCCCCCTGCAGGGCAAGGTTCTTGCGGGTTTCCGGGGAAAACCGACAACCGCTATAAATCTGAAATTCGCACTTGACGGCGGGGCCCCCCATCAATAGGTTCCGCCCACCTTTGGGGACTGGCTGTGACCCGGACCGCTTGGAACGGGTCAGACGCAGTCTCACGTTTTTAAGACACCAATCCCCAAAAGGCCGAAGGCGGAAGCGCAGTTTCAGTGCGCATCCGCATTTTTTTCTGCGCGATGCCTGGCTTGCCGGAGCGCGCGCGGTGATAACGGCCGGTTGGCCAACGAGGTTGAGAGTAGCGGAAAGATGGACAGTCAAAACATCCGCATCCGCCTGAAGGCGTTCGATCACCGGGTCCTCGACCAGTCGACCGGTGAAATCGTGAACACCGCCAAGCGCACCGGTGCGCGCGTGCGGGGTCCCATTCCGCTGCCGACCCGTATCGAACGGTTCACCGTTCTGCGTGGTCCGCACGTTGACAAGAAGAGCCGGGAACAGTTCGAGATCCGCACCCACAAGCGGGTCCTGGACATCGTTGACCCGACTCCGCAGACCGTGGACGCGCTCATGAAGCTCGACCTGGCCTCCGGTGTCGACGTCGAGATCAAGCTCTGAGGGGACGGGAACGATGCGTTCAGGATTGATCGCTCAGAAGGTCGGGATGACCCGCGTGTTCACCGAGGAAGGTGCGCACGTTCCGGTCACCGTGCTGAAGGTCGACAGCTGCCAGGTTGTCGCTCAGCGGACCCAGGAAAAGGACGGCTACACCGCGGTGCAGCTCGGCGCGGGCCTGCGCAAGGTCAAGCGCACCACCCAGCCGATGCGCGGCCACTTCGCCAAGGCGAAGGTCGAGCCGAAGCGCAAGGTTGTCGAGTTCCGGGTTGCTGACGACGCGCTGATCGAGGTCGGTGCCGAGCTGTCGGCCGACCACTTTATCGCCGGCCAGAAGGTCGATGTGACGGGCACGTCCATCGGTAAGGGCTTCGCCGGTGTCATGAAGCGCCACAATTTCGGTGGTCTGCGGGCCTCGCACGGTGTGTCTCTGTCGCACCGCTCGCACGGTTCCACCGGTAACAACCAGGATCCGGGCCGCGTCTTCAAAGGCAAGAAGATGGCGGGTCACATGGGCGACGAGCGCGTCACCACCCAGAACCTGACCGTTGTTGCCACCGATCCGGCCCGCGGCCTGATCCTGGTGCGCGGCTCCGTGCCGGGTTCCGAGGGTGGCTGGGTTCTGGTCCGTGACGCCGTGAAGGCCGGCATGCCCGAGGGCGCGCCGTATCCGGCCGCGCTGAAGGCCGCCGGTGCCGAGGACGCCGTGAGCGAGGAAGAGGCGGGTGCCGCCCTTCTGGAGCAGGCTTCCGAGGCCATGGGCGACGCCGCCGATCCGACCGTCGCCGAAGGCGCCGGGGTTCCGGACGCGCCGGCCGACGATGCCGAGAAGAAGGACTGAGGTCATGAAGATTGACGTCACCAACCTCGATGCGGAGAAGACCGGCGAGATCGATCTCGACGACTCGATCTTCGGTCTCGACCCGCGCCAGGACATCCTGGCCCGCATGGTGAACTGGCAGCTCGCCAAGCGCCGCAGCGGCAACCACAAGACCAAGGGGATCTCCGAGATCTCCGGCACCACCAAGAAGCCGTTCCGCCAGAAGGGTACCGGCCGCTCCCGCGCGGGCTCGCTGCGGGCCACCCAGTATCGCGGCGGTCAGACGGTGCATGGTCCGGTCGTCCGCGATCACTCGCACGACCTGACCAAGAAGTTCCGCAAGCTCGGTCTGAAGACCGCGCTGTCGGCGAAGGCGAAGGCCGGTCAACTGATCGTCATCGACGAGGCGGCCGCCGCCGAGCCGAAGACCAAGGCGCTCGCCGAGAAGTTCAAGAAGCTCGGCTGGTCCTCGGTCCTGGTGATCGACGGCGACGCGGTGAACGAGAACTTCGCCCGCGCGGCCCGTAACATTCCTCTGGTGGATCTGCTGCCGCAGCAGGGCGCCAACGTCTACGACATTCTCCGCCGCGACACTCTGGTCCTGACCAAGGGCGCGGTCGAGCAGCTGGAGGCGCGCCTGAAATGAGCATTCGTCCCTACAAGCCGAAAGCCGGCAAGGTGAGCGACGAGCGGGCCTACGAGCTGATCCGCCGTCCGATCGTGACCGAGAAGTCGACCCGCGGGTCCGAGTTCGGCCAGGTGACCTTCGAGGTCCCGGTCAACGCGGCGAAGCCGGAGATCAAGCAGGCCGTCGAGCGCCTGTTCGACGTGAAGGTCACCGCGATCAACACGCTGCTGGTCAAAGGCAAGACCAAGCGGTTCCGGGGTCGTCCGGGCCGTCGTTCCGACTACAAGAAGGCCGTCGTCACGCTCGCCGAGGGCCAGACGATCGACCTGATGGCGGGGGTGTGAACCCATGGCTCTGAAGTCCTTTAATCCGACGACGCCGTCGCAGCGCCAGCTGGTCATCGTTGACCGCTCGGAGCTGTGGTCCGGCAAGCCGGTCAAGAAGCTCACCGAGGGTCTGACCAAGAAGGCCGGCCGCAACAACACGGGCCGCGTGACCACGCGCCGTCGTGGCGGCGGTCACAAGCGGACCTACCGCATCGTCGACTTCAAGCGTCGCAAGTTCGACGTGGTCGGCACGGTGGAGCGTCTTGAGTACGATCCGAACCGGACCGCGTTCATCGCCCTCATCACCTACGAGGACGGCGAGCAGGCCTATATCCTGGCGCCGCAGCGTCTCGGCGTGGGCGACAAGGTCGTCGCCGGCGACCGCGTCGACGTGAAGCCGGGCAACGCCATGCCGCTGCGCAGCATCCCGGTCGGCACGATCGTGCACAACGTCGAGATGAAGCCGGAGAAGGGTGGCCAGCTGGCCCGCTCCGCTGGCACCTACGTTCAGATCGTCGGCCGCGACGCGGGGTACGCCCTGCTGCGCCTGGCGTCGGGCGAGGTCCGCATGGTCCGTTCCGAGTGCATGGCCACCGTCGGTGCCGTGTCCAACCCGGACCAGCAGAACATCAATATCGGCAAGGCCGGCCGCAACCGCTGGCTCGGCAAGCGTCCGGCGGTCCGTGGCGTCGCCATGAACCCGGTCGACCACCCGCATGGCGGTGGTGAAGGCCGGACCTCGGGCGGTCGTCATCCGGTGACCCCGTGGGGCAAGCCGACCAAGGGCAAGAAGACGCGCAACAACAAGGCGACCGATAAGCTCATCGTTCGCCGGCGCCGGAAGTAAGGAGAAGTTCGGTGGCTCGATCCGTTTGGAAGGGACCGTTCGTCGACGGCTACCTGCTGAAGAAGGCCGAAAAGTCGCGTGCGTCTGGTCGCAATGAGATCATCAAGACCTGGTCGCGCCGTTCGACGATCATGCCGCAGTTCGTCGGCCTGACCTTCAACGTGTACAACGGCCATAAGTTCGTCCCGGTTCTCGTCAGCGAGAACATGGTTGGGCACAAGTTCGGCGAGTTCTCGCCGACGCGTACCTATTACGGCCACATGGCCGACAAGAAGTCGCGCCGCTGAGGCTAGAGGAGCAGGCAATGGGCAAGCAGGCTGCCGAACGGCGACTTGACGATACCGAAGCGAAGGCTGTGCTGCGCAATCTGCGCGTCAGCCCGCAGAAGCTGAATCTGGTCGCTCAGATGATCCGCGGTCAGCGGGCCGACAAGGCTCTGGCCACTCTGACCTTCTCGAAGCGCCGGATCGCGCGCGACGTGAAGAAGCTGCTGGAGTCGGCGATCGCGAACGCGGAGAACAACCACCAGCTCGATGTCGACCGGCTCTTCGTCAAGGAGGCCTTCGTCGGCAAGAGCATCACGATGAAGCGCTTCCGTCCGCGGGCCCGAGGCCGGGTCGGTCGGATCGAGAAGCCGTTCAGCCACATCACGGTGATCGTGCGTGAGCGCGAGGAGCAGGACTGATGGGTAATAAGGTCAATCCGATCGGGCTGCGGCTCGGCATCAACCGCACCTGGGACTCGCGCTGGTTCGCGGGCAAGGGCTATGCCGACCTGCTGCACCAGGACATCAAGCTGCGCCAGTACCTGACCAAGCGTCTGCGTCAGGCCGGTGTGAGCCGCATCGTCATCGAGCGTCCGGCCAAGCGCGCGCGCATCACCATCTACTCGGCACGTCCGGGCGTGGTGATCGGCAAGAAGGGCACGGACATCGAGAAGCTCCGTCAGGACCTCTCGAAGATGACCGGCACCGACGTCGCGCTGAACATCGTCGAGATCCGCAAGCCGGAGATCGATGCCCAGCTCGTGGCCGAGAACATCGCCCAGCAGCTGGAGCGCCGCGTGGCGTTCCGCCGGGCCATGAAGCGGGCCGTGCAGTCCGCCATGCGCCTCGGCGCCCTCGGCATCCGGATCAATTGCGGCGGCCGTCTGGGCGGTGCGGAGATCGCGCGGACCGAGTGGTACCGCGAGGGCCGCGTTCCGCTGCACACGCTGCGCGCCGAGATCGATTACGGCGAGGCGACCGGTTACACCACCTACGGCACCTGCGGTGTCAAGGTGTGGGTGTTCAAGGGCGAGGTGCTTGCCCACGATCCGATGGCGCAGGACAAGCGCCTGGCCGAGCAGCAGCCGGGTTCCGGCGGCGGCGACCGTCGCTAACCGTCCGCTGAGAGGAGAAGACAATGCTGTCCCCGAAGCGCACAAAGTTCCGTAAGGCCCATAAGGGCCGCATCCATGGCCTGGCCAAGGGTGGGACGGCGCTGAACTTCGGCGCCTACGGTCTGAAGGCGACCACGCCCGCGCGTGTGACCGCCCGCCAGATCGAGGCCGCCCGTCGCGCGATCACCCGTCACATCCGCCGCGCCGGTCGCGTGTGGATCCGGATTTTCCCGGACGTGCCGGTGTCGAGCAAGCCGGCCGAGGTCCGCATGGGTAAGGGTAAGGGCTCTCCGGAGTTCTGGGTCTGCCGTGTGAAGCCGGGCCGTATCATGTTCGAGCTGGATGGTGTGCCGAAGGATCTGGCTGAGGAGGCGTTCCGCCTCGCTGCCATGAAGCTGCCGGTCGACACCCGGTTCGTGACCCGTCTGGGCGAGTGAGTCGGAGGAGTTAAAGATGGCAAACAAGGTTGCCGAGGATCTCCGGACGAAGTCGCCGGACCAGTTGAAGGACCAGCTGCTGCAGCTGCGCAAGGAGGCGTTCAATCTGCGCTTCCAGCGGGCCAACGGGCAGCTCGAGAACTCCGATCGGATGCGCCAGGTTCGGCGCGAGATCGCGACCGTTAAGACGATCATGGGCGAGAAAGCCCGTGCCGGCGCTTCGGCGTAAGCACCGGTCAAGGGTTAGGAGAAAGCAATGCCGAGGCGTGTTCTTCAGGGCACCGTCGTCAGCGACAAGGGCGACAAGACGGTGGTCGTGAACGTCCAGCGGCGGGTCATGCATCCGCTCTACAAGAAGTTCATCACCCGCTCGAAGCGGTTCTCGGCACACGATCCTGAGAACCGGTTCAAGCAGGGCGACATGGTGCGCATCATCGAGTGCGCGCCGGTTTCGAAAAACAAGCGGTTCGCGGTCGTCTACGACGACGCCGCGGCCGGCGCGTGACCCGGACCTAGGAGGACAGGTCATGATTCAGATGCAGACGAACCTCGACGTCGCGGACAATTCCGGCGCTCGACGGGTGCAGTGCATCAAGGTGCTCGGTGGCTCGAAGCGCAAGGTCGCTTCGGTCGGCGATGTCATCGTGGTGTCCGTGAAGGAGGCGATCCCGCGGGGCCGCGTGAAGAAGGGTGACGTGCACCGCGCGGTCATCGTTCGCACCGCCAAGGAGATCCGCCGTCAGGACGGGACCGCGATCCGGTTCGACACCAACGCCGCCGTGCTGATCAACAAGCAGGGCGAGCCGATCGGAACCCGTATCTTCGGCCCGGTGACCCGTGAACTGCGTGCGAAGAAGTTCATGAAGATCATTTCGCTCGCTCCGGAGGTGTTGTGATGTCGGCGCGCGTTAAGAAGGGCGACCGGGTGATCGTCACCACCGGCCGCGACAAGGGCAAGCAGGGCGAAGTCCTGCGCGTGATCCCCTCGGAGAACCGCGTGGTTGTCCAGGGCGTGAACATGATCAAGCGTCACACGCGTCCGAGCCAGACCTCCCAGGGCGGCATCGTCGAGCGTGAGGCGGCTCTGGACCTGTCCAACGTCATGCACGTGGATCCGAAGTCCGGCGAAGCGACGCGCGTTCGTTTCGAAGAGCGCGACGGCAAGAAGGTCCGTGTCGCGAAGCGCTCCGGCGAAGTGATCGACGCTGACTCGGCGGCGAGGTAAGGCAAGATGGCTCGTTTGTACGAAGAATACACCAAGTCGATCCGCCCGGACCTGCAGTCCGCGTTCGGTTACACGAACGTGCACGAGGTTCCGCAGATCACCAAGATCGTCCTGAACATGGGCGTCGGTGAGGCGGTCGGCGACAGCAAGAAGATCCAGTCGGCTCTCGACGAGATGACCCGCATCGCCGGTCAGAAGCCGGTCGTGACCCGCGCCAAGAAGTCGATCGCCGGCTTCAAGCTGCGCGAGGGCATGCCGATCGGTGTGAAGGTGACCCTGCGCCGGGACAAGATGTACGAGTTCCTGGATCGTCTGGTGAACATCGCGCTCCCGCGGGTGCGTGACTTCCGTGGGCTGAACCCGAAGAGCTTTGACGGCCGTGGCAACTATTCCATGGGCATCAAGGAGCAGATCGTGTTTCCGGAAATCGACTACGACAAGGTCGACAGCATCCGGGGCATGGACATCATCGTGGTGACCACGGCGAAGACGGACGACGAAGCGCGCGAACTGCTCAAGCGCTTCCAGTTTCCGTTCGTCAATTGATCGAGGTCGGAGGACGACATGGCTAAGAAGAGCGCTGTTGAAAAGAACAACGCCCGTCGCAAGCTGCAGACCCAGCAGGCCGGCAAGCGTGCCCGCCTGAAGGCAACTGCGATGGACCGGTCGCTGCCGATCGAGGAACGTTTCGCTGCGCAGCTCAAGATGCAGCAGCTTCCGAAGAACGGTGCGAAGGAACGCATTCGCAACCGTTGCGAACTCACCGGGCGCCCGCGCGGCGTCTATCGCAAGTTCAAGCTTTCGCGGATCGCGCTGCGGAATCTCGGCTCTACGGGCCAGATTCCGGGCCTGGTCAAGTCGAGCTGGTAAGAGGGAGGTCGGCAAATGTCGATGAGCGATCCTCTCGGGGATATGCTGACCCGCATTCGCAACGGTCAGAGCGCGCGTAAGTCGGTCGTCGTCAGCCCGGCGTCGCGTCTTCGGGCGAATGTGCTCGAGGTCCTGCAGCGCGAGGGCTACATCCGCGGTTTCTCGCAGGATGACGTCCGTGCCGGTGTGGCGGAAATCAAGATCGAGTTGAAGTATTCCGAAGGCGAGCCGGTCATCAAGGAGATCAAGCGGGTCTCCACGCCGGGCCGTCGGGTCTACTCCAAGATCAAGGACCTGCCGCGCGTCTATAACGGTCTCGGGATTGCGATCCTGTCGACCCCGCGCGGTGTCATGTCCGACAACGAGGCCCGTGCGGCCAATGTCGGCGGCGAAGTCCTGTGTCAGGTATTCTGATCGGAGGCGATGATGTCACGTGTCGGTAAATATCCGGTCGCCGTTCCGGACGGTGTGACGATCGAGATCGCCAACGACGAGATCAAGGCGAAGGGCAAGCTCGGCGAGCTGTCCGCCCCGATCTCGGCGGAGGTGGACGTCGTCCATGAAGATAACGTCGTCAAGGTCACGCCGAAGCGCGAGTCCAAGAAGGCGCGCGCCATGTGGGGCACGACCCGGGCGCTGGTGAACAACATCGTCACCGGTGTCTCGACGGGCTACACGGTCAACCTGGAGATCAACGGTGTGGGTTACCGCGCCGCGATCGAGGGCAAGGACCTGGTGCTGTCGCTGGGCTTCAGCCATCCGGTGCGGTTCCCGATCCCGGATGGGATCACGATGAACTGCGAGCGCCCGACGGCGATCTCCATCAGCGGTTCGGACAAGCAGCGGGTCGGCCAGCTTGCGGCCGAGATCCGCGCGTTCCGTCCGCCGGAGCCGTTCAAGGGCAAGGGCGTCAAGTACGCGAACGAGATTATCCTTCGTAAGGAAGGTAAGAAGAAGTAGGAGTTCGGCGATGCTTTCGTCCAAGGATCTGTTCAAGCGCCGCCAGATGCGCAGCCGTGCGCAGCTTCGGCGCAAGGCGGCCGGTCGCCCGCGGTTGTCGGTGTTCCGGTCGTCCAAGCATATCTACGCCCAGATCATCGACGATGTCGGTGGTGTCACGGTCGTGGCCGCGTCGTCGCTCGACAAGGAGCTGAAGAGCTCGCTGAAGACCGGCGCCGACAAGGCGGCGGCCGAGGCGGTCGGCAAGCTCGTGGCGTCGCGCGCCATCGAGAAGGGGCTGAGCGACGTGGTGTTCGACCGCGGCGGCTATATCTATCATGGTCGGGTGAAGGCGCTTGCTGATGCGGCGCGCGAAGCCGGCCTGAAGTTCTAAGAGGGGCCAAGACATGGCACGTCAGGACAGGCAGGACCGCAACCGGGATCGCGATCGCGAAGACAGCGATCTGATCGAGAAGCTGGTCGGCATCAACCGCGTGGCCAAGGTGGTCAAGGGCGGCCGTCGGTTCGGCTTCGCGGCGATCGTGATCGTCGGTGACCAGCGCGGTCGCGTGGGTCATGGCGCCGGCAAGGCGCGCGAGGTTCCGGAAGCGATCCGCAAGGCCACCGAGCAGGCCAAGCGCTCGATGATCCGGGTTCCGCTGCGCGAGGGCCGGACCCTGCACCACGACATCAGCGGTCGTTTCGGCGCGGGTCGTGTGACCCTGCGGGCGGCTCCGGCCGGTACCGGCATCATCGCCGGCGGTCCGATGCGCGCCATCTTCGAAGCACTCGGTGTGCAGGACGTGGTGGCGAAGTCGATCGGCACCTCCAACCCGCACAACATGATCAAGGCGACCTTCGAGGCCCTGCGCAACGTCCACGCGCCGCGGTCCATCGCTGCCAAGCGCGGCAAGAAGGTGGCGGAGATCTTCGGTCGCGACAGCCAGGGCGACGCGGCGGAAGCCGCCAGCGCTGAGTAATCGGGAGACTGATGATGGCGAAGAAGGCGACTGTTACCGTGCGCCAGGTCCGCAGCGGCCTGGGCCGGAAGAAGGATCAGATCGCGACGCTGACCGGTCTCGGTCTCGGCAAGCTGAACCGCGAGCGCACGCTCGAGGATACGCCGGCCGTGCGTGGCATGATCGATAAGGTTAAGCACCTGGTTGAGGTTGTCGACCAGGCGTAATCAACCGGCCGCGCGGCCCGGGGTAAGAGATCCCCGCAGGGCCGCCCCGGATGCGCAGACGAGGACTGAACGATGCGACTGAATGAGCTGAAAGACAACGACGGCGCGACCAAGGCGCGCAAGCGCATCGGCCGCGGTACCGGGTCGGGCACCGGCAAGACCAGCGGCATGGGCCACAAGGGTCAGAAGGCGCGCAGCGGCGTGGCCATCAACGGCTTCGAAGGCGGCCAGATGCCGATCTACCGGCGTCTGCCGAAGCGCGGCTTCAACAACCACAACTTCACCAAGCGTTTCGACGCCGTGAATGTGGGCCGCGTGCAGGCTGCGATCGACGCCGGCAAGATCGACGCCTCCAAGGTGATCGACGAGGCGGCGCTCAAGGCGGCCGGTCTCGCCGACGACGCCAAGGACGGCGTGCGACTCCTGGCCAAGGGTGAGCTGACCGCCAAGGTCGAGGTCAACGTGGCGGCCGCCTCCAAGGCCGCGGTCGCGGCCGTCGAGAAGGCGGGCGGATCGATCACCACGCGCATCGCCCAAAAGGCCGAAGAGTCGGCGGCCTAAGCTGCCGGTCTGTGTGCCCGGTCCCGGTTCCAAGCCGGGGGCCGGGCGAAGCCTCAGACGCTAGGACGAAGTCATGGCCACTGGTGCCGACCAACTCGCCTCGCAGATGAACCTCGGCGCCTTCTCCAAGGCGACCGAGCTCAAGAAGCGCATCTGGTTCACGCTGGGTGCGCTCATCGTCTATCGGCTCGGCACCTACATCCCGGTGCCCGGGATCGACCCCGGAATCCTGAACGAGATCTTCCAGCAGACCCAGGGCGGTGTGCTGGACATCTTCAACATGTTCTCCGGCGGTGCGCTCGGGCGCATGACGATCTTCGCGCTGAACATCATGCCGTACATCTCGGCTGCGATTATCATGCAGCTGATGACGGCGGTGAGCCCGAACCTGGAGGCCCTCAAGAAGGAGGGCGAGGTCGGCCGCAAGAAGATCAACCAGTACACCCGCTACCTGACCGTCGTGCTGGCGTCGTTCCAGGCCTATGGCATCGCCGTGGGGCTCGAGTCGCTGCCGGGTCCGGGCGGGACGACCGCGGTTCTTGATCCGGGCGCGTTCTTCCGCGCGACCACCGTGATCACCCTGGTCGGCGGCACGATCTTCCTGATGTGGCTGGGCGAGCAGATCACCGCCCGCGGCATTGGCAACGGCATCTCGCTGATCATCTTCTCCGGCATCGTCGCCAACCTGCCGTCGGCCCTGGCCAGCCTGTTCGAGCTTGGCCGCACCGGCGCGCTGCCGGCGATCGTGATCCCGCTGCTGCTGATCATGGCCATCGCGGTCATCGCCTTCATCTGCTTCATCGAGCGGTCCCAGCGCCGGATCCTGGTGCAGTATCCCAAGCGCCAGGTCGGCAACCGCATGACCGGCGGCGAGAGCTCGCACCTGCCGCTCAAGATCAACGTCTCGGGCGTGATTCCGCCGATCTTCGCCAGCTCGCTGCTGCTGATGCCGATCACGGTCGCCAGCTTCTCCGCCGGCGGCGGCGGACCGGAGTGGCTGACCCAGATCACGGTGCTGCTCGGCCACGGCCAGCCGCTGTACATCGCGATGTACGTGGCGCTGATCGTGTTCTTCGCCTTCTTCTACACCGCGATCGTCTTCAATCCGCAGGAGACGGCCGAGAACCTGCGCAAGTACGGCGGCTTCGTGCCCGGCATCCGTCCCGGCAAGAACACCGCCGACTACCTGGACTTCGTGCTCACCCGTCTCACCGTGATCGGTGCCGCCTACCTGGCCTTCGTCTGCGTGCTGCCGGAAGTCCTGATCAGCCAGCTCTCGGTCCCGTTCTACTTCGGCGGTACCAGCCTGCTGATCGTCTGCACGGTCACGATGGACACGGTTACCCAAATTCAGTCCCACCTGCTGGCGCACCAGTATGAAGGGCTGATCAAAAAATCGAAGATCCGGGGGAGACGCGGATGAACCTGATCCTGTTGGGTCCGCCGGGCGCGGGCAAGGGCACCCAGGCCAAGCGCCTCGAAGAGAAGTTCGGTGTGAAGCAGCTCTCCACGGGCGACATGCTCCGCGCCGCCGTCGCCTCCGGCTCGGATATCGGCAAGGAGGCCAAGGCGGTCATGGATGCCGGCCAGCTCGTCTCCGACGACATCATCGTGCGGATGATCTCCGAGCGGGTCGAGGAGCCGGATTGCGCCAAAGGGTTCATCCTCGACGGGTTCCCGCGCAACGTCGCCCAGGCCGATGCCCTGGACCAGATGCTGGCCAAGAAGGGCCTGCAGATCGACCATGTGATCGAGTTCCGCGTCGACGAGGAGCGGATGATCGACCGCATCCTCAAGCGCGCGGCCGAGGAAGGCCGCAGCGACGACAACGAGGACACCCTGCGCAAGCGCATGGACGTCTATCGCGAGCAGACCGCGCCGATCATCCCCTACTACCAGGGGAAGGGCGCGTTGAAGACCGTCGACGGCATGAAGCCGATGGACGACGTGACCAAGGATCTGGAGCAGATCCTCGCCGCCTGAGGCGGCTGTTGAATTCGCCGCCTGAGGCGGCACGAAATGGAGCCCTTCCACGGGAGGGTGAACGAGGCGGATCCGGCGCACCGCGTAGGGGCGGATAGCCGGGTTTGGGACATTGACTTCGGACCGTGCGTGACTATAATCCGCGCCCCTGATTAGCGGATTTTCTTGCGCGGGCCGACGAGGAGCCAAGGGCTCCTTGTGCGGGGCGCGTTTGGTGTTTGAAACGCCCCGAACTTGAGTGAGGAGAACAGGCGTGGCGCGCATCGCTGGTGTGAACATTCCGACGCAAAAACGCGTCGTTGTCGCGTTGACCTACATTCACGGCATCGGGCACACGACCGCCCAGAAGCTGTGCGCGCAGGTCGGCATCCCCGCCGAGCGGCGGGTTCATGAGATGACCGAGGACGAGCTGTCCCGGCTGCGCGAGACCATCGACACCGATCTGGTGGTCGAGGGCGACCTGCGCCGGCAGACCTCGATGAGCATCAAGCGGCTGATGGATCTCGGCTGCTATCGCGGGCTGCGTCACCGCAAGGGCCTGCCGGTCCGCGGTCAGCGCACCCACACGAACGCCCGGACCCGCAAGGGCCCGGCCAAGGCGATCGCCGGTAAGAAGAAGTAACGACCTAGCAGCGACACCCGCCGGCTCGCCACATCAGGCGGGTCGTCGCCGGGCCGTATCAGGAGACGGAAGACGATGGCAAAGCAACCGACGCAAGCGCGCGTCCGCCGCCGCGAAAAGAAGAACATCACCTCGGGCGTCGCGCATGTGAACGCGTCGTTCAACAACACCATGATCACCATTACCGATGCCCAGGGCAATGCCATTTCCTGGTCGTCGGCCGGTCACATGGGGTTCAAGGGTTCGCGCAAGTCGACCCCGTACGCGGCCCAGGTCGCGGCCGAGGATGCCGGTCGCAAGGCGGCCGAGCACGGCATGAAGACCCTGGACGTCGAGGTCTGCGGCCCGGGTTCCGGCCGCGAGTCGGCCCTGCGCGCGCTGCAGTCGGTCGGCTTCCAGGTGATGTCGATCCGCGACGTGACGCCGATCCCGCACAACGGGTGCCGTCCGCGCAAGCGTCGCCGGGTCTAAAACACCTCCCGCGAGGTGACGGGGTTCCGACTATCCGGGACCCGAAGAATACGAGCCCCGTCGGTTGCAGCCGGACCCGGTCCGGAAGCCCGACGGGATCGCCGTTCTAAAAGAAGGGTTGAGCCGTGATCCAAAAGAACTGGCAGACGTTGATTAAGCCGAACAAGCTCGATGTCCAGGCGGGCTACGACCCGAAGCGCAAGGCGACCATCGTTGCCGAGCCGCTGGAGCGTGGGTTCGGCCTGATGCTCGGCAACGCGCTGCGCCGCGTCCTGCTGTCGTCCCTCCAGGGCGCCGCGGTGACCGCGATCCAGATCGACGGCGTGCTGCACGAGTTCTCCAGCGTGCCGGGCGTCCGTGAGGACGTCACCGACATCGTGCTGAACATCAAGGCCGTCGCCATCCGCATGCATGGCGAAGGCCCGAAGAAGATGCGCCTGAAGGCCGAAGGCCCGGGCGAGGTGACCGCCGGTCAGATCGAGACCGTGTCGGACATCGAGATCATGAATCCGGACCACGTGATCTGCACCCTGGACCGCGACGCCACCCTGTCGATGGAACTGACGGTGGAGACCGGCAAGGGCTACGTCCCGGCTTCGGCCAACCGTCCGGAAGACGCGCCGATCGGCCTGATCCCGGTCGATGCCATCTTCAGCCCGGTCCGCCAGGTCGCCTACAAGGTGGAGAACACCCGCGTCGGCCAGGTCACGGACTACGACAAGCTGTCGATCACCGTCGAGACCGACGGCTCGCTGACCCCGGATGACTCGGTGGCCTATGCCGCCCGCATCCTGCAGGACCAGCTGCAGCTGTTCATCAATTTCGAGGAGCCGACCCAGCGCGGCGCCGAGGAAGAGACCCACGATCTGCCGTTCAATAAGAACCTACTGCGCAAGGTCGACGAGCTGGAGCTCTCGGTCCGCTCGGCGAACTGCCTGAAGAACGACAACATCGTCTATATCGGCGACTTGGTGCAGAAGACCGAGCCGGAGATGCTCCGGACTCCGAACTTCGGCCGCAAGTCGCTGAACGAGATCAAGGAAGTGCTGGCCTCGATGGGGCTGTCGCTCGGTATGGAAATCACCAATTGGCCGCCGGAGAATATCGAGGAACTGGCCAAGCGTCTGGAAGAGCCGTTCTAAGGCGCGTCCTTAGAACCCAGGCGAGAACGAGGAGATCGAGAGATGCGTCACGGCAATAGCGGCCGCAAGCTCCACCGCACGGCGGCCCACCGCAAGGCCCTGTTCAAGAACATGGCGGCGGCGCTGATCAAGCATGAGCAGATCGTCACCACCCTGCCGAAGGCGAAGGAACTGCGCCCGGTCGTGGAGAAGATGATCACCCTGGCCAAGCGCGGTGACCTGCATGCCCGCCGGCTGGTGCTGAGCCGTCTGAACGACGATGCGATGACCCGCAAGCTGTTCGACGTGCTGGCCGACCGGTACAAGGAGCGTCAGGGCGGCTATACCCGCGTGCTGAAGGCCGGCTACCGCTACGGCGACGCCGCCCCGATGGCGGTGATCGAGCTGGTGGACCGCGACGAGGACGCCCGCGGCCAGGATTCGGGCCCGGTCGTGAGCGCCGACCAGGACGAGTACAACACGGCGATGCCGGCCGCGATCTGATCGCAGCCGAACGCCGGACGACAAGAGGGCGGCCTTCGGGCCGCTCTTTTTCGTTTCGCGGGCAGTGAGCCTACCGCGAGACGGCGATCAGGCTCAGCAGCTCCAGCGCGACAGTGGCGGCCAGGAGGGCGGTGATCTGGCCTGGGCCGTCGAAGCCCGGATTGGTCTCCACCACGTCGCAGCCGACGATGGTCATCGGCGTCATTGCCCGCAGGATGGCGAGCGCCTCCCGCGCGGTCGGGCCGCCGGCCTCCGGCGTTCCCACGCCCGGTGCGAAGGCCGGATCGACGAAATCCAGGTCGTAGGTGATGTAGACCGGATTGCCGCCGACCCGGGCGGCGATCCGTTCCGCCAACGCCTGCGGGCCGAGGGCGAGGGCCGCGTCGGTATCGATCACCTGGAAGCCCAGGGCGGTGGACTGGCTCACGTCGTCGGGCCGGAACAGGGAGCCGCGCATGCCGATCTGGATCGAGGTCGACGGATCGAGGATCCCCTCCTCGGTGGCCCGGCGGAACGGCGTGCCGGCGGAGTGCCTCTTGCCGCCGAAATAGCTGTCCCAGGTATCGGCGTGGGAATCGAAATGGACCAGGGAGACCGGTCCGTGCCGTTTCGCCACCGCCCGGATGGCGGGCAGGGAGATCGAGTGGTCGCCGCCAAGGGCCAGCGGGACGATGCCCTGGCCGGCGATGGCGGAAAGCGCCGCCTCGGCCATCTCCAGGCTTTCCATCAAGTAGCCTGGCACCACGTTGGCGTCGCCGGCATCGGCGATGCGCAGGGCCTCGAACACGTTGATGTGGTCGCGATACGGGCTGATCGGCCGCAGCATGAGCGACATCTGCCGCACCGCGTTCGGCCCGAAACGCGATCCGGCGCGGAACGGCGATCCGGAATCGCAGGGCACGCCGATGATCGCCACGTCGAGCTCGTCGCCAGGCTGTGCCTGAGGCAGCCGCATGAAGGTCGGCACGCCGACGAAGCGCGGGCTGTTGAGGGAGTCGACGGGCTGAAAGCCGCTCATCCTGCGGTCGCCGGGTGATGGTGTGTCATGGCGCGCATTGTCCTTCGCCAGCAGCCGTGTGGCCGGTTGAGTTCCTACTGCTCATCCAGAATACCGAGCGCAACCAGGTCCAGGCTTGTGTAGAAGCCGAGAATGCGGTGGATCTCGGCCTTCTGGGCATCGGACAGCATGGCAGAGCCTCGGCCGACCACGCCTTTGTTGAAGCGGGTCTTGTAGCCGAGATCGGTCTTGTCCTTGCTGAACTCGGCGATGCCCTGATGGATCCGTTCGTCGCTCAGGTCCTGAAAATTGGCAACGTCCAGAATGCGGCGCAGGGTCCCATGGGTGTCGCCTACGAGGTCTTCGTAGCGGACCCAGTGTTTCTCGCCTTCCAGGGCCATCCATCGGTTCAGGTAAAAGGTGACCCAGGGGACGAAGATGGTGATGAGGAAGTCCAGCTTCTTCGACTTCTCCCATTCAACGTACTCGTCCGGAATGTAGATCATCGTCGTATGCGGTGGGATGCCAGCCTTGAAGACCTTTTCAATCTCGTCGCTGAAGCTGGCGATCACGTCGTAGATGTTGCGGACGAGAACGATCGGAGCGGCATCACAATCGCGGAACAGGGTCGACGCCCAGGCCCCGGGGCTCAGATGCATCATGGCGATCCAAGGCGTGCTGTTGCGATGGGCATGCACGATGCGCGCGGTATCGATCTCCGCACCGGTCACCGGGTCGCCATAGAGCCGCACGGCGGTATTGCCCGTGATGTGCTCCAGCATGTGGAAGATCCACGTCGTCCCGCATTTGGGAATGGAAGCAATGAACAGGCTTCTGTGCTTTGCTGAATTCATGGGGCCGTCCTTTCAGTCGGCTGGCTCCCGACGTCACCGGCCAGGAAGGGATGTTCGGGAGACGCGGCTTGAGGCGGTCTCTACCCGGTCTGTCGGCTGCCCGCCTGAAGGGCCTCCTGCACCATCAGGATGTTCTCCCATCGTCGGGCGTCTTCCGGCGAGGCGAGAACCAGATCCTCGCAGGCGGCGTGCAGGCTGCAGCCGGCGCCCAGGATACGGTCGTAGATCTGCCGGCGCCGATCGGCCCGGCTCGGCAGCATGAACATGCTGTAGGCCACGATCCCGTCGGCGGCGGGAAGATCCCCGATCAGCTTCTCGAGCATCACGTAGCAGTGCGGGATGGCGTATTCAGTGGCGCTCAGGTTGAAGCCCAGGCCGCGCTGGCGGCAGTACTCGCGGATCACCAGGTTCTGGATATGCTGCGGCACGCGGGACTCCGCGATCGGCCGGCTGGCGATATAGCCTGTGAGGACCGGCACCGGCGCTACTCCTGAAAGCCGCCTGGGAGCTTGTATTCGAGCCCCAGACGGGTCGCCGGCCGCAGGGTGATCGGCTCGAAGAACTCGCCCAGGCGTTTGTCGGCATAGGGCGACATCACGCTCTTGAAGCGACAGTTCATCGACCAGCGCGTCGTCGGCTCGATGTTGACCCGGTTGCCGTGCATGACGTTCTGGCTGAACAGCAGGTAGCTGCCGTAGGGCACCTCCAGGAAGCGGACATGGGGCTCGATCCGCCGCCAGATATCCTCCGCCGAGCGGCCTTCGAAATCGGTAAAGCGCTCCTGGATCTCCCGGTCCAGGTCCGGCGGGGCGATGTACATGCTCTTGGTGGCGAAGCAGTCCACTATCGGGATCCAGAGCACGACCTCGTAGGGCGAGTCGCCGGACCAGACATCCGCATGCACCGGGAGCAGGGAGCTGTCGTCGTTCGGGAGCTGGATCGACAGGTTCACCCGGCGCTGCATGGAGAGTTCGTTGCCGACCAGGGTCTGCAGCGCCTGGCGCGCGACGGAGAAATAGGCCGGGCGCAGCCAGTCCTGGTCGTTCATCGCCCGGAAAACCGCCAGCCGGAAGTCGTTCAGCTTCTCCACCGACACGTGCTCGTGGATGCCGTCGAGAAACACCAGCGGGTCGTCCGGCTCCGGGCGGTCGAGAAGTGATGCGGCGGTGTGGGCCATATGGCGCTGGATGCGGTCCAGGGCCGCACGGTCCTCGGCCGGCCGGATGACATGGGCCTGGTCCAGGAAGGCCTCGGTCAGCGCGATCTCGTCGGGCTGGAAGAACGGGCTCAGGCTCTGTGGGATATGCTTGCTCATGCCGATCCCGATCCCCGGTCGGTGGTCTCCGGCCAGGCGCCGGTCAGGAGGTCGATCGCCAGATGACAGAGCATGAAGTGGCTGCACTCGACGACGCCGTAGCTGTCGCTGTCGATGTAGAAGTTCAACTGGCCCATCGACCGCAGCGGGTTGTCCGGGCGGAAGCCGCTCATGGTCGCGACCCGCATCCCGCCGTCCAGCGCGGCCCGTGCCGCGGCCAGGATGTTGGGCGACGCGCCCGAGCTGGAGATCGCGAGCAGCAGGTCGCCCGGCCGGCCGAACAGCTCGATTGGCTTGGCGTAGACGTTCTCGTAGCCGAGGTCGTTGCTGATGCAGGTCAGCAGGGCGGCGTCGCTGAAGGCCAGGGTCGGGACCCCGCCGTTCTTCGAGAAATCCGTGGCGAAGTGGCTGGCGATGGCGGCACTGCCCCCGTTCCCGGCGATGACCGCCTTGCCTCCGGCGGCCGGCAGTCCGGCGAACAGACCGACGAGGCGGTCGATGGCGGGATCAAGATCGACCGGCGCACCCGTGGCGTCGGAGACCTGCACGCCGCGCATGTGGTCCCGCATACGGTCGAAATAACCGAGTGCCGTCATGGTGTCTCACTTCAGCATCGAGATGACCGCCTTGATCATCATCACCTTGTCCACCGAGGTGCGATGGCCGACGACCCCGACCTGGATGGCGCCGGCGATGTTACCAAGGAAGCCGACAATGCGCATGCGTCCGCCGGCGGCGACCAGCGGCGCGGTGATCGCCAGGAACGCGTCGCCGGCGCCCATCGTGTCCGCGACCCGGTCGGCGAAGGCGGGGATCTGGGTGGTCGCCTCGTCGGGTGCATAGACCTGGCAGCCGATCCGCCCGTGGGTCACGGCGATCTTGCTCTTCGGCTGCTGCAGCGCCAGGCCCCGGGTGATCAGGTCGTCAACCGAGCCGTGCTGGTCGCCGATGGCCAGCCGGGCCTCCAGGGCGTCGATGCAGATATAGTCGGGGCGCGGATATTTGGTAATCAGGTTGAAGCCGTAATTCGCGCTGTTGGTCTGGGTGTTCACGGCCAGGAAGCGGGCGTGCCGGCTCAGCACGTCGATGGTCGACGGTTTGATCATCCCGTGGCCGAAATCGTTGACGATCACCACGTCGTAGCCGCCGGCAATGTCGGCCAGCCGCGTGTTGATCTGCTGCTCGATATCCTCGGCCACCGGCTTGTCGACCATGTGATAGGTCTCGAACAGCTTGCGGACGGTGGCGGCGTCGATATAGCGGCTCTTGCGGGTGGTCGGCGCATCCGGCCGTTCCAGGCCGATCAACCCGACATTCGGATTGAGCTTGCCCTCGACGAACTCGCGATAGGAATCCTGGGCGCCGAAGACGGTCAGGATGTCGACCTGGCGGCAGAAGGACGAGACGTGGTTCGCCGTCGCGAAGACGCCGCCGGCGAAGACCTCGCTCGACTGGTTCAGGACCGTGACCAGGTTTTCCTTCGGCGCCCGCCCCATGGGGGTGACATAGCGGTATTCGTCGATGATGGCGTCGCCGACCACGAGGACGCGCAGGGTCTCGACCTTGTCGATCAGGTCGAGGATCTCCTGCTGCTCGTCGCGGGCCCGCAGCCCCTCGACGAACTGGCGGACATGCGGCTCGAAGGGATTGAAGAAGCGGTTGATCAGGGAGGACGAACTGTGGGTGACGTCGTCGGTGAAGACGACCTTGCCGCCGAACCGCTCGACCGCGCGCCGCTCGTCGACGATCTTCCCGGTGACGTCCGCCGCGGAGTCCGCGTAGTCGGATCCCTTGACGTAAATGTCGGGGCGGATCGCCTGGATGGCCGGCTCGGCGGTCGGGCCGACGTTCAGCCCCACATGGTCGACGAAGGAGAGGGCGGCCAGCATCTCGGCGCGCACCAGCTCTCCGAAGACCGGGCGTCCCGGACCTTTATTGACGAAGCGGTCCGGCGTGACGGAGACCACGAGCAGGTCACCATGGCTGCGGGCTTCCTCAAGGTGTCGGATATGGCCGATATGCAGGATATCGAACACCCCGTGGGCAAGAACGACACGACGCCCCTCAGCCCGTGCCGACGCGACCGTCTTGCCGATGTCCTCCAGGGTACTGATCTTGGCGGCGACATTGGTCGGCGGCTGTTTGGGAGAAGGGGTGCTCATTGGTCTAGCGTGAACCCGATCATGAAACCCTCACTCTGAGCTTGGTTTCGTCAACGACGGTCTGCACCTCTTTACCTGATTAACAAACCGGGATTATCCGGCCCAT
The DNA here is from genome assembly GCF_965223715.1 of Thalassobaculum sp. GTDB lineage: Bacteria > Pseudomonadota > Alphaproteobacteria > Thalassobaculales > Thalassobaculaceae > Thalassobaculum. The sequence goes on along the minus strand of NZ_OZ245012.1, from coordinate 2,761,055 downwards.
CCGCCCCTGTTGAATTTAAACGCAGTTTTCTTGCGCTCATACCTCAATCCCCGGATGGCTAGGCACGCGCGCCCGGTATCCCCGCCGCCTGATTGGGTCGGCCGTCCCCGATCGCACGGATTTCTGCAAGAACCTCCGACAATCGGGTCAGCGTCTCGAGCCTCGTCGCGGCTCAACGTCCATAGAAGTGGTTCCAGAATTTGGGAGGAATTTTTGGCCGCAGGCCAAGAGGTGATTGTGCGAATCGGTCTTGGGCTTCCCGGCACTCGCTGTCCGGAAGGTCCAGGCATCCGGTTTCGCGGTCGGCGTGGCGCTCCATCAGCTGGACCGCCTCCAGAATGTCCTCGGGACGGCTGATCCGGTGCGAGATGCCGTGGAACTCCAGTTCCTTGTCGTTGGCGAGACGCGAAAAGCGCGTCGCATAGCTCTCGAACGGCACTGTGTTGCCGTTCAGATCGACCAGCGGCTTGAACAGGGTGAGAATGTTCGGCGTGTCGCAGATGTTCACCAGGGTAATGTAATTGGTGAAGGCGACCGGGCGACCGAACAGCATCGGCACGTAGGACATCCCGGACGCCGTGCCGAGATGGTAGTGGCACTGGCTGACCAGGAAAATATCCATCCAGTCGGATTTGTGCTCGGTGAACGGATAGTCGATGAACCCGGGTCGCGTTCCCAGAGGAGTCATCGCCCTGTCACCCAGGCGGATCACCACGCCGCCATTCGCGATAATTGCGTCGACCGCCTCGCGATAGGAGGCGATGGAGCCGTTGCGCATGCCGTGATACTCGGTGTCCTGATAGCGTGACGCGACGGAGTCGGCGTGGAAGCCGGGTTCTCGGACATGCATGGTGACGATGCGGTCGCCGGGCCGTACACCGTACTCCGCCAGCACCGCATAGCCCCGCTCGATCAGTTCCGGCTCCAGGGTTACGAACGGGCGACGGCCCTCGGACCAGACCCGGCCCGCGTCCGACAGCACCTTCATGATATGAACGAAGCGCTGGTCGTTCAGGAAGAAGCTCTTGGCGCCGTCGGCGATCTCGCCGAAACGGTGGTTCGGCGGGACGTCCGGATCCATCCGTTTCAGGACGTGGGTGCTCAGGGTCGGATTATGGAACTTGCCTCGGATGGCGGCGATCTTGCGGGGCGCGAAGCCACCACCGCGAACCGTCTCCACCAGGGCGGCGGCCAGGACGCAGTGGCCGACGTTCAGGAAATAGCCGGGCGACAGGACCAGGGCTTCCTCGGCCGAGCGCATCCGATGCTCCACCGCTGCCCAGAACATCTCCAGACGGTTGCCCTCATCGAGTAGGCCGGCATTGCGCATCGACGGCAGGGTGGCTCGGATACCTTCGATTGCCAGCCGGAAGTCGCCGAGGATGCCTGTGGAGACCGCCGCGATCGTGCCGGTGGTCATGAATGAGAAGAAGACCGCAGCGAGCTTTCGGCCTGGCCCGTCCGGCATGCCGATCGTATCGATAGATTCCGATCTTTCCCCATTCTTCCAACGGGCGAAGTTCGTCAGGAAGATATTCGCCGCGACGTGATGCTGGGGCAATCGCCGGAAGATTGCGGCAGGCACGCCACCGCGCCGATCGATGCTGAGGCCGCCGGCCAGAACCGAGGTCAGATTGAGCAGCGTGTGCATCGCCGTATGGTCGAGCCACAGAATGAAGAGCGCCTTGAACGCCTGATCATCCTGCACTCCCGGCGTCCGCAGGATATGAAGGAGGCCGTTGATTTGGCGCAGACGCTCCTCTGGCGACCCTCCTGCAGGAGCAGTCACGATGACGCCTTCTCGGAAGACGTGGCCGAGCGTGGCTCGAAGACGATCTTCGGGTTGGGATCCTTCGGATCGGGCCGTATGTCCGCGGCCGCGTCGATCGCAAACATGCCGTCTTCGGTCATCTGCTTGGCGACCCAGCGGTCCTTATCGAACAAAGCGAGCAGGTCCGTCGCATTCTTGCCCTGACGCTCTACCAGATGGGGGTGGAACTCGACGACGAAGATCGTGCGCGCCTGATCGATAAGCCGGGCGGAGCCTTCGAGCACGAGGAGCTCATAGCCTTCGACATCGATCTTGACCATGGTCGGCAGGAGCCGGTCGTCGGCGAAGATGGTATCCAGGGTGACCATCGGCACGGCGTCGTTGACCAATGACAGGGGGTAGGCATCCAGGCTCGCTCCCTCCTGGGTTTCGACTTGGAAGCCGGGATGTGGGTTCATCCGCTGAATCATCCCCAGACCGGGCGTCGACGAGGCACCAGCATGCAGCACGCGCAGCTGGTCAAACCCGTTCAGGATGGCGAGTTGCTCGATCAGCGGAATGAGCTCCCGCTGCACCTCGAGGGCGAAAACGCTGGCCCCGGTGGTCGCCGCGAACCCGCTCGCGTAGCCGATATGGGCGCCGACATCGACAAAGACGTCGCCCGGGCGAAGGGTGTCCGTGATGAAATCATGCAGGGCGTGCTCGAAGCCGCCCTCGTACCCCTCGGCGACCTCCTTGAAGAACCGGGCGGGGCCGTCGGACAACGGGAACTTCACCACATGGCCGTTCCGCGTGGTCGCCTGCCAGATACTGGTGTTGGCGGCGCGGATGGTGCGCTGACGGATGTACTGAATCAGCTCCTGGACCCGATAGCGCATATGGGAGAGCCGTGCCCGTAGGGCCGGATCGACACCACCCGGCGTGTCCATGAGAAGCGCTGCTCGCCGGATGAACTGAGCACAGCGCGCAAGATCGACCCGAGTGATGGGCGGCCAATAGGAGGCGAGCGTGGCGCCGGGGTCGGCTGGATTGTGGAGCAGGTCGCGCCGAGCTGCCTCACGATGCGCCAATGTCCGATCTTCAGGCGTCATTGAGACCTCTTCCGAATTCCCTCGGTACGGAGAGGGTATTGCGGTTCATGCCAGATTTGTGATGACGGCGATGGAAGTCTCGCCGCGGACATTTATTAAGCCACTTTTGGGGTAAGGACAATTTTCGGGTGGCTGTCTCGGGCGTCTGGAATGATGTCCTGGGCGCCGGAGATCGGCTTCACGCCATCGTCTGTGAGTTGGCCCAGATCCCACTTGTCGTGGTCGAACTGGGCGGTGACCTCTTCGCCGTGGCGCTTGAAACTCGCCATGTGCTCGCTGGAATGATACTCGATCACGAAGGTGGTGCGGCGCTTCTCGATGATGCTGCGGGCTCCTTCCAGAATATCCGCCTCATGCCCTTCGGCATCGATCTTGATGATCTTTGGCATCAGGTCGTCACTGTCGAAAGCGTCGTCCAGCGAGATGGTCGGCACATAGTCGTTCAGGATGGAATCCGGGTCTGCCAGGAGATCGGTATGGGTCGCGCCCTCGAGTTGGGCTGCCGGGGTCGTCCAGCCGCGCCGCATCAGCGATAGGCCGGACTTGGATGAGGCCCCGAGATAGAGCGGACGTAGGTGGTCGAACGCGTTGATCGTGGCCAACTGCTCGAGCAGCGGCATGAGGCTGCGTTGGATCTCCAACGCGAAGACGGTGCAGCCGGTCGTCGCCGCGAAGGCGCTGATATAGCCCGTATGCGCGCCGATATCGACGAACACGTCGCCCGGGCGCAGGTGGGCGTTGAGATACGTGATCAGCGCACGTTCATACTGACCGTCATATTCCTCGACGATTTTCTTGAACATGTCGGCGGCCGGATCCGTCATCGGGAACCGGATCGTGCTTCCGTTCGGAGCCTTGACCGCCCAGACATCTCGAGTCTGCCAGCGCTTCTCGCGCCGCTGGAAGTACTCGATCAGTTGCCGGACCCGGTCGACGGCTCTGATCAGATACTGGAACTGCCCGGGATCCTCGACCAGGCCGCTCGCTCTGAGAACGAGGGCGTGCCGAATGCGCTTGGAGCTCTCGAGAAGCTGGGCGCGGGTCCGAGGCGGCCAGGTCGCCCCGACCAGCGGCGCCCCCTGATGCGGATCCTCGACGGCCTGCCGTCGGAACTCGGCGGCGTTCTGCGTGTCGAACATGTGCAGGGCCCAAGCCACCGGCCAGCTCTTCCTGTCACCGGCGTTGCTGCCCTGACCGTGGGTGCTGTTGGCCATGCGTCGAACCTCTTTTCAATTCGAATCAATTTATAGCATTGACCACTTGTCGGCGCACCGATCTCCCCAGCCGGCTAACGGACCGGACGGATGTTCGCTGCTGCCGCGCGGGCCTGGGGAGGCGCGTAGATCGCCTGCTGGGGCACACGAAGCTCCTCAGGGCTGTCGGCGGTACGGCGAAGCGCCACCATGCAGCAGTCGAGCACGTATTGCGGCAACTTGCCGGGAGGCGCTGACTGCATGTGCAGGCCGGTGTTCCGCAGGAAATTGATCGCCACGGTTAGGCGGAAGTTGCCGTACTGGCCGTTCAAGGGTTTGATCGGCATGGTGTCGAAGTCGAGCTGACAGGTGCCCTCCTCGTCCAGCTTCACCGATCGCCCGACCACATCGTCCACATACTGGAGATCGCCGATCTCCATATTGTTGGCCACCGCCAGGTCGGTCCACAGGGTCGGGTGCAGATTATAGAAACCGTGATTGATCTCGCCGAATGTCGGGAGCACCATCAGGGCCACACCGCCCACCGCCAGATGACGGTACTGAGAGCGTAGGACGGCAGTCACTTCGAAGATGTGCTCGGCCGTCCCAAAATTGGTGACCGCGCTGAATTTCCGGCCTAGGTCGAGCGGCTCGTTCAGATCGTGCTGCACCTCGGCCCGCTCATCGCCGAAATCGACCGCGACGTATTCATCCAATCCGAGCGACTTGTAGATCTCCGTCTGCGGTCGATCCACGGGGGACGTTCCGTAGATCCGATCCATCGCCTCGCCAGCCGCCGGCATGCCCAGTCGGCGGCTGAGGAACTCGTCCACCACGTGACGGGCAGCGATGATGTCCTGGGGGCCCAACTCCAGCACCGGACCCGGCGGGATGACCCCGTGTTCGGCCAGATGGTCCAACCAAGCCAATGTGATCGCGCTGAGAGCCATTGCCCATCCACCTCTGCGTATGCGTCCCGGTCGAGTTTGGGAAGACCGGTCGACGGTTGAGCGAGGGTAGCAGATCGACGGTCGTCGTCCGCGCAAAACCCCCCGGTCTGTTCCCGGACCGGCGCGGGACGGATCACCCGCGCCCGTCGTCAGTCGAGGAAGCCCGGGGCGGAGTCGAGGATCTTTCCCGAGAAATCGCCGAACGGGTGGGCGTGGCTGTAGAAGTCCAGGGTCTCCTTGACGAACCACGGATCCTCGGCGATTTCCTTCTCGTAGGCCCGGCCCAGGGCCAGGAATCGGCGGTAGTCGTCCGGCGGCAGGCGGCTCGGGCCGCCGGCGAGCATCTCCAGGAACTCCTCGGTCGCGGCGTCGATCTCCTCGGTCGAATTCTCCACCACGGTGATGTCGAGCTTCTTGTAGTCGCCGGACCGGATGACCGCCGGCAGGCGGCGCTCCAGGATCTCGCGATAGGGCAGCATCCGCCCGGTTCGGTCGTCGCGGTACCGCTTGAACAGCGACAGGTCGCGGGTATAGGGCAGGTTCAGGTGCTCGTACGGGGTGTTGGTGCGCAGGGTGGGAGTCCCGAAGGCGGCGGCGACCCAGATCGGCCCCGAATTCTGCGCCGTCCCGAACGCCGCATCGGCCAGTACCGCGAGATCGGCGGCCCGCTCCTGAGGCGGGAGATCGGGCAGGGCGTCGGGCAGGCTGAAATACCCGTCGCTGAACCAGTCGGGCGGCTCCAGGCCCTTCTCGCCGAGCCGCACCACCTGATAGCCGGCATCGAGGATGCGCCGGATCGACGGCCTGTAGGTCTCGATGCTGGCGGTGCGGTGACCGTGATGGGTCATCGTCTCGCGGTATTTCGCGGTGCGCATGTGGAAATAGGCGAAGGGGGCGCCGGGATCGAGGCCGATCCCCCGAAGCTGCGCGTGCCCCTTCTCCCGGGCCGCGCCGGGCAGGCTGATCAGCTTGGGCTCGACCCCCTCCACCATCTTCTTGAAGAAGTCCACGATGGTCAGCCTCGGGGAGCTCAGCAGCAGGTGGAACAGCTTCAGGTCGGCGAGGCCGCCATCGATGAACGCCATCGCCAGGATGACCTCGTCATCGGTCTGGACCCAGACGAACCGGTCGCCGTAGCAGGACGGGACCAGGGCGTTGGTGCCGGGGCGATCCCAGGGCGCGGTGACGATGATGATCCGGTCGTAGCTGTCGCCGTAGAGACTGTCGAGAATCTGCGGCTCCAGCGTGAAATGGCCGATGCGGTCGGACTGGCTCAGGATATAGACCAGGGTGCGCTGCCCTTCCCGCAGGTGCGGCATCACCATGTGGAACAGCTTGGCCAGGTTCTCGCGGGTGACGAACCTGGCGCGCATGTCGCGCTCGAAGGCCTCCGCGTCGGGCCGTGGCGTATGGGGCAGGTTCGGTCCGCTCATCGGGTCATGGCACCGTTCGGTGGGTGGGGAGGCCGGGGCATCCGCATCCCGGCTACTCGAAGTAGATGTATTCGAAGTCGCCCTGGTATCCGGCCTGCGCGTAGACCCAGTCCCATTCCTCCGGCGCGAGGAACGACTCGCAGGTGAGCTGCCAGTACAGAAGGTTCACCTTCTCCGTCTCGTTGCGGTAGCTCTCGACCATGATGTAGCGGTCGCGCCGGCCGACCCGCTGGATCTCCCGCACCGCCGAGACCAGGTCGGGCAAACGCAGGTTGTGCAGGGTGGCCAGCGAGATCACCAGGTCGAAGCTGTCATCCTCGAAGGGCAGTTCCCGGGCGTGGCCGTGCCGAAGCATCGGCCGGACCTCCTCCTTGGCGTTCTCCAGCGCGTAGGTGGAGATGTCGAGGCCGACGACCTCGATGCCGGGGACCGCGCGGGTGAACTCGTAGAGCAGGAAGGCCTTGCCGCAGCCGACATCGAGGACCCGGTCGCCGGGCTTCAGCCCATAATGGGCGCCCATGGCCTGGGCGACGGGCAGCCAGCGGCCGTCGTACCGGTAGCCGCCATAGCCGTAGCGCCGGTCGCCGTCCCAGTAGTCGCGGCCCCATTGCTTGGCGACCCGGGCGGACTCCGCCTTGTCGTGCTCGTTCACCCGTCCGAGATAGTCGCGGGCGGTGCGGGTGTGCAGCGGGGTGACGAACTCAACCAGGGCCATCGCGTCGATCCATGGGGCGGGCCGGTGCCGGCCATTCAAATCCTCGGGCCGCAAAGGTAGGCAATGGCCCCGGACGAGGAAACTCCGAACTTCGGCGACTGACGGAGGCGGGCGCGCTCAGACGTCGGCCAGATCCAGGAAGGTCGCCACTTCCATCAGCTCCAGGTTTTCCGGATGGGCGAAGACGAGGCTGCGCAGGTCGTCGGCGATGATGTTGGCGGCCGCGTGGTCGCCGCGGTCGCGGTGGGTGAGAACCAGATTGGCCGAGGCCTTGGCATGGGCGAGGCAGATCGACGGATCGTCATCATGCACCACCGACAGCCCGGAGAGATCGCCGTAGAGCAGGGTCGCCAGCTCGGTCTCGCCGCTCTCGCACAGGTCGGTGATCAGGTTGAACGCGGCATCTGCCAGCCGGCGGCGCACGGGCGGGCCGGCCTCCGGCAATTGGGCCAGGGACGACAGGTCGTCGTAATGGCGCCGCGCCAGAGCCACCTCGCCCCGGGTGCCGAGGCCGGTGACGAAGGCGAACAGCCCCTCCGCCGCCAGGTCGACCAGATCCGGGTCCACCGGGGCACGCCGGGCCACCTCGATCAGCGCCGCCAGTTCGGTCAGGCCGCCGACGGCGGCAGGCTGCGACGCCGAGGCGGTCGCGGCCTCGGTTCCGGTATCCGCCCAGCGGGCCGCATGGGCGACCCGGTTGAACAGGCCGCGGCCGCGCTGCTGGCGCACCGGCAGGATCTCCGGCTGGTCGGCCTCCAGCCGGGCGAGGTCGGCGAGCGCCCGGTCAGCCTCCAGGGGCGCGTCGGCCTCCAGGGCGAGGGCGACCAGGTTGGCTGCCCCCTTGGCATGGGCGCAGGCCACGTTCGGGTCGCCGCCACGGGCGAGGCTGATGGCGACGACGGTGCGGTAGGTGTCGAGCGCGCGCGGGAAGCCGGACTGCCGGGCCTCGGCCAGCATCAGGTCGACCGAGGCTTCGGCCAGGGCGCGGTGCGGCAGCGGGTCGTCCTCGTCGCGCAGGGACAAGGTGGCGAGGAACAGGTGGGCCTCGCGCACGATGGCGATGTCGCCGATCCGCCGGCCGATCGCCAGGTAGCGGGTGGCGCCGCAGACGGCGACCCGCATCAGCCCGTCGGCATGGGGATGGGCGTCGGCGATCTCGCGCAGCCGGCCGAAGGCCCGGTGCACCGTCGCGAGGTCGGAAAGATCCTGGACCTGGCCGGCGATCAGCTCTGCGGCGTCGCGGGCGGCTTCCAGTGGGCGTTCCTGAGGTCTCGGCGCGTCCGTCATTGCGCGCCCCCTTTTCTTGTCACGGGGGCCCAGGTCAACGTGCCCCCTGGCACGGTCGGCTGGACTCCCTAGATTGGGAAGCCTAACACAGCTTCCCGTGGCCACAACCGACCTGCACGGGCTGGAGATCCGAGAATGAAGCGTCTGACCGCCGCTTGGCGCGCCCTCTGGCTGATACTGGCCGTTTGTATCGCGCAGAATCCCCTCCCCGCCCTGGCGCAGAGCGAGGTGGTGCCACAGGGCAAGGGCGAGATCAGCCTGACCTTCGCGCCGCTGGTGCGCGAGGTGGGGCCGGCGGTCGTGAACGTCTACACCCGCACCGTGGTCGCCGAGCGCCGCGGGGTCTCGCCACTGTTCGACGACCCGTTCTTCAAGCGTTTCTTCGGCGATCTGGTGCCCTCGCTGCCGCAGCGCCGGCGCGAGGCGACCTCGCTCGGCTCCGGCGTGATCGTCGATGCCGACGGCACGGTGGTGACCAACAACCACGTCATCGAGGGCGCGGACGAGATCACCGTCGTGCTCAACGACCGGCGCGAGTTCAAGGCGCGGCTGATCCTGGCCGACCCGGATACCGATCTGGCCGTGCTGGCGATCGACGGGGTGGACGAGCCGCTTCCCTATGTACGGTTCCACGACAGCGACGAGCTGGAGGTCGGCGACCTGGTGCTGGCGATCGGCAACCCGTTCGGGGTCGGCCAGACGGTCACCATGGGCATCGTCTCCGCCCTGGCCCGCACCAATGTCGGCATCACCGACTACAGCTTCTTCATTCAGACCGACGCCTCCATCAACCCGGGCAATTCCGGCGGCGCGCTGATCGGCACCGACGGCCGGCTGGTTGGCATCAACACCGCGATCTATTCCAACCAGCGTGGCGGCAGCCCGGGCGGCTCGGTCGGCATCGGCTTCGCCGTGCCGTCCAACATGGTGGCGACGGTGCTGCGGGCGGCCCGCCATGGCGGGGTGGTGCGGCCCTGGCTCGGCGCCAGGACCCAGACCGTCACCTCCGACCTGGCCGACAGCCTGGGCATGAAGCGGCCGGTGGGGGCCCTGGTGAACGACCTCTATCCCGGCGGGCCGGCGGAGCAGTCGGGTCTGCAGGCGGGCGACGTGATCGTCGCCGTCGACGGGCGCGAGGTGATCGACAGCGGCGCCCTGCGCTACCGGGTGGCCACGCGCGCCCCGGGCGAGGACGTCACCATCAAGGTGATCCGCGGCGGCCGGGAGCGCGAGCTTTCGCTGGCCATGGTGCCGCCGGCGGAGGATCCGCCCGCCCAGGTCACCGATGTGACCGGCCGCAATCCCTTCGCCGGCAGCCGGGTCGCCAACCTGTCGCCGGCCCTGGCGGCGGAGGAGGGGTTCGACGAGATGGCACGGGGTGTGGTGGTGCTCGGCCTGAAGCGCGGCACGGCCGCCGACCAGATCGGCGTGCGCCGGGGCGACATCATCGTGCGGGTCAACGGCATGGAGATCGACAGCGTCGCCACCTTCAACGAGGCGGTCGGCACTCCGCGCGGCGGCTGGGAATTGGCGATCAAGCGCGACGGCAAGGTGCTCACCACCCGGGTGCAGGGTTAGCGGCCCATGAGCCTGTTCGAGACCCAGGCCCCGCGCCCGCTGGCCGACCGGCTGCGCCCGGAACGGCTGGAGGACGTGGTCGGCCAGGACCACCTACTCGGCCCCGAGGGACCGATCGGGCGGATGCTGGCCAAGGGGCGGCTGGCCTCGATGATCCTGTGGGGGCCGCCGGGCTGCGGGAAGACCACCATCGCCCGGCTGCTGTCGGAGAAGGCGGGGCTGGAATTCATGCCGCTCTCGGCGGTGTTTTCCGGCGTGGCCGACCTGAAGAAGGCGTTCGAGCAGGCGCGCGGGCTGCGGGCGTCGGGCAAGGGCACGCTCCTCTTCGTCGACGAGATCCATCGCTTCAACCGCGCCCAGCAGGACGGCTTCCTGCCGGTGGTGGAGGACGGCACGGTCACGCTGGTCGGCGCCACCACCGAGAACCCCAGCTTCGAACTGAACGCGGCGCTCTTGTCCCGCGCTCAGGTCTTCGTGCTGCGCCGGCTGGACGACGCGGCTCTCGACCGGCTGCTCGACCGGGCGGCGGAGGAGGAGGGGCGTCCGCTGCCGGTGACCGAGGACGGCCGCGCCACCCTGCGCGCCATGGCTGACGGCGACGGCCGCTTCCTGCTGAACATGGCGGAGGAGGTGTTCGAGCTCTCGCCGCACCAGCCGCTGGACTCCGCCGGCGTGGCGGCCGGGGTGAACCGCCGCGCCCCGGTCTACGACAAGAACCGGGAAGAGCATTACAACCTGATCAGCGCGCTGCATAAGTCGATGCGCGGCTCCGATCCCGACGCGGCCCTGTACTGGCTCGCCCGCATGCTCGGCGGCGGCGAGGACCCGGCCTATATTCTGCGCCGCCTGACCCGCTTCGCGGTGGAGGATGTGGGCATGGCCGATCCGACTGCCGTCACCACCGCCATCGCCTGCTGGGAGACCTATGACCGGCTCGGCTCGCCGGAGGGGGATCTGGCGATCAGCCAGCTCGTGATCCACCTCGCCACCGCGCCCAAGTCGAATGCCGGCTACAAGGCCCACGGCGCGGCCAAGCGGGCGGCGAAGCAGACCGGCTCGCTGATGCCGCCGGCCCATATCCTCAACGCGCCGACCAAGCTGATGAAGGAGCTGGGCTACGGTGTGGGCTATGCCTACGACCACGATGCCGAGGACGGGTTCTCCGGCCAGGACTATTTCCCCGAGGGCATGGCGCGCCAGCGGTTCTACAACCCGGTGGAGCGCGGCTTCGAGCGCGAGATCCGCAAGCGGGTCGATTATTTCGACAAGCTGAGGGAGAAACGTCGGCAAGACGGGGAGTGAGACTTGTGTCTTCGTTTGAGCGGTTTGTCGCGATTGATTGGTCTGGCGCTAAAGGAGAGCGCCACAAGGGCATTCAAGTAGCGATCTGCGAGCACGGTACGGCGGCACCGGCGTTGCTCTCTGGGCCTTCTGGCAGAAATTGGAGCCGACAAGAAATTTGTGACCTAATCGGCAGCTTCAGTGATTGCAGAACGCTCGTCGGAATTGATTTCGCATTTGCTTATTCGTTCGCTGACTATAGGGCTTATTTCCCTAACATTCTCGATAGCCCTCGGCGAGCCACGGCGCTTTGGGAACTGATAGAGGAGATCGCAGCAGATGCTCCTCACCTGTACGGTGGACCTGTTTTCCAGTCTGAATCTTCTCCGTTGCGCTCAGTTTACTGGTCGCGTGGACCTAAGCCAGATTGGTTCCAACTGAGACCGCGTATTACAGAACAGTACGCGATAGCCATAGCAAAGCCGAACTCTCCCTTTCAGACTTTTGGGCCAGCAAACGTTGGAACGGGGTCTCTAGCTGGGATGCGGATGTTACACCGTCTCTACAGAGAAATCCCGGTCTGGCCATTCGCCATTCCGGGCGAGACTACCGTTGTGGAGATCTTTCCGACTTTCCTCATAAGGAAGGCTGGCGTCGATAACCGACGGCTATACCTGGATCAGAGCCGAATCTCCTCAGTCTTAGACTTCTACAACACCGAGCCGTTCATCGGTGACTCAATAGACACGGAGGACAAGGCTGACGCCGTGGTTTCTGCGGCCGCCCTGAGAGCCCTGTCGAGCGACCCGGCCGTCTGGTCGGCGCCGGAGCAGGAACCCGCCGCTCGGTTGGAAGGCTGGATATTCGGTGTCACCTGAGATAAGCCCGCGCCCATGAAGATGCTTCTCGCTGTGGCCCTTGGCGGCGCGCTCGGTGCCGTGCTCCGATACAAGACGGTCGGCTGGGTCGCCCACCTGATGGGCCACGGCTTCCCTTGGGGCACGCTGGCGGTCAACGTCGTCGGCTCCTTCGCCATGGGCGTGCTGGTCGAGCTCGGCGCCCTGAAGCTGAACCTGTCGGGCGAGATGCGGGCCTTCCTGGCGGTCGGCCTGCTTGGCGCCTTCACCACCTTCTCCAGCTTCTCCCTCGACGTGGCGACCCTGTGGGAGCGCGGGGCGGTGATGTCGACCGGCGCCTATGTGGCCGCCTCGGTCGCCCTGTCGATCCTGGCCCTGTTCGCCGGGCTCGCCCTTGTCAGAACGGTGGTCGCATGAGTGCGTATGTCGAAACCCGCGTCGTCGCCCAGGACGAGGCGGAGCAGCGGCTGGACCGGTGGTTCAAGCGGCATTTCCCGGCGGTCGGCCACGGCCAGCTCTCCAAGCTGCTGCGCACCGGCCAGGTCCGGATCGACGGCAAACGGGCCAAGGCGAACCAGCGGCTGGAGGCCGGCCAGACCATCCGCATCCCGCCCCTGGGCGACACGCCGACCGACCACACCCAGTTCGCCCGACCGGCTCGCCGCGACAGCGAGACCGGGGCCGAGCTGCAGGAAGCGGTGCTGTATCGCGACGACGAGATGATCGCGATCAACAAGCCGGCCGGCCTCGCCGTGCAGGGCGGGTCGGGCACGACCAAGCATGTGGACGGGGCGCTGGACAGCCTGCGCTACGGCGCCAAGGAGCGGCCCCGGCTGGTGCACCGGCTGGACAAGGATACGTCGGGTGTCCTGGTGCTGGCCCGCGACCAGCGCGCCGCCCGCCGCCTGACCCACGCCTTCCGCGCCAAGTCGGCGATGAAGATCTACTGGGCCCTGGTGGTCGGCGAGCCGAAGCCGGCGGCCGGGCAGATCGAGCTGCCGATCGGCAAGCTGCCGGGCAAGGCCGGGGAGAAGATGGTGGTCGACCACGAGACCGGGAAGTCCGCCGTCACCCGCTACGTGACCCTGGAGAAGCTCGGCCGCCGGGCCGCCCTGGTCGCCCTGTTCCCGGTCACCGGCCGCACCCACCAGCTCCGCGTCCATATGGCGGCCATCGGCACGCCGATCCTGGGCGACGGCAAATACGGCGGGGCGGAGGCCTTCCTGCAGGGCGAGGGGGTCAGCCGCAAGCTGCACCTGCACGCCCGCGCAATCCGCATCCCCGACGAGGACGGCGTGCCGGTGGAGGTGATCGCCCCGCTGCAGGACCACATGATCCGGTCGTTCGACTTCTTCGGTCTGGAGCCGGAGCTGGACGGGTCGCCGTTCGAGCCGTTCGAGGACTAGTCGTGGCCGCCCAGAAAACGTCTGGCCTGAAGCTCTGCGCCTTCGACCTCGACGGCACGCTGGTCGACAGCCAGCACCGGATCGTCGCCTCCATGACCGCCGGTTTCGCGGCCGAGGGCCAGGTGGCACCCATGCCGGACGCGGTGCGCCAGGTGGTGGGCCTACCCCTGGACGTGGCGATCAAGCGGTTGGCCCCGGGCATCGGCGGGCTGCAGGTCGAACGGCTGGTGGAGGCCTATCGCGACGCCTATTTCGATCCGCGCAACGATACCGGCGGCCCGGAGCCGCTGTTCCCCGGCACCCGCGAGGTGCTGGACACCCTGGAGGCCGACGGCTGGCTGCTGGCCATCGTCACCGGCAAGAGCCGCCGTGGGCTGCTGCACGTGCTCGACGCCCACGGCATCCGCCGGCGTTTCGTGGCGCTGAAATCGGCCGATGACGGACCGGGCAAGCCGAACCCGACCCTGCTGCTGGAGGCCATGGATGAGGCCGGCTGCGCGCGCGACCGCACGGTGATGGTCGGCGACACCACCTTCGACATGGAGACCGCGGTGAACGCCAAGGTCGCCGGCGCGATCGGCGTTTCCTGGGGCTATCACGACGCGGTGCGGCTCAAGGCCGCCGGATCGGTTATCATCCTCGACCGTTTCGACCAGCTTCCCGATGTCGCCGAGAGACTGGTGGCAACGAAACAGGAGGACTGACCCATGCGCTGGATGCGAATCCTCGCCGCCCTCGTCGCAGTCCTGACGATCGCCGTCATCGGCCTCGTCGTCTTCGTCGCGACCCTGGACCTGAACAGCTACAAGCCGCAGATCGAGGCGGCGGTGGAGGACGCGACCGGCCGCGACCTGACGATCGAGGGCGATCTCGACCTCGCCTGGACGCCGCGCCCGACGCTGACCACCGAGACCGTGCATTTCGCCAATGCCGGCTGGGGCAGCCGGCCGGACATGGCGACGGTCGGCAAGCTGCAGGTGGCGGTGGACGTGGTGCCGCTGCTGTCCGGCACGCTGGACGTGCAGCGCGTCGCGCTGGCCGATGTGGACATCCTGCTGGAGCGCAACGCCGACGGGGCCGCCAACTGGCAGCTTGGGGGCGGGTCCGGTGGCGGCGGTGGCGGGTCGGTCGGCCGCGACACGGTGCCGTTGCTGCGCAGCGTCGAGCTGATCGACGTGGTGCTGCGCTGGAAGCCGGAGCCGCAGGAAGAGGCGCGGACCATCCGGATCAACCGGCTTGAGCTGGACGCCGCCGATGGCAACGCCCCGCTGGACGTGACGCTGGAGGCTGATGTGGATGGCGATCCGGTGACCCTCCAGGGGACCCTGCCGGCGGTGGCGGAGGCGCTGCGGCCGGGTGCCACCCTGCCGGTCGATGTGACCGGGAAGGTCGGCGACCGGGAGATCGCGCTGGCCACCAACCTGCGCTACGCCCTGGGCAAGGACGGGGGGCTCAGCACGCTGGAGAGCGACCGGCTTTCGCTCACCTCCGACGGCATCACCGTGACCGGTACCGCCTCGCTCGCCCTGGACGGCCCGCGCCCGAAGCTGGTGGCCGACCTGAAGAGCGAGGCGATCACGCTTCCCGAGGGAGACGACAATTCGGGCGACGGGCTGGAGACGGCCCTGCCGCTGGCGCTGCTGGGCTTGGTGGATGCCGAGATCAAGCTGGCGCTGGCCGCTCTGACCGTCGATGAGCTTGCGGTGACGGACATCGCCGCCACCGCGACGCTGACGGACGGGACCCTGCGCCTCGATCCGGTCGCCGCGGTCCTGTCCGACGGCAAGATCGCCGCCACGGCCACGATCGCCGCCAACGAGGCGGTGCCGACCCAGGCGCTGAAGGCCACCTGGACGGGAGCCGATTTCGGCAAGCTCGCCCGCGCCCTGCACGGCTCGGACACCCTGGAGGCCAAGGGCGACGCGGCCGTCGACCTGACCGCCAGCGGCGCCAGCCCGCGCGACATGATCGCCAGCCTCGGCGGCACCGCCTGGGTCACCACACGGGACGGTCGGATCGCCAACGAGGACTGGGAACTGATCGCCGAGGATCTCGCGGCCAAGTTCCTGCCGTTCCTGGAGGGCAGCAGCCGCGGCACCCTGAACTGCGCCGTCGGCCGCTGGACCCTGAAGCGCGGCGTGGCCGAGACCGTCGTGCTGATGGTCGACAGCGACCGGGTCACCGTCGGCGGCGAGGGCAGCATCGACCTCGCCCGCGAGACCCTCGACATGCGGCTCACGCCCAACCCCAAGGACGCCAGCCTGGTCAGCCTCGCCACGCCGATCCTGATCACCGGCCCGATCGCCGACCCGACCATCGCGCCGGACCCGGTGGCGGTGGCGAAGGGGGTTGGCTCGCTGGTCGGCGGGGCCGCTCTCGCCGGGCCGTTGGCGCTCATGCTGCCCTTCGTGTCGTCCGGCTCGACCGAGCCCGCCTGTGACGACGCAATCGCCGTGGCCCAGGGCACCAAGCCGGTGCCGAGCGGCGGCGCCGGCGCAAGCGAACAGCAGAACAAGCCCGGCGGCATCAAGGGCCTGTTCGACAGTCTCCGCAAGGCGGTCGACTAGAACCGACACAGGAAAGACGCGACCCGCATGAAACGCTTCTACAAGACCGTCGCCGTGACCGAGGCGGATGACGGCTCCTTCCTCGTCTCCCTGGACGACCGGGCGCTCAGCTCTCCGGCCAAGCGGCCGCTGCGGCTGCCGACCCGCGGTGTGGCCGAGGCGATCGCCGAGGAATGGGACGCCCAGGGCGAGAAGGTCGATCCGTCCTCCATGGCGATGATGAGCTTCGCCGCCACTGTCACCGACCGGGTCACCCCCCAGCGCGACCATGTGGTGGGCGAGATCGCCGGCTTCGGCGGCTCCGACCTGCTGTGCTTCCTGGCCGACGGGCCGGACGAGCTGGTCGCCCGTCAGATGAGCCAGTGGACCCCCTGGCGCGAGCGGGCGGAGAAACGGCTGGCCCTGCGCCTCGCGGTGACCTCCGGCGTAATGCCGGTGCGCCAGTCGGAGGAGAGCCTCGACGCCTTCCGTGCCGCCGTGGACGCGGTGGACGACTGGCATCTGGCGCCGCTGCACACCGCCACCTCCATCACCGGCTCGCTGATCCTGGCGCTGGCCTTCCTGGACGGCGAGCTGGGTGCGCGGGAGGCCTTCGATCTCTCGCAGATCGACGAGGCGTTCCAGGTGGAGAAATGGGGCCAGGACCGCGAAGCCGAGCAGCGCCGCCGCAACCTGCTGGCCGAAATGACGGCGGCGGAGCGGTTCAAGGGGCTGCTCAGGACCGTGAACTGATCCCGGCGGCAAAGATGAATTCCCGGTCACATATGCCGGCGAATTGCTCTAGGATCGCCGGCCGAACGACTGTGGGAAACGCGTAAGGGGCATCGACGATGCAGGACATCATCCACCGTCTCGAAGAGATGCGGGAGCAGGCCAGGGCCGGTGGCGGCGAGAAGCGGGTCGCCGCCCAGCATGCCAAGGGCAAGCTGAGCGCGCGGGAGCGCATCGACCTGCTGCTCGATCCCGGCTCCTTCGAGGAGTGGGACATGTTCGTCGAGCATCGCTCGACCGATTTCGGCATGGCCGACCAGAAGGTGCGCGGCGACGGCGTCGTCACCGGCTGGGGCACGGTCAACGGCCGTCTGGTCTTCGTCTTCAGCCAGGACTTCACGGTTTTCGGCGGCTCGCTCTCCGAGGCCCATGCCGAGAAGATCTGCAAGATCATGGACCAGGCGATGAAGGTCGGCGCCCCGGTCATCGGCCTGAACGACAGCGGCGGCGCCCGCATCCAGGAAGGTGTGGCCTCGCTCGGCGGCTATGCCGAGGTGTTCCAGCGCAACGTGCTCGCCTCGGGCGTGGTGCCGCAGATCTCGATGATCATGGGCCCCTGCGCCGGCGGTGCGGTCTACTCCCCGGCGATGACCGACTTCATCTTCATGGTGAAGGACAGCTCCTACATGTTCGTCACCGGCCCGGACGTGGTGAAGACCGTCACCCACGAGACGGTGACCCACGAGGAACTGGGCGGGGCGGTCACCCACACCACCAAGTCCGGCGTCGCCGATCTCGCCTTCGACAACGACGTCGAGGCGCTGCTGAACCTGCGCCGCTTCATCGACTTCCTGCCGTCCTCCAACCGCGAGCAGCCGCCGGTGCGGCCCACCGCCGACGAGGCGGACCGCCCGGAATACTCGCTGGACAGCCTGGTGCCGGCGAACCCGAACAAGCCCTACGACATGAAGGAGCTGATCCATAAGGTCGTGGACGAGGGCGACTTCTTCGAGATCCAGCCGAACTACGCCGGCAACATCCTGATCGGCTTCGCCCGCATGCAGGGCTCCACCGTCGGCATCGTCGCCAACCAGCCGATGGTGCTGGCCGGCTGCCTCGACATCGAGAGCGCCAAGAAGGCCGGTCGCTTCGTGCGGTTCTGCGACTGCTTCAACATCCCGATCGTGACCTTCGTCGACGTGCCGGGCTTCCTGCCGGGCACCGCCCAGGAATTCGGCGGCATCATCAAGCATGGTGCCAAGCTGCTCTTCGCCTATGCCGAGGCGACGGTGCCTAAGGTGACGGTCATCACCCGCAAGGCCTATGGCGGCGCCTATGACGTCATGAGCTCCAAGCACCTGCGCGGCGACGTGAACTACGCCTGGCCGACGGCGGAGATCGCGGTCATGGGGCCGAAGGGGGCGGTGGAGATCATCTTCCGCGGCGATCTCGGCGACGAGGCCAAGATCGAGGCCCGGACCGAGGAATACCGCGAGCGCTTCGCCAACCCGTTCGTGGCGGCCAGCCGGGGCTATCTCGACGACATCATCCGTCCGCACAACACGCGCCGCCGGATCTGCCGGGCGCTGGCCATGCTGCGCGACAAGCAGCTCAGCAACCCCTGGAAGAAGCACGACAATATTCCGTTGTGACGGCTTCCGGGCATCCCCCGACCGTCTTCCCGGACTTGATCCGGGATCCAGGGACGGGATGGCTGCCAGCTTGGTGAATTGGCCCTGAATCGAGTTCAGGGCGACGAGAAAAGAACAGGGAACTGGGTCCGATGTTCAATAAAATCCTCATCGCCAACCGCGGCGAGATTGCGTGCCGGATCATCCGCACCGCCAAGCGGATGGGCATCAAGACGGTCGCCGTCTATTCCGACGCCGATGCGGACGGCAAGCATGTGCGCCTGGCCGACGAGGCGGTGCGGCTCGGCCCGCCGCCCTCGGCCGAGAGCTACCTGCTGATCGACAAGATCGTGGAAGCCTGCAAGCAGACCGGGGCCGAGGCGGTGCATCCCGGCTTCGGCTTCCTGTCCGAGCGCGCCGCCTTCTGCGAGGCGCTGGAGAAGGCCGGCATCACCTTCATCGGCCCCGGCGTGAAGGCCATCGAGGCGATGGGCGACAAGATCACCTCGAAGAAGATCGCCAAGGAGGCCGGGGTCAACACGGTGCCCGGCTATGTCGGGCTGATCGAGGGGCCGGACCACGCCGCCGAGATCGCCGACGAGATCGGCTATCCGGTGATGATCAAGGCCACCGCCGGCGGCGGCGGCAAGGGCATGCGCATCGCCCATTCCAAGGATGAGCTGAAGGACGGCGTGCGCTCAGCGATGAACGAGGCGCGCTCCTCCTTCGGCGACGACCGGGTGTTCATCGAGAAGTTCGTGACCGAGCCGCGCCATATCGAGATCCAGGTGCTGGCCGACAGCCACGGCAACGTCATCCATCTGGGCGAGCGCGAATGCTCCATCCAGCGGCGCCACCAGAAGGTCATCGAGGAGGCGCCGAGCCCGTTCATCGATGCTGAGACCCGGGCCAAGATGGGCGAACAGGCCTGCGCGCTGGCCCGGCAGGTCGGCTACGTCTCCGCCGGCACGGTCGAGTTCATCGCCGATGCCGACAAGAACTTCTACTTCCTGGAGATGAACACCCGCCTGCAGGTGGAGCATCCGGTCACCGAGATGGTCACCGGCCTCGACCTGGTCGAGCAGATGATCCGGGTCGCCTATGGCGAAAAGCTGCCGCTGACCCAGGACGAGGTGACGATGGAGGGCTGGGCCATCGAGGCACGCGTCTATGCCGAGGACCCGTTCCGCGGCTTCCTGCCGTCCATCGGCCGGCTGACCCGCTACGACCCGCCGCTGGACGTGGAGGGAATCCGGGTCGATGACGGCATCGACGAGGGCTCGGAGATCTCCATGTTCTACGACCCGATGATCGCCAAGCTGGTCGCCTATGGCGAGACCCGCGACCAGGCGGCCGACCGCATGGGCGAGGCGCTGAACCGCTACCGGATCCGCGGCGTGGGCCACAACATCCCGTTCCTGTCGGCGACCATCGCCATGGACCGGTTCCGCAAGGGCAACCTGACCACCAACTTCATCGCCGAGGAATTCCCCGACGGCTTCGAAGGGGCGCAGATCGGCGACTACGAGCGCGGGGCCATGCAGGCCCTGGCGGTCGCCTTCGCCCGCGACGACGCCGAACGCAGCCTGCGCATCAGCGGCCAGATCGCCAATCGCGGCAAGTCGGAGATCGCCACGGTCTGGACCGTGCGCGAGGGCCGCGAGAACACCCGTGTGGAGATCCGCCCGGTGGAGGACGGCTACGACGCCGTGGTCGGCGGCCAGCGCTACGCCGTCCGCGGCGCGCTCGACGCCACCATCGCGGTGTTCGACGGCAACCTGAACGGCGAGCCCTTCCCGGTGCAGATCGACCGCGACGGCATCTACCGCGAGCTGTCCTTCGGCGGGGCGTCCATGCGGGTGCTGGTGGTGCCGCCGCGGGTGGCCGAGGCGCTGGACAAGATGCCGGCCAAGGAAGCGGCCGACACCTCCAAGCTGCTGGTCTCGCCGATGCCGGGCCTGCTGGTCTCCATCGCAGTCTCCGAAGGCGACCCGGTGAAGGCGGGGCAGGAGATCTGCGTGGTGGAAGCCATGAAGATGGAGAACGTGCTGCGCGCCGAGAAGGACGGCACGGTGGCCAAGATCCACGCCAGCGCCGGCGCCAGCCTCGCCGTCGACCAGACCATCGTCGAGTTCGAATAGGAGGCAAGCATGGCCGAAACCCGACACCTGACCGTCACCGGCCGGGTGCAGGGCGTGGCCTACCGCGCCTGGACCGTCGGTACCGCCAAGGAGCTCGGCCTCGCCGGCTGGGTCCGCAACCGGCAGGACGGCTCGGTCGAGATCACCGTCCGCGGCGAGCCGGAGGAGCTGGACGCCCTCGCCACCCGCTGCCGGCGCGGACCGCCGATGGCGCTGGTCGAGAATGTGGTCGAGACCGCGGTGGCGGACGATCCGGCGCTCGGGCCCTCCTTCGTGCAGATCGCGTCGGCGTAGGGCGATTCGTCTGATCGGCCGCGCGGCTGCCACGGTCCTGCCGCATGAAACCCCTAGGCTGCCGCCGTCCGGCTGACGAAACCGGCGTCAGGCCGTATCGTTGCCGCAGAGACGACGTGAGGAGGCCGCGATGACGCCCATCGATCCCCCGTCCCATCGGCAGTGGACCGAGCGGCTGCGTTGGTTCGACGACCGGCTGCGCCGGGCCGGCGGCGACGGGCCCCTCCAGGTCGACGCCCAGACCGAAGCCATCCTCACCGAGCTCCGCCGGGTCTTCGCCGCCGGCGCATGGGTCACCGCCGTGATCCTGGCCCAAACCGCCATCGACAGCGACGTGGCCGACCAGGTCGGGCATGACGATTGGGAGATGGAGGAGGCGGATATGGCGGTCGGCATGGGGGCCGGCGGCGGCGGGCTGCATCTCAACACCGTGCGCTTCGGCCGCGACTATGTCTGGCTGCGGGACAAGCGCAACGGCTACGTCCATAACGACGACCGCCTGCCGGCGATCACCGCGCGGGAACTGGCGCTGGACTCCGGGCGACTGGAGCAGGAGGCCCGCAAGGCGGTCGACCTGATGGCCGACGCGCTCGCCGGGGCGGCGTAAAACGCCACGCTCCCGCATCTATTTCCCGTCATCCCGGCGAGGCCCGGGCTCGATCCGGGTCTCGGCCGGGACCCAGTGACGGGCGCCGGCCGCTAGGCCCCGGTCGGCCCCCGGATCAGGTCCGGGGCCCACCGGGATGACGACCATGCGTTTGAAAATGACCCAACCTACCCCCGCGGCGGCATGGGGACGCTGTCGCCGCCATCGGCATAGGCCGGGGCGTCGTCAAGGTCGTAATAGTCGCCCTTCTCGGCGGTGAAGATATGGGCGGCGATGCGCAGGTCGCCGTCACAGCCGTCGTCGAGCGAGCCTGCCGCGATCGACATCTTCTCGCCGCCATCCATGCGGAAGAAGATCGAGCAGCCGCAGGTCTTGCAGAAGCCGCGCCGGCTCTTCGGCCCCGAGCGGTACCAGCCCAGATCCCGGGTCTCGGTCATCTCGAAATGCTCGTTCCAGACATCGAACGAGGGCAGGAAATGCCCGGTCATGCGGCGGCATTCGCGGCAGTGGCAGGCGACGATTTGCTTGATCGGGCCGGTGATCTTGTAGCGCACGCCACCGCACATGCAGCCGCCGGTGCGCACCGGATGGTCAGCCATCGGACGTCCTCCCCATCTTTTGGACCGGCAGAGTGCCAGGGTGGGTTGAGCGTGAAAAGTTCTTTTTTTGTTCTGTTCCTGGGGCGCTACGGCCGTCCACCCGCCACCCGGATATTGGCGCCGGCGGTATAGGCGGCGCGGTCGCTCATCAGCCAGACGATGGCCTCGGCGATCTCCTCGGGTTCGCCCAGGCGGCCCATGGGGATGCGGCCCACATTGGCGGCGGCGGCCTCTTCGGTGACCATCTCGGTGGCAGTCATGCCGGGGGAGACCGCGTTGACCCGGATGCCTTCGCCGGCGACCTCCTGGCTGAGACCGATATGCAGCGAGTTCACGGCACCCTTGGAGATCGCGTACATCACCTGGGTGCCCGGATTGCCGATATAGGCCGAGCCGGAGGACACGTTGACGATCGCCCCGCCCTTGCCGCCATGCTTGGTCGACATGCGCTTCACCGCCTCGCGGCAGGTCAGGATGCAGCCCACCACGTTCGTCTTCAGCACCCGGTTGATATCGGCGGGCGTCAGGGCGTCGACCCGGCCGACCGGCCCGATGATCCCGGCGGAATTCACCAGCCCGTCGATCGGACCGAGTTCCTTTTCCACCGCCTGGAACATGGCGACCACCTGGGCCTCGTCGCCGACATCGGCCTGGACGGTCATCGCCCGGCGGCCGGCGGCCCGCACATCGGCGGCGACCTTGTCGGCGGCCTCGGCGTTTCCGGCGTAGTTGATTGCGACGTCCCAGCCGTCGCGGGCGAGCAGCCGGCAGGTCGCGGCACCGATGCCGCGGGACCCGCCGGTCACGAGGGCGATTTTCGCCATGGTGTTTCCTCCGGTTGATTGTGCGGGGAGGATAGCGCGGGAACCGGCCCTTCGACACGCCCCCGCTGACACGGGGACTACTCAGGGTGAGGTACTTCCTCTTCTTTTTTACTCCGTCATCCCGGACGATCCCGTCCCGGATTTAATCCGGGATTGATCCGGGGGCGGGCCGGGACCCAGCGCTACGGCTTGCCCGGGTCCCGGCCGATCTCCGGGTCGAGCCCGGAGCTCGCCGGGATGACGAAGGTGGAATGAACGAGACCTCACCACCCTGAGCAGCCCCGGGCCAGGCCCGGGGCGTGTCGAAGGGCCTTCGCTCCTACCGGAACAGGTTCCCGAACACGCCCTTGCGGCGCTTGGCGAGGAACTGCTGGTGGTAGTCCTCGGCCCGCCAGAAGGTGTCGGCCTTGGTGATTTCGGTGGCCACCGGCACGCCGGACGCCTTCAGCTTTTCCTTGGCGGCGCGGGCGGCCGCTTCCTGCTCGGCATCCTCGAAGAACACGGCCGAGCGGTACTGCGTGCCCACATCGGGGCCCTGGCGGTTGACCTGGGTCGGGTCATGGATCTCGAAGAACACCTTCAGCAGGTCCTCGTACTCCACCTTGGCCGGGTCGTACTCGACCTCGACCACCTCGGCATGGCCGGTGTTCCCGGTGCAGACCTCCTCGTAGGTCGGGTTGTCCTTGGTCCCGCCGGCATAGCCGACGGCCACGTCGGTCACGCCGGGAACCTTGCGGAAATGCTCCTCCGGGCTCCAGAAGCATCCCGCGCCAAAGATCGCCTTCGCCATGCTGTCCTCCTTGCGCGCGGTTTGGTCGGGCGCGCTGTCCCAAGATGTGTATTGCCGGTCCGGGCGTCCAGTGTCGGCGCTATTCCCGCTCCGCCTCAGCGGCCCGCTCCTCGCGCCATTTCAATGCCGCGCGCAGGCCGTCGGTGCGGGCGATCTCGAGAAAGTGATGCTTGGTCGCCATGCCCTCGCCCTCGATCAGCATGTCCACCTCCAGCGCGGACTCCAGGGCGGTGCCCATGCCCATCAGCTCGTAGGTCCGGTTCACCGCCCGCTTGGTCTCGCGGATCAGGGTGCGGTCCATGGCGGCCATGCGCCGCGCCAGGGTCAGCGCCACCTCCACGTCCTGGCCGACCGGCACGATGCGGTTGATCAGCCCCATCTCCTTCGCCTCGGCGGCCGGGATGTCGTCGAGGCCGAGCAGGATGATCTCCTTCGCCCGCTTCGGGCCGACCACCCAGGGCAGGATCATGGTGACGATGCCGGCGCCGAACTTCACCTCCGGCTCGCCGAAGATCGCGTCCTCGGCCGCCACGGTGATGTCGCAGGCCATGGTCAGCTCGCAGGCGCCGGCGAGCGCCGGGCCGTGCACGGCGGCCACCGTCGGCTTGCTCATGTGCCAGAAGCGCATGGTGCAGTCGAAGTCCCGGCGCAGCACCGGCCTCCACTCGGCGACACCCTTCGGCGTGTTGCGGGCCTGGGCCTGCAGGTCGAAGCCGGAGGAGAAGGCCTTGCCCGCCCCGGTGACGACGACCGCGCCGACCTCCCCATCCGCCTCGGCCCTGTCGCAGGCCGCCTCCAGCGCCTTCAGCATGTCCTGATCCATGGCGTTCAGGCGTTCCGGGCGGTTCAGGGTGATCAGGGCGACCTTGCTCCGGCGTTCGTAGAGAACGGTGTCAGTCATGGCAGTGGCTTGTCCGTTTGCGTGGGGCGGGTGAGGATGAGGGTATGATCATGCTCGCTCCCTGTCTGCCCCGCCGATGACGGTCTTCGCCGATACCCTGTTCGCCGCGATGGCGGCCCATGGCGACGCGCCTGCCGTGGAGCGGGCGGGGGCCGTGCTGAGCCATGGCGAGCTGTGCCGCCGGGCGGAGACGCGGGCGCTCCAGTTGATGGGCGACGGGGTGGGGGCGTTCCGGCCCTGCCCGGTGCTGGTGGACAACAGCCCGGTCGACCTGGTCGAGCTGCTGGCGGTGTACCGGGCCAATGGGGTGGCGGTCCCGATCCACCGCGCCACGCCGCGCGCCCGTGTGGAAGAGCTGGTTGCCCGGCTGTCGCCCGACCCGATGCTGCATGGTGCGTCGACCATCGTCTTCACCTCCGGCACCACCGGCGCGCCCAAGGCGGCGGTGCTGTCGGCCGAGCGACAGGCGGCGAAGCTGCAGATGATCCGACGCGAGACCGGTTGGCAGGACGGTCGGCGCACCCTGCTGGCGCTGCAGCTCACCTTCAGTTTCGGCCAGTGGGTGACCTGGCTGACGATCCTGTCCGGCGGCACGCTGGTGTTTCCGGAGAAGCTCGGGGTGGATGCCGTATCCGCGGTGCTAGCGCAGGCCGATGTGGATCGGCTGCCGGCGGTGCCCACGCTCCTGCGCGGGCTGCTGGACCGGCCGGAGACGGCGGCGCTGCCCGCCTGGACCGGCACGGTGATGGCCGGCGGCGAGGTGCTGCCGGCGGGACTGGGGGCGAAGATCCGCAGCGCCTGGCCCGGGGCCGGGATCGGCGACATCTACGGGCTGACCGAGACCGGGACCTGCGATTTCTTCGTCGATCCGCCGGACTACGACGCGGCGGCCGGATCGCTCGGCCGGCCGGGCGGCGATATCGAGATCCGGATCGCCGAGGACGGCGAGCTGCGCATTCGTTCGCCCTACGGCATGGTCGGCTATCTGCACGACTCGCAGCGCACGGCCGAGGCGTTCGACGATGACGGCTATTTCCGCACCGGCGACCTGGCGCAGACCCGCGACGACGGGCGCGTCACCCTGGTCGGCCGGGCCAAGGACCTGATCAACCGGGGCGGTATGAAGGTCGCCCCGCTGGAGGTGGAGGCGGTGCTGGCCTCCCATCCCGACGTGGCGGGGGCCCTGGTTGCCGGCGTGCCTGACCCGAATTCCGGCGAGGCGGTGATCGCCGTCATCACTGCCGCCCCCGGTCGCGAACCGGTGCCGGAGCAGGTGCTGGCCTGGGCGGGGGAGCGGTTGGAGCGCTACAAGCTGCCGTCGCGGCTGAAGGTCGTGGCGGCCCTGCCGACCGGCGCCACGGGCAAGGGCGACCGGGGTGCCGTCGGCCGGCTGTTCATCGAACGGGTCTGACGTCTCTCAGGGAGCCACTTCCGGCGGACGCGGCGGCACCGGCGTGTTCTTCATGGCGTTGCGGCGCACGGTGTAGAGGGTCGAGGCGATGATGAAGACGGCGCCGATCACCGTGTAGATCGTCGGCACCTCGCTGAACATCATGAAGCCGAGCCCGGCCGAGGCCAGCAGGCGGATATATTCCACCGGGGCGATCGCCGCGGCCTCGCCGTTGGAATAGGCCTTGATGTTGACGAACTGGGCCAGTGACATCACCCCGCCGATCACCGCGGTCAGCGCCAGGTCCTCCCAGGTCGGCCAGACCCAGAAATACCAGGCGGGTCCGGCCAGGATGACGGTAAGGCAGACCGACTGGTAGGCGATGATGGTGGCCGGCCGCTCGGTGCGGGCCAGCATCCGCAGGCAGATCATGATCATCGCCACGAAGAAGGCCGAGAGCAGGGCCAGCAGGGCGTATTCGTTCAGGCCCTCCGGCGAGGGCCGGGCGACGATGACCACGCCGATGAACCCGACCGCCGTCGCCGTCCATCGCCGCCAGCCCACCAGCTCGTGCAGCACCACCACCGCCAGCAGGGTGGTGAACAGGGTGCGTGAGAAGCTGATCGCCGTGGCTTCGGCCAGCGGCAGGTGGACCAGGGCGGTGAAGCCGGTGGTCATGGCGATGGAGGACAGGCCGACCCGCAGCATGTGTAGCCCCAGCCGTTCCGTCCGGAACACCGAGGGGAAGCCTTTGATGATTGCTGGTGACACCACCAGGATCACGAAGGCCTGGCGCAGGAACAGGATCTCCACCACCGGCAGCCGCTGGCCGACAAACTTGATCAGCGCGCCCATGACGGCGAAGACCAGCCCCGCGGCGAACAGCCAGATCGAGCCGCGCACATTCCCGGACAGGCCGTCCCACCACGACCGAAAGCGGACAAGGGGCGTGGCAAGCGCCGGCGATGTACCGCGATCGGCACTTTGAGGACTGTCGGAGGGAGGCGGCATATCGCTAAGCTTTGGGAATCGGAAAAACAGTATCGACCAAACGGGAGGGGGAGCCAATGCGCAGTGTTGAGGGAAGGGTGGCCTGGATCACCGGGGCGGGAACCGGGATCGGCGAGGCGACGGCGCGGCGGCTGGCCGGCGACGGCATGACCGTTGTGCTCAGCGGCCGGCGCGAGGAGCCGCTGCAGGTGCTGGCCGAGGCGATCCGCTCCGCGGGCGGCAGGGCCGACGTCATCGCGCTGGACATCACCGACCGCGGCGCCGTGTTGGACGCCGGCAAGCGGATCGACGCCGATCACGGCCGCCTGGACCTGCAGTTCAACAATGCCGGCATGAACGTCACCCAGCGCACCTGGCGCGAGGCCCAGGCGGATCCGTCCCTGCTGGACGGCTGGGACGACGTGATCGATGCCAACGTCAAGGGCGTCTACAACGGCGTGGCCGCCGCCCTGCCGATCATGCTGCGGCAGAAGGACGGGGTGATCGCCACCACTTCCTCCTGGGCCGGGCGGTTTTATTCGGAGGTGGCGGGCGTGGCCTATGGCGCGTCCAAGCATGCGGTCATGGCGCTCAGCTTCATGATCCAGCGCGAGCACGGCAATGACGGCATCCGCGCGACGGCGATCTGCCCGGGCGAGGTGCGCACCCCGATCCTCGACCGCCGGCCGAAGAAGCTGACCGAGCAGGAATTGAAGCAGGTGATCCAGCCGGAGGACGTGGCCGACGTGGTCGCCTTCCTGGCGGCGCTGAGCCCGGGGGCGTGCCTGAACGAGATCCTCATGAGCCCGACCTTCGACCGGCACAAGGCGTGAAATCGGTACAGCCGATTTCAGGTCCCGGCGCAGGGCGGGACCTGCGTTTCAACGGCCCCCTCCGCTCACTCCCCGGCCTTGTGCCGGGGCAAGCGGCCGGGCCGTTACCGGACCGCTGTAGACCATGCGAGGTCCCGGCCTCGCCCCGGAATAAATCCGGGGAGTGTCTTGTGGGTGTTTCAACCTCCTCTAACTCCTCGGAGCAGGTCGGTGGATTGGGAGAAGGTGGTGGGGCCGTCACCCCTCCCAACATTCACTCCCCGGATTTAGTCCGGGGCCCACCCAAACAGTGCAGCTGAACTCGAGAGTGACCTACCAGGCCCGGCCGTGGGCCCCGGCACAGGTCCAGGGAGTGGGAGAAGGTGGTTGGGCCGTCGCCCCCCAACATTCACTCCCCGGATTTATTCCGGGGTAAGGCCAGATGCCGCTCCTAACTCGTGGGCATGACGCGAGATCCACGCGCTTGCCCCGGAATAAATCCGGGGAGTGGGAAGAGGTTGGAGTCTTCGCGAGATTCCCCGCCTTCCGCCGTCCCCGCGGCGGATGATACCGTCGGGGGCATCCGTCCAACCGGCCCGTTCAAGAGGCCATACCGCTCAGGGGAAATCACCGATGGTCAATCTCGGCCTGTTCATGATGCCGCTGCACCCGCCGGCGCGCGACCTGACCACCGTGATCGAGGAGAACCGGGAGCTCGTGCTGCTCAGCGACCGGCTCGGCTTCTCCGAGGCCTGGATGGGCGAGCACTATACCTCCACGGGCGAACCCATTCCCTCGCCGCTGATCTTCAACGCCTCCCTGATCGCCGAGACCAAGCAGATCAAGTTCGGCACCGGCGTGGTCTCCCTGCCGCAGCAGCATCCGGTGGTGGTCGCCGGGCATGCGGCCCTGTTCGACCACCTGTCCAAGGGCCGCTTCCTGTTCGGCATCGGCTCCGGCGGTCTGTCCAGCGACTGGGAGGTGTTCGGCAATCTCGACGGCCGCAAGCGCGCCATGGCGATGATCGAGTCCATCGACCTGATCATGAAGATCTGGAGCGAGGACCCGCCCTTCACCCATGAGGGCGAGCACGTCAAAACCTCTCTCACCGACCGGATCCTGCCGGAGATGGGCATCGGCCGGTTCATCCGCCCCTACCAGCAGCCGCACCCGCCGATCGCGGTATCGGTGCGCGGCGCGAACTCGATGACCGCGAATTTCGCCGGCCAGCGCGGCTGGTGCCTGCTGTCGGGCAACTTCGTGCCGGCCGCCGATATCGCCACCCACTGGCCGTCCTACGTCGCCGGGGCCGAACAGGCCGGCCGCCGCCCGGACCCGTCTGTCTGGCGCGTCGGACGCAGCGTGCTGATCACCGAGACCGACGCCGAGGCCCAGGAGATCCTGGACGATCCCGAGGGCACCTTCACCTGGTACTACACCTATCTCAATGCCCAGGGGAAACTGGCCGGCGGCGACTTCAACACCGATATCGACTGGACTGCCGCCAAGGCCGAGGCCATGGTCAAGGCCAAGGAGCTGGTCATCGCCGGCTCCGCGAAGACCGTGCTCGACCGGCTGATCGCCTTCCGCGACCAGGTGGGCGATTTCGGCACCCTCATGCTCACCGGCCACGACATGGAGGGCGCGCTGCCCCTGTGGCGCCGTTCCTTCAGCACCCTGGCCGAGACGGTCTGGCCGAAGCTCTCCGCCTATATGGCCGACAAGCGGATGTCGGCCGCCGCCGATTGACCCAACGAACAGGACGTCCCATGCCCGACAGTGCCGCCGAAGAGCGTCTCACCAATTCGCCGATCGAGGCCGCCTATCGCGAGAAGACGCCGGGCTCCGCCGCCCTGGCGGCCGAGGCGCGGGAGCTGTTCCCCAGCGGGATTACCCACGACGCCCGCTTCCTGAAGCCCTACGGCCTCTATGTCGACCGGGCGGCCGGGCCGATCAAATGGGACGTGGACGGCAACGACTATGTGGACTTTTTCGGCGGCCACGGTGCGCTGCTGCTGGGCCATGCCGATCCGATGGTGACCGCCGCGACCCAGCAGGCGGTGGCCGAGAGCACCCAGTTCGCCGCCGGCCAGCGCCGGGAGATCGCCTGGGCCAAGGCGGTGAAGCGGCTGTACCCGTCGGTCGAGCGGGTGCGCTTCACCTCCTCCGGCACCGAGGCGACGCTGATGGGGCTACGGCTCGCCCGCGACTTCACCGGCAGGAACAAGGTCATCCGGTTCCGCACCCATTTCCACGGCTGGCACGACCATATGACCCACGGGGTCGCCTCCCATTTCGACGGGCGCTCGACGCCGGGCGTGCTGGGCGGGGTGACCGACGCGGTGGTGCTGGTCGATCCGAACCAGCCGGACCAGCTCCGGCGCGTGCTGGCCGAGGACAAAGACATCGCCGCCGCCATCATCGAGCCGATCGGCGGCAGCACCGGCTACACGCCGCTGGCGCCGGGCTTCCTCGCCCTGCTGCGCGAGGAGACGGAGAAGCACGGCGTGCTGCTGATCATGGACGAGGTGGTCACCGGCTTCCGGCTGGCGCCGGGCGGCGCGACCGAGGCGTTCGGCATCACCCCGGACCTGACCTCCTGGGCGAAGATCCTGGCGGGCGGCATGCCGGGCGGGGCGATCGGCGGTCGGCGGGAGATCCTCGACGCGCTGGACTTCGACGCGGCAGCCGCCAAGGGACGCGACAAGATCGGTCATCCGGGTACCTTCAACGCGAACCCGGTCTCCGCCGCCGCCGGCACCGCGGCGCTGACGATCATCGCCGAGACCGACGCCTGCGCCCGGGCGGCCGAGACCGGCCGGGCCCTGCGCGAGGCGCTGAACAGGGTGATCGCCGACAAGGGCGTGCCGTGGGCGATATATGGCGACTACTCGATTTTCCATCTGTTCATGCAGGACGGTGTGCCGGTTCCCGACCCCTTCGCCTTCGACCCGCTGTCGCTTCCGTCGGTGGCGATGAAGGACCGGCCGAAGGAGCTGATCCGGCTGCTGCGTCTGGCCATGCTGGTCAACGGGGTGGACCTCAACCCGGCCTGCGGCGGTCTCGTCTCGGCCACCCACAGAGCGGCCGAGGTCGAGCGCGCCGCCGACGCGCTGTCCGCCTCCATCGACATGCTGCGCCGCGCCGGACAGCTTTGATGGGTGGTCCATGACCGGTTCCGCCGGGGACGGCGACGGGGGAAGCCGGTCCGCCGGTCCGCTTTCCCTCGTCGCCGACCCGACCTTCCGCAAGCTCTGGACCATCGGCGTGCTGATGGGCGCGATGCGCTGGCTGGAAATGCTGGCGGTCGGTGTGTGGGCCTATGCCGAGACCGGGTCGGCGGTGATCACCGCGACGATGACCATGCTGCGCATGGCGCCGATGGCGCTGTTCGGGTCGATCACCGGCGTGATCGCCGACCGGGTCGACCGCAAGATGCTGCTGGTGGCCTCGCTGTCGCTGATGGCGGGGACGGCCGGGTTGCTCGCCCTGTCGGCCTGGGCGGGGACGCTGACCCTGTGGCAGGTGGGACTAGGGGCCTTCCTGTCGGGGCTCGGCTGGTCGACCGACTTCCCGGTGCGCCGCACGATCCTGGGCGAGTCGGTCGGGCCGGCACGCCTGGGGCCCGCCATGGCGATGGACAGCGCCTCCAACAACGCGACCCGCATGGTCGGCCCGATCGCCGGTGGCGGCCTTTATGCCACCATCGGCATGCAGGGCATCTTCGTCGTGTCGGGCACCTTCTTTCTGATCTCGGTGCTGCTGGCGGTCCTGGTCATCTACCGGCCGACCCCGCGGGAGCCGCGGCCCTTCGCCCTGTTCTCCGAGATCCGCGACGGTTTCGCCTATCTCCGCCGGTCGCGGGGGCTGGTGGGCCATCTGGGGGTGACGGTGATCGTCAATCTGTTCGCCTTCCCCTATGCCGCCATGATCCCGGTGGTCGGCAAGGAAACCTTCGGAGCCGATGCCGTGTGGATCGGCCTGCTGCTGTCGGTGGAGGGGGCGGGCGCCTTCGTCGGGGCCCTCGCCGCCGCCTTCCTGGCGGCACCGGAGCGGTTCCGGCGGATCTACCTGCTGGGCTCCTGCCTGTTCATCTTCTGCGTGTTCCTGTTCTCCCTGCAGACCGACTACGGCTGGGCCGTGGCGGTGCTGGTGGTCGGCGGGCTCGGCATCGCCGGCTTCGCCTCCATGCAGAGCGCCATCATGTTCTCCGAGGCACCGCCCGAGATCCGCTCCCGGCTGATGGGCATCCTCTCGGTCTGCATCGGCGCCGGGCCCCTCGGCGTGCTGCATGTGGGCTGGCTGGCGGACTGGCTCGGCGGCTCGATGGCGCTCACGGTGATCTCGCTGGAGGGGCTGGTGGCGATGGGGCTGCTGGTCTTCTTCGTACCGGAGTTGAGGCGTTGACTTCCACCGCCGCCGCCGCTTCGATCAGGTCATGAACAGCACTCCTCCGGCGGATCCCGCCGCCGAACTCGCCCGTATCGAAGCCCTCGCCACCGTGATCCGCACCCCTTGCGGATCCGGCAGCATGGTGTGGCGCGCATGGGGGCAGGGCGAGCCGCTGATCCTGCTGCATGGCGGCTTCGGGTCGTGGAACCACTGGGTGCGGAACGTCGAGTTCCTGGCCCAGCACTTCCGGGTGATCGCCGCCGATATGCCAGGCCAGGGCGACAGCGACGATCCCGACCATCCCTACGACGCCGACAGCCTCGCCGCCATCGTCGCCGAGGGCGTGCGCCAGGTGGTGCCGGGCGACGAACCGCTGCGGATGATGTGCTTCTCCTTCGGCTCGATCATCGGCGGGGTGGTCGCGGCAAGTCTGGGGGACCGGGTCCTGACCTATACCGGGGTCGGCGCCGCCGGCATGGGCGACCGCGGGCCGGCGACCCGGCAGATGATCCGCATCACCCCGGACATGCCGGAAGACGAGCAGGTGCGCCTGCGCCGGCACAATCTCGGCATCCTGATGTTCGCCGACGAGGCCAACATCGACCCGCTCGCCGACCACATCCAGGAGATCAACATGGCCCGCAACCGCATCCGGTCGCGCCCGATCTCCCTCAGCGACCGGCTCTCGCGCACCTTCCCGCTGATCAAGGGGCGGATCAATCTGATCTGGGGCAGCGAGGACGTGACGGCGGTCGGGTTCTTCGAGCCGCGCCACGCGGCCCTGAAGGCGATCCAGCCCGAGGCCGGCATCGCCATGCGCGACGGCGTCGGCCACTGGGTGCAGTACGAGGATGCGGAGTGGTTCAATCCGGTCGCTCTGGACTTGCTGACCCGGCGTTGAAGATAGAAAGGGCGGCCCGGGAGGCCGCCCTTGTCATGTGTCGCTGATGGGCGCGGTCAGCCGATCAGGCCGCCGTCCTCGCGCTTGATGGCGACCACACAGGAGCGCGGCACCGAGCCCTCGCCGCCCGGGAAGCTGCTGCCGCCCTCTTCGCCCGGGTGCTGGACGCCGACGAAGACCGTGCGGCGGTCCGCACTCCAGGTGATGCCGGTGATCTCGCACTCCTTCGGGCCGACCAGGAAGCGCTTGATCTCGCCCGTTTCCGGGTCGCCGATCAGCATCTGGTTGTTGCCCTGGCCGGCGAAGTCGCCCTCGTTGTCATAGCTGCCGTCGGTCTGGATCCACAGCAGGCCGGTGGTGTCGAAGGCGAGGCCGTCCGGCGAGTTGAACATGTTGTCGGCGGTCACGTTCTCCGACCCGGCATAGGCGTCCTTGTGGACCGTCGGGTTGCCGGCCAGCACGAACAGGTTCCAGGTGAAGCCGGCCGCGGTGTGGTCGCCGCCATCCGGCATCCAGCGCACGATCTGGCCGTACTCGTTCTTCTCGCGCGGGTTCGGGCCGTTCACCGGGGTGGCGTCGCCGCCGGCATTCGGCTTCACGCCGCGGTTCCTGTTGTTGGTCAGGCAGCAATAGACCTCGGCCTTGCCCGGGTTGGCGGCGACCCATTCCGGGCGGTCCATCGTGGTGGCGCCGACCGAAGAGGCAGCCTGGCGGGTGTGGATGCAGATCTCCGCCTGGGAGGCCATGCCGGTGGTCTCCGGCGTCAGGGCCAGCCATTCGCCGGTGCCGTCGTCGTTGAACTTGGCGACGAACAGGGATCCGGACTCCAGCAGGTCGGCATTGTCGCCGCCCAGGCTGTAGGTGCCGTCGGAGACGAACTTGTAGAGGAACTCGCCGCGCTCATCGTCGCCCATATAGACGACGGCATGGCCCGAGCGGTCGATCACCAGTTCGGCGTTCTCGTGCTTGATGCGGCCGAGGGCCGTGCGCTTCTTCGGGGTGGAGGTCGGGTCGAACGGGTCGATCTCGACGATGTAGCCCGCCCGGTTCGGCTCGTTCGGGTGCTTGGAGATGTCGAACCGCTCGTCCGCCATGGCCCAGGCATAGCCCCAGTCCTTGTTGGACACGCCGTAGCGGCTGAGCTCCTTGCTCGGCTTGTAGTCGGCGTCGGAGGAGGAGAAGTAGCCGTTGAAGTTCTCCTCGCAGGTCAGATAGGTGCCCCAGGGCGTGCGGCCGCTGCCGCAGTTGTTCCAGGTGCCGAGCGCGGTGGTGCCGTCCGGATCGGCGGCGGTCTTCAGCAGGTCGTGGCCGCGGGCCGGACCAGTGATCTCCATCGGCGTGTCGGCGGTGATGCGGCGGTTGAACGGGCTGTCCTTGACCACGCTCCAGGTGCCGTCGGTCTCGGTCACTTCCATCACCGACACGCCATGGGCGGCCTTGCCCTTGCGCACGTCGTCGGCGTCGACCGGCTTGCCTTCCGGCCGGTTGCCGTAGGTGTGCTCCAGGTTGGTGTACTCGTTGTTCACCGCGAGGATGTTGCGTCCGCCATCTGTGAACAGGGCCATGCCGTCATTGTTGTCGCCGAAGGCCCGCTCCTGGCTGGCGCCGGTGCCGCGGGTCTGCGGATCGAAGTCCGAGGCGTCCGACCACAGCGGGTCGCCCCAGGCGGTCACCACCTGCCACTTGTAGCCGGTCGGCACGGTGATGGTGTCGAGGGTGTTGGCGGCCACGGCGTCGAAGCCGAGGCGGGAGGCGGCGCGGGCCGGGGTGAGGGCGGAGGTACCCATCAGGAAGGCCGCACCGCCCATCAGGGCGAGGCCGCCGAGAAAGCCGCGGCGCGACAGGGCACGCTCGACAACGGCATCGAAGTCGGTGGTGGCCGGCGGCGGCGACTGAAGCTCGTCCCAGGCGTCGAAGCTCAGGCCCTGAGCGGCGTACGAGCGATCGGTATCTTGCGTGTGGTCCATGGGTATGTCTCCCTAAGGCCGGAAGCGGCGCGGCCTACCGTCGGGACCGAAATGGTCCGGCTCGGTGTCGAAGCGAGACGCATCTGAACGCGCGTCTTTTCGCCGATCTGATACTGACGGTGCGTGACGCTTTCGTTGCGCCGGTCTTACAAGAAAACGAATTCGGCGCGCGCGTTCCGGCGGCCCTGGGGAGACATGATGAAACTGCTGATGTTGCCCGGCGACGGGATCGGTCCGGAGATCACGGACGTCGTCGCGAACGTGCTCGACCGGCTGGAATCGGTCTTCCGTCTGGGGCTGGCGATCGAGACCGGACGGGTCGGCCTGGAAGGGCTGAAGCAGGACGGCATCACCGTCAGCGACGCCACCTTCGCCCGCTCCACCGATGTCGACGGCGTGATCCTTGGCCCGGTCGATACCGCCTCCTATCCGCCGCCGGCCGAAGGCGGGCTGAACCCCTCGGCCGAGTTCCGCAAGAGGCTCGACCTCTACGCCAATATCCGCCCGTCCCGGACCCGCAAAGGCGTGCCGTCCCTGGCGAAGTCCATGGACCTGGTGATCGCGCGCGAGAACACCGAGGGCTTCTACGCCGACCGCACCATGCATATCGGCTCCGGCGAATTCATGCCCACACCGGACCTGGCATTGGCGGTGCGCAAGATCACCCGGCAGGGCTCCGAGCGGATAGGCCGGACCGCCGCGGCGCTGGCGGCTGGGCGGCGCAAGAAGCTGACCATCGTCACCAAGTCGAACGTGCTGAAGCTGTCCGATGGCCTGTTCCGCAACGCCGTGAAGGCGGCGGCCCTGGACCAGGGCGGGCTTGAGGTGGAGGAGGTCCTGGTCGATGCCATGGCCTCGCTGCTGGTGCGCGAGCCGGAGCGGTTCGACGTGATCTGCACCACCAACATGTTCGGCGACATCCTGTCGAACCAAGCCTCCGAACTGGCGGGCGGGCTCGGCGTAGCCGGCTCCCTGAACGCCGGCGATAAATACGCCATCGCCCAGGCGGCCCACGGTACGGCCCCGGACATCGCCGGGAAGGGGATCGCCAACCCGACCTCCCTGGTGCTGTCGACCGCCATGCTGATCGGCTGGATCGCCCGCAACACCGGCGACGACACTGCCCTGCGCGCCGCCATGGCGCTGGAGGAGGCGGTGGACACCGCCGTCGCCACCCCGGCGGGCCGCACCGTCGATCTCGGCGGGACAGCCTCGACCAAGGCGGCCGGCAAGGCGATCGCCGACGCGCTGGGAGCGGCCGGGTGAGCGATCCGGTCCTCGCCACCCGGGACGGCGCGGTCCTGCGCCTGTCCCTGAACCGGGCGGAGCGCAGCAACGCGCTCGGCCCCGATATCGTCGAGGCGCTGCTGCCGGCGGTGGAGGGGGCGCCCGGGGACGGCGTGCGCCTGCTCGTCCTGGAGGGCGAGGGCAAGCATTTCTGCGCCGGCTTCGACCTCAGCGAGCTGGACACGCTCAGCGACGGCGACCTGCTGCTGCGGCTGGTGCGGATCGAGACCCTGCTGCAGGCGGTCTATCACGCGCCGGTGCCGACCCTGGCGCTGGTGCGCGGGGCGGCGATGGGAGCGGGGGCCGATCTGGTCGCCGCCTGCCGCCGCCGGATCGTGGTCGGCAGCGGGCGCTTCGCCTTTCCGGGGGCGGGGTTCGGCATCGCGCTCGGCACCCGGCGCCTCGCCGGCCGGGTCGGCCAGGACAGGGCGCTGGAGATCGTCGCCGGCGGCCGCCGGCTCGACCAGGACGAGGCCCTGTCGCTCGGCCTGATCGACGCGGTGATCGACGAGGACGGGATTGCCGGAGAGATCGACCGGGCGACGGCCATGGCGACGCGCCTGGAGAGCGGCATCCTGGCGACGGTGTCGGGCCTGACGCTGGAGGACGGCCGGGCCCGCGACATGGCGGCGCTGGTCGCCTCGGCTTCGCGCCCCGGCCTGAAAGACCGCGTGATGCGCTACCAGGAGGAGGTGAAGCGCGCCCGCGACGCAAGAGGGAGGTAATCATGAAGACGGTGACACTGCCGGGCGGCGAGCGCGTCCCGGCGCTGGGCCTCGGGACCTGGCACATGGGCGAACGCGGGGCGGACCGGAAGGCCGAGGCGGAGGCGCTGCGCCTGGGCATCGATCTCGGCATGACCCTGATCGACACGGCGGAGATGTACGCCTCCGGCGGCTCGGAGGAGGTGGTGGGCGATGCCATCGCCGGCCGGCGCGACGGCCTGTTCATCGTTTCCAAGGTCCTGCCGTTCAACGCCGACCACACCGGCACGGTGGAGGCCTGCGAGGCCAGCCTGCGGCGCATGGGGATCGAGACCATCGACCTCTACCTGCTCCACTGGCCCGGCTCCTCGCCCCTGGAGGAGACCTTCGGCGCCTTCGAGCAGCTCCAGCGCGATGGCAAGATCCGGCACTGGGGTGTCAGCAACTTCGACACCGGCGAGATGGAGGACGTGCACGATGCCGGCCGCGGCGCCTGTGCCACCAATCAGATCCTGTACAACCTGACCCGCCGGGGGCCCGAGTTCGACCTGCTGCCCTGGTGCGAGCGCAAGGGCATGCCGGTCATGGCCTATTCGCCCCTGGAGCAGGGGCGGCTGGGCGGCCACAGGGCGCTGCGTCCGATCGCCGACAAACACGGCGTTTCCGATCTGACGGTGGCCCTGGCCTGGGTGCTGCGGCGCGAGGGGGTGATCGCGATTCCGAAGGCGGCGCGGCCGGAGCATGTGCGGGCGAACGCGGCCGCCCTGGAGGTCCAGCTCGACGCCGAGGATCTGGCCGCCCTTGACGCCGCCTTCCCTCCGCCCAAGTCGAAGAAACACCTGGAGATCCTGTAATCTGCGGGCTTATCCCGACGATCACTCCGGGTATCGGACAGGGCCGTGATCTCATGTAGACTGCGCCAACTTTGTCGACCGCTCGAAGAACTCGGAAGTGGGGCCTATGAGGAGAACCGTGATGATGGCCGGTCTTGTGCTGGCCATGGGGTTGGTGGCGACGTCCTCCGTCGTCGAAGCACAGCAGATCAAGGGTCGGCCGTCGGTGACCTCGGGCGATACGCTGACCGTCGGCCGCGAGGCGGTCCGGCTGTCCGGCATCGATGCGCCGGAGCTGGATCAGTACTGCGAGAACGAGTTCGGGCGCCCCTACCAGTGCGGCATCCAGGCGATGGATGCCCTGCGCGAGCTGATCGGCCGCAATGACGTGGTCTGCGTGAGCGAAGGCTCGGATGAGGAGGGCCGGATGGTCGCCACCTGCTATGCCGGCGACATGAACCTCAACACCCGCATGGTGCGCACCGGCTGGGCGGTCGCCCTGCCCGACGAGCGCCCGGACTACGCACCGCTGGAAGGCATGGCCAAGCGCGAGAAGCTGGGCATCTGGGGGCTCAAGTTCGAGCACCCGGCGGAGTGGCGCCAGCAGAACCAGTAGCGGTCGCCCGCCGCCGTCTTACGAGCACTTGAACGGGAACCACGCGTAGGTGAAGGCGCTGGCGTCCCGCAGGGACTGGAACCAGAAGATCGGGGCTGAGCCACGCACCACCTCCACCCGCCAGGGGTCCTCGCAGTTCTCCATGCACCAGTCGCGGCGCAGGATCATGTTGCGATCGCTGTAGGCCTTCTCCTCCGGAAAGCCGCCGCTGCGGGATTCCCAGCCGGAGGGAAACCGGACCGGGTGCCAGGTCTGACGCATCTCCTCCAGCCCGTCGGTAACCCGTTGGAACTTGCCGTTGCTGTCGGCTGCGGCGACGATGGCGGGGCCGGCGGGGGTGTCTCCCGAGGCGGAGATCTGCTCCAGTCGGAACTGCCGCAGGGTCATGCGGACGGCGAGCGCGATCAGGCCGGCGAAGACCAGGAGAGGGATCAGAACTTTCATCGCCGAACTCCGGCAAGGTCGGGATGTTCAGGCTAGCGGCCCCGCGTCCCGGTCGTCACGCGATTTCCCGCCTCCCGGTAACCCGTCCGACATCTCGGGCGGGGAGGAAAATCCGGGCTCGGGCCGACTTTAACTTCCGTAAGAACACCGTACCGATAACGCTAAATGGCAAATCAATAAAATCAAATTCACTTGCACGACTCGGTCGAATCATTAAATCTGGCTAACGGTTGGTGATGAATGCGTCCAGATTGGACGCGTGTGAGTGGCGCATGGCGAAACCCGAGTCCGAGCGCAAGGCTTTGGAAATTCTGGCGGATGCGGTTGACCGTACCGTCGGCACGGGATTTGTGCATGCCGCCGTCGTGAAGGCCGCGCATACCCTGGCCGAGATCGACCGCCGCCATGCCGGCAAGGCGTTCGGCATGCTGAACCCGCGCGAGACCCGCAAGGTCCACACCACCGCCATCGAATCGGCTGAGCTGTTCCGCCAGTTCGGCGATATCGACGATCCGATCGGCGATCTGCCGCCCGATCCCCGCCTGTCCGATATCCGGGCCCGGTCCGCCAAGCTCGGCACCGGCTGACCCGGCAGGCGATGGCCGCCTGGACCTATTCTCCGGTTCGTGATTTCCGTTGAAGGACCCGGTTGCCGCATTGTTCAGCCATGCCTGATGTTCGTCTCCTGCCGCTGCTGCTCGCCGCGTTCCTGCTGGTCGCCCCATCCGCGGAGGCGGGCAACGACTGGCGCAAGGACTGGCCGGGCACCGACTTCTCCACCCATTCGGTCCCGCTGGGCGAGATCAGTTCCGGCGGGCCGGGCAAGGATGGCATCCCCTCGATCGACGCGCCGGTCTTCGCCACGGTGGGCAAGGGCTTCGCCGACCTAGCACCGACCGAGCCGGTGGTTTCCGTGGCGATCTCCGGCGACGCGCGGGCCTATCCGCTGCGCATCCTGATCTGGCACGAGATCGTCAACGACACGGTCGGCGGCGTGCCGGTCGCCGTGACCTATTGCCCGCTCTGCAACGCCGCCATCGTGTTCGACCGCCGGGTCGAGGGGGAGGCGCTCGAGTTCGGCACCACCGGGAACATCCGCAATTCCGGCCTCATCATGTACGACCGCGAGACCGAGAGCTGGTGGCAGCAGTATACCGGCGAGGGGATCGTCGGCGAGATGACCGGCCACCGCCTGCGCTCGGTCCCGGCCCGGATGGAGAGCGCGGAGCGCTTCGCCGAGCGCCATGCCGACGGCAAGGTGCTGGTTCCGAACGACCCCAGGGCCCGCCCCTACGGAATCAACCCCTACAAGGGCTACGAC
This sequence comes from Thalassobaculum sp., assembly GCF_965223715.1. Classification (GTDB taxonomy): domain Bacteria; phylum Pseudomonadota; class Alphaproteobacteria; order Thalassobaculales; family Thalassobaculaceae; genus Thalassobaculum. Next base: position 2,720,771 of record NZ_OZ245012.1, on the reverse strand, counting down.
AGCATGCCGGTGCCCTTCCTCTATGACGGCTCCATGCCGGAGGGGCTTGCGCCGATGGCCCGGGTGGTGGTGATCGGCGACATGGCCTGGAGCCTCGCCATGCTGCGCGAGAAGGGCTGGTGGAGCGACGGCGACCTGATGATCACCTGGGAGCCGGGACAGAACTCCGCCCTCGACACCCGCAAGATCGCGGAAGGCCGCGACATCGGCAATGTGGTTGTCACCCGCGACGGCACCGACGTGGCCCACGAGATCACCTTCGCCTTCGTGTTCCACGCCTTCCGGCCGGACGGCAAGATCGTCTACTGAGCCCTTGTGGCGCGCCGCGAGGCGCCGAGGAACAGGACGCCGAGCGCGGCCAGGCAGGTCGAGGCGATGAAGGTGGCCGAGTAGCTCCCCGTCACCTGGAACAGCAGGGAGAACACCACCGGTCCGAACAGCACACCGGAGAAGGTGATGAACAGGACCGCACCGGTGGCATGGCCGATCGCGCCGGGCGGACTGATCCGGGCGGCCTCGCTGGCGAACACGCCGTTCCAGCCGACCGCCACCAGACCGAAGACGAAGAAGAAGCCGAAGACCACTGCCTGGGGCCAGGAGGCGTCGATCTGGGACGCCGTCAGGCTGGCCAGGGCCATGGCGGAGCCGATGAAGATCAGGACCACCGTGCTGGACCGCAGCCGGTCGGCGATGACCCCCCAGCTCACGCGGCCGATGACCCCGGCCACCTGGATGCAGGACAGGGCGACGCCCGCGGTGACCAGGGTCCAGCCGACCTCGTCGACCAGCAGGGTCACCGTGAACGACATCAGCGAGAGCTGGACTGCGGCGAAGCACAGGCCGGTGAACGCGAAGAACAGCAGGGCCCGCGACCGCAGGATGATCTTCAGGCCGGAGAAAGGGTCACGGATGACCGGCGCTTCCGGCTGGCGGTTGGCGTCGAAGCGGGCGCGCAGCGGCTGCATGGCGGCGAACAGCACCAGGCCGAGCGCGCCGACCACCAGCATCGTCGTCTGCCAGCCGATGGCGAGCGCCAGGGACGGCGCCACCAGGCTGGCCAGGACCCCGCCGATCGGAACGCCGGTGAAGCGCACGGAGAAGACCAGGTTGCGGTTGGCGGGCGTGACCACCCGGTTCAGCAGGTCCATGGCCGGCGGGTTCATCATCCCATAGCCGAAGCCCGTGGCGAGCGACCCGAAGATCATCAGCTCCAGATGGCCGCTCATCAGGATCAGGTGGCCGACCGCCAGCATGCCGAGGCTGCACTGGCTGGTCCGCCAGGCGCCGAAACGCTGCACGAAGCCGCCGACCAGCAGGCTGGAGGTCATCGCGCCCATATAGGCCAGGGTGAACTGGTAGCCCACCAGCGAGGGCGAGACGCCGAGATCCGCCGCCACCGCCGGCGCGATCGCGGGGATCCACAGCACGGCCATGCTGGCCAGCGTCATGACCATGGTGGTGAAACACACCACCACCAGCAGGTCGCGCAGGCTCGGCGTCTTGTCGGGGGGGGGATCGGTGGTTTGGGCCATGGAGGGCACTAAACAGCGGCGATGGCATGGGGGGTAGTGCAATTCCTGCAAAGGCGAAAATGCCGGACGGGCAGGAATCTCTCGATCGCCCGGGGATCTGCGACGGATAGGGCATTCCGCGCCGCGGCATCCCGATCTAGCATCGCGCCATGACGAAGATCGCGCATGAGGGCTATCGCCCCACCCTGTTCGAACGGCTCGCCGCGGCCCCGCACCCGTCGGTCTCGTTCCAGTCCTCGTTCTGGCACGCCACGGCGCCCGCCGGGCCGCAGACCGGACCGCTGGACGGCGAGGTGGAGACCGATGTGGCGGTGGTCGGTGGCGGCTATCTCGGCTTCTCCACCGCCCTGCACCTGGCCGAGGCCGGGGTGGAGGTCGCGGTGCTGGAGGCCGACGAGCCGGGCTTCGGCGCATCCGGCCGCAACACCGGCTTCGTCGTGCCGAACCTGCTGACCGGGCTCGACCCGACGGTCATGGCCAAGGCCCTGGGGCCCGACTACGGCCTGCAGGTGTGTCAGATGATCGGCCAGGGCGGTGAACTCGTCTTCGACCTGATCCGACGCCACGGCATCGACTGCGAGGCGCGGCAGAGCGGCTGGCTGCAGCCGATCCACACGCCGGAGAAGCGGGCCTGGCTGGAAGACCGCGTGGCCCAGTGGCGGAAGCTCGGCCGGCCGGTTCAGGCCCTGTCCCGGGACGAGGCGGTCTACGAGACCGGCAGCACCGTCTATCACGGCGCCTTCCTCGACACCTCCGGCGGGCATCTCAACCCGCTTGCCTATTGTCGCGGGCTGGCCGGTGCGGCGGTGAAGGCCGGGGCGACGCTGTTCACCGGGTCGCGCGCCCGCAAGATCGAACGCCAGGGCGACCGCTGGCGGGTGACGACCGACGGTGGCGCGCTGATCGCCAAACGCCTGCTGCTGACAACCAATTCGACCGGCGACGGTCTCGCCCCGAAGGCCGAGGGGACCCAGTTCCCGATCACCCTGTTCCAGATGGCGACCCAGCCGCTCGACCCGGCCCTGCGCGAGACGGTGCTGCCGAAGGACCGGGCCTCCGCCGATACCCGCAAGGAGCTCATCGCCTATCGCTGGACCTGGGACAACCGGATCGTCACCGGCGGCCTGCTCGCCTCGCCCTTCGGGTCGGCCGAGCGGGCGAAGATCTATCACCTGGAGCGGTTGCGCGAGATGCTGCCGCAGCTGCCGGCGATGGAATGCGCCTATGCCTGGCAGGGGCGGCTGGCGGCGGCACGGGACTTCATGCCGCGCCTGATGAGCCTGGGCGACCGCGAGGACGATCAGGCCTGGTCGGCCATCGCCTGCAACGGCCGCGGCATGGCGATGACCACGGCACTCGGCCGACGGATCGCCCTGTGGCTGGCCGGTGGCTCGAACGAGGGGCTTCCAGTGCCGATCACCAAGCCCGACCCGGTCGCCCTTCCCGGGCTCGCCTCCATGGCCTTCTCGGTCTGGCTGCCCTGGAACCGGCGCACCGACCGCCAGGAGCTGAAGCGGGCGACGTGATCAGCCCGCCTCCGCCACGCCGAGATCGCCGTAGCTCCGGATCGAGCGCAGCCGGCTGAGGGCCGCGGCGAGGAACGACAGGCCATAGGCGCAGGCGACGAAGGCGATTGCGGTCTGGGGCGAGGTCATCGACACCAGGAACCCGCCGCACAGGGCGCCGAGCGGCCGCGCGCCGTAGATCGTGGTCTGGATGACCGCATTGACCCGACCCAGCATGTCGCGCGGGCTGACGAGCTGACGCACGGAGTTCTGGGCGATCAGCCACATGGACGGCCCCAAGCCCAGCAGGAAGAACCCCGCATAGATCGGCAGGGGCGAGCCGCCGGGCGTCACCGTCAGCAGCAGCAGGACGGCCGGCACCGAGCTGCCCGGCCCGAACAGCAGGATGAGGCTTGGTCGGATCCGCCCGGCATAGCGGGCGGCGAGGCTGGAGCCGGTGAAGGCGGCGAGGCCGAACGCCGCCATGGCGATGCCGAAGACGCCCGCGTCCAGGCGCAACACCTCGGTGATCAGTGGCACCATGGTTACCAGCAGGGCGGAGAAGGCGAAGTTCCAGAACAGGGCGCAGCCGGCGATCGCCCGCAGAAGGTCGCTGGACAGCACGAAGGCGCCGCCTTCCACGACCTTCCGCAGCGGGCTTCCGGCACTGGGGTGGCCGGCTTCGTAGGAGGGCAGGCCGGCCACGGCCATCAGGGCGGCCCCGGCCCCGGTCGCGGCCGCACCGAAGACCCAGTCGACCGTGCCGGCGGAAATCACCGCGCCCAGGACGAGGGGCACGGCGAAGGAGGCGGCCGCCCGCGGCATCTCGATCCGGGCATTGGCCTGGGCAAGCCGGGTGGACGGCACGCTGCGCGGGACGATCGACAGGACGGTCAGCACGAACAGCACGATCCCGAAGCCGGCGACGGTAACGCCGGCGCCGAACCCGACCAGGCTGCCGGAGAGCACGCTCGCCGCCGTGCCGACGAAGCCGAGGAGCGAAATCAGCACCGCCGCCAGGGCGACCCGGCGTGGCGCGCTCCGGTCGACGATCAGTCCGGCCGGGATCGAGCCCAGGAGATGGGCGAGCGACTGGCAGGCGACGAGCATGCCGATGATCTCGGCAGAGGCGCCGAAGGCGAGGGCGGCGACGAGGGGGACGCCGACAAGGGCGATCTGGTCGGCCAGATGCATGCCGCATCCGGCGATCTGCAGGCGGGTGACGACCGACATGGTCCGATCTCCGAAGGTGTTTCGGCGATCAGTAGTCGGAGGACGGGAGACGAACTATCCGCGGCTTGCGGCGCTATCCGCGGCAACGCTCGGCGGGGGAGTCCTGAAGGTAGGTTTGAGGCAGACGGTGCGGCCGTTGCGGCCGCCGTGGTGGGGCAGTCCGGCCGATCCGGCACGGGAGGCGCCCAGGCGTTCTTCCTCGGGTGGTCCCGGTCGGATCAGGGGATTGGTCAGACGGCGAGCCTGATCATCAGCCAGGCGGTCGCGGCGATGGCGGCCGCCATCATCGTGCCGACCACAACTGTGTCGGTGAAGTGGGCGTGGGCGGCTCTGGCGGTAAGCGCAGCGCGGCACTGGCAGCGGCGGATACGGTCTTTCATGGCATCCTCCATTCGGGCGGGGCGCCGGCTCGAACGCGCCGTCTGGTCTCCCCGCTCATCTTCCCTATCATGTCCTACTCTACAGACCAGTGAAAGCTCACTCCCGAAAAAGGGCACAAACATGGCGGCATGGCGACAGCTTCCGACGGATGGCGAGACGTTTCTCGACCATCTCGGCCACTTCGTTCCGGACATGGAGGCCGCCCATCTGGAGCTCACTCGGCTCGGCTTCGTGCAGACCCCGTATGTGCTGCACGCCTTCACCGACGAGACCGGACAGCGCAGACCGATGGGCACGGCGAACCGATGCGTGATGCTGCGCGAGGGGTATCTGGAGGTCCTCACCGTCACCGACAGCAGCACCCCGACCGGAGCGCGTACGCAGCACCAGCTCGACCGCTATACCGGCGTCCATATCGTCGCGATGACCGATGCGGACGCGATGGCCCGGCGCGCGCGTCAGGCGGCGGCCGGCTTCCATCCCCAGGAGCCGACCCCGCTGAAGCGGCCGGTGCCGCTGCTCACCGATACCGGCGAACAGATCGGCTCCGACGAGGCGGCCTTCACCGTGATCAAGAATCCGGAAGAGGACATGCCCGAGGGCCGGGTCCAGGTGCTGACCCACCACACCGAGGGCCTGGTGTGGCAGGAGCACTGGATGCGCCATGAGAACGGCATCGTGGCCCTGCGCGACGTCATCATCGTGCCGAAGGATCTGGGCGAGGCGGAGGAGCGCTATGCCCGCTTCACCGAGGTGTCTCCGGTGCGGCTCGGCGATGATCTGATCCGCTTTCCCTTGGCGCGCGGCGGCGTCCTGCTGGCGAGCCCGCAGCGGGCGGCGGCGCTGCTGCCGGGGGCGCCGGTCCCGCCGGCGCCGGGCGTGGCCGGCTACGCGCTGCTGTCCGACGACCTGGCCGCCACGCGGAGCTTCCTGGAGGGGCGGGGCTTCGGGCCGAAGGATACCGACTGGCCGGGCGTGTTGTCCCTGGTGCTGCCGGGCACGCTCGGCGGCGCCTGGCTGGTGGCGGAGAGCGAGGACGCGCTGCCCTGGCATCGCTGAACCCGTTGGAGGGCGCCGGACCCGCCTGTCGCTAAACCGTCACAGCCCTGTGCTAGAGACGGTCCCGATCCGAGGATTGGGGAGACGGGCGTGGCCGGGACGATCACCTTGACGGCGACCATGATGAACGCGCGGGAGAACGCCGAGGGTAGCTACGACTTCGAGGCGCCCGCCGACGTGTTCGAGGCCCGCACCCCGGTGCAGATCGTCAAGCTCTTCGCCGAGTATGTCGACGACGAGATCTTCCCCGACGACGTGGTCGATTTCGAGGTGAACGGCGCCTTCAAGAATCTGGAGCACCGGGTGGTCACGGCGATGGGCCAGATGATCGTCCATCGCGGGCGGCACGACGGCGCGATCCCGTTCATGGTGATGATCTCGGAAAAGAAGCGCTGAGGCGTCGCTGCTCTATCTTTAATAGCTTAGAGGACGATTCATGGTTCAGATCGATTCGATCTGAACCGATCGTGCTCTAGCTCTTCGCCGGCCGGGCGCCGTGGCTCTTCTGCGGGGTGCCCGGGTTCAGCGAGATATGGGTGTGCACCCCGGCCCAATCGCCATCGACGGAGGACCGGGCGAAGGCGACGGTGCCGCGCCCCGGCCGGTCGAACCGGCTCCCGTCCTCGGCGATGCCGGTGGACGAGAAGGTGATGATCCCGATGGCGAACAGCCGGTCGGGGGACACGCCGACCTTCAGGGTCGCCAGGTTCCAGCGGAAATCCTCGATGGTCGGCCAGACCTTGCGCCACTGGTTGTCGGCCAGGGCCTGCAGGCCCTCGACCACGTCCATATGGGTCCCGAAGCTGGCGATGTTGTCCGCGAAGAGGTCCATCGCCGGGGCGAAATCCACATCGGCGACCTGACCGCTCCAGGTCGCGAACCAGCGCTCGATCGCCGCGCGGTCTTCTTCGGGCGTGTTCCAGGTGAAGGCCATGGCGCAAGGTTCCGCGTTAGGGTCCGTCCTGCGCCGGCTCGGTCCGGCTCGGGACGGAGAGAAGTCCATTTCCCGTTCGATAGCCCGGCCGGCGGCGTCAGGCCAGTCCCAGGTTCTGCTCCTCCGGCTTGAGACGCAGATTCTCGGCCAGGAAGTAGCAAGAGATGGCGATGTCCATGTCGAGGGAGACCACCTTGATGATGGCATTCACCGTGTCCGTTGCGGACAGGGATCCCGAGTGGTGCCGGATCGCGAGCGTCGTCAGGTCGCAGAGCACCCGGTTGTAGCCCGACAGGTACAGGTGCAGCGGCAGGCCGACCGCATGGTGCACGAGCCCGATGCGGGCGGCGGACGCGATGTAGGGCCGGTCGAACTCGGCGGAGAACAGGCGCTCCCAATGCTGGGTCTGGCGGGCCTTCAGCGCGTTGATGTCGCTATTCTGCAGGTACTTCCGGGTCTGCGGGAACTGCAGCATGTGCCGGTAGAAGTCCGAGAGGATCGCGTACATCTCCTCGTTGATCCTCGGCTGGAAGATCTTGAGGCGCTCGCGGCTGTAGTCGTCGATCGCCTCCAGCCGCAGCCTGGACTGGACATTCTCGAAGATCCGGTCGGTGACCAACTGGTGAAGATCGGTGTCGAACGGGCGGCGTTTTGGCGCGCTGCCGCTGTGGTCCATGTCTGAGGGTGAAGGCATTCGGGCTACCGGGAAGCTGCTGTCGTTCAGGTCGCTCGGGTCACGGCCGGAAAGCGGAGGGCTTTCCGGCGCTACCTTCGTCAGGCTGACCCGTCAGGTGACGGTCAGGTGGCCCCTTTAGGTTTAAAATCCTTCCGTTCCAAGCCCATATTATACGCGATGCGGTCCGACGTCACGGCCGTGTCGCGACCTCCTCGCCGAGCAGCCCGATGCGGAACCGGGTCTTCAGGTATCCGCCGTCGCGCGGCGGGACCGTCATCGGCAGATCCTCGTCGACCACCTTCACCACCGCGCAGACCGGCCCGGGTTCCCGGAACAGAAGCTGGGCGAGCCCCTTGGCCTCCGACTCGGTGCGGATCATCGCCGTCTTGGCAAAGCCGCAGGCGGTGGCGACCGCCGAGAGGTCGGTGCCCCGGCCCGTGGCGGTCGGCTGGCGGCCGGTCTCGGTATAGGTCTCATTGTCGATGACGCAGATCGCCAGGTTCGACGGCCGCTTGGCGCCGATGGTGGAGAAGCTGGTCATGCCCATCAGCATCTCGCCGTCGCCGGTGATCACCACGACCCGGCGCTCCGGCTGGGCCAGCGCGATGCCGAGGCCGATCATCGAGGCGTTGCCCATCGCGCCCCAGAGATAGAAGTTCTCCGGCCGGTCGCCGAAGGAGGCGAGATCCCAGGTGGTGGAGCCGAGGCCGGAGACGAACAGGGTGTCGCCGCGCTCGGCCATGGCGGCGCCGAGCACGTCGCGCCGGTGCAGGGTGATCGCGCTCATTGGTTCACCGCCTTTCCGGCCGTCCAGATCTTGGAGCCGATCACCTTCTGGCCGACCAGGACGGCGACCGGGGTGTCGGTGGAATAGGCCATGCGCAGGCCGGACTCGATCATCATGTCGACCGCCTCGGGGCTCTCGGCGAGGAAGGTCTTAACGCCGACCGCCTCCAGGGTCGGCACCACCGCCTGGCCCATCGGGACCTGCCACGGATTCCCCTCACCCCACTGCCCGCGCATCGTCACGATGGCGAAGAACGGAAAGTTGGCCGAGGAGATCAGCGAGGCGATGGCGTTGATGGTGTTGCCGACGCCGCTGGACTGCATGAACACGGCGGATTTCTGTCCGCCGAGCCAGGCGCCGGCGGCCAGGCCGACGGCTTCCTCCTCGGTGGCGCACATCACCGTCTCGATCTCATTGTCGCCGAGACAGCGTTCGATCAGCAGACGCAGACCGCCGTCGGGCACATAGCCGATCTGGCGGACGCCGGCTGCTTTCAAGTGACGGTGGGCCGCCACGCTCCAATGTTCATCCATGGGCTGTCGGATCCGTTTTGCCAAGGGAATCCGGAGGCTAGGCGCCTTGACGCGTGTCTGTAAAGATGGGGGTATGCACCTGCATACAATCAAATTTTCCCCTCTGATCGAGCCTATCGGATCCCCATGCACCCGCTTCCGACCGCCGGCGCCGGCTATCTCGACGACCTCTATGCCCGCTTCCTGAGGGACCCGCTCTCGGTCGATCCCTCGCTCTGGTCGGTCTTCGCCCCGTATGCCGATCGCACCGACCGTCCGACTGCCGAGACGGTCGGCGACGGACGGCTCGCCGTGGCCTGCGAACGGCTCACGACCGCCTGGCGGCTCTACGGCCATCTGGCCTCCGCGCTCGACCCGCTGGACCTGAACCAGGCACCGGGCCATCGGGACCTGTCGCCGGCGGCCCATGGGCTTGACGAGGGCGACCTGGATACGCCGGTCGGCGGTACCACGCCGCGAGAGCTCGAAGCCCGGCTGCGCGCCGCCTGGGGCGGACGCTTCACTGCCGAGGTGATGCATGTGGAGGACCCGGCCGCCCGCGACTGGCTGATCGAGGCGGTGGAAGGCGGGCTGCATGCCGATCCGGCGGCGGAGGAGCGGCGGGAGCGGCTCGACGCGCTGCTGGCGGCGGACGCCATGGAAACCTTCATGAACAAGCGCCTGCCCACCAACAAGCGGTTCGGCCTGGAGGGGCTGGAGGCGCTGATCGTCCTGCTGGAGGCGATCGTCGGCGACGCCGCCCGCGCCGGCATGGACAAGGCGGTGATCGCGCCGATGCATCGCGGCCGCCTGACCCTGATCACCCGGCTGGTCGGCAAGCCGCTGACCGCCGCCTTCTCCGAACTGCTAGGCACGCCCCAGGTGCCGGACGGCATCCAGGCATCCTCCGACGTGCCCTACCACCTGGGCTTCACTGGCGAGCGCAGCTTCACTGATAAGGACGGGGTCGAGCGGCGCATCCGCCTGACCATGCCGTCCAACCCGAGCCATGTGGAGATCGTCTCCGCCGTCACCCTGGGCAAGACGCGGGCGACCCTCGACCTGCGCCGCCGGGCCGGCGAGGCGGACCCCACATCCACTGTCCTGCCGCTGCTGATCCATACCGACGGCGCCTTTTCCGGCCAGGGGGTGATCGCGGAAATGCTGCAGCTCGCCGGTTTGCCGGCCTATGGCGTCGGCGGCTCGGTCCATGTGCTGGTCAACAACCAGCTCGCCTTCACGGTGAAGCCGGAACATGGCCGCTCCTCGCGCCATCCGAGCGACGTGGCCAAGTCGATCGGCGCGCCGGTCATCCATGTCTCCTCCGAAGACGTGGACGCCTGCGCCCGGGCCGGACGGATCGCGTTCGAGTACCGCCGGAGGTTCGGCAAGGACATCCTGGTCGACATCGTCGGATTCCGCCGCCGCGGGCATAACGAGCTGGAAGAGCCGATGTTCACCGAGCCGGTGCGCTACACCCGCATCGCCGAGACCGCCGGTACGCCCGGACGCTACGCCGAAGCCTGCGTCGACGCCGGGATCGTCTCAGAAGCGGACGCGACCGCCATGGCCGAGGCGCACTGGTCGACCCTGGACGAGGCCTTCGACCGGGCGAAGAGCTACAAGCCGAACGCCGCCGACCGTCTGCAGGGCCGCTGGTCGTCGCTGGCGCCGGTGGGAGAGGGCGAGGCGCCGGTCACCGGCGTCGGTGCCGCCCGCCTGCGTCGCCTGGCCGAGGCCAGCGTCGCCGTGCCCGAGGGCTTCGCACTGAACGCCAAGATCGCCCGGCAATGGGGCGAGCGGATGGACGGCCTGAAGGATGCGATCAATTTCGGCACGGCGGAGGCGCTCGCCTTCGCCTCGCTGCTGGAGGACGGCAAGGCGGTGCGCCTGACCGGTCAGGACAGCCGGCGCGGCACCTTCTCCCAGCGCCATGCGGTGGTCTTCGACCAGAAGACCGGCGCCGAGCACACGCCGCTCGCCGCCCTGGCCGCCACGCCGGACCACCTGACCTTCGCCGACAGCCCTCTGACCGAGGAGGCCTGCATGGCCTTCGAATACGGCATGTCCATCACCGATCCGGACATGCTGGTCTGCTGGGAGGCGCAGTTCGGCGACTTCGCCAATGGTGCCCAGGCGGTGATCGACCAGTTCCTGGTCGCCGGCGACGACAAGTGGCTGCGCCAGTCGGGCCTGGTGCTGATGCTGCCGCACGGGCTGGAGGGTGGCGGACCGGAGCATTCCTCGGCCCGGCCCGAGCGTTTCCTGCAGATGGCGGCGCGCAACAACATCTCGGTGGTCGCCTGCGGCTCACCGGCCAACCTGTTCCACGCCCTGCGCCGTCAGTTGCTGGCGCCGTGGCGTCGGCCGTTGGTGCTGCTGACCTCCAAGTCCGGCCTGCGCCATGCCGAAGCCCAGTCCAGGCTGAGCGAGATGGGGGCCGGGACCCGCTTCCGTCCTGTGATCGACGACGCGGCGGTCGGCAAGAAGGCCCGCAAGGTCGTGCTGACCTCCGGCAAGACCTATTTCGACCTCGCCGCCGCCCGGCGGGAGCGCGGGATCGACGACATCGCGCTGGTGCGGATCGAGGAGCTCTACCCGGTGCCGGAAGCGGCGATCGCCGCGATCCTGAAGACGCATCCCAAAGCCGAGGTGGTCTGGGCCCAGGAGGAACCGGAGAATATGGGGGCCTGGCGCCACCTGGATCCGTACCTTACGCGCATTCTCAGCGACTTGCGCGGGTCCGGGGCTCGTGCCACCTATGTTGGACGCGATGCCGCACCGTCGCCCGCCGTCGGCTGGGGCGTGTGGCACAAGGCGGAGCAGGCGGCGGTCATCGAGGCCGCCCTGGCCTGAGGCTGAGCCTGCGGGCCGCCGTGAGAGGACGAGAGACATGAGCACTGCGATCAAGCGCACTCTGATTCCGACGACCACCCATTGGGGCACCTATTTCGCCGAGGTCGAGGACGGCAAGCTGCTCGCGGTGCACGACTACGAGAAGGACCCGGCCCCGGCGATCATCGGCCCGGGCATCGTCGATGCGGTGACCCACGAGACCCGCGTCGCCCGCCCGCATATCCGCAAGGGCTGGCTGGAGAAGCGCCACAACAGCGACCGCACCGGCCGCGGCAACGAACCGTTCGTCGCCGTTCCCTGGGACGAGGCGCTGGACATGGCCGCCCAGGAGCTGAAGCGGGTCAAGGACGAACACGGCAACGGGTCCATGTATGCCGGCTCCTACGGCTGGGCGAGTGCCGGGCGTTTCCACCACGCCAACTCGCACATCCACCGGTTCTTCAACCAGCTCGGCGGCTACGTCTCCCACCGGGGCACCTATTCCTACGCGGCGGCCGAGGCGATCATTCCGTATGTGGTCGGCCCGTTCCGCGAGGTGCTGGACACCCACACAACCTGGCCGGTGCTGGCCGAGCATTGCGAGCTGCTGGTGATGTTCGGCGGCATGCCGGTGAAGAACGCCCAGGTCACCTCCGGCGGCGTCGGCCGGCACACCTGCTATCACGGGCTGCGCGACTGCGCCGACAATGGCTGCGAGCTGGTCTATCTGAGCCCGATCCGCTCCGATCTGCCGCCGGACCTGGGCGGGGAGTGGATCGCCCCGCGTCCGGGCTCCGACATGTCGATCATGCTGGCGCTCGCCCACACGCTGCTGAGCGAGGGGCTGCACGACAAGGCGTTCCTGGATCGCTACACCAGCGGCTTCGCGCCGTTCGAGGCCTATCTGCGCGGCGAGACCGACGGCCAGCCGAAGACCGCCGACTGGGCCGAGAAGATCAGCGGCGTGGACGCCGACACGATCCGCAACCTCGCCCGCCGCATGGCGTCGAAGCGGACCATGATCAATTCCACCTGGTCGATGCAGCGCTCCGAATACGGCGAGCAGCCGATCTGGATGACCGTCGTGCTAGCGGCCATGCTGGGCCAGATCGGCCTGCCGGGCGGCGGCTTCGGCCTCGGCTACAGTTCGGAGAATGGAATCGGCAACCCGGTGAAGCGGTTCCACTGGCCCTCGGTGCCCCAGGGCATCAACAACGTGGCCGACTTCATCCCGGTGGCCCGCATCTCCGACATGCTGCTGAATCCGGGCGGTTCCTACCAGTTCAACGGCGAGGACCGGACCTACGCCGATATCAGGCTGGTCTACTGGGCCGGCGGCAACCCGTTCCACCATCACCAAGACATCAACCAGCTTGTCCGCGCCTTCCAGAAGCCGGACACGATCATCGTCAACGAGATCTTCTGGACCTCCATGGCGCGGCACGCCGACATCGTCTTCCCGTCGACCACCGCACTGGAGCGCAACGACCTCTCCATCACCCATTGGGAGCCGCTGTCGGCGGCGATGAAGCAGGCGATCCCGCGGGTCGGCGAGAGCCGTCCGGATTTCGAGGTCTTCACCGGCCTCGCCGACCGTCTGGGCTTCTCGGAGCGCTACACCGAGGGCCGCGATGAGATGGACTGGATCCGCCATCTCTGGGACCAGTCGCGCCAGCGCGCGGCGGAGGCCGGATTCGAGCTGCCGGATTTCGAGACTTTCTGGGAGCAGGAGCATGTGGAGCTCCCCGATCCCGAGAAGCCGATGGTGATGCTGGAGGATTTCCGCGCCGACCCGGACGCGAACCGGCTGCAGACCCCGTCGGGCAAGATCGAGATCTTCTCCGCGACCATCGACGGCTTCGGCTATGACGACTGCCCGGGCCATCCGGTCTGGCGTGAACCGGATGAGTGGCTCGGGGCCGAGAAGGCACAGGAGTATCCGCTGCACCTGATGTCGAACCAGCCGCGCACCCGGCTGCACAGCCAGCTCGACTGCGGCCAGGTCAGCCAGGGCTCCAAGGTGGCGGGGCGCGAACCGGCGACCCTGCATCCGGACGATGCGGCGGCCCGGGGGATCTCCTCCGGCGACATCGTGCGGGTCTGGAACGACCGCGGCGCCTGCCTCGCCGGCGCGATCGTCAGCGACCAGGTGATGCAAGGCGTGATCCAGCTCTCCACCGGCGCCTGGTACGACCCGGAGACGCCGGGCGGGCTGGAGGTCCACGGCAACCCGAACGTCCTTACCCGTGACCGGGGAACGTCCCGGCTGGGCCAGGGCCCGACGGCGCACTCCACGCTGGTGCAGGTCGCCAAGGTCGACGGCGTGGTCCCGGATGTGACGGTGATGCGTAAGCCGAAGGTGGAGGGGTAGGGGGGCGGCATCCTGACGCAAATCAGGACCGTGGCGTGACTCTTCCCCAGCGCCGGTTTCCTTCGGCGGTAAGGTTCGCGGCTTGGTCCTGACTTGCGTCAGGACGACGGTTTTTTTGGCAAATTCCTTGCCGTCATCCTGATGCAAATCAGGATCAACGCGCGGACCCGTCGGGAAACTCCGTCTCGGTGTCCCATACCCGCGGCATGCAGCCGACGGTCTACATCCTGACCAATGCGAAGCGCGGGACGCTCTACATCGGCGTGACGGCGAACCCGGTCTCCCGCATCCTCCAGCACCGCCGCGGCGAGGGATCGGCGTTCGTGCGCCGCTACCGGCTGTATCGGCTGGTCTATGTCGAGCAGTACCCCCGCATCACCGACGCCATCGAGCGAGAGAAGCAGCTCAAGGCCTGGCGCCGCGCGTGGAAGATCGGGTTGATCGAGCAGGCCAATCCGGACTGGTCGGAGTTGTGGCCGACACCGGGCGTCGAACCGGTTGATAGGGGATCAGCCTGATCCTGATTTGCATCAGGATGACGGAAGAACAGAGCCGTCGTCCTGACGAAAGTCAGGACCAAGCCGCCGGCGCCAGCCCGGGTACTCGCCACCCGATCTCGCCTGTCCGACTGACCCCCCTTGCCCTCCCCCGCGCCGCCGGGCTAACTGCCGGCAGCGACAAGAACACCACCCGGGAGGACACCACCATGGCAGGCCGGCTCAGCGGCAAGACCGCGCTCATCACCGCGGCGGGGCAGGGGATCGGGCGCGCCTGCGCCGAGGCCTTCGCGCGCGAGGGGGCGTCGGTCATCGCCACCGACATCAACGACAAGACCCTCGACGAACTCGGCACCATCGCCGGTATCACCCCGCGCAAGCTCGACGTGCTGAACCCGGACGCGGTCAAGGCCGCTGCCCGGGAGGTCGGCCCCGTCGACGTGCTGTTCAACTGCGCCGGCTTCGTCCATCACGGCACGATCCTGGACTGCGACGAGGACGCCTTCGACTTCTCGGTGAACCTGAACGTGCGGGCCATGTACCGCATGATCCGCGCCTTCCTGCCGGCGATGCTGGAGAATGGCGGCGGCTCGGTCATCAACATGGCCTCGGTGTCCGGCAACCTGAAGGGCATCCCGAACCGCTTCATCTATGGCACGACCAAGGCCGCCGTGATCGGCCTGACCAAGTCGATCGCCGCCGATTTCATCCGCCAGGGCATCCGCTGCAACGCGATCTGCCCCGGCACGGTCCAGTCGCCCTCTCTGGATGACCGGATCAACGCCTTCGACGACCCGGTCCAGGCGCGCAAGGACTTCATCGCCCGTCAGCCGCTCGGCCGGCTGGGCACCGCCGAGGAGATCGCCGCCATGGCGGTGTATCTTGCCGGCGACGAAAGCGCCTACACGACGGGTCAGGCTATGATCGTAGACGGAGGAATCACGATCTGATGACGGTTACGCTCGACACCATCCGCGCCGCCCGGGACCGGATCGCCGGCCATGTGCGCGCCACCCCGGTCCTGGAGCCGGTGGGGCTGCTCAACCTGGTGACCGAAGGGCGGCTCGTCCTCAAGCTCGATTTCCTGCAGCCGACCGGCTCGTTCAAGGTGCGCGGGGCGGTGAACACGCTGAAGTCGCTGAGCGCCGCGGAGGTGTCGCGCGGGCTGATCACCGCGTCGGGCGGCAATCACGGCCTGGCGGTGGCCTATGCCGCCTGGATGGGCGGGGCGAAGGCGGTGGTGTATCTGCCGAGCTCGGCGCCGCCGTCCAAGGCCGACGCGCTGCGCCGCTGGGGGGCGGAGGTGGTGATCGAAGGCTCGGTCTTCGACGAGGCCGCTGTCGCCGCCAAGGCGCGGGCCGAGGCGGAGGGCATGACTTTCGTGCATCCCTTCGCGCCGGAAAGCGTGATCAACGGCCAGGGGACCCTGGGCCTGGAGATCCTCGACCAGGTGCCCGACGTGGACACGGTGATCGTCGCAATCGGCGGCGGCGGGCTGATCTCCGGCGTGGCGACGGCGATCAAGGCGGTGCGGCCGGGCGTGAAGGTGATCGGCGTGGAGCCGGTCGGGGCGCCGACCCACTACGAGAGCCGCAAGGCCGGCGGGCTGGTCACCCTGGACGCGATATCGACGGCGGCGGGGACCCTGGCGCCGCGCCGCAGCGAACAGGTCAACTACGACCTGATCACCGCGCATGCGGACGAGATCGTGCTGGTCGATGACGCGGCGATGGTGGCGGCCGCGCGTTGGCTCTGGGCCGAATGCGCGATCGGGGCGGAGCTGGCCGGGGCGGCCGGTCTGGCGGCGCTGCAGTCGGGGGCCGTGAAGGCGGCCAAGGGCGAGACGGTGTGCACGATCGTCTGCGGTGCCGGCACCGACGGGATGGGGTGAGGGCCGGCGCTCTCAACGCTCCCCACTTTCTCATTGCTCTCCCTACTTTCGTTTTCCCGGGTTCGCCCCGGGACCCAGGACGGGCGCGTGCTGGGGCGGTAACGAGTGGCCTCAAGCGATCCAGCGCGCGGCCGCTCTAGGTCCCGGGGCAAGCCCGGGAAGACCGGGTAGGGTGGTAGGAGCGGAGGCTACTCCCTGAACTCCGCCCACACCTTCTGCAGTTCCAGCGCATGGAAGGTCGCCGCCTGCGCTCCCCGATCCGGGCCGAAATAGAGGCCCAACTCGACGGCCTTCTGGAAGAACCCCGGGGCGGGCAACCCGTCGCGGGCCTTGGAAATGGCGACGGCCGCCAACAAGGGGCGGCCGTGCGCGGCGTCCTGCTCCATCAGCACCTCCAGCGCCTCCCCGGTCTTGTGGACCGAGTGCGGGGACGGAACCCCGGCGGCCTGGGCGAGATGGGCGTAGATGATGGTCTCGCCGGCCCGCGCCCGATCCTCCAGGACCGGGCGCAGCAGGTCGGCAACCGCAGTCATGCGATCAGTAGTTGGCGACGATGTTGTCGACGATCGGCGCCACGCCGTCCTTGATCGGATCGACGACCGGCAGGCCGGTCTCCTCGGCCGTCTTCTTCTTGAAGGCCTCGGCCTCGGCGGCGGATACGTTGGAGGTGTTCAGGGACACGCCCATGAACTTGACGTCGGAGTTCACCATCTTCGCCATGTGCAGGATGGTTTCCATCGCCGTCGGGATCGCCGGAACCTCGTAGTCCGGCAGGCCGCGCATGTGCGGGCGACCGATCTCGTGGCACATCACCAGGGCGTCGGACTGGGCGCCGTGGATCAGGCCCAGGGTCACGCCGGAATAGGACACGTTGTACAGCGAGCCCTGGCCCTCGATCAGGTCCCAGTGATCCTCGCTGTTCTCGGGCGCCAGCCACTCGATGGAGCCGGAGATGAAGTCGGCGATCACCGCGTCGACGGACAGGCCGGAGCCGGCGATGAAGATGCCGGTCTGGCCGGTGGCGCGGAAATCGGCGTTCATGCCGCGGGCGCGCATCTCCTTCTCGATGGCGAGCGTGGTGAACATCTTGCCGACGGAAACGTCTGTGCCGACGGTCAGCAGACGCTTGCCCTTGCGCGGCACGCCGCTGGCGACCGGGTAGTCGCGGGTCGGGTGGCGCACGTCGAACAGCTTGCGGCCGTTCTTCTCGGCGGCTTCCTTCAGCGCCGGGATCGTGGTGATCCGGGTGTGCAGGCCGGACGCGATGTCCATGCCCAGGTTCAGCGCCTTCACCAGCTCGACGATCCAGGTCTCCGGGATGAAGCCGCCACGGTTGGCGACGCCGAGGATGACGGTCTTCACACCGGCGGCCGCCGCCTCCTCGATGGTCATGTCGGGCAAACCCAGATCGGCCTTACACGCGGGGAAGCGGAACTGGCCGACGCACCAGTCCGGGCGCCACACCTTCACGCCGTTCGCGGTCTTGGCGGCGAGCTGGTCCGGGGCGTCGCCCAGGAACAGCAGATACGGGTTCTGAATCTCGAAACGCGACATGACGCTCCCCAGGGGATTGCAGGTGGAAGCCGGGGCCGGGATGGATACCGGCCGGCCGTTGGAAGGATCAGGCGGCGTCGTCGGTGCTGACGCTCCATCCGCGACGCGCGCTTTGGACCAGAAGATAAACCGCGCCCAGCACCAACGCCACAGCGATAAGTGTGCGCGGCCAGCCGTCCATCATGGCCAGCGGAACGGCCAGGCCGACCATCAGCGCCGGGACGTAGCCGAGGGTCCAGACCGCCCCGTCCCGCGCCTTCTGGTACCACGGGAACAGGATCGAGAATGCCGCCACCACCAGGAAGAACAGCGCCCAGGGCCGGGTGACCATGTCGAGCAGGAACTGGTCGGCGGTGCCCGAGAGCGAGAGCGCCCGGCTGAGGTTGAGCTCGGCAACGCTGCCGAGGACAACGCCCAGGATCATCGGCGCCAGCGGGAACCCGAGGAGCTTCATCGAGTAGCCGATCAGCCCGAAGACGAAGAGCGCCCAGATGTCCTCCTGGACGTTGTTCAGGGCGAACACGCCGATGGCGCAATAGGCGAGGATGACGGCGGCCAGCATGTACATCGGGATCCGCACCACCATCAGGAAGGCCTTCAGGCAGAACGCCTGCATGAGGATCATGATGAAATGCGCCAGGAAGAACGCGATGAAGATCGAGTAGGCGAGATCGGGGTTCTGGCTGATGAAGGTGGGGCTGGGCTGCACGTTGTGGATCAGCAGCGCGCCCAGCATCACCGCGGTGATCACGTCGCCCGGAATGCCGAGCGCCATCATGGTGATCAGCGCGCCGCCGGCGGTGGCGTTGTTGGAGGTTTCCGGCGCGATGATGCCGTCCGGAATGCCGGTGCCGAATTCCTGCGGCTTCTTGGAGGCCTTCTTCGCCTGGTCATAGGCCAGGATATTGGAGATCGAGCCGCCGGCCGCCGGGAGCACGCCGGTGAAGACGCCGATCGCCGAAGACCGCACCACGTTGACCCATCGGGACAGGATGATCCTGATCGCGGCGAAATGCTCGACCCGGATGCCCTTGGCCTCCACGCCGGTCATCAGCGGTTCGCGCGCCTTGTCCTTGTCCTGCACGTCGGAGAGGAGCTGGCTGAAGGCGAACAGGCCGATCAGGACCGGCAGGAAGTCGAACCCGCTCTCCAGCGCTTCAAAGTCGAAGGTGAAGCGGGCGACGCCGTTGATGTCGTCCTCGCCGATTGAGGCGACGAACAGGCCGAGCAGTCCGGCGATGATGCCCTTGATCAGGGTCTCGCCCGACAGGCTGGCGGTGATGGTCAGCGCGAAGAGGACGAGGGCGAAATAGTCCCAGGGACCGAATTCCAGGCCGATCTTGGCCAGGCTGGGTGCCAGGGTCACCAGCAGCACGGCGCTGAAGATGCCGCCGAAGAAGCTGGACCACACACCCAGCCCCAGCGCCAGGCCGGGTCGGCCGTTGCGGGCCATGGGGAAGCCGTCGAAGGTCGTTGCGATGGACGAGGGCGTGCCCGGGATGCCGGTCAGCATGCCCGACATCAGGCCGCCCGACAGGCCGCCGACGAACACGCCGATCATCGTCGACAGACCTTCCACCGGCGACATGCCGAAGGTGAAGGGCAGGGTGAGCACCACGGCCATGGCGATGGTGAAGCCCGGAATCGATCCGGCGATCAGGCCGGCCGTGGTGCCCAGGAACATCAGGCCGAGGTTCTTCCAGTGGAAGACCTCGCCGAAGGCGAAGAGAACGTTCTCGATGATCATGATCTCTGTTCTCCCCGCTCAGATCGGCAGGATCTCGCCCTGGGGCAGAATCACCCGCAGGCCGAAGGTGAAGATCGCCCACATGGCGCCGACCGAGACGATGGCGACCGCGGCATGCACCGGAACCAGCCGGACGGTCGGGCGGCCGAGTGCGGTGAGCGACAGGAAGACGAACAGCGCGCCGCCAAGCAGCATGCCGAGGGTCGGCAGCGTCAGCAGGAACAGCAGGAACAGCACATAGATCAGGCCGGCATTGCGGTAGCGCACATGCCACGGCCGGGACGCTCCCTCGTCCGGGGCGGGCGTGCTGCGGTCCGGCTGACGGATCGACTGGAGCAGGAGCAGGGCCGAGAACACACCGAGGGCGACGATGATGATGCGCGGCCAAACCGAGCTCTGCATCGTGCCGTAGGTGGTGATCTCGATGTCGTAGGACGCCTGCCAGAGCAGGCCGCAAAACGCCAGAAGCAGAATGGCGACGATCGTGTCGCGGCTCACCGACATTTCGGAGCCTCCCCTGTTCGGTCTTAATTCGGATTGCGACTGTATCAAACGAAACGGGCGCCGGCATTCCTGCCGACGCCCGCCGCAAGCGTCTGTAAGGTCAGTCCTTGGCCTTGTAGATGCCGACTTCCTTGGCGATCTTCGCCCACTTGGTCTGGGTGTCGCCCCAGTACGCCGCGGACTCGGTCGGGTTCAGGAAGAACACGTCGGTGCCCATGTCGGTCATCGCCTTGTTCAGGGCCGGATCCTGCGCGGCGGCCTCGAACAGGCCGGCGTAGTGATCGATGACCTCCTGGGAGGCGCCCTTCGGCAGCATGATGCCCCGGTCGACGCCGTAGATCAGGTCGTAGCCCTGCTCCTTGACGGTCTTGACGTCGGGGATCTCCGGGTTGCGCTTCTCGGTGGTGATGCCGAGGGCCTTCAACTCGCCGGAGGTGATGTACTGCTTGGCGGCGGCCAGGTTGATCTCGCCGGTGTCGATGGTCTTGGCGAGCAGGGCGGTCATCCGCTCGCGGGTGCCGTCATAGGAGATGTGGTTGAACTTGATGCCGGCCGCGTCTTCCAGCAGCAGGTAGACGAACTGGCTGGTCGAGCCGAGGGTGCCGCCGGCGTTGATCTTGCCGGGGTTCTCCTTGGCGTAGGCCACCATCTCGGAGATGTCGTTATACGGCACGTCCACATGGGCGCCGAAGATCGACGGCGTGCGGGTCAGTACGGCGACCGGCTGGAAGGCGTCCCAGGTGAAGTCGATGCGGCCTGTGAAGTAGCTGGTCAGCGCGCTCTGGTGGATGGCGAACAGCGTGCAGCCGTCCGGCTTGGAATCCGCCGCTTCCTTGGCGCCCTTGTTGCCGCCCTGGCCGCCGATGTTCACGACTTGGATCTCCGGCTCGGCGCCGTTCTTGTTCACGGTCTCGACGAACTGACGGAAGATCACGTCGGTCTCGCCGCCCGCACCCCACGGCACGATCAGCTTGGCGGTCCGGCAGCCGAAATCGGCGGCCGCGGCCGGGCTGGCGCCGAACGCCGCCCCGGCGACGACGACGGCGGCCGCAGCCGCGAGAAGGGTCGATTTGATGGTCATAGGTCGGTTCCCCTGTTCGTCTTGTTGGTTGGGTTGCGCAAGAAGTCAGGCTTTTCCCGCCGCAAACCCGATCCCCGCCCTGTGGCGGATATCGCACCTGCGAGCATTCCTCCTAAATAGCCGCATGCTGGGGGCTGTCAATCAACCACCGGATGAACGCGGTCGTCGGAATGACCGATTCAGCGGCTCGTCCGGTCGTAGCCGGCCTCCTCGGCGATGTCGCGCCAGGAGGCCATCAGGTTCTCCCAGTAGATCGAATACTGGGTCAGCGGGCGGAAATCGATGCGGACGTCATAGCCGGCCATCGTCTTCTGGAACTCCGGATCGTTCAGGGCCTTCTCCAGCCCGTCGGCAAGTCGGACGGCCAGGTCCTGCGAGGCCGAGGGCGGCAGCAGGATGCCCAAATCGATGGCGTAGTCGAAGGGTACGCCCTGGTCGCGCAGCGTCTCGACCGAGGGGACGGTCGTGCTGGGCTCGCGGTCGGTGACGGCGATCGACCGTACCGTCTGGGTGTCCGCCAGCCGCTTGGCCAGGGCGGGGGGGACGACCGCCAGGTCGATATCCGCCGCCAGCAGGGCGGCCACCCGTTCCCGCGCCCCGGCGATGGAGTCGTATTCGAGGTCGATCCCGGCCGCCTTGGCCATGGCGCGAAGGGTGAACTCGGCGATGGTGCCGGGGCCGACCCCGGCCGTGACGGCCCCATTGCGGGCCGCGGAGACCATGCCCTGGGCGTCGGAGAATCCGGCGGAGACGGGCGCCACGATGACCATCGGCGTGCGGGTGAGCAGGGCCACATGGCGGAAGTCCTGCCAGGCGAAGGGCGCGCGCCAGGTCAGGAAGTTGACCAGGAGCCCCTGGTGGGCGGCCAGCATCATGCAGCCGTCGCCCGGCGCCTCCAGCACGGCCCGTCCGCCGTCGATCCCGTCATTGCCGTCGATGTTGCGCACCCGCAGCGGCGGTTCCATGCCGGTCCGGTTCGCCGCTTCGGCCAGGGCACGGGCGATCAGGTCGGTGCCGCTGCCGGCACCGCCCCCCACGACCAGAGTCGCCATGCGGCAGGTCGGGGCGGGTGGCGCACTCTCGGTTGCGGTCTGGGCGTGGCTCGGCGCGGCGGCGAGGAGGCCGGCCGCGAGCCCCAGGGCGGTCACGGCCGCGCGAAGGCGACGGGCGGCGGTGGATGGACGGCTGGACATGGACGACACACCGGGGCTACGACAGCGGCCTACCTTGGACCAGGAGGACGGCGTGTCAACATCGCCCGCAACGGGACCGCTTACGGTCGGCATCGGAGGATTTGGAGCGATCGGCCAGAAAGTGGCCGCTGCGCTCGACAGCGGCAGCATCGAGGGGCTGAAGCTTGTGGCGGTCTCCGCCCGGGACGCGGACAAGGCCCGGGCCAATATGGCCGGCTTCGAGCACGAGGTGCCGGTGGTGCCGCTGGGCGAACTGGCGGACCGGGCCGACGTGGTGGTGGAATGCGCACCCGCCTCGGTCTTCGCCGAGGTGGCGGGACCGGCGGTGGAGCGCGGCCGGATCTTCCTGCCGATCAGCGTCGGCGCCCTGCTGCGCCATGACGATCTGGTCGACCGGGCCCGGCGCACCGGCGCGCGGATCGTGGTGCCGACCGGTGCCCTGATCGGGCTCGACGCCGTGCGGGCGGCGGCCGAGGGCACCATCACCGAGGTCCGCC
Source organism: Thalassobaculum sp. (assembly GCF_965223715.1). Taxonomy (GTDB): domain Bacteria; phylum Pseudomonadota; class Alphaproteobacteria; order Thalassobaculales; family Thalassobaculaceae; genus Thalassobaculum. The sequence goes on along the minus strand of NZ_OZ245012.1, from coordinate 2,697,982 downwards.
TCGTCACCCGCAAGCCGCCGGGCGGCTTGGCCGGCGCGCCGTATCTGGTGGAGAACAACATCTCGGTCGAGGGGCTGAATACCGCCAAGAAGGTGTTCGACGGCTCGGCTCGCGACGGTGCGGCGGGCTTCCCGGCGAACGTCAACGTGGCCGCCGCCCTGTCCCTGGCCGGCATCGGCGCCGACGCCACCAAGCTGGAGATCTGGGCCGACCCGCAGGTCACCCGCAACACCCACACCATCACGGTGGAGGCGGACAGTGCACGGTTCACGATGACCATCGAGAACGTGCCGACCGAGGAGAATCCGAAGACCGGCAAGATCACCGCGCTCAGCATCATCGCCACCCTGCGCCGTCTGGGGGCGCCGATGACCGCGGGGACCTGACGGTCCGATCCGCACGCCGACACGGGAACGCGGGCCGGTCCTCCGGCCCGCGTTTCGTTTGCGGGACTACTTCTTCAGCAGGTTCTGCAGCAGGCCCTTGGCGGCGTCCTCAAGCTGCTGCTTGGGATCCTGGGGCGGCTGCTGCGGCGCGCTGCCGTCGGTCGACGTTCCGCTGTCCGTTCCGGCACCGCTCTGGCCGCCGCCGGGGTTCAAAATGCTGTCGAGCTTCTCGACCGTGCCGCTCCTGTCCAGTTCCTTCAGGGTGCGGGTCCCGATGGTCTGCACCACGTAGCGCTGCATCTCGTCGATATCGAGGATCTGCCGCGGGTTGTCGAACGGCCCGACCAGGCGCATGCCGACCGGCGGGGCGTTCGGATGATCGGTCAGCCGGGCGCGGGCGTTCACGTCCATCTGCCGCGGCGGCAGGTCCAGCACCGCCGTCGCCGAACCCTGGGCGGCATCGGCGTCGAGGGCGATGTCGTTCGACCGCAGCACGCCCTGCTGGACATTGTAGGTGCCGGTCAGCGCGGTGAAGGCGGTCTCGCCGCCGGACAGGGCGCGCTGGGTCAGGTCGATGAAGTCGGTCGCGCCGTTCAGCTCCTGCAGCCGGTCGGAGAGGGCCCGCAGGTCGAAGCCCTTCACCGTTCCGTCGCGCACCTGGAACGACCCGGTGCCGTTCAGGTTCGAGACCAGCTCGTATTCCGAGCCGCCCCGGGCCTTGAGGTCGGTGTCGTAGGTCAGGATGCCGCTGACCATGTCGGTCTCCGCCGCGGTCTGCGCCGCCTGGCGGACGTCGGCGTTGCGGACCTGCACCGTCACCGCGGCCTCCGGGGTCGGCCGGTCGGCCAGCATGGCGGTCAGGTCGAAGGTGCCGCCGAACATGCCGCCGGCCAGCTTGGAGACGTTGAGGACGCCGTCCTTCAAGGCCGCGGCGAGTTCGGCACTGTCCACGACATAGCTGCCGTACTCGATGGCCTCGATCCCCATGGTCACATCGGCATCGACCGCCGACAGGCCCGAAGTGTCGATCTTGTCCCGCGACCAGCCGCCGCCGGCACCGGTACCGCCGGTCGGCGCTGCGGCCGGGGCAGCACCCTGGGGTGTGGGCGTGCTCGGCGGCAGCCAGGGGTCGACCGCAATCCGGTTGGAGGCGAGCACCAGGGTGATGTAGGGCCGCGCCCCGGTATTGGCGATGGAGCCGTTGCCGGTGATGCGGATCGGACCGGCGGTGATCGCCGTCTCGCTGAGGGTCAGCCCGTCGACCGGTCCCTGGAACAGGGTGGAGGCCTCGAACGGCCCAAGATCGCCGCCGCGGGCCCGGTAGTCGGGCGAGGCGAGGCGGATCGCCTGGGTCGCGTTCGGGTGGGAGACGACAACCTTCATGTTGACGTCGGGCGTGGCGGCGAAGGGATCGACATTGCCGATCAGCTCCAGCCGGCCGCCGCCGGTATAGGCGGTGATCTTGTTGGCGTAGCGGCCGTCGTCGCGGGTCGTCAGCTCGCCGTCGACCTGCAGCTTGCCGAGCGCGCCGAACCCGTCCAGCGCCCCCGGAGAGAGGGTGGCGACCAGCCGGTTGGTGTCCGGATGCTCGACCTGATAGGTCACGTTCACCGTCGGCGGCGAGGTCAGCGGCTGGGCGGTGCCCTTCAGCGCCAGGGTGCCGCCGGCCACGGTGAGCTGGGCGTCGAGGGCGACGTCGCTCATGTCGCCGGAGGCGGTGCCCTTCAGCGCCACGGTGCCGAGCTGCTTCCCGGGGACCGGGCTGTCGGTGGAGAGCAGGCGGGCGAACCGGTCGGCGTCCTTCACCGACACGTCGAAATTCATGTCCACCGACGGCTGGCTGGCGGCGTTCCGCAGCACGCCGGAGATGGTCCCCGCCGCGCCGGCCATGTCGCCCACGCCGGCCTGGCGCAGGGTCAGGGTGCCGTTCTGCAGCAGGGCGTCGACCCGGGCATCGGCCAGGGTGATGCCGCCGACGGTGGCCTCGCCGACCCGCAGGTCGATATTGGCGTCGAAGCTGTCCAGTACCGCCAGCGCGTCGGCATTGCCGGCGTCGCCGCCATCGGCCGGTTGGGCCGCGCCGGAGGCGCCGCCGGTGGTCGGGCCCGCACCGGCGCCCTGGGGCAGGTAGGCGTCAACGTTGATGCGGTCGACCGCCAGGCTGAGCCCGAAGGCCGGCCGCTCGCGCAGCGCCAGGGTCAGGCCGCCCTGGGCCCGGGTGGCATCCAGCTCCATGGTCCAGTCGGAGACCTGGATCTCCTGGGCCGAGGCGCGGATGGCGGCACTCACCACCGCCTTGCGCAGCCGGTCGGCCGGCACGGAGGCCAGGTCGATCTGCAGCCAGTCCAGGGTGGCCCGCAGGTTGTCGGAGGCGGCCTCCAGCCGGCCGACGAAGGTCGGGCCGCTCTCCAGCCCGCCGATCAGGGTCACGTCGGTGCCGCCGGGAAGCTGGGCGGTTGCCAGGCGCAGGTCGCCCACCCCGTCGCGCAGGGAGGCGTCGACCTGCACGTTCCGGATGGCCGCGCCGTTGTACTGCACCGCGTCCACCTTGAGGTCGATCCGGGCGTCGATATCGGTCGGCAGGATGGCGGCGTCGGCCGTCGATTGGCCGCCGGACGGCGCTGCCGGAGGTTGCGCCGATCCTGACCCGCTTCCGGCGGGCTGGGCGCCGTCCGACCCGCCCTGTTTGGGCAGCAGGGCGTCCAGGTCCAGCCGGTTGCCGGAGAGCGACGCGTCGATCGACAGCTTCGGTTCGAGGGCGGCGGTCACCTCGCCCTGGAAACGGGACTCGCCCAGGGTCACGACAAGGTTGCCGGCCGTCACGCTCTGCGGCGAGCCGTCGATATCGGCGGAGAGGGAAGCGGCATTGGCGGGCAGGCCCTCGGGGGCTGCGGCACCGAAGGTGGTGGCAATCTGGGCGGCCTTGGACAGGTCGGGGGCCTTCGCCTCCAGCCGGCCCTTGAAGCTGGGGCCCGCATCCATGTCGAGCGTTCCGTTAAGCGCCACCTCGATGGCGCCCTCCTGGCCGGTGGCGGTCAGCTTCACCGGGGTTGCGCGCCCGGCATCCAGCGCGCCCATGGATCCGGCGAGCGCCAGGGGAATGCCCTGGTAGCCGACATCGCCGTCGATCTCGAAGGGTCCCTGGAGGCCGCCGGCGGAGATCTCCAGATTGACGTCGGACAGAGTGTGTTCCGCGCCGCTGGTGGCGTCGCGATAGACCAGGCGGCCGTCCTCGATCACCGCCTCGTCGATCGCCAGGGCGGGGGCGCCGCCGTCGTCGCCGGCAGCCGGATCGCCGGCACCGGCTTCGGCGGTTTCAGCTCCCTCGAAGGCCCAGTTCACCCGGCCGTCCGGCAGCGTCTCCAAAGTGATGACCGGCTTCACCAGCGTAACCGAGGTGACCCGAATCTCCCCGGAGAGCAGCGGGAACAGCGCGACGGCGACGTCGAGGGATTCGAGGCTCGCCATGTCGGGTGTCGAGCCGCCCTCCAGATTGGCGAGGCGGACATCGGCGACCGAGAGGGTGGGCGAGGGCAGGATCGACAGCGACAGGTCGCCGCCGATCGTCAGCTCCCGCCCGGTGGCGTCACGCGCGGCGGCCTGGATCTCCGGCTTGTACCCATTCCAGTCGATCAGGCTCGGCACCACCAGCACGGCGGCGACGAGGACGAGAACCAGACCAACGATCGCAATCAGGACCTTACGCACGACAACTCCCTACTTCGGTCACCCGCCGGGCGGGCCGTCTTTCACTGCTGCATGTCCAACGCCTGTCGGCGGCATCGGATCCCCGCCCGGATTGGCGCGCCCCGTGGCGCGCGATCATACGATGCTGCAAACATCCTCGAAGTCAAAGCGCGGCAGGCGCTGGAAGACGCTCTCCGGGGTCCCGTATCCGAGGTTGCACAGGAAATTGGACTTGATTGTGGTGCCGGCGAAGAACTCCGCATCCACCTTGCCCTGGTCGAAGCCGGACATCGGCCCGCAGTCGAGGCCCAACGCCCGGGCGGCGATCATCAGATAGGCGCCCTGGAGCGAGCCGTTACGGAAGCCGCCGGTTTCGGCCGCCTGCGGATTGTCCTTGAAGGCGCCGGACATGTCGCGGTGCGGGAACAGGAACGGGAACTTCTCCCAGAAGGCCGGATCATATCCGACGATCGCGCAGACCGGGGCCGCCATGGTCTTGTCCACGTTGCCGCCGGACAGCGCCGGCTTCAGCCGCTCCTTGCCGGCGGCACTCTTCACGAAGACCACCCGCATCGGCGAGCCGTTCGCGGCGGTCGGCCCCATCTTCGCCAGGTCGAACAGCGTGTGCAGGAGCGAGTCGGGCACGTCGCGGTCCTGCCAGCCGTTGAAGGTCCGGGCCTCGCGGAAGATCAGATCGAGCCCGTTGTCGTCGAGGGACTGGATACGCTGCTTGAGCGACCGAACGGCCTCCTGGGCGGCGGCGACTGCGGCGTCGGTCATGAATACTCCTCTTGTGGGCCGGCGAGAGCGGCTGTTGTTAACGCAGGGATATGCGTGTTTATTGCGCGGCGTAAAGGTCGTGGGAAAGAACTCAAATGAGCAAGACCATGGTGCGGCTGTTCTGCTTGCTGACGGTTGTCGCAGCAATTACCTGCGCGACACCCCTATGGACCGGGGCAGCCCAGGCCCAATCTCAGAGCCAGGGTGCGGACCCGCTGAGCGAGCGTGAGCGCCAGCTCATGGGCATCGCGGCGTCCTGCGTCGCCTTCTACCAGGCGGCCATGGCCGAGTTGGAGCTGCCGATCGACGACAACGAGGCGAAGCGGCAGACCTACCTGAAGGTCTTCGACACGCTGGCGAAGCGTAGCCGCACGCGAAGCGAATACGAGGCGTCGTTCCAGCGCGACGTCGTGATGCGCACCATCGAGGTCACGACGATCATCCAGAACGACCCGCAGACCGCCCGCCCCCAGGTGCTGGGCAACCTGCCGAAATGCGACGCCTATCTGGACGAGATGAAGACCGCGGCGGGACTGAGCTGACGCCTGGCACCGCCCAGTGGACGCTCTCCTCGCCCTGATCATCCCTGAGCCGCTCAGCGAGCTCGCGGCGCTCTCGCTGATCGCGCTCAGCTTCGTCACCTCGCTGATGACGGCGGCCCTCGGGCTCGGCGGCGGGATCCTCATGGTCGCCGCCATGGCCAGCGTGGTGCCGCCGGCCGCCCTGATCCCGGTCCATGGCATGGTGCAGCTCGGCTCGAACAGCGGGCGGGTGCTGCTGTTCCACCGCTTCATCCGCCGCTCCATCGTGCTCTGGTTCCTGCTCGGTGCGGCGGTCGGGGTGACGATCGGCGCCCAGGTCGCGATCCGCCTGCCGCGCGAGGTGCTGCTGATCGTCGTCGGCGGCTTCGTGCTGGTGACCACCTGGATGCCGTCGCTCGGCCGCTACAAGGTGCCGGACCGGGGCTTCGTCGCGATCGGGGCCGTCACTGCCTTCATCACCATGTTCGCCGGGGCGACGGGCCCGTTCCTCGCCCCCTTCCTGTCGCCGGAGCGGCTCGGCGACCGGCATGCCACAATTGGCACCTTCGCCGCCTGCATGACCCTGAAGCACGCCCTGAAGGTGACCGCCTTCGCGGCACTCGGCTTCGCCTATCTCCCGTGGCTGCCGCTGATCGGGCTGATGATCGTCAGCGGCTTTCTCGGCACCGTCGTCGGCCGTCAGATCGTCAACCGCATGCCCGAGGCCCGCTTCCGCACCGCCTTCCGGATCCTGTTGACCGTGCTCGCCCTGCGCCTGCTCTACGAAGGGCTTATCGGTTAAAGGCGCTTGTCGGCGTCCCCCCTGGCGCGCAACCATGCGCCGCAAGCCGCAAAGGCCACTGAAAGCGTTTGGGAGGAAGCCCGTCATGAGTGCCAATACCGCCTTCGAGATCTCCGTCTTTCCCGGTGACGGGATCGGCCCGGAGGTGATCGACCCGACCGTGGCGATCCTGGAGACCCTGCGCGACCGGATTGGCGGCTTCGACCTTCGGTTCCGTTCGGAGGCGGCGGGGGCGGCCCATTACAAGGAGACCGGCACCGCCCTTCCCGAGGAGGCGATGGCCCGGGCCGACAAGGCCGACGCGATCCTGCTGGGGGCGATGGGCATGCCGGAGATCCGCTATCCCGACGGCCGCGAGATCGCCCCGCAGCTCGATATGCGCGAGACCTTCGAGCTGTTCGCCGGCGTGCGGCCGGTCCGCACCCTGCCGGGCGCGCCGGTGCCGCTGGGCGATCCGCGCGCGCAGAACCTGGATTTCGTGCTGATCCGCGAGAGCACCGAGGGGCTGTTTGCCGGGCGCGGCAAGACCGTCTTCGACGGCCCCGCCGACCGGCCGACCGCCGCCCACGACACCCAGACCATCACCCGGGCGGGCTCCGAGCGGCTGTTCGAGTTCGCCTTCAACCTGGGTGCGAAGCGCAGGGAGCGCGGCCATTCCGGCAAGGTGACCTGCATCGACAAGGCCAACGTGATCGGCGGCTTCTACTTCTTCCGCCAGATCTTCGACGAGGTCGCCGCCCGCCATGGGGTGACCGAGCCGGACCACATGTATGTGGATGCCTGCGCGCTGAACATGGTTCGCCGGCCCTGGCAGTTCGACGTCCTGGTCACCGAGAACATGTTCGGCGACATCCTGTCCGATCTCGGCGCCGGGCTGATGGGCGGCATGGGCATGGCGCCCTCGGCCGATATCGGCCCGCGCCACGCGGTGTTCCAGCCCTGCCACGGCAGCGCGCCGGACATCGTCGGCCAGGGCCTGGCCAATCCGACGGCGACCCTGCTCTCGGCTGTGATGATGCTGGAATGGCTGGCCGACATCCATGGTGTGGCCGATTGTGCCCGGGCCGGGCGAATCCTCGACAAGGCGGTGGAGGTCGCGTTCCAGGACAACGGACTGGTGCCGACCGAGTATGGCGGTTCGTCGGGCACTCGGGCGATCACCGACGCCGTGGTGGCGGCGATCACCGACGGCCGGGCGGAGGCGCGGCTGGACGCATAGGCGATACCGGTCGCCTGTCGGTAATGCTAGGCTCCACCGACGACAACCGAACGGCGGCTTGCAATGTCCCTGGGCGACTCTGGCGCCATGTCCGGTGAGGGCCTGTTCGCGGGTATCGCGGTCGGAGCGGACCAGCGCAGGCAGGACCGCTACGTCGCCCACCGCACCGCCATCAACGTCGACCGGCAGCGCTGCCTGGTCCTGGACATTTCGAGCGGCGGGTTGCGCATGCAGACGCCGCCGGGAAGCTGGCAGGTCGGGGACGACATCCACGGCCTGCTGGTCTGCAAGGCGGGCGGCGCGGATATCCGCGTCGTGGTGCGCGGCCGGATCGTGCGGCTCGATCCCGACGGACAGACGGTCGGCGTGCAGTTCGCACCCCTGTCTCCCGCCCATCAGCAGGCGGTCGATGCGATCATTCAGATGATGGAGCGGCTGGAGATCGAGGCTTCCTACGAGCAGGCCCGCCACCCGAAATCGAGCCCGCCGATGCTGCGCGCCGCGGTGGCCATCGCGGTGTTCGGCGCCACGATCGGCATCGGCGCCCTATATCTGACGGTCCGATAGCCGTCCTTCGACCCGAGGTTCCCGCATGCAAGCCGTGATCGATTCCCTGCTGTCCGGACTGCCCTATCTCATCCTGCATCTGTCCGTGACGCTGGCCATGCTGGCGGTCGGTGCCTGGCTGTACGAGAAGATCACGCCGATCCGCGAGGTCGACCTGATCAAGGCGGGCAACGTCGCGGCGGCGGTCTCCTATTCCGGCGCCCTTCTGGGCATGGCGATCCCGCTCGCCTTCTGCATGGCGGTGAGCGTCAGCGTCCTCGACATCGTCGTCTGGGGCGTGGTGGCGCTGGCGCTGCAATTGGCCGTGGTCCGGCTGGTCGAGGCGGTCCTCGGCGGGCTGTGGCACCGGATCGAGGCCGATCAGATCGGGCCGGCGATCCTGGTCGCGGCGGTGAAGCTGTCCGTGGCCGTCGTCAATGCGGCCGCCGTCTCGGGCTGAGCCATGCGCCTGGGCAACAACCGGATCGGGCTCATCGGGTTCCTCCTGGTGATGCTGATCTCGACGATCTCCTCGTTCCTGGAGGATCCGCCGGAACCGCCCCGATCGGGCGGGGACACTTCCGTGCGTCGCCCCGTGCCGACCCTGCCGCCGGAGGATCTGGTCGGACTGCCGGAGTTCTCGGTCGAGATCGGCGCCAAGGGCGATGGCAGCGGCACCGCTTTCGCCATCGGCTCGGGCCTCTGGATGACGGCCCGGCACGTGGTCGATGGCTGCGACGTGGTCGGCATCCGGGAGGCCCCCCGCCGCGGCATCCGGGCGCGCTCCTTCTCCGTGCATGACAGCGCCGACGTGGCGGTCATGCGGCTCGACCGGTCCGGGCCGCCGGTCCGCGTCGCCGACGCGCCGCCGGAGCGCGGCGACATCGCCTATCACGTGGGTTTTCCCCGCGGCGAGCCGGGTGAGATGCGCTCGCGGATGCTCGGGCTCAGCGTCATGAGCGCCCATGGCCGCTACAGCACCCGCGAGCCGGTCATCGCCTGGGCGGAGCTGGAGCGCTATCCGGACGATTCCCGACCGCTGTCCGGCCTCAGCGGCGGCCCGGTCTTCGACAGCCAGGGCCGCCTCATCGGCGTGCATGTGGCCGGATCGATCCGCCGAGGACGCTCGTTCACCGCCCACCCGTCCTCGATCCACGAGATGCTGGCGCGGGCCGGGGCGACCCCCTCCGCCCGCGGCGCCGTTCCGACCTTCACCCCGGCCACCTTGCCCGATGTCGCCGACCGGCTGCGGGACCAGGAAACGGTGGTCATGGCCCTGTGCGACGTCCGCTAGCGGTCCCGCTTTCGCGAACTCCGATCTGAGACTAGGGTACTCCGGGGGCGATGGGAGTATCGCGTTGGTCTTTCATACCGAGATCCGGGACGCCATAGATCGCCTTGTCGAGAACCGGACGATCCGAGGTCTGTACCGCGAGTGGAGCGATCTGGCGACGGCCGACCGGCTGCCCCCCTTCGGCTCCTTCGATCCCGAGAAGCGTCCGCTGCTGACCTCGAACCTGATGGTCCTGGTCCCGGAGGAGGCGGGGTACCGGTACCGGCACTACGGGGTGAGCATCGCCCGGGCGTCCGGGTTCGACATGACGGGACGGTCCACCGTCGATTTCGACAGCGATGTCGGCCGGTTCTTCGAGGAGAAGTACCTCCAGACCCTGGCCAGCCGGCAGCCGCTGTACACCCTGCACCGGGCGAGCCACGCCCGTGGCGTGCTGCTGTGGGAGCGCCTGATCCTGCCGGTGGATCACGACGGCAGCGCCGTGCTGGTCTGCTACAACACCCCGGCCGACAACAAGAGCGACGCCTTCGACGCGCTGATGGAGACCAGTACCGAGGGGCTTCTGCTGCTGCGCCCGACCCTGGACGAGGCGGGGCAGGCGACCGGCTTCGTCATCGCGGTGGCGAACCGGCGGGTGCAGGAGATCTTCGGAACCGCCGAGCCGCTGGACGGCCGGCCGCTGAGCGATGCCTCGCCCGTCGTCAGCGACCAGGTCTCCGACGCCTGCAAGCGGGTGCTGACAACGGGCGAGACCGAGCGCCTGCGGATCCACGGCGGCGCCGTCGCGTCGGATGACGCCCCGATCTACCAGGTCGGGCTCTCCAGCGCGTCGGACAGGGTGATGATGTCGCTCAGCGACGTCACCGAGGTCACCCGGGCCAAGGAGGCGGCCGAGCAGGCGAACGAGGGCAAGTCGCGCTTCCTGGCGATGATGAGCCACGAGATCCGCACGCCGATGAACGGGCTGATCGGCATGCTGGGGCTCGTCCTGAAATCCGAGCTCGGCGCCGAGCAGCGCTCGATGGTGACCCTGGCCAAGCAGTCGGCCGACAACCTGCTCGTCATCCTCAACGACATCCTGGATTTCTCGAAGATCGAGTTCGACAAGCTGGAACTGGAGCGTGCGCCGTTCGAGCTGAACGATCTCGTCGCCGGCGTGACCGATCTGTTCTATCCGCAGGCGGCGGCCAAGGGGTTGGAGGTGGTCTGCTATATCGACACCGCCCTCCCGATGCGCCGCCTGGGCGATCCGAGCCGGGTGCGGCAGATCCTGATGAACCTGGTCGGCAACGCGGTGAAATTCACCGAAACCGGGTCCGTGACCCTGAGCGTCACCGCCGGCTCCGGCGCCACCGTACGGTTCGAGGTCTGCGACACCGGTGTGGGCATACCGGCGGAGCGTCTGCACTCTCTGTTCGAGGAATTCACCCAGGCCGACGAAAGCATCTCGCGCCGCTTCGGCGGGACCGGTCTCGGGCTGGCGATCAGCCAGCGGCTGGCCCAGCTCATGGGCGGGACGATCACGGCGGAGTCGGCGACTGGGTCGGGTAGCCGGTTCCGTCTCGACCTGCCGCTCGACTCGGCCGCGGACCAGACCCCGACCGCCGACCGGATCGCCCGGCTGCGCGGCAGGCGCTGTCTGATCGTCGACGACACGGCCGTGAACGTCGAGATTTTCCGCCGCCAGGTGGCGTTGTGGGGCATGGAAGGCGTCGGGCTGAACGATCCCCTCCAGGCTGTCTCTCTGCTTCGGGAGGCGGCGGGGGAGGGCCGGCCGTTCGACATGGCCATTCTCGACCACCGGATGCCGGGGTGCTCCGGTCTGGACCTGGCACGGGATGTGCGTGGCGATCCGAGCCTGGCCGGGATCCGGCTGATCCTGGCCACATCGGCCGATATCGGCTTAAGCGAAGGGCGCGACGGCACCGACCTGGTCGACCGGCTCCTGCGCAAGCCGATCCAGCCGCTCGACCTGATGTCGGCCCTGGCCGGCAACGAGACCTGTCAGCCAGCCGGCGCGCAGGCCGAGGAGACTCGCATGACGGATCATCCGCTTCGGCTGCTGGTGGCTGAGGACAACAACATCAACCGCATCCTGATGCAGACCGCCCTGACGCGGCTCGGCCATACGGTGTCCCTGGCCGAGAATGGGGTCGAGGCGGTCGACGCCGTGCGGCGCGAGACCTTCGACGTTATCCTGATGGATATCGAGATGCCGGAGATGGACGGCGAGGAGGCCGCGCGCCGGATCCGCGCGGACCATGGGGCGAAACCGGCGATGGTCGCGCTGACGGCCCATGCCGGAGAGACCCATCGCGAGCGGTTTCTGTCGATCGGCTTCGACGGGTATCTCGCCAAGCCGATCGATTTCGAAGCACTGGAGGCTCTGCTCGGAGAGCTCACGGCCGGCGGCGTGTCCCCCGGGAGCAGCGAGCCGACGGCGCCCTCCACCGCCTCGATCGTGCCAGGACGCATCGAGTCGCTCATCGAGGCGCTCGATCTGGAGACGGTGGCGTCGATGCTCGACAAGTTCGCCGACAGTCTGGAGACGGCGCGGCCGACATTGACGTCGATGTGGGAAAAGGGTGATCTGGCCGGCATGGCTGCTCAGGCCCACGCCCTGAGGGGGATGAGCCTCAATTTCGGGGCCCAGATCCTGGCGGAGACGGCCCGGACGGCGGAGCAGAAGCTCGCCTCGGGGACGGCGCTGAGCCAGGCGGAGATGAAAAGGCTGGTCGATCAGATTGTCCATACATATCATGAGGTCTTGGACTTGGCGGATCGACTTCGCCGGAATAGCAGCCGCATCTCGTAGTGATGCCGACCGCGCGGCGGGCGCGCCCGTCCCGGTCGGTGACCTGAACTGTCACGCTGGTGCAATGGATCTGCGATGAGCAAGGAACGCCGGAATTTCGAACGTCGGACCACGGACACGTTGGCGACGGTCGCCACCATCGGAAACCAGGATCTCGATACCGCCGCCCGGGTGATCAATCTCTCGGTGAACGGATTGCGTCTGGCCACGCCTGCGACACTGCTCATCGAGCAGCAGTATCGGGTGAAGCTGGCCAAGACGAACGGCTGGTTCGAGATCGTCGTGCAGGAGCGGATCGGCGACGAGTATCGCTGCCGGATCGAGACTCCCTGGGACGATCTGCAGGACGTGATCCGTCAGAGCGACGATCTCACCCTGCTGGTGCTGGCCTCGTCCGAGATCGACGAGGACGACCGATGAGCTGGCCACCGTCGCTGACTCTTAATAACCTCTTTTATTTTGTGTCATTCATGTGCAACAATTCAATGATATTTGAAAAATGAGAATGGTCGAGGAACAGGCGATAGGTGCCTTCGCCGCACTGGCGCATGAGAACAGGCTGACGATCTTCCGGTCGCTCATGCGGGCCGGGCCGTCGGGCATGTCAGCGGGGGACATCGCAGCCGCCGCCGGACTCGCCCCGTCGAACGTCTCCTTCCATGTCGCCCAGATGGAGAGGGCAGGGTTACTGCGGTCCTGGCGGGTCCGGCGGAACATCTTCTATGCCGTCGAGACCGAGGGCGTGCAGCAGCTGCTCGCGTTCCTGACCGAGGAGTGCTGCGCCGGTCATCCGGAGCTGTGCGGGCTTCACGTGGCCGGGCGATCCGGCACGGGGCGCGTCATGGCACCGGTGACCGAAGGAAAACTGACCGGGGACACCGCTGCCGAGTGACCCGGGCTGATCTGAGGCGGGGGTCATGGCTGACGACAAGATCTACAACGTGCTGTTCCTGTGCACGGGCAATTCCGCGCGCAGCATTCTGGCCGAGGCCATTCTGCAGCGCGAAGGGATGGGACGGTTCCGGGCGTTCAGCGCCGGGAGCCACCCCAAGGGCGAGGTGCATCCCTTCGCCCTGGACCTGCTGACGCGGCAGAACCATCCGGTCGATGGCCTGCGCTCCAAGAGCTGGGACGAGTTCGCCGCCCCGGGCGCGCCCGAGATGCACTTCGTCTTCACCGTCTGCGACGATGCCGCGGCCGAGACCTGCCCGGTATGGCCGGGTCAGCCGATGACCGCCCATTGGGGCGTCCCGGACCCGGCGGCCGCCACCGGCACGGAGGCCGAGCGTCGTCTGGCCTTCTCCGAAGCCTACCGGATGCTGAACAACCGGATTTCGATCTTCGTCAACCTGCCGCTGAACGCGATCGACAACCTGGCGCTGAAGCGGCGGCTCGCCGAACTGGGGCGCACCCCCTCCAGCGCCGCATAACCTTCCCTGACCGACGGATTGACTATGACGCAGGATATTGCCCAGCCGGCCCCGCCGGCCGGAATCGGGTTCTTCGAGAAATGGCTGTCCGTCTGGGTAGCCCTGTGCATCGCAGCGGGCGTCGCCCTCGGCTCCACCGTCCCGGGGGTCTTCGAGGCCCTGGCGGCGGTCGAGGTCGCCCGGGTCAACCTGATCGTCGCCGTCCTGATCTGGGCGATGGTCTACCCGATGATGGTGAATATCGATTTCGCCAGCCTCGGCCACGTCGCCGACAAGCCCAAGGGGCTGGCGATCACCATCCTGGTCAACTGGCTGATCAAGCCCTTCACAATGGCCGGGCTCGGCGTGCTGTTCTTCGAGGTCGTGTTCGCCGACCTGATCTCGCCGGAGGATGCCCAGCAATACATCGCCGGACTGATCCTGCTCGGGGCCGCGCCCTGCACGGCCATGGTGTTCGTCTGGTCGCAGCTCACCAAGGGCGATCCGAACTACACCCTGGTCCAGGTGTCGGTGAACGACGTGATCATGGTCTTCGCCTTCGCCCCGATCGTCGCCCTGCTGCTCGGCGTCACCGACATTGCCGTGCCGTGGGAGACCCTGCTGCTGTCGGTCGGCCTGTACGTGGTCATTCCGCTGGCCGCCGGAGCCCTGACCCGCTGGCGCCTGACGACCCATGGCGGCGGCGAGGCGGCGGTCGCCCGGTTCACCGGGGCGATCAAGCCGGTCTCCATCCTCGGGCTGCTGGCCACGGTGGTGCTGCTGTTCGGCTTCCAGGGTCAGGTGATCCTGGAGCGCCCGCTGGTGATCGCCATGATCGCCGTCCCGCTGCTGCTGCAGTCCTACGGCATCTTCGCCGTCGCCTACGCGGCGGCCTGGGTCTGGCGGGTGCCGTTCTCCATCGCCGCTCCCTGCGCGCTGATCGGCACCTCCAACTTCTTCGAGCTGGCGGTCGCGGTGGCGATCAGCCTGTTCGGGTTGGAGTCCGGAGCCGCCCTTGCCACGGTCGTGGGCGTGCTGGTGGAGGTGCCGGTGATGCTGTCGCTGGTCGCCTTCGCCAACCGCACGAAAGGCGCCTTCCGCGCGGAGTGATGCATCGACGGGTCGGCGTCGCGCACGCTACCCTTCGAGCAACCCATCGGAGGTGCCCATGGCCGTGATGCCGCTGCGCGAGACCGACTGTCTCGTCCTGATCGACCTGCAATACGACTTCATGCCCGGCGGTGCGCTCGCGGTGGCCGAGGGCGATCTGCTGGTGCCGATCGCCAACCGGCTGGCCGAGCGGTTCACCCATGTGGTCGCCACCCAGGACTGGCACCCGGCCGGTCACAGCTCCTTCGCCTCGCAACATCCCGGGCGTGAACCGTTCACCACTGTTGAGATGCCCTACGGCACCCAGACCCTGTGGCCGGACCACTGCGTCCAGGGCACGCCGGGCGCGGAGTTGCACAAGGACCTGGCCCTCGACCGGGCGGAGATGATCATCCGCAAGGGCTACCGGCGCGACATCGACAGCTATTCGGCGTTCCTGGAGAACGACCAGACCACGCCCACCGGTCTTGCCGGCTATCTGAGGGAGCGGGGAATCGAGCGGCTGTTCTTCGCCGGGCTGGCCACCGATTTCTGCGTCGCCTGGTCCGTGCTCGACGCCCGCACGGCCGGGTTCGAGGCGGTGATCCTCACCGATGCCTGCCGGGCGATCGACCTCGCCGGCTCGCTTGACGCGGCGATGGCCGGCATGGCCGAGGTCGGGGCGGTGATCACCGAGAGTTCGGCGCTCCTGGGTTAGTCGGCACCTGCCTTGCGCATGTAGTGGCGCACCACCCGACCAGTCGTCAGGCCCTGAACCACGATCGAGAAGATCACCACCACATAGGTGACGGTGAGCAGCAGCGGCTTTTCCGGATGGTCGGGCAGGGACAGGACCAGGGCGACGGAGATCGCGCCCCGCAGTCCGCCCCAGGTCATGATCGGCACCACGCCCGGGGTGAACTCCCGGCCCAGCCTGAGGACCGTGATCGGCACGCCGACCGCGATGGCCCGGGCGACCAGCACCAGCGGGATCGACGCCAGGCCGTAGAGCAGGTAGCTGGTGTCGAACGCGACGGTCAGGACCTCCAGGCCGATCAGCAGGAACAGCACCGCGTTCAGGATCTCGTCGATTAGCCGCCAGAACGAGTCCACATGCTCCCGGGTGGTGGCGCTCATGCCGTAGCGCACGCCGCTATGGCCGATCAGCAGGCCGGCGACCACCACGGCGATCGGGCCGCTCATGTGCAGGGCGTGGGCGAGCGAGTAGGTGCCCATCACCAGGGCGAGGGTCAGCAGCACCTCCAGGGCGTAGTCGTCCATCCGCCGCATGATCCGGTAGACGAGCCACCCGGCCGCCCCGCCCAGCACGGCCCCGCCGCCGGCCTCCAGCACGAAGAGCTCGGCCATCTCCAGGGCGGTGATCGGACTGTCCGTCGCCTCCCGGAACGCCACGGCGGTGGCGATCAGGAACACCACATAGGCCACACCGTCGTTGAACAGGCTCTCGCCGGCGATCTTGGTTTCCAGCGCCTTGGGCACCTTGATCGACTTCAGCAGGCTGAGCACCGCCACAGGGTCGGTCGGCGAGATCAGCGCCCCGAAGACGAAGGCGATCAGGATCGGCACCCCGGCGATCAGGTGGAAGCCCAGGGCGACCAGGGCGGTGGAGATCAGCACGCCCAGGGTCGCCATCAGGGCGACCGCCCATTTCTGTTCGTGCAGGGATTCGAAATCCACGTGCAGGGCGCCGGCGAACAGCAGGAATCCGAGCATGCCCTTGAGCAGCGCGTCGGCGAAGTCGATCTCCAGGATCTGCCGGCGGACCACGTTGTCGATGCTGAAGCCGGGGATGACCGCATTGAGCCCGACCAGGATCAGCGAGGCCGCCAGACCGATGACCACAAGGCCGACGGTCGCCGGCAGTCGGATCACGAAATGGTTCAGCACGCCGCAGGCCGCCGCCAGGCTGACCAGGATGGCGGCGATGTCGAATGGCGTCATGGGGACCCCGGGCTGTGCGGCTGAACGACGGAGGCTTCGTGTCTAGCACCAAACCTTCGGCCCATGCACGAGCTGGCCGGTGGCGTCAGTCGTTGCCGGCCACCTGCGGCTTGGGACCGGACCGCGCGGGGGAGGGCACCTCATCGCCCTCGGCCACGTCCGGGACGGTCTGTGCGTGCGCCATCTCCCGCTCCAGCTTGCCGGCCCCGCTGGCCCGGGCGGGGGACAGTCGGGCGAGCGCCAGATAGACCACCGGCGTCAGGTAGAGGGTGAACACGGCCGCCAGGCCGAGCCCGCCGAACACCACCCAGCCGATCGCCATACGCGCCTCCGCCCCCGGCCCGTGGCTGAGGATCAGCGGCAGGCCGCCCAGGACGGTGGAGACCATGGTCATCACGATCGGGCGCAGGCGGACCACCGCCGACCGCTCCACCGCCTCGCGCACCGAGAAGCCGCGGTCGCGGAGCTGGTCGGCGAACTCGACCAGCAGGATGCCGTTCTTCGCCATCAGCCCGATCATCATCACCAGCCCGATCTGGCTGTAGACGTTCATGGAGGTGCCGGTGAGCATCAGCGCGTAGATCGCGGCGGCGATGCCGAACGGGACGGTGACCATGACGATGGCGGCACTGGTCACGCTCTCGAACTGGGCGACCAGGACCAGGAAGACGACGACGATGGCGATGGCGTAGGTGATCATCACCTCACGCTCGGCCTCCTCCAGCGCCTCGGCCTCGCCCAGCAGGATCATGTCGATCTCTTCGGGCAGGATCTCCTGGGCGATCTCCCGCACGTCGATCGCGGCCTGGTTCAGCGTGACGCCGGGGCTCACATCGGCGTCGATCTCCACCGCGCGGCGCTGAACATGGCGGTCGAGCTCATTGGCCACGCCCTCCTCGGTCAGGGTGACCAGGCTGGAGAGCGGCACCAGGGTGCCCCGGCTGGTGCGCACATGCAGGTTCACCAGGTCGCTCGGGTCATCGATCGCGCCGCCGCGCGCCTCCAGGATGATCGGGATCGACTCGTCGCGGACATTGAGGTCGGCGATATCCAGGCCGTCGATCATCACCCGCAGCGTGTCGGCCAGATCGTCCAGCGGGATGCCGAGGTCGGAGGCGCGCCGCCGGTCGATCCGCACGGAGAGCTGGGGCTGGGTCGGCTGGTAGGAGATGCGGATGTCGGACAGGTAGGGCAGCCGCTGCTCGATCTCCGCCGTCATGCGCTTGGCGGCCTCGAAGAGATCCAGGTAGTCGTTGCCGATCAGCGCGACCTCCAGCCCGCCGGTGTTGGAGCTGAGATCCAGGCTGTTGGAGCCGTAGACGCGGATCCGCATGCCGGGGATCGCGTTCATCTTCGGCCGGATCTCGTCCATGATCTCCTGCTGGGAGCGCTCGCGCAGATGCCACGGCGCAAGCGGGGCCGAGATGAACACCCGGTTCAGGTCGTAGCGGCCGACGATGGTGAACAGGGACTCGATCTCGCCGCTGTCCAGATAGGGCCGAAGCACCGCCTCCATGCGGTCGGACTGGCGGTCGCTGTAGGACAGACCCACGCCGTCGGGGCCGGAGCCGAAGATGAAGATGTTACCGCGGTCCTCGCTCGGCAGAAGTTCCCGGTCCAGGCGCTCGAACGCGAACCAGGAGCCGGCGGCGACCGTCAGGGCGACGGCGATGGCGACCAGCGGGACCGCCAGGACGGCGCGCAGGGTGGCGGCATAGACATCCGCCAGCCGGCGACCGAGCCGGCCCAGGGCCTGGCGCACGCCGTACCGGCTGGGACGGTCTGGGCCGAGCCGCGCGGCCAGGGCCGGCACCAGGGTGAGGGCGACGAAGGACGAGATCACCACCGCGATCGCCAGCACGAAGCCGAACTCGCGGAACAGGCGCCCGGCGGTGCTCGGCAGGAAGGAGATCGGCACGAAGACCGACACCAGGGTGGCGGTGGTCGCGAGCACGGCGAAGAACACCTGGCGCGACCCGAGGACGGCCGCTGCCCGGGCGCCGAGGGACTGGCCGCGCCGGCGCTGGATGTTCTCCAGCACCACGATGCTGTCGTCGACGATCAGGCCGGTCGCCAGCACCAGGGCGAGCAGGGTGAGGATGTTGATGGAGAAGCCGAGCAGCCAGATCGCCGCCACCGAGCCGATCAGCGCGATCGGGATCGACACGCAGGGGATCAGCGTGGCCGAGGGAGAACCGAGGAAGATCCAAAGGGTGGCGATGACGATCAGCACCGCCAGGAACAGGGTGTAGAGCACCTCCTCCACCGAGCCTTCGATGAATTCGGCGTCGTCGGAGGTGATGCTGACCTGCACCCGCTCGAAGCGGCTGTTCAGGTCGGCGACGGTCTCGTGCACCCGCTTGGAGATCTCGATGGTGTTCGACTGGGCCTGGCGCACGATGCCGAGACCGACCACCTGCGCGCCGTTCACCCGGACATAGCTCTCGGCGTCCTCGGGTCCGAAGAACACCTGGGCCACGTCGCCGATCCGGATGTTGTCGCGGATGACGATGGCCTCGACCTCGCTCGCCCGCTCCACCGTGGCGTCGGCCCGCACGATCAGTTCCTGGTCCTTGGAGCCGAAGCTGCCGGCGGGAATGTCGAAGGGGGCGTTCTCCAGCACGTCGATGACGTCGCTGGCGGAGAGCTGGTAGGAGCTCAGCCGCAGCGGGTCGAGCACCACGCGCAGCTGGCGTTCCCGGTCGCCGAACAGGGTCACGTCGGCCACGCCGTCGACGGAGATCAGCTCCGGGATGATGTCGTTCTCGACGATGCGGGCGAGGTCCTCGTCGTTCAGCCCTTCGCCCTGCACGGAGAGGCGCAGGACCGGATCGGCGTCGGCGTCCGCCTTCACCACGGCGAGCTGTTCCACGTTGTCGGGCAGCTCGCTCTGTACCCGGCTGACCGCCTCGCGCACATCGGCGGCGGCAAGGTCGAGATCGGCGCCGGGATCGAACTCGACCCGCATGCGGAAGTTGTTCTCCTCGCTGGAGGAGCGGATCCGGCGCACGCCGTTCACCCGGGCGACCGCGCCCTCGACGATGCTGGTCACCTCCCGGTCCATGGTCTCCGGCGAGGCGCCCTGCAGGATGCCGCGCACGCTGACGATCGGCCGGTCGACATTCGGCAGCTCGCGGACCTCCACCGCCAGGATGGCGGCGAAGCCGGCGATCGCGATCAGCAGGTTCATCACCAGCACCAGCAGCGGCCGGCGGACGCTCAGGGCCGGCAGGTCGCTGACGCCGGGGGACGGCGACGGCGCCTGGTCGCTCATGATCCCGCACCCTGAAGCTGGGCCGGGACCGGCTGCGGGGCGGCCTGGTCCTCCGGAATGATCTCCACCGGCGCGCCGGGCCGCATGCGGTGCAGCCCCTCGACCACGACGAGATCGCCCCGGTCGACGGCGCCGTCCACCAGCACCATGGCCTCCTGGCGCTGCAGGATGGTCACCGGTACCCGCATCGCCTCCTGGTCGCGGACGACCCAGAGGAACGACCCGTCGCCGCCCCACTGGATGGCGATCTCGGGCACCCGGGGGCGCTCCGGTCCGCGGATGTCCAGGCTGACCCGGAAGCTCATGCCGGGGCGCAGGCGGTCGTCCTCGTTCGGGATGCGCGCCCGCACCGTGAAGGAGCGATTGTCCTCGTCCACGCGGCTGTCGACGTCATAGACCGTGCCTTCGGCCGAGATGTCGGTGCCGGTCCAGGGCACGACCGAGGCGGTGTCGCCCACCGAGATCCGGCCCAGCAGGGCCTCCGGCGCATCGAAACGGACCAGCAGGGTGGAGCGGTCGTCCAGGGTGGCGATCCGGGTGTCGGAGGTGATGCGGTCGCCCACATCCAGGTCGGTCAGGCCGATCCGGCCGGAGAACGGGGCGACGACGAAGCGGTCGGACAGCGCGACCTCGGCCGTCCTCAGCTCGATCCGGGCGGCCTCCAGGGTGGTCAGCGCGTCGTCCAGGGTCGCCTGGGCAACCGCGCCGGAGCGGCTGAGGCTGCGCAGGCGGCCGACGATGCGGTCGGCGTCGGCCCGCCGGACCCGGGCGAGCTCGACGGCCAGCTCCTCGGCCTCGCGGTCGAGTTCCAGCAGCACGTCGCCCTCGGTGACCTGCTGGTCGGAGGTGAAGTTGATGGCCTCGATCTCGCCGGCCGCTGGGGCGTAGAGGGTTGCGGAGCGGCGCGCGCGGGCGGTCCCGACGGCCTCCAGGCGGATCCGCTCGTGGCTGAAGCTCACCTCGGCCACCACCGCCGCGTTCGGACGGTTGGCAGCGCTGCCGCCGGGCGTGCCGGTCCCTTCCTCGGACAGGATTGGGGCCGCGAAGATCCAGCCTGCGACGACCAGGGCGCCCAGCAGTCCGACGACGAAAATTTGGCGCAGGATACTCATGCAGCCCTCCGGTGGCGGAACCCGGGAGCGAATCTCCGACGGGCGCGACGACGGTATACAATCCCACCGCCAACGTTAAACCGGCCGATATCCGTCGTTCCGGATATGCGGTCGGTCAGGCGGCGAACTTCTCCGCCAAGTATATGATTCCGCTGATGGGCTTGCCGCGATCGGTGCGCAGTGCAGTCTGCAGTTTATCGACCACCGTCAGCCCATTCTCGGCCATCAGGGAAGAGATATAGGCGTCCCCGTGGCCAAATCGACCTGTGGGCCGAAGAACCCATGACGCGGCCGGCACCTCGGCCTCGACCGAGAAGGCGAGCACGCCCCGGTCGTTCAGCCTGTTCGCGATCAGGCTGATGGTGGTGTCGAGGGCGCCCATGTAGATGAACACGTCGCCCGCCATGACGAGATCGACCGTCCCCTCCATGGCTTCCAGATAGCTGTCGATATCGGCGGCCCGCAGCGCGTCGTACACGCCCTTCACCTCGGCCTGGCGCAGCATGTTCTCCGACAGGTCGACGCCGGCCAGGTGGTCGATGAAGCCCCGGGCGGCGGCGCCGGTCAGGCCGGTCCCGCAGCCGAGGTCCAGGGCGTGGCCGAACCGGCGACCGCGCCGGTGCTGGTTGAGCAGGCCGACGATGTCGAGATGGATCCGGCACTGCAGGTCGCCGACCAGATGCGCCTCGAAGCGCGGGGCGTAGTCGTCGAACAGCTTGCGGACATAATCCAACGGCGCGCGCTGGGTCGTGCGGCCTTCCAGGGCGGCGACCAGATGCCGGGCGTCGCTGCGCTCCGGATTCAGGTCCAGCGCCCGCTTCAGGTGGACAAGCGCGTCGTCCCGCTGGCCCTGCCGGTTCAGCAGCATGCCCACATTGTAGTGGACGGTATCGCTGTCCGGCATGCGGTCGGCGGCCTGGAGATAGGCGTCCACTGCCTCCTCCAGCTCGCCGATCTCCTGATAGGCGTTGGCCAAGTTGTTGTAGGTCTCGCCCAGGGTGGGGTCGAGGTCCAGGGCGCGGCGGTAATAGTCGATGGCCCGCAGCAGATGCCCCTCGGATTTCAGGATCACCCCGAGATTGCTATAGGCATCGGCGAAGCCTTCATCGACCAGCAGCGCCTTCTGGTAGCAGCTTGCGGCGGCGGCGACCTGTCCGGCCTGCTTGAGGATGAGGCCGAGCGTGTTGAGAGCGCCGGCGGCGCGGGGTTCGGTGAGGACGGCCTTGGCGGCGAAGGGCACGGCATTGGCGAGGTCGCCTCGCTGGAGCATCAGCGTGCCCATCAGGTTCAGGGCGTCGGACTCCATGGGATCGACGGCCAGGGCGCGCAGGTACAGATCCTGGGCCGCGTCCAGATGGCCCAGCTGATGCGCGCGGACTGCCTGGGCGACCAGGACCGGGGCCGGCGGATCGAGTGTCGCCGTCGCCATGCTGCTTTTTCTCCCTCTCCAATCGGATCGTATATCGCTCAAATCCATTGAACAATTGGTTAAGGAAGTTCCGCTCGGCGGGCACAAAAGGCCGGGAAAGGCCAATCCGGGAGCTGAAAAGCAAAAGGCCGGCCCCGAGGGCCGGCCAGTCGCCGAATGTCTGAGTTGCCGTCGATCAGCGGGAGTAGAACTCGACCACGAGGCTCGGCTCCATCTGAACCGGATACGGCACATCCTCCAGCTTCGGGATACGCGTGAAGGTGCCGGTCATCTTGCTGTGATCGACTTCCAGGTAGTCCGGAACGTCGCGCTCGCTCGACTGTGCGCCTTCCAGGACCACCGGCAGCTCGCGGGACTTCTCCTTGACCTCGACCACGTCGCCTTCGCGCACCAGGAAGGA
Source organism: Thalassobaculum sp. (assembly GCF_965223715.1). Taxonomy (GTDB): domain Bacteria; phylum Pseudomonadota; class Alphaproteobacteria; order Thalassobaculales; family Thalassobaculaceae; genus Thalassobaculum. The sequence continues at coordinate 2,675,257 of NZ_OZ245012.1, read as the reverse complement.
GGGGATGTTCACGCGCTTGCCGTTGACCTTGACGTGGCCGTGGTTGACCAGCTGGCGGGCGGCGAAGACGGTCGGCACGAACTTCATGCGGTAGACGACCGCGTCCAGGCGGGTCTCCAGAATGCCGATCAGGTTCTCGCCGGTGTCGCCCTTACGACGGACGGCCTCGGCGTAGTACTTGCGGAACTGCTTCTCGCCGATGTTGCCGTAGTAGCCCTTCAGCTTCTGCTTCGCCATGAGCTGCACGCCGTAGTCGGTCGGCTTGCGGCGGCGCTGCCCGTGCTGACCCGGGCCGTATTCGCGGTTGTTGAGCGGGGATTTCGGGCGGCCCCAGAGGTTCACACCGAGGCGGCGGTCAATCTTGTGCTTCGCAGCGATGCGCTTGGCCATCGCGTTGCTCCTTCTTCTTCGGCCCATGTTCCGGCCAGTTTCGGCCGCCGGGCGGGTTGTCCCGATAGGGCATCCGGCGTCGCAGAGACCTGCTTGTGCCGGGCCGGGAACATGCCGGTTTGCATGCTCCTCTTTCTCAGGAATGCGCGGGTTATACGGATCGACCCGGAAAAGTCAAACAACCCGTGCCGATCCGCGGGCCAAAGATGGGGCGCAGCCACCTCGCGTCGGTCGGGGATAGCGGATATTCTCGGCCGCGGCGACCGCGCCTGCCGCCCGTAGCCCACCACAGGAGCCGTTCAGCAATGCGTCAGGACTATTTCGGGCGGAAGCGGGTGCTCGTCACCGGCGGGGCCGGGTTCATCGGCTCCCATCTCTGCGAACGGCTGCTGCGGGAAGGCTGCGAGGTGGTCTGCGTCGACAATTTCTTCTCGGGTACCCGGGCGAACGTCACGCACCTCCTGGAGAACCGGGATTTCGAGCTGATCCGCCACGACGTAACCTTCCCGCTCTATGTCGAGGTCGACGAGATCTACAACCTCGCCTGTCCGGCCTCTCCGGTGCACTACCAGCACGACCCGGTGCAGACGACCAAGACCTCGGTCCACGGTGCCATCAACCTGCTCGGCCTCGCCAAGCGGCTGGATGCCCGGATCTACCAGGCGTCGACCTCCGAGGTTTACGGCGACCCCACGGTCCATCCGCAGACCGAGGACTACTGGGGCAACGTCAATCCGATCGGGCCGCGGGCCTGCTACGACGAGGCCAAGCGCTGTGCCGAGACGCTGTTCTTCGACTACCGCCGCCAGCACGGGCTGGGCATCAAGGTGGCCCGCATCTTCAACACCTACGGGCCGCGCATGCATCCACGCGACGGCCGCGTGGTGTCGAACTTCGTCATGCAGGCGCTGCAGGGCCATCCGATCACCCTCTACGGCGACGGCAGCCAGACGCGGTCGTTCTGCTACGTGGACGATCTGGTCGAGGGCTCGATGCGGCTGATGGAGAGCCCGGACGGCGTGACCGGACCGATCAACCTGGGCAACCCGGCGGAATGCACGGTACTTGAGCTGGCGGAGACCGTGATCCGCCTGACCGGCTCGACATCCCGGATCGAGTACCGGCCCCTGCCCGAGGATGATCCCAAGCAGCGCCGCCCCGACATCACCCGGGCCCGCGAGGTGCTCGACTGGCAGCCGGCGGTGTCCCTGGAGGACGGGCTGACCCGGACGGTGGAGTATTTCCGCCATGTCATCGCCGCCGGCGGCTGAGGGCCAGGGCGCTTTACATCCGTCGGGCGGGCGCCCTACGGTCTTCGCGGCTGGGATGGCGAGAGGGCGAGATGGCCAAGCGTAAAGCGCTGACCACGATGGTGATCGGCAGTGACTACCAGTCGATGTGGAACGGGCTCTACCGCAAGAGCGTGCAGGCCTATGCCGACCGGCACGGCTACGACCTCGTCCTGATCGACGACTACATCGATCCCACCCCGCGCGCCAAGGAACGCACGCCGCACTGGCAGAAATGCCTGATCCTCGAGCACCCGAAGCTCCAGGACTACGACCATGTGGTCTGGATCGACGCGGACATCTTCGTGAACTACCACTCCGCCCCCTGCATCGTGGCCCATTACGGTGAGTCCGAGGGCATCGGTGCGGTGCCTTTCGGGTCGACCCAGCCCACTGCCGAGATCCTGGAGAACCGCTGGGACCGGGCCTTCCGCTTCGGCAGCGGCATCTTCAAGCGCGACCGCGGCCCGACGGCCCGGGAGCGCTATGCCGAGGCCGGGCTGCCCGACGATCAGCCGGACATGGTCAATACCGGGGTGATGGTCCTGCGCCCGGACCGGCACAAGGCGTTCCTGCGCGACGTCTACGAGACCGGCACCGAGAACGAATACTCGGCGATGGAGCAGATGTGGCTCTCCTATCGGATCTTCCAGGAGGGCCTGCTGCAGCCGCTCGACCCGCGCTTCAACAAGATCTGGAGCGAGGAACTGGTGCAGAACTACCCGTTCCTGATGAACGCGGCGACCCGCAAGCAGACGCCGATCATCGCGCTGTGCGTGACCGCCGCCTGGCTGAACGGCTATTTTCTGCATTTCCTGGCGGACGGGTATTCGCGCGGCGACGTGCGCTACATCATGACCATGTTCGACGCGCCCGAGCAGATCAACCTGGAAGCCCTGCTCAAGCAGCGCGGCTGAGTGCTTTGGCGGAGGCTCAGGGCGCGCGCCGGCGTTTTCCCGTGAGCGCCTTGATCACGCCGTGGAGGCTCTGGATCTCCTGATCGGTCAGGCCGGTGCGGGCGAACATGGTGCGCAGGTTGCGCTTCATCGTCGGGCCCAGATGCTCCGGATAGAAGAAGCCGGCCTCCTCCAGCTCCTCCTCCAGGCGGGTGAAGAAGAACTCCCGCGTCTCCACCGGGGCCGGCGGGCTGTCGGACATGAGCTGGACGTCCGGCGTGGCGTCGCCGCTCTGGTACCACTCGTAGCCCACCAGCAGGACCGCCTGGGCCAGGTTCAGGGACGAGAAGCCCGGGTTCAGCGGGACGGTGATCACGGCGTCGGCCAGGGTGACGTCCTCGTTCACCAGCCCGGCGCGCTCGGGGCCGAACAGCACGCCGACCGGCTGGCTCGCGTCGATCCGGGCGCGGAGCTGGGCGGCGGCGGCGCGCGGCACCAGGGCCTCCTTGGTCACGCCGCGCGGCCGGGCGGTGGTGGCCAGCACATAGGTCAGGTCGGCGCAGGCCTCTGCGGTGGTCGGATAGACACGGGCGTTCTTGAGCACCTCGATCGCGCCGGCCGCCATGGCGTCGGCGGCCGGGTTGGGCCAGCCGTCGCGCGGGCTCACCAGCCGCATGTCGGTCAGACCGCAGTTCAGCATCGCCCGGGCGCAGGCGCCGATATTCTCGCCGAGCTGCGGTTCCACCAGGATGATCGCCGGGCCGGTGCCGGCGACGGAGCGGGCGCGGTCGGTTCCCGCCATCCGCTCAGGCACCCGCCTTCGGCGCGGCCGCACCGTCGCGCAGCAGCTTCCAGGTGATGGCGTCGGACAGGGCGGCGATGGAGGCGTCGATGATGTTCGGGCTGACGCCCACCGTGCGCCAGGTCTGGCCGGTCTCGTCCTCGCTCTCGATCATCACCCGGGTGGTGGCGTCGGTGCCGTCGCCTTCGCGGGCCGGCGGCAGGATGCGCACCTTGTAGTCGATCAGCCGCATGGTCTGGATCGCCGGCAGGGCCGGGGTCAGCGCCTTGCGGATGGCGGTGTCCAGCGCGTTGACCGGACCGTTGCCGACCGCGACCTCGTGATGGGCGGTGCCGCCGACGGTCAGGGTGGCCGTCGCCTCGGACTCGATCACCAGCTCGCCGCGGGCGTTGAAGCGGCGCTCGTCCATGACGCGCCAGCGTTCGATCGTAAAGAACTCCGGCACCCCCTCGATCAGCCGGCGGGCAAGCAGCTCGAAGCTGGCCTCGGCACTGTCGTAGGAATAGCCCTGGAACTCCTTCTCCTTCACCTCGTCGACCAGGCGCTGGATCTTCGGGTGTTTCGGGTCGATCTCGACGCCGATCTCGGCGAAGCGGGCCAGGATGTTGGATCGACCGGCCTGGTCGGACACCAGGATGTGGCGCTGGTTGCCGACGGTCGACGGCTCCACATGCTCGTAGGTCTTGGGGTCCTTCTGGACGGCGGAGACGTGCAGCCCGCCCTTATGGGCGAAGGCGGCGGCACCGACATAGGCGCGGTGCGGGTCGCTCGCCCGGTTGAGCCGCTCGTCCAGCATCCTCGACACCGAGGTCAGATGCTTCAGCTTGTCGGCGCCCACATTGGTCTTCATCCCCATCTTCACCACGAGGTTCGGGATGATCGCCATCATGTCGGCATTGCCGCAGCGCTCGCCCAGGCCGTTGATCGTGCCCTGGACCTGCCGGGCGCCGGCGCGGATCGCGGCCAGGGAGTTGGCAACCGCGTTGCCGGTGTCGTTGTGGCAGTGGATGCCGACATGGGTGCCCGGGACCCGCTCGGTCACCTTGGCGACGATCTCCTCGATCTCGTGGGGCAGGGTGCCGCCGTTGGTGTCGCAGAGCACCACCCAGCGCGCGCCGGACTTGTAGGCCGCCTCCGCGCAGTCGAGGGCGTAATCCGGGTTGGCCTTGAAGCCGTCGAAGAAATGCTCGCAGTCGAACATCGCCTCGCGGCCGACCGCCACGGACCGGGCGATGCTGTCGCGCACCATGGCGATGTTCTCGTCGCGCTCGATCTCCAGGGCGACGTCCACATGGAAGTCCCAGGTCTTGCCGACCAGGCAGACGGCGGGGACCCGGGCGTCAAGAATGCCGGCGAGGCCCGGGTCGTTCTCCGCGCTGCGGCCGGGCCGCCGCGTCATGCCGAAGGCGACGATGCGCGCGCTCTCCATCTTCGGCGGTTCGGCGAAGAACCGGTCGTCGGTCGGGTTCGCGCCCGGCCAGCCGCCTTCGATGTAGTCGATCCCGAGCTGGTCCAGCGCGCGGGCAATCGCCGCCTTGTCGGCGACGGTGAAGTCGACGCCGCGGGTCTGCTGCCCGTCGCGCAGGGTGGTGTCGAACAGGTAGACGCGGTCGGCGTCCGGGGTGTCGGTCGTGCTCACGCTGGCCATGGCGCCTCTCCCGGCCCGCTCCGTGAGGGATCGTCAGGGAGACGGGCGACTCGGTGTTGGGAGGGGGTCTCTACCAGTGCCGACGCCGGGCGGCAAGCGGCTGACTACCCCCGTAGGACGGGGAAATCCTCGCCTCGCAGCGGGTCGCCGTGGTTGAGCCGCACGTTGGGGAAGGGGGGCGAGACCTCGCCCTTGCGCTTCACATAGATCACGTCGTCGCCGCAGAAGCGGGCGGCGAAGGCGCGCCGCCGGTTGCCGCCGGTCCCCGGATTGCCCGGCGCGCCGTGCACGGTCAGGAACGAGAAGGCGATGGCGTCGCCCGGCTCCATGTCCCAGCCGAGGATCGTGAGCTCGCCGCGCTGCAGCTCGATATCGGGCAGCGGCTCCAGCCCCTCGTCGCCGCGCTCGTAGGCCTCGCCCTTGAACTTGGTCGGCAGGAAGCGCTTGCCCCAGCCATGGGAGCCGGCGATGAACTCGACGCAGACCTCCCGCGGCACCGGGTCCAGCGGGATCCACAGCGAGCAGGTCTGGGTGCCCTCGATGCAGTAATAGGGCTGGTCGTGGTGCCAGGGGGTGCGTTCCTCGGTGCCTGGTTCCTTGACCAGGACATGCTCGTGGAACAGCACAACTTTTTCTGAGCCCATGAGCTGGCCGGCGAGGTCGGCCGCCGGCGATTCCTTAAGGAAATGGTGGTATTCCGGGATGCGTTGCCAGTTGCAGTAGTCGCCGAAGAAATAGCCTGGCTTGCCCTCGGGCGTATATTCCTTGGCGTAGGTGCCGGGCTCGCGCATGTTGCGGTCGATGCCGTCGCGCAACTCGGCGATCCAATCCTTGTCGAAGACGCCCGACAATTTCACCGCGCCGTCGCGACGGAACATGTCGATGGTGGTGTCGGCGAGGGGGCTGGTGGGCGCGGCGCTGGCGGACATGGCATCGTCTCCGGGGCAAACCTGACACGCGGTCTGCGTAGCGTGCGAAGTCCTCCGGCTTTCGTCAATCCGCGGCGACGGCGGTGCCGGCGAGACAACGTGCGCCAGGCCACATCCCGCCGCGTTCGCGTCACATTATCTTTGTAGGGTCGGCAACCGTTTGGCGCTCACGGCGTTGGGAATGCATATGCCCAGCGCGTCTGGTAGGGTGGGGCCGGGCTTCGGAGGGTATGAATTTGTTGCGTTGGCTGCTCGGACTCTTTGTCTTCGTCCTGATCGTCGCGATCGGAGGCGTCGGCGCCGTGCTGTACGCGTTCCACCATTTCGGCCGCGGCCTGCCGGACTACGAGTTCCTCGCCGACTACGAGCCGCCGGTGGTCACCCGGGTGCATGCGGGCGACGGCCGTCTGCTGGAGGAGTTCGCCCGCAACAAGCGCGTCTTCGTCGCCATCGAGGCGATCCCCAAGCGGGTGGTGAAGGCCTTCCTGGCCGCCGAGGACAAGAATTTCTACAACCACCCGGGCATCGACTTCGTCAGCCTCGCCTCCGCCGTCGTCCTGAACGTGAAGAACTACGGGACCGGCCGGCGCCCCGTCGGTGCGTCGACGATCACCCAGCAGGTGGCGAAGAACTTCCTGCTGACCAACGAGGTGTCGATCGACCGAAAGGCCAAGGAGGCGATCCTCTCCTTCCGCATCGAGCGGGTGCTGAGCAAGGACCGCATCCTCGAGCTGTACCTGAACGAGATCTATCTCGGCTTCGGCTCCTATGGCGTCGCCGCCGCGGCCCTGAACTATTTCGACAAGCCGCTGGCCGAGCTGACCATCGCCGAGGCGGCCTATCTCGCCGCCCTGCCGAAGGCGCCGAACAACTACCACCCGACCCGCAAGCACGATGCCGCCGTCGCCCGACGCAACTGGGTGATCGGCCAGATGTCGGAGAACGGCTTCATCACCCAGGCCGAAGCCCAGGCCGCAACCCAGGAGCCGCTGACCGTCTCCACCGCGTCCACGGGTGACGAGACGACCGCCGATTACTTCGCCGAGGAAGTGCGCCGCGACCTGCTGGAGCGCTACGGCGACGAGGGACTGTACGAGGGCGGCCTGTCGGTGCGCACCACCCTGGACCCGGACCTGCAGCGCATGGCCGACAAGGCGCTGCGCGAGGGGCTGATCGAGTATGACCAGCGCCACGGCTGGCGGGGGCCGGTGACCCGGATCGAGATCGTGCCCGGTTGGGGCGACGCCCTGGCCAAGGTCGAACGTCCGGCCGGCCTCGGCAGCTGGCGCCTGGGGGCGGTGGTGAAGGCCGACGCCAAGACGGCGACCATCGGCTTCCCCGACGGATCGCTGGCGACCCTGCCCTATGACGAGATGAAATGGGCGCGCGAGTGGCTGGAGGACCAGCGGTTCGGCGGCACGCCCCAATCGGTGACCGAGGTGCTGTCCGTCGGCGACGTGGTGCCGGTGGAGACCGTGACCGAGAACGGCAAGGGCGAGGCCTATGGCGAGGCGACCGTCGCCCTGCGCCAGATCCCGGACGTGAGCGGCGGCCTGGTGGCGATGGACCCGCATACCGGCCGCGTGCTGGCCATGACCGGCGGCTACAGCACCGAGATGAGCGAGTTCAACCGTGCGACCCAGGCCTGGCGCCAGCCGGGCTCGTCGTTCAAGCCGTTCGTCTATCTGGCGGCCCTCGACAGCGGCTATACCCCGGCTACCCAGATCCTCGACGCGCCCTTCGTGCTCGATCAGGGACCTGGCCTGCCGAAATGGAAGCCCTCGAACTATTCCAACGAGTTCTACGGTCCGACGCCGATGCGCGTGGGCATCGAGAAGTCGCGGAACCTGATGACGGTGCGCCTCGCCCAGACCATCGGCATGGACAAGGTCGTGCAGTATGCCGAGCGCTTCGGCGTGGTCGACGACATGCAGCCGCACCTGTCCTTCTCGCTCGGTGCTGCGGAGACCACCCTGCTGCGCATGACCACGGCCTATTCGATGTTGGTGAATGGCGGCAAGCGAATCACCCCGTCTCTGTTCGACCGGGTGGTGGACCGGCACGGCAAGACCGTCTACCGGCATGACGACCGCCCCTGCGAGGGCTGCTCGGCCGCCTCCTGGAACGGCGGCCCGCCGCCGCGGATTCCGGACACCCGCGAGCAGATCGTCGATGCGGCCTCGGCCTATCAGATCGTGTCCATGCTGGAGGGCGTCGTCCAGCGCGGGACCGGTCGGCGCATCGCCGAACTGGGCAAGACCCTGGGCGGCAAGACCGGCACGACCAACGAGAACATGGACACCTGGTTCGTCGGCTTCTCCCCGGACCTGGCGGTCGGCGTCTATGTCGGTTTCGACCAGCCCCGCACCCTCGGCCGGACAGATACCGGGTCGAGCGTGGCCGCCCCGATCTTCAAGGCCTTCATGGCCGACGCCCTGGAGGATGTGGTGACCCCCGACTTCCGTATTCCTCCGGGGGTGCGCATGGTCTGGGTCGATCTCGAGAGCGGTCAGCGGGCCAATCCCGGTGCGCGCGGCGCGATCCTGGAGGCGTTCAAGCCCGGGACCGAGCCGACCGGCGAGAGCCTCGTGATCGGCGGCGGCATGGGACCGGCCCCGTCCAACACGGAGCCAGCCTCCGCGCCGGCCTCCGCCGCCCCTGTTGCGACCAGCGGGTCGGGGCTCTATTAAGCGTCTGACATCGTCCCGATAACCAACGTCCCGGTACGGCGGGACGTCACCTTGAACGGAGGGCGCAGATGCGCGCCGAGACCACGCAGACCCTCGATGAGATCAAGCAGTCGATCGAACTGCTGAGGAGGCATCTTTGACTGGGATGTCGCGCTGACACGACTGTCCGAGCTCGATGCCCTGACCCAGGACCAGAGCCTTTGGGACGACCCCGACCGGGCGCAGAAGCTCATGCAGGAGCGTACCCGGCTGGAGAAGCAGATCGAGGATGTGAAGGCGCTCGACCAGGCGGTCGAGGACGCCGTCATGCTGATCGAACTCGGCGAAGCGGAGGGTGACGACGACACCGTCGCCGAGGCCGAGAAGGAACTGGAAGCGGTCCGCGCCAAGTCGGAGAAGATGCAGATCGAGAGCATGCTGTCCGGCGAGGCCGACGGGCTCGACTGCTATCTCGAAGTCCATGCGGGCGCCGGCGGGACCGAGGCCCAGGACTGGGCCGAGATGCTGCTGCGCATGTACACCCGCTGGGCCGAGCGCAAGGGCTACAAGCTCGAGTGGCTGGAAGAGAGTGCCGGCGAAGAGGCGGGCCTCAAGTCGGCGACCATCAAGATCTCGGGACACAACGCCTATGGCTGGCTGAAGACCGAGAGCGGCGTGCACCGGCTTGTCCGCATCTCGCCCTATGACAGCCAGGCCCGTCGTCACACCAGCTTCTCCAGCGCCTGGATCTATCCGGTGGTCGACGATTCGATCGACATCGTGATCGAGGACAAGGACCTGAAGGTGGATACCTACCGGGCCTCGGGTGCGGGCGGTCAGCACGTGAACCGGACGGACTCCGCGATCCGCATCACCCACATCCCGTCGGGCATCGTCGTGCAGTGCCAGAACGACCGCTCGCAGCACCGCAACCGGGCCACCGCCATGGACATGCTGCGCGCGCGCCTCTACGAGGCCGAGCTGCAGCGCCGCGAGGAAGAGGCGAACGCGACCGAGGCCAGCAAGTCGGATATCGGCTGGGGCCACCAGATCCGCTCCTACGTGCTGCAGCCCTACCAGATGGTCAAGGACCTGCGGACCGGCCACGAGAGTGGCAATCCCACCGCGGTGCTGGACGGCGATATCGACGCCTTCCTGGAAGCCTCGCTCGCCGGCAAGGTCGGCATGACCCGCGACGGCGGCGACGCGGCCGCGGGATAGGCGCTCTCACCTCAACCCACCCACCCCATCACTCCCCGGCCGTGTGCCGGGACCAACGGGTGTGGGTGTTCGGTAAGCGGTGGGTGAGTTGGCGCGACCCCCAGCGTGGGCCCCGGCAGAGGGCGGGGGCGTTCGTTAAGAAGGTATAGGGAAGAGGCCCTTACTTCCGAAACCCGCTCAGGTCCGGCGCCTTGCCGGCGCCCAGCACCGTCTCCAGCGCCATCGAGATCGACAGCAGCCGGGCATCCTCGCCGCCCGGACACATGAGCTGCAGGCCGACCGGCAGGGATGCGCCGAACTGCTGGATCGGCAGCGAGCTGGAGCAGAGCCGGAAGATGTTGCCAGGCTGGGTGTTGCGCGACGAAAGGCTGCCCCGGGCCGCCTCCTCCGGATGCTTCAGGTTCTCCACCGGCATTGGCACGAAGGGACAGGTCGGCGAGATCCAGCCGTCCAGCCCGGCGAACCGCGTCTCGGCGATCCGCTCCAGTTCGAGACGGCGGTACTGGGCCGCCAGATGCTCCACCGCCGTAACCTCCAGCCCGTGGGCGGCGCGGTCGGCGGTCACCGGATCCATCTTCGGGCGGGCCTTCTTGAAACCCTCGGGGGTCAGGCGGGCGATCAACTCCGGCGGCACGATGGCCGGGAACAGCCTGGCCCGCTCCTCGGCTTCCGGAATCTCGATGTCGACGATCTCCACCCCGGCCGCACTCAGCGCCACGATGGCCGCCTCGACGGTGCCGGCGACCTGCTCGTCCAGATCCTCGAAGAAGTAGTTGGTCGGCCGGCCGAGCCGCAGCCCCTCAAGCCGCGCCGGCATCGGCACGTCCTGTCCGGTGATCACCGCATGGATCAGCGCCGCGTCGCCCGCATTGCGGGTCAGCGGGCCGATGGAATCCAGCGTTGGGCTGAGCGGGAAGACGCCGTCGGTCGGCCAGAGCCCCACGGTGGTCTTGTGCCCGAACAGGCCGGTGAAGCAGGCGGGGATGCGCACCGAGCCGCCGGTATCGGTGCCGAGCGCGAAGCCGCACAGCCCGGCCGCCGTCGCCACGGCGGAGCCGCTGGACGAACCGCCGGGGATGCGCTTGGTGTTCGCATCCCACGGGTTCCAGGGCGTGCCGCGCGCCTCGTTCACGCCGGTCGCCCCGAGCGCGAATTCCACCGTCCTGGTCTTGCCGATGGGGATGCAGCCGGCCGCCTTCAGGCGGTGCATGATCGTGCCTTCCGGCCCGGTCAGGTGCTCGCTCTTCATCTTCGAGCCGTTGGTGGTCGGCAGGCCCTCCAGGGCGATGATGTCCTTGACCCCGATCGGCACGCCCATGAGCGGGCCGAGATCGACGCCGGACGCGAGCAGGGCGTCGATCGCCTTGGCCGCCTTCAGCGCCCGGTCGCCATCGACCACCATGAACGCGCCCAGCTTGCCGTCATAGGCCTCGATCCGCGCCAGGCAGGCCTTGACGGCGGCCACGGCCGTCACCTTTCCCTCGCGCAGATCCTGGGCGTAGGCGGCGATGCCGTGTTCGAAATAATCCTTCAGGGTCTTCGACATACTGATCCTCCCGCGTGACGGATCACGGTGGCACGGCGCCGGGACGCAATCAAACCCGGTTCTGCGGATGGGGCCCCGTTCTCAGCGCTTTGGCGGGGCGTAGAGGTCGATGGTCGCCGCATTGTCCGAGTCGCCCAGCCCCTGCTTGACCAGCAGCTTGTGGATCTCGGCGGCGAGGCCGGTCAGGGGGAGGGAGGTGCCGAGCTGGCGGGCGCTGTCCATGACCGTGTTCAGGTCCTTCACCATGATCGCCACCCGGCCCTGGACGTCGCGATCGCGGGCCGCCATGCGGGGCAGGAACTGCTGCAGGATCGGCGAGTCGGCGCGGCCGCCGGCCAGGGCCTGGGGCAGCTTCGCCGGGTCGATCCCGGCATCCTCGGCGAACTGGCAGCATTCGGCCATCAGGGCCAGGCCGGCGCCGACGATCATCTGGTTGATCAGCTTGGTCGACTGGCCCGCCCCGTTCTCGCCCATCAGGGTGAAGCGGCCGGCCATGTGGGCGACGACCGGCTCGACCCGGGCGAAATCCTCGGCCGAGCCGCCGGCCATGACGGTGAGGGTACCGTTGGTGGCACCCGGCACGCCGCCGGAGACCGGGGCGTCGATCCAGCCCATGCCGGTCTCCGACCGTAGCCGGGCGGCGAACTCCTTGGCCTTGTCGGGCTTCATGGAGGAGAAGTCGACCAGGACCTTGTCGGCCGAGGCCGCCTCGGCGATCCCGTCGGGACCGAACACGACCGCCTCCACCGCGTCGGTATCGGTCAGGCAGGTGAAGACGATGTCGCTCTGCTCGGCCACGGCGCGCGGCGAGGCGGCCGCGATGGCACCGGCCCCGGTGGCCGCCGCGAGCTTGTCGGCGGAGCGGTTCCAGACCGCCAGAGGATAGCCGGCCGCCGCCAGGCGCTGCGCCATCGGCCCTCCCATCAGGCCGAGTCCGATATAGCCGAGCCGTGTGGTGTCGCTGCTCATTGGATCTTCATCCCTTCCCGGACCGTTGTGGGGGCGCCAGCGACCCCGGTCCCGGGCCGCTGCCTTCGTCCCGCCCTCCGGCGGGGAGGGCTATTTGGGAACGAACGCGTTGCGCGAACAACCCCGCCATTGGAGAATGTCCCGCTGTCGGGTCGGCAGTGCCGTCAGCGGCCTCTGTTGTCGCAGGCCGGAGAGACCGGTATACCGGGGCGCATGCGGCCGATGGCCGGCCGCACGTCCCATCTTTCTAGCCATTCAAGGGATTTCGATGATTAGCCACCACGCCGCCCTGATTTACGCCATGATCATCGGCGCCGCCGCCGACGGCTCCCTCGCCGACAGCGAGCTGGAGACCATCCGCGGCATCATCCACCATCTGCCGATCTTCAACGATTTCGAGCGGGGCAACCTGCCGCAGCTCGCGGCGGCGGCCACCGACATGCTGTCCGAAACCGACGGGGTCGAGACCGCGATCGGCCAGATCAAGGCGAACCTGCCGGAGCGGCTCTGCCCAACCGCCTACGCGCTGGCCTGCGACGTGGTCGCCGCCGATGGCGAGGCCACTCAGGAGGAGCTGCGGTATCTGGAGATGCTGCGCCACGACCTCAATGTCGACCGGCTGACCGCCGCCGCCATCGAACGTGGTGCGGGCGCCCGTTACGCGCGCATGTAAGCCGGACGGGGCGACGCGGTGACCGAGCCCCCTTCTCCGGCGTCGGAGACCCAGACCCTGCGGGGCTGGCGCCTTGGTCTTGTGGGCCTTGGCCTGATGGGTGAGCCGATGGCCCGCCGCCTGGCCGCGGCGGGGGCCGAGCTGTCCCTGTGGAACCGCTCGATCGAGAAGGCCGAAGCGCTGGCCGCCGCGTTCGACGGCGTGACGGCGCAGCCCTCCCCGCGCCATGTGGCCGAGGCCTCCGACATCGTCATCGTCATGGTCTCCGATGCCGAGGCGGTGCGCGAGGTGGTGTTCGACCCGGTGGACGACAGCTGGGGCGTCCTCCACGGCCTCGCCGAGGACGGCATCCTGGTCGACATGGGGACCACCGGCCGGCCGGCGACCCTTGATTATGCCGGGCGGCTGCGGATGACCGGCGGCAATTGGGTGGACGCGCCGGTCTCGGGCGGCACCACGGCGGCGGAGGATGGCAGCCTCACCATCATGGTCGGCGCCAGCGACCCGGATTTCGCCCGGATCGAGCCGATGCTGAAGGTGCTTGGCCGGCGCATCACCCATGTGGGGGCGGTGGGTGCCGGGCAGGTGGCGAAGACGGCCAATCAGATGATCGTCGGCATGACCATCGGCGCGGTGGCTGAGGCGATGGCGCTGGCGAAGCGCGCCGGGGTCGAGCCGGCGGTGCTGCGCGAGGCGATCTCCGGCGGCTTCGCCCAGAGCCGGATCCTGGAGCTACATGGCGAGCGCATGGCCACCGGCGACTTCAGGGCCCGGGCCAAGGCGACGATCCAGCGCAAGGACATGCGAGCCGCCGTCGCCCTGGCCGAGCAGGCCGGGATCGAGTTGCCCGGCCTGATGACCAACGCCGCCCTATGGGAGGACATGGTTGAGGGCGGGCTGGGCGACCTGGACCATTCCGCCCTGATCCTGGCGATCGATCCGCCGGATGAGGAGTGACGGCGGAAGTCAGGGCCTCCTCCTCCCCTCTCGTCTTCCCGGCCTTGAGCCGGGACCCAGCCTTCGGCGCGCTGGAACGGCTGGGATGACCTCCAACGCCGCGGCTGCTGCTCTTCTGGGCCCCGGCGCAAGGCCGGGGAGACTATAAGGGCGCTTGGCGCTTGCGCATGCCTGCAGGGCGCCGTAAGTCGGCAGCCGGTGCCGACGATTGACCAGACAGGAAGCAGCAGATGCCCGAGAGCCTGACCGCCGTCGTCTTCGATATCGGCAACGTCCTGATCCGCTGGGACCCGCGGCTGCTGTACCGCAAGCTGTTCACCCGGGTCGACATGACGGTGGACGAGCCCAAGGTCGACTGGTTCCTGGCCAATGTCTGCACGACCGACTGGAACGTGGAGCAGGACCGGGGACGCCGGATCGCCGAGGCGGAGGCCGAGGCGATCGCCCGGCATCCGGACTACGGCCCGCAGATCCGGGCGTTCTATGGCCGCTTCCAGGAGATGATCCCGGGCGAGATCCCGGAGACGGTCGCCGCCCTGCGGCAGGCGAAGGCGGCGGGCTTTCCGGTGCACGGACTCACCAATTTCGGGGCCGAGACCTTCCCGCTGACCGCGCAGCGCTTCGACTTCCTGCGCAGCTTCGACACGGTCGTGGTGTCGGGCGACGAGGGCGTGATCAAGCCGGATCCGGCGATCTTCCACATTCTCACGGAGCGCGCCGGGATCGATCCGCGGCGAACCGCCTTCATCGACGACAGTGCCGCCAATATCGCGAGCGCGGCCGAGCTTGGTTTTGTCACCCACCACTTCTGCGACCAGCAGGCCTTCACGGCCTGGTGGCAGGCGTCGGGGCTTCCGTCCGGCTGAGCCGGCGGCTCAGTCCGGTCGGATCGGCCGGCACACCGCCTGGTTGATGGAGGACAGGAAGACCGCCTGGAACGGTGCATCCATGCGCAGATGCAGCATGGGCGTGGCGTTCCAGGGCAGGTTCGGGGCGATGAAGGAGTTGCCGAAGAGCAGCATGTTGACCGGCTGCCCGTCGCTTTCGGCAAGGGGAAGGATCAGCCGGCGGATGGTCACGACCCGCTCGGTGCCGTAGTCGAAGATCGCCTCGCTCAGCATCGGCTGGCGCTGGTCGACGGCCGCGTTGTACAGCTCCTCCAGGAACTGCCGGTAGCGGCCGTGCTTGGCCTTGTCCAGATACTTGCCCTGATAGTTCTCGCCGAACATGGTCTGCATGTAGGAGCCGACGAGCCGGTAGCGGAATCGCCACGGCGGGCCCTCCACGTCGATCAGCCCGATATGCTGAAGCAGCTCCGGAATATCGACGGGATCGATGTCGCGGCGGCAGGGCAGGGCGCGCCGGCTCCGCTTCGCGGACCAGTAGGACAGCAGTGGATCGAGAATGGCGTCGCCCAGCGGACCCTCCGACGGTGCCGACTGAGAAGGAAAGCCCGGATTGCTTTGAACGACTGCTGACATCGCTTCTTCCTATGTTGAAGGAACGATATCGGAGGGCGGCAAAACCAGCCAGAAGTATCGAATTGGAATTAGGAAAAGTTCATTTCAATCTGAAAGTAAAATAGTTAATCAACTTTGAGATATTGTGTGATTTCCCACATTCGCCTTGCCAGCCTCTTGGGGCGACGCAACGCGCCGGAGGCCGGTGGGCGAAACGGAAACGGGCCGGGGATCGCTCCCCGGCCCGTCCTGTCTCTTGGAGGTTGGCTGGCTTAGAAGCCCATGCCGCCCATGTCCGGGGCCGCCGGGGCAGCCGACTTCGGCTCCGGCTTGTCGGCGACCATGGCCTCGGTGGTGATCAGCAGGGCAGCGACCGACGCGGCGTTCTGCAGCGAGCTGCGGACAACCTTGGTCGGGTCGATGATGCCGGCCTTCACCAGGTCGGTGAAGCCACCGGTCTGGGCGTCGAAGCCCCAGCTGCTGTCCTTGGACTCGAGCAGCTTGCCGACGATGACCGAACCGTCGTGACCGGCGTTGGACGCGATCTGACGGGCCGGGGCCTCCAGGGCGCGGCGGATGATGTTCACACCCATGCGCTGGTCGTCATTGGCGGGCTTCAGCTTGTCCAGGGCGCGGATGGCGTAGACCAGGGCGGCACCGCCACCCGGCAGGATGCCTTCCTCGACCGCGGCGCGGGTCGCGTGCATCGCGTCGTCGACGCGATCCTTGCGCTCCTTCACCTCGATCTCGGTCGCACCGCCGACGCGGATCACGGCCACACCGCCGGCGAGCTTCGCCAGACGCTCCTGCAGCTTCTCGCGGTCGTAGTCGGAGGAGGTGTCCTCGACCTGAGCGCGGATCTGCGAGCAGCGGCCCTCGATGTCCTTCTTCTTGCCGGCACCGTCGACGATGGTGGTCTCGTCCTTGGTGATGGCAACACGCTTGGCGGTGCCGAGCATGTCAAGGGTGACGCTGTCGAGGTTGATGCCGAGATCCTCGGACACGACGGTGCCGCCGGTCAGGATCGCGATGTCCTCGAGCATGGCCTTGCGGCGATCGCCGAAGCCCGGGGCCTTCACGGCCGCGACCTTCAGGCCGCCGCGCAGCTTGTTCACCACGAGGGTGGCCAGGGCCTCGCCCTCGACGTCCTCGGCGATGATCAGCAGCGGCTTGCCGGACTGCACGACCTGCTCCAGAACCGGCAGCATGGCCTGCAGGTTGGACAGCTTCTTCTCGTGCAGCAGGATGTACGGGTTCTCGAGTTCGCAGACCATCTTGTCGGCGTTGGTCACGAAGTACGGCGACAGGTAGCCGCGGTCGAACTGCATGCCCTCGACGACGTCGAGCTCGGTGTGCAGCGACTTGGCTTCCTCGACGGTGATGACACCCTCGTTGCCGACCTTCTCCATGGCCTTGGCGATCATCTCGCCGATTTCCTTCTCGCCATTGGCGGAGATGGTGCCGACCTGGGCGACCTCACCGGAGGTCGTGATCTTCTTGGAGCGCTTCTCGATGTCGGCGACGACGGCCTCGACGGCGCTGTCGATGCCGCGCTTCAGGTCCATCGGGTTCATGCCGGCGGCCACGGCCTTGGCGCCCTCACGGACGATGGCCTGGGCCAGAACGGTCGCGGTGGTGGTGCCGTCGCCGGCCACGTCGTTGGCCTTGGAAGCGACCTCGCGCACCATCTGCGCGCCCATGTTCTCGAACTTGTCGGACAGCTCGATTTCCTTGGCGACGGTCACGCCGTCCTTGGAAATACGCGGAGCGCCGAACGACTTCTCCAGCACGACGTTGCGACCCTTCGGGCCCAGCGTCACCTTGACGGCGTCGGCCAGAATGTCCACGCCCTTCAACATCTTGTTGCGGGCGTCGATGCCGAACTTAACGTCCTTGGCAGCCATGTGAATGTTCTCCTTGGATAGGGTTAGCCCTTGTTACAAGCGGCTTCTTTCGAAGGCCCCTCGCTGAATAGGACAGCTGGTTAGGCGGCCTTCTTCGACGACTTCGCGGCGCCTTCGAGCACGCCCATGATGTCGCTTTCCTTCATGATCAGCAGGTCTTCACCGTCGATCTTGACCTCGGTGCCGGACCACTTGCCGAACAGAACCCGGTCGCCCGGCTTCACGTCGAGAGCGACGATCTTGCCGGCCTCGTCGCGCGCGCCCGGACCCACGGCCAGGACTTCGCCCTCCATCGGCTTTTCCTTAGCCGTGTCGGGGATGATGATGCCGCCAGCGGTCTTCTGATCGGCGTCGAGACGACGAACCACCACGCGGTCGTGGAGCGGCCGAAATTTCATGACCCTTCCTCCGTTTACACTCTGTTGAGACGTGCAGTTTGAGCAATGTCGCCGGGATACACTCCGCCTGTTAGCAGTCGCCCCCGGTGAGTGCTAGCGATGTAAGGAAGCGGAGAAATTCTGTCAAGATCGCACGATGCCGGTATTTCGAGGATCTTTCGGTCCCGTGCCTCGACCCCCTCCAAGAGCCGCCGTCGCACATATGAGACGGCGGGGTCTCCGGGTCAACCGCGATGCCGAAAGGCCGCGCCGGCTAGCCGACGGCGCCCACCTGGGGGAAGTCGGGGACGCCGTTCCCGATGTCGAGAAACACCCGCTCCGCCGTCCTCTTCTCCAGCAGATAGCGTTCCTCGCGGGTCTTGAAGTCATCCAGCCGGATGTCGTCGACCTGATAGTACAGCAGGGTCGGCTGTCCACGGTCGTCGCGCATCGGCAGGCCGAAGGATTCCGAGACCCGCCCCTTGCCGTCGCCGGTCCGCACCGCCTGCCTGACGAACTGGGCGCAGGGGTGGGTGGCGATGAGGGTCATGGCCGCCCGGGTGACCGGCCGCTCCTCCGGGGTGCGGAAGTCCAGATAGTTCTGTCCGGTGATCTCGCGGCCGTAATGCTCGATCACCGTGGTGCCGGCCAGGCGCACCAGGAAGTGATCGGGGGCGACGATCTCGAAGATCATGAAGGTGTTCAGGATACCGGCCAGTGCCTGGGGCTCGAAATCGCGGCGGTGCGGGATCAGGTCGGTCCGCGGCAGCGACAGCCAGTAATCCGCGAACCGGCGCGCCCTGGGCTTCAGCGCGGCGGTCCGGATGGAGAGATCCGTGGTCATGCCCGTCAATAGGTCCAATTGGGATCGAAGGTGACGGCGATATTGGTTGGCGAGGTGGGCTGCACCAGCGAGTACATGAACTTCGTCGGGCCGGTATAGCCGCACTGGCCGATATCGGCCCCGGCCCGCTTGCGGAACTGCACCTCCAGGCGGAAATGGCGGACCAGCGTGTCGATCTCCGCGCGGCGATAGGCCTCCACCAACTCCTGCGGCAGGTCGATGGAGCGCGGCGGCGAATAGATGCCCTCGATGCAGAGCTCGTTGACGATACAGGCGGCGAGACCCGGGCCGTCTCCCGGATCGATGCCGGGGCAGGTGCCGGTATCGGCGGCGGCATCTGACGGCTGGCAGCAGACTCCGAGGATGGCTGCTAAAATACTGAAGTAAAAGAGAATTCCTCTTGTCCGCGTCGGCGTTCTACCAGCAGAATTTTCAGCGTCAACTGCGTTCATTCGGAGGTAAGGCGCGATGCTGAGTTCCGGAACCCGTCCGAGCGTCAACGACTTGTATCGATATCGGCTGACCACGGCGGAAATCCTCTATCGTCTTCCCGACTACCCCAAGCTGCTCCAAAGCTATCTCTGGCAGGAGATGGATGTCGCGCCGGACTTCCCCCGCCTGACCAAATTCCTGGACTATTGGGAACGCAATTTGGATGGCCGACTGCACACTGTGCGGATCGCCAATGCCGAACTGGTCCGTCCCCAGGAGATCGCCTACGCCGCCCACGACTTCGGCTATCACTGAGGCCGCGGGCCGATCGAGGGGCCGGCAACGGTCCCTCGATCCAAGGCAGGTGCCGGTTTACTCCGGCGCCAGGGTGACCTTCAGACCGTCCAGGCTCTCGTCGAACAGGATCTGGCAGGACAGCCGCGAGTTCTCCTGAACCTCGAAGGCGAGGTCCAGCATGTCGTTCTCTTCCTCGCCGCGCGGCTCCAGCTTGGCCCACCAGTCCGGATCGACATAGACATGGCAGGTCGCGCAGGCGCAGGCGCCGCCGCATTCCGCGGTGATCGGCAGCCCGGCCTCGCGGATGATCTCCATCACCCGCCAGCCCTTGGTGGCCTCGACCTCGTGTTCGCCGCCCTCGCGGTCGGTCACAGTGATCTTCATCGGATCCCCTCGACGTGCATGGCATTCGGTCTTTTCCCGAGGTTTAGGGGAAGGCTCGGGCGCGGTCCAGCGCTTTGCTCGTCAGGTCTCGAGTTCCAGCCGGTCGCCGATCAGCCGCAGGGCCGCGCCGTGCGGATCGGTCCAGGCGACGGGCCTGCCGTTGACCGCCTGCATGAACATGCCGGGTGGCGGCGCGGTCGGGGCCCGTTCGGCGATCCAGGGCAGGACGCGCGTCGCCTCGTTGCAGATCCACACGTCGCAGGCCGCCCGGATCCGCGCGCATACCTGCCGCCTCTCCTCCTCGTCGTCGATATAGGCCAGCACGGAGCTGTGGATCAGGACGCGGGTGGCGCCGGCCGGGGCGCCGTCGAACAGGTCGTCCAGCGGGTCGAGCAGGCTGCGCCGCTGGATCGCCACCGGATTGTCCCGGGCGATCGCCAGCGCCTTGCCCAGACGCTCCGCCCGCGCGGTCTGCTCCGGCCAGACCAGGGTCTGCAGCCAGGCGACCTGGTCCGGGTCGGTGGCGTCGAGCGGATTGAGGTCGAGCCCGCCGCGCCAGGCGATGGTCGGGTAGGACTGCGGGATCAGTTCCGTCGGCTCGATCGCGCAGGGGAAGACCGGTACCTGGGGACCAGCGCCCTCCGGCATCAGGCGGGAGCCGCCATACTCGTAGCCGTAGCGGTCCGGATGGAGGCAGAGGCCCGCCGAGGTGCCGATCTCGAACAGGGCGATGGGCTGCGGCAGACGGGACAGCACCGGCATCATCAGGGCGCAGCGCCCGGGCTCGTTGGTCTGGGTCGAGCGGGACAGCATCACGGTGCGGATCGCATCGCCATGGGTCCGAATCGCGGCCGCCAGGGCGGCACCGTCTGCCGGTACGCCGACGATGTGGCGGACGGCGGCAAGCAACAGGTTCGGCTGCTGCTTCGGCACCGGCAGCGCGGCGAGAAAAGAGAGGATCTCCGGCGTCTCGGCAACGGCGAGGCCGAGGTCCACATAGATCGGCGACCGGCCGCGCACCTGCTCCTCGACGAACGCCCGGTAGCGCTCGGCGATGGCGCCGGTATCCGTCATCTGGGCATGGGCGCGATGGTCACGTGGAGGCCGTCGAGCTCGTCGCGCATCAGGATCTGGCAGGAGAGGCGGGAGTTGTCGCGGACGTCGAATGCCTCGTCGAGCTTCTCTTCCTCCTCGGCACTGCGCGGCGGCAGTTTGTCCAGCCAGTCCTCATCAACATAGACGTGGCAGGTGGCGCAGGAACACGCACCGCCGCACTCCGCCAGGATCGGCAGGCCCCAGTCGCGGATAACCTCCATCACGCGCCACCCCTCCAGCGCTTCCAACGCATGGCGCTCGCCGTCCGGGGTGGTCACGTTGAGGATCATGCGACGCCCAGCTTCTGCTGCAGGTCGGTGGAGGAGGTGGTGTACTGGAAACGGATCTTCTTGTCCGGATGGACGATGCGCACCGCCGCCTGGCTCATCAGCGCCGCCTCGTGGAAGCCCGACAGGATCAGCTTCAGCTTGCCGGGATAGGTGTTGATGTCGCCGATGGCGAAGATGCCGGGCGTCGAGGTCTCGAACTTCTCGGTGTCGACCGGGATCAGGTTCTGCTCGAGGTTCAGGCCGAACTCCGCCACCGGGCCGAGCTTCATGGTCAGCCCGTAGAATGGCAGCAGCATGTCACAGGGCACCGACCACTCGCCGCGGTCCTTGTCCTTGAACACCACACCGGTGAGCTGGCCGTTCTCGCCCTCCAGGCCGGAGATCTGGGCGATCTCGAGGGTCATCTTCTTCTCGGCCACCAGGGCCCGCATCTTGTTGACGCTGTCCGGAGCTGCGCGGAACTCGTCGCGCCGGTGCACCAGGGTGACGGACTCGGCCAGCGGCTGCAGGTTCAGGGTCCAGTCGAGCGCGCTGTCGCCGCCGCCGGCTATGACCAGCTTCTTGCCGCGGAACTGCTCCATCTTGCGCACGGCGTAGAACACGCTGGAGCCTTCATAGGCGTCGATGCCGGGGATCGGCGGCTTCTTCGGCACGAAGGACCCGCCGCCGGCGGCGATGACGATCACCTTGCTGTCGATCACCGAGCCGGTGTCGGTGGTCAGCCGCCAGGTGCCGTCCTCCAGCTTCTCCAGCTTCTCGGCCATCTGGTTGAGGTGGAAGACCGGGTTGAACGGGGCGATCTGCTCCATCAGCCGGTCGGTCAGCTCCTGGCCGGTGCAGACCGGGACCGCCGGAATGTCGTAGATCGGCTTCTCCGGATACAGCTCGGCGCACTGCCCGCCCGGCCGGTCGAGGATGTCGACCAGATGGCATTTCAGGTCCAGCAGCCCGAGCTCGAACACCGCGAACAGCCCGCAGGGGCCGGCGCCGATGATGGTGACGTCGGTCTGGTGCGGACCGGCACCCTCGGCGGTGATGATGGACGGGGCGGAGGCGGCGTCAGGGGACATGGGGCAGCTCGGGGCTCGAAGTGTCGGAGTATCGCGCCGAACATAGGCACACGGCGGGACGGGGCCAAGCGTTCAGTTGGTTTAATGTCGTTTGGCGAAGGCGGGCCAACCGTGTTCCGTCGTCCTGATGCCAATCAGGACCAACGCACGGAAGGATGGCACGGGCCGGAAGCTTGGTCCTGACGTGCGTCAGGACGACGGTGCGACTCCATGCGACACCCCGCCGTTTGACCGGGGGCGGGCGTTGCGCCATATCCCGAAGCCATGAGCGACGCGACATACTCCCCGTCCGCGCAGGCGGGTTCCTCCAAGGCAGAGCGCGCCCGTCCGACGGTGGCGGCCTGGCTGTTCATCTCGGCCTTCATGGTGGCGGCGATGATCGTCATCGGCGGCATCACCCGGCTCACCGAAAGCGGCCTCTCCATGGTGGAGTGGCGGCCGCTGATGGGGTGGATCCCGCCGATGAGCGACGCCGAGTGGCAGCGCGTCTTCGACATGTACAAGACCACGCCGGAATACACCGCGGCCAACTTCTGGATGACGATCGACGACTTCAAGACGATCTTCTTCTGGGAGTACGTGCACCGGGTTTGGGGCCGGCTGATCGGCCTCGTCTTCGCCGTGCCGTTCCTGGTCTTCCTGGTCACCGGCCGGATCGAGCGGTCGCTGGTCCCGCGGCTGGTGTTGCTCTTCGTGCTGGGCGGCATCCAGGGTGGCATCGGCTGGTGGATGGTGACCTCCGGCCTGGTGGACGAGGCGCGGGTCAGCCCGTATCGCCTGTCCGTCCACCTCTCCATGGCCTTCCTGATCCTCGGCCTGCTGCTGTGGACCGCGCTCGGTCTGGTGCAGAAGCCGGCCGGCGGCACCCGCAGCCAGCGCATCGGCGCAGGCCATGTCCTGGCGGCAGTGTCGATTACCGTGCTGCTCGGCGCCTTCGTCGCCGGCACCGATGCGGGCTACGCCTACAACACCTTCCCGCTGATGGGCGGCCAGTTCGTGCCGGCGGAGTACTGGGACCCCGATCTCGGCTGGCGCTCCCTGGTGGAGCATGTGCCGGCGGTGCAGTTCCATCACCGCTGGGTGGCGATCCTGACCGCCCTGCTGACCCTGGTCTTCGTGCTCCGCAACCGGGCGCGCACCGAGGGGGCGGCACAGCTCGCCCTGACCCTGCTGGGCGCCATGGTGCTGGTACAGGTCGGGCTCGGCATTGCCGCCCTTCTGGCGGTGGTGCCGGTCTGGCTCGGCGCGCTGCATCAGGCGGGGGCGGTGGCGCTGTTCAGCCTGGCCGTCTGGACGCGGTTCGCCTTGCGCACGCCCTGATTCACCGCTCCACTGTCGCGTCCCGCTCAGTCGGGGGCCGATCGGGAGCTGTGCATGAAGATCACCCGGAGCGACTTCGATCAGGCGGCCGAGGCCAGCGGCCTGAGCGCCGAGCAGGGGGCCGACCTCTGGGCGCGTCTGGAAGCTTCCCGCCCGGGCATTCCCTTCACCGGCGTCAACGTCCTGCTCTATGCCGGGGCGCTCCTCGTGATCGCCGCCATGACGCTCTATGTCGGCCAGAGCTGGGATGGGTTCTCGGGCCTGGCGATCGCCCTTGTGGGGTTCGTCTACGGGGCGGTGTTCCTGATCGCCGGCGACCTGCTGGCCCGGCGCGCCGGCATGGCGGTGCCGGGCGGGCTCTGCGTGACGGTGGCGCTCGCGATGGTGCCGATGATCGTCTACGGCGCCCAGGTGGAGGCCGGCCTCTGGCCGGATGCCGAGCCGGGCGAGTACGGCGACTTCGTGCAGTATATCCGGGGCGGATGGTTCGCCATGGAGGTGGCCACCCTGGTCGTCGGCGCGGTCCTGCTGCGGGTCTACCGGTTCCCCTTCCTGGTCTTCATGATCGGCGTGATCCTGTGGTTCATGTCGATGGACATCGCCCCGCTGCTGATCGAGGAGCGGGCCGATTATTTCGAGATCCGTCGCATGGTCTCAATGATCTTCGGCGTTCCGGTACTGATGGTCGCCTATTGGGCGGACCTGACCTTCCGAAAGGACTACGCCTTCTGGCTCTACCTGTTCGGCATGATGGCGTTCTGGGGTGGGTTGACCCTGTCGGAGGCTGAGACCGAGCTTGCCCGGTTCCTGTACTGCCTGCTGAATGTCGGACTGATCGCGCTGTCGGTGTTCCTGCGCCGCCGGGTGTTCATGGTGTTCGGGGTGGTCGGCGTGATGGGATATCTCGGCTACCTCGCCTTCCGGCTGTTCGAGGACTCGCCCTGGTTTCCCTTCGCCCTCAGCGGGCTCGGCATTCTGATCCTGCTGGTCGGCTACGCGATCCTGAAGAATCGGGAGCGGCTGGTCAGTCGGCTGGAGGCGGCCATCCCCTCTGGCCTGCGCGGTCTGCGGCCGGATCGGGCCTGATCAGTCGGACTTGAGAAACGCCGCCGTCTCCGCCACCGCCTCCGCCAGCCCGCAGCGCTTCACCGGCACATCCGGCGGGAACGCGCCGAGCAGCCGGCTGGGCATGCTCGGGTCGAGCAGGACGAAGACCCCCTTGTCGCCGGCCCGCCGGATCAGCCGGCCGAACGCCTGCTTCAGGCGCAGGCGGGTCAACATGTCGGTATAGGCATTGCCGCCGAAGGCCGCGCGGCGGGCCCGGTAGAGAATGTCCGGGCGCGGCCAGGGCACCCGGTCGAACACGATCAGCTTCAGGCTGTCCCCCGGCACGTCGACCCCGTCGCGCACCGCGTCGGTGCCGAGCAGGCAGCTCTCCGGCTCGGCGCGGAAGATGTCGATCAGGGTGGCGAGGTTCATTCCGTCCACATGCTGGGCGTAGAGCGGCAGCCCCGCCTGGTCCATGGCGCCGGCGATACGGTGATGCACCTGGCGCAGCCGGCTGATGGCGGTGAACAGGCCCAGCGCCCCGCCGCCCGACGCTTCGAACAGGGTTCGGTAGGCGGCGGCGACCTGGTCGAAGCTGTCCTTGCGCACATCGCCGACGATGAAGACGCGGGTCCGGTTCGGATAGTCGAAGGGCGAGGCGACGGCGGTGCGGATCGCCGGCGTCGGCAGGTGCAGCGAGCCGGTGCGCGCCTCCGCCGCGTGCCAGTCCAGGTCGTCGTTGCCGGTGCCGTCGCGCAGGGTGGCCGAGGTCACGGCCATCCCATGCGCCGCCTTGGCCACGGTCTCGGTGAAGGGCTTTGTCGGGTCGATCCAGTGGCGGTGCAGGCCGATATCGATGTCGCGGCCCTCGATCCGCTCCACCGCCATCCAGTCGACGAATTCCTCGGGCGTTTCGGCTTCCAGGCTGGTCAGCATGGAGCGCCAGCCCTCCACCATGGACTCGCCGCGCCGGGACAGCGAGCGTGCCGCCGCCTCGATCCGCAGGCGGGTGGCGGTCTCCAGCTCCTCGGCCTGTTCGTCCAGCATGGAGAGCAGGTCCTTGCGCAGCGCCAGCATCGGCTCCACCAGCCGGCGCAGGGCCTGTTCCAGCACGCGGGCGGCGGCGGCGAGGCCCTCCACCGGCGGCCGGGTCTCGCATTCCAGCCCGTAGGGCGAGCGCGGATCGGCGGAGCGGGCGTAGACCTGCTGACGGACCATGACGAGGAAGGTCTCGGTCGGCCCCTTCGGCTGAGCGTCGGAAATGCGGTTCATCCAGCCGTCGCCGGGTAGCGCCCGGGCGGCGTCCTCGATCTCCTCCATCGCTTCCAGCGAGACGGGCCGATCGGCGATCAGCTCCTCCACCCGGCGGCGCAGCCCTCGGGCCCGGCCGCCGCGCCGTGTCTCCGCCCCCAGCAGCCAGCGGCGCAGCTCGACGGACTCGAGCGCCGACAGATGGGCGGAGAAGGCGCTGTCGGCGGCGTCGAAGACGTGATGGCCCTCGTCGAAGACGTAGCGGGTCGGCACATGGGCGTCGTCGACCCCGCCCAGGGCGGCCTGGATCATCACCAGGGCATGGTTGGCGATGACGATGCGGGCCCGGCGGGCGCGGCGCACCGAGCGCTCGATGAAGCACTTGTTGTAATGCGGGCAGGCGGAATAGACGCACTCGCCCCGCCGGTCCGCGAGACCCAGGGTGCGACCCCGTCCCAGGATGTCCGACAGCCAGGCCGGGAAGTCGCCGCCCTGCAGGTCGCCGTCCCGCGTCGTCCGCGCCCAGCGTGCCATCAGGCCGAGGGCGGTGGCGTATTGCGGCTGCAGGGTGAGGGTGCGGATCGCCTCTTCCAGGTTCAGCAGGCAGAGATAGTTCTCCCGTCCCTTGCGCACGACCACCTTCAGCGCCTTGCCGACCGGGTCCGGGTAGAGCCGGTCGAGCTCGCCGTCGATCTGGTGCTGCAGGTTGCGGGTATAGGTGGAGATCCAGACCGACCCTTCGTTCTTTTCGGCCCAGACCGAGGCTGGGGCGAGGTAGCCCATGGTCTTGCCCACGCCGGTCCCGGCCTCCGCCAGCACCACGGTCGGCTCGTCCTCGCGCTCGCGGGGGCGGAAGGCGGCGGAGGTGGCGGCGGCGTAGTCGGCCTGGGAGGGGCGGGGCTCCGCGCCGTCGCCCAGCATGGAGGAGAGGCGGACCCGGGCCTCGCTCTCCCCGACCGGCTCATGGCCGGCGGGCGGCTGCGGGGCGTGCTCCGACCATTCCTGCAACTCGCGCCAGACCTCCATGGTCATCGGGCGGATGGGGGCGGGCGGGCCGGGGTCGGGTTCGTCCAGGGCCAGCAGGATCAGCCGTCCCCAGCCCCAGCCGCCGTCATGCATCGCCTTGGCGATCGGGCGGGCCCAGCGGTCGCGCTGACCGACGGCTTGGCGTTCCGGAATCTCGGCCAGCAGGGCGTCGGCCACCGCGAGCAGGGTGTCGGGCGCGTCGTCCAGGTGGTGCGGGACGGGCAGACCCACCGCCTCGGCCAGGCCGCGCGGAGTCGGCAGGCAGAACTGCGCCGGCCGCACGAAGGCGAAGAGTTCCAGCACGTCCAGGGCGGCGATCTGCTCCACCCCCAGCCGGCGGGCGATGGAGCGGGCGTGACAGACCACCGGCGGCGTCTCATGGGCCCGCAGGGCGGCCTGGGAGGGAGTCGGGTGGCCGATGCGCCCGTCGGGCAGCCGCCATGCCGTCCCAACGGGGGAGGCGTGCAGGGCGTGCATCTGGCTGATCTCGCGGGCGACGGGGGAACGCATGGGTCTCGTCTAGCAGGCTGCCGGAATGTTTGAAAGCGAGCGTCGGCGGGGGCTAGATTTGCCCCGTCACGGACCGACGGCGGATTGGCGATGGCTGATATGGAAGGCCGCGAGGCGACCCTGCGCACGCTGGAGGATCGACTGGTGCAGTTCGCGCTCGCCCGCGCCGATGTGGAGCGCATCACCGTCGCCCTGGGCGAGACGCTGAACTCGATCGGTGTCGCGGTCGACGAGATCCGCGTCGGTGCGCGGACCCTGCATCCGGAGATCGACGCCATCGGCGTGACCTGGACCGCCGACCAGGCGCTCGATTCAGGGGTGTGGCGCCATTCCGACGACAACCGCGAGATCTGGCTGAACAGCCCCCTCTACCACATGCTGACCACCGGAGAGCTGCGCATGCACCGCCCGCTGCGGGACCCGGCCTGCCCGATGGACTTCGCGGTGTTCCGGGAGCTGCGCGGCGAGGGCTACACCGACTACCTCGCCCATCTGGTGCCGGTGGGCGACCGGCGGCAGGAGCGGTCCGAAGGGTTCATCATCCGCTGGCTGTCGCGCCGCCCGGAAGGCTTCGCATCCGAGGATCTGGCGATCCTGGATCGGATCGTGCCGCGGGTCGTCGCGGCCTGCGAGCCGGGGCGCGAGCGGGCGATCGCCCGGGACCTGCTCGGCGCCTATCTGGGGCCGCGCTCCGGGGCGGCCGTGCTCACAGGCTCGGTCCAGCCGGGCCATACCGAGTCGCTGGAGGCGGTCATCCTGGTCGCCGACCTCACCGGCTTCACCGCGGCGAGCGATACCATGCCGGGGGCGCGGCTGGTCGAGTTCCTGGACCGGCATCTGGACGCCATGGTCCCGCCCATCCAGGCGGAGGGAGGCGAGATCCTGGCCTTTCTCGGTGACGGTTTTCTGGCGGCCTTCGACGCGGCCGGCGATCCGCCAGGTGCCTGCGCGCGAGGGGCGGCGGCGGCCCGGGCGATCCAGGCCGGGATCGACGCGTTCCGTCAGGTCGAGCCGGCGGCCCTGCCGGTCGATATCGCCCTGCATATGGGTACCGTGCGCTACGGCAATGTCGGGGCCGGCGGGCGTCAGGCCTTCACGGTGATCGGCCCGGCGGTGAACCTGGCCAGCCGGATCGAGGCCCTGTGCCGGCCGCTGAAATGTCCGATCCTGGTGTCGGCAGAAGTGGCGGCCTGTCTGCCGGCCGAGGCGGTGCAGGACATGGGCCGGCATCCGGTGCGGGGGATGACCATCGAAGTACCGTTATTTTCCTTGAAATAGCCGAAGAGTCCGTGAATTATCCGGCAATGGATGACATTGACCGGAAAATTATTGGTCTCGTGCAGATCTTCGGCCGGGCGACCAATGCCGAGATCGCCGCCGCATGCGGGCTGTCCGTGTCGGCGGCCAACGACCGGCTGAAGCGGCTGCAGGAGCGGGGCGTGATCACCGGATGGGCTGCCCGTGTCGATCCGGATGCGGTGGATCTCGGGCTGCTGGCCTTCATCTTCGTCGAGGTGGATCACACCGAGCACAACGCGCGCTTCATCGCCGCCGCGTCCCGGATGCCGGAGGTTCTGGAACTGCACCACGTCACCGGCGAGTGGTCGTATCTGCTCAAAGTCCGGGCCCGGGACACCAAAGGGCTGGAGGCGTTCATCACCGATCGGCTCAAGGCCCTGCCAGGGGTCGCGCGCAGCCGGACCCATATCGCCCTGTCCTCCGCCAAGGACAACGGCGTGCTGCCGGTGGGTGTCACCGACGATGACTGACTGGGGGCTGGGGCCGTTTGGCCAGGGTTTCCTGTTCGGCCTGGCCCTGGCCATGCCGGTCGGCGCCATCGGGCTGCTCTGCATCCGCCGGTCGCTGGAGCACGGCTTTACGACCGGCTTCGCCACCGGCATGGGCGCGGCGGTGGCCGATGCGGGGTATGGGGCCGTGGCCGCCTTCGGGCTGACGGCGATCTCCGAGTTCCTCGTGACGTGGCAGACGGTGCTGGCCCTGGTCGGTGGGGCGGCGCTGATCTGGCTGGGCGCGCAGTCCTGGCGGACCCGGGCCAGGGGTCCCGCCCGGACCGAGCCGGTCGGGCCGCATCCGCTGATGGCCTTCGTCCAGACCGTCGGGCTGACCGTCGCCAATCCGCAGACGATCCTCACCTTCGTCGCTCTGTTCGCCGGGCTCGGCGTGGTTCTGGGGGAGGATGCCGGCTGGACGCCCGCGCTGCTGCTGATTCTCGGGGTGTTCCTCGGCTCCGGGATCTGGTGGCTGATCCTTGCCGGGGCCGTCGGCAGCGTGCTGCGGCGACGCCTGAGCGAGGGGGCCATCGGCTGGATCAACCGGGGAGCCGGTGCTCTGATCATCGGCTTCGGCCTGCTGGCCCTCGGCCGGGGTCTGAGCCTGATCTAGTTCAGCCGGAAGACGATCGGGACGAGGGTTTCGCTCGCCACCGAACGGCCGCCGCTGGTCGCCGGGCGGAAGACCCAGGTGGCGATGGTCCGATGGGCCGCCTGGTCGAGCACCCCGTGGCCGCTGCTCTCGACCACCACGACCCGCACTGGCCGGCCGTCGCGGTCGACCTCCACCCGTAGGACCACCCGCCCCTCCCAGCCGCGCTGGCGCGCCCGGAACGGATAGTCGGGTGCGGGATTGCCGGCCGAGCCGAGGGAGAACTCCGCCGGGCGCGAGCCGCCGCCGGACGGTTCCGCCGGTGCCTGACCGGTGGTGGCGCGCGAGGCCCCGGTCTCCTGCCGGGCTGGGGGGAGAACCGCCATCTGCTCTCCTGCCGGCCTCTGTCCCGCCGCCTGGGAGGCGATCCGGGGTTCGGTCGGGCGTGCGACAGGGCGCGGGGGATCGGCGAGGACCGGGGTGGCCTCGGCAGAGCGGGGCTCCTCGCGGCGCTCGACCCGGGCCACCTGGATCGCGGTCTCGGCGACCGCGGCCGGTAGCGGCGTGTCGGTGGTAACGGGGCTGACCTGTTCGGGCTTCGGCGGCGCGACCGGTCGGGTCGGGGCGGCCGACGACTGGGCACGGACCGGCAGCGGCGCGCGGACGGCGGGGGCTGCCGTTTCGGCGACCGGCATGGCAACGGCGGGCGGGCCGCTCCGTTCGGCCCTCTCGGGCGCGGGGGCCCCGGTGCTGCCGGAGGATGGTGCGGGTCCGGGGCTCGGCTGGGTGACGGCGACCATCACCACCTCGAAGGGCTGCGGCGGGACGGTGTCCTCGCTCCCCCAGAACCCGATGGCGGCGGCGAGTGCGACCCCGTGCACGGCGAGCGACGCACCGACCGCCAGGCCCGCGAACAGCGGCCGGTGGGGGGGCGTCTCCGGGACCGGAGCGACGATGCGGTCAGCGACGGCCGGCATCGCCGCCTCCATCGCTCCGCGCCTGGATGGCCCAGGGGATGATCAGGGCATCGTCGCCGTCGCCGATCCGACGGGCTTCCACCTCGAAGGCGGCGCCGATGGTTTCCGCGTCCAGGGCCTCGGCGGGCGGACCCTCCGCCACCACGCGCCCCTCGTGCAGCACATAGACCCGGTGGCAGAACCGGGCGGCCAGGGTCAGGTCGTGCAGGACCACCAGGGTCCCGCGCCCGTCACCGGCGAGCCGGTCGAGCAGGATCATGGCCTCCAGCTGATGGCGCGGGTCGAGCCCGGTCACCGGCTCGTCGAGCAGCAGCAGCGACGGTTCTCCGGCGAGCACTCGGGCTAGCATCACCCGCATCCGCTCGCCGCCCGACAGCGTGGTGACGGCCCGGTCCGCGAGGTGGAGGGTATCCGTGACCGTCAGCGCCGCGTCGACGGCGGCGCGATCGGCCTCGGTGGTGCGGGCCAGGGGAGACAGGAATGGCGTGCGGCCCAGCATGACGGTCTCCCGGGCGGAGATCGGCCATTCGCTGCGCGCGCTCTGAGGGAGATATCCGATGGCGCGGGCGGTCACCCTCCGGTCGATTCCGTCGATCGGCTGACCATCCAGGGTAACCGATCCCGACGAAGGCGCCGCCAGACGGGCGAGGATCCGCAGCAGGGTGCTCTTGCCCGAGCCGTTCGGGCCGAGCAGGCCGACCACCTCGCCGGGGCGCAGGGTGAGACTGACGCCGTCCAAAAGGGCGCGGTCGCCCGCATGCAGGCTGATGTCCCTGGCGCCGAGGCCTGGCGAGGGGGTGGACGAAGTGGAAACGGGGGCGGAGATCATATGAGGCGGTCCGATCGCGATGGCGCAAATCGCCACCGTTCGGGCCTCGGCCCTACCGTCGGAACACCCCGCCCGGCGGATGGTGACGCGTCGCGGTCGGTCTCCTGGCTCACGGCTCGGACGCGAACCCCCGTCCTTCCCGGCGCATGGCCGGTGGCTTATCGGGGGTCGCTCGCCGCTTACAGTTGCGGGGGCAGCGCCGGTCTCTCACCGGCTTCCCTGACCCGAACGCCCTCTCGAACGCGGGTCACCACGACGGCCGCAGTCTCCGGGTTCGGCGGCCGCCGCGCAAGGGATTTCGCCGGTGCCGCGCTCAGTGCACCAGGGCCGAGCCCTCATGGTGGGTGACGATCCCCTCGATCCACCAGGCGGCCGGCTGATCTTCGTCGCGCAGCGGTACTACCATCTCCGCGACCGAGAGGGCCCGGCCGATGGATGCGATGTCGTCGCAGGCCTTCAGGGCGGCCGAAAGGGGCAGCCAGCTCTGCACAACCCCCAGGGCCTCCTCGCGCCGGCCCCGCTGGGACAGGGCGATGGCCTGGAGGATGTCGCGCTCGCCCTCGCCCAGGGTGGGGCAGCGTACGCAGCCCACGTCCCGGACCGTCGTCGCCTCGAGCAGGGTCGTCATCAGCAGCCGGTCCACAGCGTCGGTCACGTCCTCGGCCTCGATCGTCGCGAAGCCGCAGCGCAGCAGGTCGCGGGGATCCAGCCGGGCCTTCACCGACTGTACCCAGTGCCGTATCGCCCAGACGATCAGGGCCTCGCCGGTGGTCAGTCGGCAGATCGGCGTCCGGGAGGCGCTGTCCCGGCGCGGCGCGGGTCGGAGTTCGGAAGGTTGGGCCATCGCAGAAATCCCTTGTTGCGACCGGTTCTCATTTGTAGATACTGAAATTGAGAATGAGTTGCAACAAGAAGGCGCGTCTCATGTCGATTTCCCTGATCCTGAGCCTCACCACCCTCGCGTTGCTGCTGGCCACCGCCGGATGCGGTGTCGCCATCGCCGTTCTGGAGCGAAAAAGCACCGTCCCGCCCGTCGTCGAACGGGTCTTCATGGGACTGGCCGGGTCCGGGTCGGCGGTGCTGGTGTGTTCCGTCTTGCTGCTCCATCCGGTTACCGGCGGCGACGCGGCGTACCGGGTGGCCCTGCCGTCCGTCACCGGGATCGCGATGGCGGCCGAGTTTGAGGGAGCCGAGTTCGAGGGGGCCGATTTTCCGGCATGCGTTTCCCTGGGCGATGGACCCGCCTATGATCGCGCCGAAGCCCGATTTGAAGGCGACGGCGCACAGGGAGAGAGCGGCCATGAAGTTTCTGTATTTCGATCACCCGGACCTCGGTGACTGGCGGCTGGGCGTGCTGGCCGGCGACGGGGTGGTCGATGTGACCGATGCCGTGTCGCATCTGCCCCATCTGGACAACCGGGGCCTGATCAATGCCGTGATCGCGTCCTTTGACGAGACCCGGCCCAAGATCGAGTCGGCGGTGTCGTCGGGCAAGCCGGTGGCGCTGGACAGCGTGACGATCCGTCCGCCACTGCCCCTGCCGCGGCAGATCGACTGCATGGCCGTGAACTACATGGAGGACGGGACGCTGACCGAGAAGCCGCTGATCAACGGCTTCCACAAGTCGCCGAGCGCGATCATCGGCACCGGCGGCACCATGGTCCTGCCGGACGTGCCGGCCGACGTGTTCGAGGGCGAGGCGGAGCTGGCGCTGGTCATCGGCAAGCGCTGCTCCAACGTCTCGGCCGACGAGGCGATGGACTATGTCTTCGGGTACATGAACTTCATCGACGGCTCGGCCCGCAACCTGCCGCCGGCGGGCAACCAGTTCTTCCAGGTAAAGTCGCGCGAGACCTTCGCGCCGATCGGTCCCTACCTGGTCACCAAGGACGAGGTTGCCGACCCCAACAACCTGGACGTCCGGCTGACCGTCAACGGCGACGTGCGCCAGTCGTTCAACACCTCCGACATGGCGCACAAGATCCCGCGCTGCATCGAGTGGCTGAGCGCCATGCACACCCTGGAGCCGGGCGACATCGTCGCCACCGGCACCAACCACAGGGGGCTGAGCCCCTTCATGGACGGCGACCGGATCGAACTGGAGGTCGCGGGCCTGGGCGTGCTGAAGGTCTCGGTCAGCGACCCCCTGAAGCGCAGCTGGGGCCGCGACAGCCGGTCCCAGCACAAGGAGAAGGGACTGCCCGGTCCCTATACGCCGCAGCTCACCGGCAAATACGCGAAGTAAGTGACCGGCGACCGCCGCATTTTTCCTCAAGCAGAAATCATTTACTCCCCGGCCTTGTGCCGGGGCCTACTCCTGGGACCGCGCTGGCGCTTTTCAAGGTTCTGCATCGCCGGAGGCGCATAGCCGTAGGCCCCGGCACAAGGCCGGGGAGCGATTGTGAGAGGGAAGGGGCGGGAGAGGACGTGCCACTTCCCTCCGCGCTTCGGAACCGTCCCAGCCCGTCCGCGTTGAGTCCCACATCGACCGGCCTGCTCGTCGCCGCCGACATGAGCGGTCCGTTTCTGCCGCAGTTCCAACGCCTATCGCACTGCAGCACACGCGTGGTGGCACTTTGCTGTGGAGCCGATATGCTTGACGCCATCGCGTGTTAGCCACCCTGAAGGAGTCCTCCTTGGAGATCCTGGCCGGCGACTATCATCGGCTCGGCGCCCATGCCGACCGCGATGGCGTGACCTTCGCTGTGTTTTCGGAGAACGCTGCCCGGATCGAGCTCTGCCTGTTCGATGCCGAGGGCAACGAGACCCACCGGGTCGACCTGCCCGAACGCAGCGGACCGGTCTGGCACGGCTTCGTCCCGGGCCTGAAGGCCGGCACCCGGTACGGCTATCGGGCCCATGGCGTGTACGCGCCGGAGCGCGGCCAGCGCTTCAACCCGAACAAGCTCCTGCTCGACCCCTATGCCAAGGCGCTGGACGGCAGCTTCATCCAGAGCGACGCGCTCTACGGTTTCGACCTGCGCGCCGCCGAGGAGGACCTGTCCTTCGACGGGCGGGACAGCGCGCCCTTCGTGCCCAAGGCCGTGGTGCTCGACCCGGCGGGCCCGGCGGATACCGGCCCGCGCCTGCGCACGCCCTGGGCCGACAGCATCCTGTATGAAGCCCACGTCAAGGGTCTGACCAAGCAGTTCGAGACCGTGGACGCGCCGCTGCGCGGCACCTACGACGCCCTGGGCCATCCGAAGGTGATCGAGCACCTGATCGCGCTCGGCGTGACGGCCGTGGAACTGCTGCCGATCCAGGGGATCCTGGACGAGGGGTTCCTGGGCGAGAAGGGGCTTGTGAACTACTGGGGCTACAGCCCGATCGCCTATTTCGTGCCTGATGGCCGCTATGCCGGCCCGTCCGGCGTGGACGGCTTCCGCGAGTCGGTGAAACGGCTGCACGATGCGGGCATCGAGGTCCTGATGGACGTGGTCTACAACCACACCGGCGAGGCCGACCAGCGCGGCCCCACCGTGTCGTTCCGCGGGCTCGACAACGCCGCCTATTACCGCCTGCAGCGCGGCCGGCCGCGCTATTACGCCGACGATACCGGCTGCGGCCATACGCTGAACACCGCCCATCCGTTCGTCACCCGGCTGGTGCTGGACAGCCTGCGCTACTGGGTGACGGAGATGGGGGTCGACGGCTTCCGCTTCGACCTCGCCACCGTCCTCGGTCGGGAGGAGCAGGGCTTCGAGGCCGGCGCCGGCCTGCTCGACGCCATGACCCAGGACCCGGTGCTGTCTGGCGTCAAGCTGATCGCCGAGCCCTGGGATATCGGCCCCGGCGGCTACCGGCTGGGGGGGTTCCCGTTCCCCTTCGCCGAGTGGAACGACCGTTACCGCGACGAGGTGCGCAAGTTCTGGCGCGGCGACGATCACGGCGCCCACGGGCTCGCCGCCCGGCTGCTGGGCTCGGCCGAGCTGTTCGACGAGGCCGGCCGGCCGGCCTGGAGTTCGGTGAACCTGGTCACCGCCCATGACGGTTTCACCCTGGCCGACGCCACCGCCTATAACGACAAGCACAACGAGGCCAACGGCGAGGACAACCGAGACGGCCACGCCGCCAACTACAGCGACAATTGCGGGGTCGAGGGGCCGACCGACGACCCGCAGATCCGCGCGCGGCGGGACCGGCGGCGGCGCAACATCCTGACCACGCTGCTGATCTCCCAGGGTACGCCGATGCTCCTGGCCGGCGACGAGATCGCCAACAGCCAGGGCGGCAACAACAACGCCTACTGCCAGGACAACGAGATCGGCTGGATCGACTGGCCCAAGGCGGATCGCGACCTACTTGCCTTCGTGCAGCAGCTGACGGCACTGCGCAAAGCGCACCCCGCGTTGCGCCAGGGCCGGTTCCTGCACGGCCGGGTGCGGGCGGAGGACGGCCAGCCCGACGTGATCTGGCGGGCGTTCGACGGTGGGGCGGTGAACTGGCGCGACCCGGGGCTGGGGATCTTCTGCCTGCGGGTCCGGGGGTCGGCAGAGGCGGCGGACCCGTCGCTGATCGACGACGACGTGTTCCTTGCGTTCAATGCCGCGAACCGCGACCGTTCCCTGGCCCTTCCAGCACCGCCAGAGGGTCGGGCCTGGATCCGATGCCTCGACACCGCGGCGCCGACGGAGGAGGCGCGGCCGGTGCATGAGCAGGAATCGGTGAGCGCCGAAAGCGTTGTGATCTTTGCCTTGAACCGACACGGGACGACCGAATGACAGACACCGCCCTGGACGCACTCGCCGCCCATGCCGGTATCTTCGATCGCTACCGCGACCTCGCCGCCGTCGAGCATGTCGCTTCTCCGGACACCAAACGGGCTCTGCTCGACGCCATGGGCCTGGATGTGGCGCATCCGGGCGAGACCCTCGCCTGGCTGCGGGCCGAGACCGCGGCCCGTTCGCTGCCCTCCGCCGTGGTGGTGAAGGCGGGCGAACCGGCGGAGCTGCGGGTCCAGGGGGCGGATGTGGAATGGCGACTGGCGCCCGATCCCCGCACCGCCGAACGGCTGATGGGCGGCCGTTCCGAGGACGGTGTCATCGCTCTGCCCCCATTGGCGGTTGGTCTGCACGTGGTGATCGCCCGGGAGCAGCAGACCCTCGTGGTCACGGCCCCCGAGGCGGCGCCCGACCTGGCGATGCGGGGTCTGGCGGCGCCGAGATGGGGGGTGACGACGGCGCTCTACGGCCTACGCTCGAACGAGAACCTGGGCATCGGGACCTACCGGGATCTCGCGGTCGCCGGGGAGGCCCTGGGCCGCCAGGGCGTCGACTTCCTCGGCATCAACCCCGTCCATGCGCTGGGGGTGGCGTCGGGCACGATCAGTCCCTACTCGCCCACCCATCGCGGCTTCCTCAACACAACCCATATCGCGCCGGACTATGACGCGGAGAATGGCACCGCCCTGCGCGCCGCGGCCCAGGTTGACTACGCCGCAGGCCGGCAGGCGCTGGACGGGCTGTTGCGTCGCGCACACGCGCGGATGGATCGGGTGGCGGCCGAGGATTTCCGTGCCTTTCGCAATCGATCGGGGTCGGCCCTGCAGGATTTCGCCACCTTCGAGGCGCTGTCCCTGGTTCACGGGGCGGACTGGCGCCGGTGGCCAGAGACGCTGAAACACCCGACCGCGTCCGCCGTGCTGCGCTTCGCCGCCGAGAACGAGCAGGAGGTTGAGTATCACGCCTATCTCCAGTGGCTGGCCGACAGCCAGCTTGCTTCGGCCCAGCGCCGGGCAAAGGGGGCGGGGATGGCGCTCGGCCTCTATGTGGACCTGGCCATCGGCGTGCGGCCGGACGGGGCGGAGGTCTGGGGCGAACCGAACTCCTTCGCCCGCGGGGTGTCGCTCGGCACGCCGCCGGACCAGTTCAACGCCAAGGGTCAGGTCTGGGGGCTGGCGCCCATGTCGCCGCTGGGCCTGCAGAACGACCTGTTCCGGCCCTTCGTCGACACGTTGCGCGCGGTGGTCGGCCATGCCGGTCTGGCGCGGATCGACCACGTGCTCGGCTTCATGCGCTGCTTCTGGGTGCCGGAGGACGGTACGCCGGGCGCCTATGTGCGCTACCCGACCGACCTGCTGCTCGCCCTGACCAAGGTCGAGGCGTTCCATGCCGGCTGCATCATCATCGGCGAGGATCTGGGCGTCCTGCCCGAGGGCCTGCGCGACCGGCTGGCCGAGTCGCAGCTCTACGGTTGCTCGGTCGCCCAGTTCGAGCGCGATCCGGACGGCGACCTGACCCGACCGTCGGAATACCGAGCCCGCACCCTGGCGAGCTTCTCCACCCACGATACCCCGACCGTTCGCGGCTTCTGGCAGGGCTGGGAGATCGAGCGCCAGCAGACCTTCGGCCAGCTCGACGACGACACCGCGGCGCAGGCCCGGCAGCGCCGGGACTGGGACCGCCGCCGGCTGCACTGGCTGGTCGACGGCGCTTCGGACGAGCCGCCACAGGACATCGACGCGGTCCAGATCGCGCGGATCCACGCAGCTCTGGCCGACGGGGCGTCGGACCTGATCGCGGTCCAGCTCGACGACGTGTTCGCCCGGATCGAACAGCCGAATTTTCCGGGAACGGTCGACGAATACCCGAACTGGCGCCTAAAATGCCCCGTAGCGGTAGGGGATCTGGAAGAAATCTCCGCCCTGGAACCCGTGAGGCGCTCGGTGGAAAATCGCCGGTCGCGCGATAGATAGAGAAGCGGGCAGGAAACGCAGCAGAGCGAGACGGGTAGGGATCGCGCCGGTGGGCCGGCGGGGTCCCGGATATCGCAGGTGACAGCGAAGGGATACGTCATATGCATGGATTGCAGGCCCTGGCTCGGGCGCGGACGGCGTCCGGGGATCTGGAAAACGCCATCCACGACCACCTGCTCTACTCCATCGGCAAGACAACGGCGGCGGCGTCCCTGTCGGACTGGCGCATGGCCCTGTCGCGCGCCGTGCGGGATCTGGTGGTGGATCCCTGGTTCGAGACGACGCGGCGCATCTACGCCGAGGACCGCAAGCGGGTCTACTACCTCTCCATGGAGTTCCTGATCGGTCGGCTGCTGGAGGACGCGGTCCTCAATCTCGGCATCGAGGACCATGCCCGCCGCGCCATGTACCGCTTCGGCGTCAACTACGACGAGGTGGTGGACGACGAGCCCGATGCCGCACTCGGCAATGGCGGGCTCGGCCGGTTGGCGGCCTGCTTCCTCGACAGCATGTCGACGGTCGGCGTTGCCGCCTACGGCTACGGGATCCGCTACGAGCACGGCCTGTTCAAGCAACGCTTCCGCGAGGGCTGGCAGATCGAGCAGCCCGAGGACTGGCTGACCCAGGTTCACCCGTGGGAGTTCCAGCGCACCGAGAGCGTCTACCCAATCGGCTTCGGCGGCGAGGTCCGCCAGAAGGAGAACGGCGCCAAGATCTGGGAGCCGTCGGAGACCGTGCTGGCGGCGGCTTATGACACGCCGGTCCCCGGCTGGCGCGGCCGCTGGGTGAATACCCTGCGCCTGTGGTCGGCCCAGGCGACCCAGGTCTATGACCTGGAGCCGTTCTCGCGCGGCGACTATCTGGCGGCGGCGGCCCCGGCGGTGCTGGCCGAGACGATCAGCCGGGTGCTCTATCCCGACGACAGCACGCCCCAGGGCAAGGAACTGCGCCTCAAGCAGGAGTATTTCTTCACCGCCGCGTCCCTGCGCGACCTGGTGCGCCGCTTCACCGCCCAGCACAAGGACATCCGCAAGCTGCCGGAGAAGGTGGCGGTCCAGCTCAACGACACCCACCCGGCGATCGCCGGGCCGGAGCTGGTGCGCATCCTGGTGGACGAGCACGGCCTGGAGTTCGACGAGGCGTTCCTGACGGCTCGCGGCTGCCTGCACTACACCAACCACACCTTGATGCCGGAGGCGCTGGAGCGCTGGCCGGTCGACCTGATGTGGCGGGTGCTGCCGCGCCACATGCAGCTCATCGAGCGGATCGACGAGGCCCATGCGGTCTCCACCCATGCCGCCAACAAACCGCGGCCGGACAGCGTGAAGATCGTCGATGGCGGTAACGTGCGGATGGGCGACCTCGCCTTCATCGCCGCGCGCAAGGTGAACGGCGTGTCGGCGCTGCATACCGATCTGATGAAGCGCACGGTGTTCCGCGACCTGCACCACCTTCATCCCGAGCGGATCGTGAACCAGACCAACGGGGTGACGCCGCGGCGTTGGCTGGCGGGCTGCAACCCGGCGCTGGCCAGTCTGCTGACCGAGGCGGTCGGCCATGGCTGGGAGACCGATCTGGAGCAGCTCAAGATCATCGCGCCCCTGGCCGACGATGCCGGCTTCCGCGCCCGCTTCACCAAGGCCAAGCAGACCAACAAGGAACTGCTGACCAAGTATCTGAAGGCGAAGCTGGACATCACCGTCGACCCCGCGGCGATGTTCGACATCCAGATCAAGCGCATCCACGAGTACAAGCGCCAGCTCATGAACATTCTTGAGGCGGCGGCGGCGTGGAACGAGATGAAGCGCAACCCGTCGGCTCCGTTCGCGCCGCGGGTCCGGATCTTCGGCGGCAAGGCGGCCCCGGGCTACGCCATGGCGAAGCTGATCATCAAGCTGATCAACGATATCGGCCGCACGGTGAACGGCGACCCGGAGACCAAGGACCGGCTCGCGATCGTCTATCCGCCGAACTACAACGTCTCCATGGCGGAGGTGCTGATCCCCGCCGCCGATCTGAGCGAGCAGATCTCGACCGCCGGCATGGAAGCATCCGGGACCGGCAACATGAAGTTCGCCATGAACGGTGCGCTGACCATCGGCACGCTGGACGGCGCCAATGTGGAGATCCGCGAGCGGGTCGGCGACGAGAACATCTTCATCTTCGGCAAGACCGCCGACGAGGTCACGGCGACCCGGGAGACGGGCTATGACCCGTCGGCCGCGATCGCGGCGTCCCCGCGCCTGACCGAGGTGGTGGAGCAGATCGCTTCCGGCCTGTTCTCGCCGGAGGACCCGGACCGCTACCGCGCCCTGGTCGATAATCTGCGAGGCCATGACTGGTTCATGGTCTGCGCCGACTTCGACGCCTATTACGCCGCCCAGCGCGAGGTCGATGCGGCCTGGGGCGACAAGGATGCCTGGGCGCGCAGTGCCGTCCTCAATACCGCCCCAATGGGGTGGTTCTCTTCGGACCGCACGATCCGCGGATACGCGAAGGACGTCTGGGAGGTGGACGCGCGGGTGTAGCGCCCGCGGCGTCGGCTTCCGCCCTGACCGGGGCGGGGACGTCGACCTGACAACAACGGCAAAGCGGAGATCCATGACCGAGGAGACCCAACTCATCGATCCGACGACCGCCGCCGATATCGCCCGGGGCATCCACCCGGATCCGTTTTCGGTACTCGGCCTCCATCCGCAGGGCGACGGCGTCGTCGTGCGGGCCTTCCTGCCCGGCGCGGAACGCGTCGAACTGCTGCCCAGAGCGGCGGGCGACCCGATCGCCGAGCTTGACCCTGTCGGCTCCAAAGGGGTCTTCGCCGGACGGCTGGACACCCGGCCCGATCCCTACCGCCTGCGCGCCCATCGCGGGGACGACACCTGGGAGGTGCTGGACCCCTACGCCTTCGGCCCGGTGATCGGCGAGCAGGACGAGTACTATCTGTCCGAAGGCAGCCATCTGCGCCTGTGGCAGATTCTCGGCGCCCATCCGATGATCCACGAGGGCGTGGAGGGCGTCCATTTCGCCGTCTGGGCGCCCAATGCCATGCGGGTCTCCGTGGTCGGCGAGTTCAACGCCTGGGACGGCCGCCGTCATGTGATGCGGCGGCGCGGCGCCACCGGCGTTTGGGAGATCTTCCTGCCCGGTGTCGCGGAGGGTGCCCACTACAAATACGAGATCCGCGGGCCCGGCGGCATGCTGCTGCCGCTGAAGGCGGACCCGATCGGTTTCGGCTCCCAGCATCCGCCGGAGACCGCCTCCATCGTACGCGATCTGCGCGGCTATGGCTGGTCGGACGCCCAGTGGATGCAGGCGCGGGCCGCCCGCAATCGGGTCGACGCCCCGATTTCCATCTACGAGGTGCATCTGGGCTCGTGGAAACGGCGCTGGCAGGAGGATGGCCGCATGCTGTCCTACCGGGAACTGGCCGAGGAACTGGTTCCCTATGTGGCCGAGATGGGCTTCACCCATATCGAGGTCATGCCGATCTCCGAGTTCCCGTTCGACGGCTCCTGGGGGTATCAGCCGGTGGGGCTCTTCGCGCCGTCGATCCGCTTCGGCCGACCGGAGGAGTTCCGCGATTTCGTCGCCGCCTGCCACGCCCACGGGCTCGGCCTGATCCTGGACTGGGTGCCGGGACACTTCCCGAGCGATCCGCATGGCCTCGGCCAGTTCGACGGCACCGCGCTCTACGAGCACGCCGACCCGCGCGAGGGGTTCCACAAGGACTGGAACACCCTGATCTACAATTACGGCCGACGCGAGGTGTCGAACTTCCTCATCGCCAACGCCCTGTACTGGCTGGAGGCGCATCATGCCGACGGTCTGCGGGTCGATGCCGTCGCCTCCATGCTGT
Organism: Thalassobaculum sp.; assembly: GCF_965223715.1. Taxonomy (GTDB): domain Bacteria; phylum Pseudomonadota; class Alphaproteobacteria; order Thalassobaculales; family Thalassobaculaceae; genus Thalassobaculum. Next base: position 2,633,223 of record NZ_OZ245012.1, on the reverse strand, counting down.
ACCGGGACTACAGCCGGGCCGACGGGGAGTGGGTGCCCAACGTCCATGGCGGGCGCGAGAACCTGGAGGCCATCGCCCTGCTGAAGCGGATGAACGAGGTGGTCTACGGCGCCGATGCCTCGGTCATGACGGTGGCCGAGGAATCAACCGCCTGGCCCGGCGTCACCCGACCGACCAGCGATGGCGGGCTCGGCTTCGGCTTCAAGTGGAACATGGGGTGGATGAACGACACCCTGGAATACATGAAGGAAGATCCGCTCCACCGGCGCTACCACCATTCCAAGATGACGTTCGGGCTGCATTACGCCTTCAGCGAGAACTTCATCCTGCCGCTGAGCCATGACGAGGTGGTGCACGGCAAAGGCTCCCTGCTGGGGCGGATGCCGGGCGACCGGTGGCAGCGCTTCGCCAACCTGCGGACCTACTACGCGTTCATGTGGACCCATCCGGGCAAGAAGCTGCTGTTCATGGGCGGCGAGTTCGGACAGGCGCGGGAATGGAACCACGACGCGGAGCTCGACTGGGCCGCGCTGGAGGAGGGCGACCATGCCGGCGTGAAGGCGCTGGTGCGCGACCTGAACCGTCTCTACCGGGAACTGCCGTCGCTGTACCGGCGCGACGCCCGCGAGGACGGCTTCGGCTGGATCAATGGTGGGGCGGAGGCGGAATCCGTGATCGCCTGGGCCCGCTACGGCGAGGCGGCGGATGCGCCGGTGGCCGCGGCCTTCAACTTCACGCCGATCCCGCGCGGCGGCTGGCGCCTCGGCGTGCCGGCGGGCGGCACCTGGACGCTTCGCCTCAACACCGATGCCACGGGTTATGGCGGCAGCGGCGCGCCGATGGGCGAGACGATGAATAGCGAGGACGTTCCCTGGGACGGCTTCGCCCAGTCGATCGTCGTCGACCTGCCGCCGCTGGCGGGGGTGATCCTGGAGCACATGGGATAGGCCCGGTCAGCGGTAGAACTGCATCACCCCGATGATGTGGTCCGCCCGCGGACCCGAGCCGCCCAGGGGAAGCAGCAGCCGGGTATAGCTGCGGATATCACCGAGCGAAGTCATGGTGTCGGTGTGGGTGATCAGCACCGCGCACCGGTCGTCGGCGCAGCGCTTGTGCTCGTACAGGGTCTCGTCGAGGCTCGTGCCGCTCATCAGCTCGCGGATGGATCGGCCCTTCAGCCGGGCGGCGTAGCGGCTGGCCACGGTCTCGCCCACCAGGCGGAATCGGAAGTCGTCCGGTTCCACGTCCAGCAGCACGATGTGTTCGAGCAGGTTCGGGATATCAATGGGATCGACGTCGTCGCGTTCGGGCAGCGCCCGCTCGCCGCGCCACAGGTGCCAGGCCGTCAGCAAAGCCTGCGCGCGCGGCCGCCCCTCCAGGTCCGCCATTGCGGTGGCCGGGTCGAGGATCTGCAGCCTCTCCTGACGAAAGCGTCCCGCCGCATGTCTTATCGGTCCCGACATCCGGGAGAGACTAACATTCAAGAGGGACGGGAAGGCAGGCACAAGTCTGTGACTCCGGGGAGCGGCGGCCGCGTCCCGTATGCACAGACGAGCGGGCTGGCGGCATCGACAATGCCGAACCATAGACCAACGACTATGAGCGATCCGTTAATGGCGACCGATTAGTGGCCGAAGAGGCCTAGGCGATGCTCCGGGCGTCGTCGTCGTCGTCGTCGTCCACCATCAGGCCCTTGGCCATGGCGTCCTCCAGGTCACGCACCCGCGACCACAGGGCAGTCTTGGTCTCCGACGGCAGGCTTTCCAGCGTCTGCTGGCAGAGGATGAGGCTGAGGTTGTCGTTGTTCTCGATCGCGCTCGCGAGGTCGGTATAGGCGGAGCTTTTTCGCCCGAGCACCTCTGCGATCGCCTTCAGGACGATGTTTTTTCTAGACATTCCCAGGCCCCGCCCAGCGTCAGAATCAACGCCTGCGGAATCTTAGGTGATTCGAGCGCAGACCGTCCAGGCGGCACCTAAAACTGTGAGAAAGGTCACACATCTTTTGATGCGGATTGCGGGGCTGCACCACCGCACTAGATGATGTTTTAATCAAACCTGACGTAGCTTTGCCCGCATAGGGAGCAATCCGACCGGCATGAAAATCTTCCAGCGACCTCATATGCCCTTGCCGGTGGGCGTTGCAGAACGCCGTGAAGAACGGCTGGGCAAGCAACCGAGCGTTCGGTTGGGTACCTCCGACCGCGATCTCAGCCCGTTGGCAGCCGCGCTGCTCGGCTATTGGCAGTCCAGCCGACCGGCCGGCGGTGTCCCGGACCGCAGCGCCTTCGACGCCCTGCGGCTGACCCGGTGGCTGGGCTACCTGAGCGTCTATGAGCACGAACCGGAGCGGGACGATTTCCGCAACCGGCTCGAAGGCACCTATGTGGGCAATCTGACGGGCGAGAACTGGACCGGTCGGCGTGCGTCCGATGTCGATGCGCGGTTCGGATCGAGCTTTCTCGCCGATCTGCGCGAGGTGCGCGACCGGGCCGAGCCCGCGGCGCATCTGATCAAGGTGTTTCAGAAGGAATTCAGCCTCACCGAAAGGGTGCTGCTGCCGGTCTCGACCGTCCCGGGCGGGAAGCCCGACCAGATCTTCGTGGCCATCTTCGCCAACGGTAACCGGCCCGTTCAGAAAACCTGAGACCGGGTGCCGGATCAGGCCTCCGCTTCGATCCCGGAAGCCCGCAGCCGATCGCGCATCGGCTGGAGCTGGCGGGCATAGCGCCGCCAGGTTCCGATGGCCTGGCTGTGGATTGGCTGGCGCACCTGCTCGACGCTGGCGGTTCGCACGATCCGCTGGGTGTTCGCGAAGTCCAGGCAGCGATCGTCCCAGTCGAGTCCGCAATACGCCAGAAGCGCGCGGGCGACGGTTTCCGGTTCGGCGACCAGGGTCTCGTAGGACAGGGTGAACAGGCCGTCGGGTCGGCGCGCCGCCCAGTGGGCCATGAACCGGTCGTAGATCCCGTAGAGGGCGGCGACCTCCGCCTGGTCATAGGCGTAGTGAAGGCCCCAGCCGACAAAGTTGTGCCGGAAGATCGAGAAGCAGGTGTCGAGCGGATTGCGGCGGCAGTGGACGATCCGTGCGCCCGGCAGGGCCGACCAGATGGCCGGGACCATCTGGAAGTTCCCCGGCGTCTTGTTGACGGTGAACGGCCGGTCGCTTGGCTCGAGGGAGGCGACGTAGCCCGCGCCCACGCCGTGCCATCCGGCGGTGTCGAGGCCTCTGGCGCCGTCGGGAAAGCCGTCCTGGACGTTCACCCCCTCGAAGCCACGCAGCATCGCCAGGCGCAGGTTCTGGATCTCTCCGGCGCCATGGACCAGCGGATGGCTGGCCAGGATCTGCTCGACAAGGGTCGTCCCGGACCGCGGCAGACCGACGACGAAGATCTGACCCGCACCGGGTCCGCCGCCGGGGTCCTGGACGGCATCCACCACCTCGTCGAAGACCCGCTCGATCCGCTCGAAATAGCGTTGGTCCGCCTCCGTCGAGTAGGCGATCTGGCTGCGGACGAGGGCATTCGCCTGGGCCAGATGCTCGAAGGCGCCTTCGGCGTCGTCGAGATCCTCGCGCACCTTGAACAGGGCGAAATGGGCGTCGGCCCGCTGGCGCGCCGGCAGGTTGGGGGCTGCGGCCAGACGGATCAGGTCCCGGACCCGGGCGTCCTCGCCCTTGTGCCGGGTGATCCGCGCCAAGCTGTAATGCGCCGCCGTGTTGGTGGGCATCTGGACGATCGCCTGTCGGAATGCCCGGCGGGCCGGCTCGATCTGCCCGGCCTCCAGCAGGCGGGTCCCGAGGCGCAGACTGACCGCCGAGCCCGGAGCGAGGACCGCGGCACGCCGGCAGGCCGCCACCGAGTCCTCCATGCGATACCGGTCGATCAGAACGTCCGACAGGGCGAGCAGGGCCGGGGCGCCGGGCTGCAGGGCGATCGCCCGGCGCAGCGCCCGCTCCACTTCCTCGAACCGGCCGAGCTGGCGCATACCCTGGGCGTAGGTGAGAAGAGCCCGGGGGCTTTCCGCCAGCGCCAGGGCGGCGCGATAGGCCTGCTCGCTGGCGATCAGCCGCTCGGATTCCAGGAGGAGGGAGGCGCGGGCGAAGGCGATGTCGGGTCGGCTCGGGCTTTGGGCGAGGGCCTTGTCCACCTGGCCCAGGGCGGCGGCCGTCGCTCCCAGGGCGGCGAGCACCATGGCGGAGCCGAACAGGGCATCGGTATGGGTAGGCTCCAGCCTGAGGGCGGTCTCGTAGGCGGCCAGCGACGGGCGGAGCCGGCCCGCCGCGTGATGGGCCCGCGCCTGTCCCAAGGCATCCGCGACGGCCGATGCGTCAGCCATCAGGTGACGTCGCGCATGGATCGACGGGCAGGGGGGACGGCAACACTAGGACGAACAGCGGCGGACTCTCGCATGGAGCGCGGCCACGCGCGTGGCCGACTGTTCCAGTGAGATGGCATCCGATCGGGTGTCCCGGAAGTGGGGTTCTCCACGAAGTTCCGGAACTTCTATCTTTCCGGTAGAGCGGGAAATCCGCCGCCGCGCCCGTCGGGGTGCGGACGCCTAGTCGGCCATGCAGTCATGCAGGGTCTGGGCGATGCCGCGGATCAGCGCCGGATACATCCCGGGGCCTTCCTCGAGTGCGCTGCCCAGGGGATCCAGGGTGGCGATCTTCGCGTCGCTGCCCTCCACGATCACCTCGGCGATCGAGGGGTCGAACTGCGGCTCGATGAAGACGCAGACGAAGCCTTCCTCCTCGATCTCCTCTCGCAGTTCGGCGATCCGCTTCGCGCCCGGCTTGATCTCCGGGTTCACCATGATCGCCTCGCCCTTCGCCAGGCCGTACCGCGCCTCGAAATGACCGAGGGAGTCGTGGAAGGTCAGGAACGGCTTGAACCAGACCGGCTCCAGGGTGACGGTCACGTCCTCGCCCAGGCGGCCGATCTCTGCCGAGATGCTGTCGGCATTGGCGGCGAAGGCGGCGGCATGTTCCGGCATGGCCTGGCTTAGGGTGCCGGCGATGGCGGCGACCATGGCGTGGGCGTTCTCCGGATCCAGCCAGATATGCGGATCGTGGGCGCCATGATGGTCGTGCCCGTGCTCCTCGGACTCCTTCTTTCCGGGCTCCTTGTGGTCATGGTCCTTGTGGTCGGCGTCATGGCCGTGGTCGTGGTCATGGTCCTCGGCGAAGTCGCGCTGGGTGATGCCCGGCGCGGACATCATCGTCTCCACTGTCGCCTTGGCCGCGAGGGTCTCCAGCGGATGCTCCAGGGCGGTCTCTAAGCCCGGTCCGATCCAGAAGACGACGGCCGCGTTCTCCAGCATGCGGGCGTCCGATGGCTTGAGGCTGAAGCTATGGGGAGAGGTGGTGCCGGGGATCAGCAGGGTGGGGGTGCCGACACCCTGCATCACGGCGGATACCAAGGAATGGAGCGGCTTGATGGTGGCGACGACCGCAGGCTCGGCGGCCCATGCCGGACCGGTCAGACCGGTCAGCAGCGCGGCCAGAATCGGGGCGGCGTTGAGGGGGCTCCGCATCGGGACTCTCCAGAATGTTATATTATAACGTTGCGGTCAGTCGTAGCCGCTGTCATATCTCCGCGCAAGAGGGAAGCGAAAGGTTCACACATGGCGACTGCCGAGGTTCTGCCGGATGCCCCGCGCGGGCCGGATGACGTGCTGGTCCGCCTGTCCGGCGTCGGCGTCCACCGCGCCGGACGCTGGCTGACCCGCAATGTCGATCTCGACGTGCGGCCGGGGGAGATCGTCACGCTGATCGGCCCCAACGGGTCGGGAAAGACGACCACCGCGAAGGTCGCGGCGGGCGTGATCCGGGCCGATGAGGGCCGGGCGGAGACTCGGCGCGACCTGCGGATCGGCTACGTCCCGCAGAAGATCCAGATCGACTGGACCCTGCCGATCACGGTGCGCCGGCTGATGACGCTGACCTCCCGCCATTCCGCCGCCGAAATCGCGCAGGCGCTGGAGGCGGTCGGCATTGCCCATCTGGCCGAGGCGGAGGTCCAGTCGCTGTCGGGCGGTGAGTTCCAGCGCGCCCTGCTGGCCCGGGCCATGGTGCGCCGGCCCGACCTGCTGATCCTGGACGAGCCGGTGCAGGGCGTGGATTTCACTGGCGAGGTCACGCTCTACGGTCTGATCAAACAGATCCGCGACGAGACCGGCTGCGGCATCTTGCTGATCTCCCACGACCTGCATGTGGTGATGGCGGAGACCGACACGGTGGTCTGCCTGAACGGCCATGTCTGCTGCCGGGGCACGCCGCAGACCGTGGCGGAGAACCCGGAATACCTGCGTCTGTTCGGCGGGCGGGCGGCGCGCGCGCTCGCGGTCTACCGGCACCAGCACGACCACACCCACCTGCCGGATGGCCGCATCCGCAATGCTGACGGATCGATCTCCGAGGGCCACGCCCATCACCATGACGGGCACGACCACGGGCATAGCCACCATCATGCTTGACGATTTCTTCGTGCGCGCGCTGCTGGCCGGGATCGGGGTGGCGTTGACGGCCGGGCCGCTCGGCTGCTTCGTGGTGTGGCGACGCATGGCCTATTTCGGCGACACCATGGCCCATGCCGGTCTGCTCGGCGTGGCGCTTTCCCTGGTGCTTCACGTCGCTCCGGTCCTGGGCGTCTTCGTGGTGGCTGCGGCCATCGCCGGCGCGCTTCTGCTGCTCGACCGGCGCGGGGCGTTGTCGACCGACGCGCTGCTCGGCCTGCTGTCCCACGGGACCCTGGCGGTCGGGCTGGTGCTGGTCGCCCTGATGACCTGGGTGCGGATCGACCTGACCGCCCTGCTGTTCGGCGATGTGCTGGCCGTGGGGCTGACGGATGTGGCGCTGATCTGGGGCGGCGGCGCCGTCGTGCTCGCCGGCTTGTTCCGGTTCTGGCGGCCGCTGCTGGCCGACACCGTGCACCCGGATCTGGCGGCGGCCGAGGGCATGCACCCGCAGCGGGCCAGGGCGGTGCTGATGCTGCTGATGGCGCTGGTGATCGCGGTGGCGATGAAGGTGGTCGGCGTGCTGCTGATCACCTCGCTTCTGATCATCCCGGCCGCGGCCGCGCGTCGGCTGGCGGCTACGCCGGAGGCGATGGCGGTGGCGGCGGCGCTGACGGGCGTGACGGCGGTGGTGCTCGGCCTGTTCGCCTCGCTGCAATGGGACACGCCGTCTGGGCCGTCGATCGTGGTTGCGGCCATCCTGCTGTTCTGTGCTGGCCTGGCACTACCGGCGCTACGCCTGGGGCGGTAGAGCTCACAGCTCCCCCACATACCAAATCCCCGGCCTCGTGCCGGGGCCTACTCGTCCGCCGCCGCGAACCTTTGGACGTCCGTGGTAATCCTATCGTGGGCCCCGGCCCAAGGCCGGGGAGCGGCCAATGAATGGGCGGATCACGACACGAAGCACCCTTCCAGCCGGCCGGTATCGGCCTCGCTGTTGTCGTCGAAGAAGCCCTCGCGCGTCGCGTCGCCCCGATCGGAGGTGAAGCGGGCGCGGATCAGGCCCTCGGCGATCTCGTCGGTGGACACGACCGTCGGGGCGAAGCCGGCGGTGTCGTCCAGGTCGATGGTGAAGCCGAACGTGTCCCCCGGTGCGAAGCGGCTGAACCGGAGGGTGAGCAGGGTGTCGCCGTCGGTGACCTCGCTGCGGTCGGCGATGACCGCCGTGCCGGTCGCCTCCTCGAAGGGCTGGTAGACGCTCAGCCCGGCGCCCTGCTCGGTCACGTCGAAGATGACGCGGCCGCGCGACGGACCCAGATCGATCTCCACCTCGGTTACCGCCCAGCCGGGGTCGCTGGTGTTCGTCAGGGTGAAGCGGTCGGCCGGCGCTCCCTCGGTGAACGTCGCGACAAGGCGCGGACCGCAGGCATCGGCGAAGGCCGTCGTGGGAAGCAGGCATAAAGCGAGAGCAGGGATCAAACGCATCATCACCTCCGGATCCGACCGACTGTTCCATGACATCGGTCGATCCGGAGTGCCGGCAACCCCATTCGCGGTTACGGTAGTGCCGGTCGTTACGATACCGGCACTACCGCCCCGTTGGGCCGTCAGCCGGTCTTGATCCGGTCGACGAAGGTCGAGACCTGCGACTTCAGCGCGTCGAACTCGCTGTTAAGCTGGCCGATCGACTCCGACACGAGGCTGACATCGGCACCGGTCTCCCGAGACAGGCCGCTCACCGACTGGATGGTCGACACGGTCTGCTCGACGCTGGCCGCAGCCTGCTGGGCGCTTTCGGAGATCTCCCTGGTCGCCTGGCCCTGCTGGTCGATGGAGTCGGCGATGGTCGAGGTGATGTCGTCGACCTCCCGGGTGGCGTCGGCGATCTCCCGGATGGCCGTCACCGCGCCCGAAGTTGCCGCCTGGATCGACCGTATCTGCTCGGCGATCTCCTCGGTCGCCTTGGCGGTCTGGGTCGCGAGGCTCTTCACCTCCGAGGCGACGACGGCGAAGCCCTTGCCGGCATCGCCGGCCCGAGCCGCCTCGATCGTGGCGTTGAGCGCCAGCAGGTTGGTCTGCTCCGCAATGTCCTGAATCAGGGCGACCACATTGCCGATCTTTTCGGCGTCCTCGGACAGGCTCTCGATCTGCTCGTTGGTTGCCTGAGCCTTTGCGGTGGCGTCCTTGCTGGTGCGGGCCGATTGCTCGACCTGGCGGTTGATCTCGGCGATGGACGCGCTCAGCTCATTGGCGGCCATGGCGACGGACTGGACCGCGCTGTTGATCTGACCGGACATGGAGCCGACGGTATCGGTCTCCGAGACCATGCGGGAGTTGCTCGAGACCAGCCGGTTGGCGGTACTGCTCATGTCCCTGGCGGCGGAGGACACCGCCTCGACGACGCTGCGCACCGAGGCGTCGAACTCCTCTGACAGCTTCACCATGGCGGCGCGGCGCTCGGATGCGGCCGCCTCCTGACTGCGCTCCTGCTCCTCGCGCAGGCGTTCGACCTCCCGGCCGTTGCGCTTGAACACTTCCACCGTGCCGGCCATGGCGCCGAGCTCGTCGGTGCGGTCGGCGAACGGTATGTCGGCGTCCAGATCGCCATCGGCGAGCCGGATCATCGCGCTGGACAGGCCGCTCAGGCCACGCACCACGCTCAGGGTCACCCAGGCGATCAGCGGCAGAATGATGACCAGCCCCGCCACCACCATGACCACGGAGACCATTCGGGCCTCGTCGACGGCCTGCTGGCTTTCGGCCAGCCGGGCATCCAGGGCGTCGTTCGCGCGGTCGTAGATCACCGTCAGCGCGCCGGCGAACCGCTCGCCCGCACCGTCGATGACGTCGTCGATCTTGGCAAAGGCAGCATCGTCCGCGTTGGTGGAGATCGCCTCGGCCAGGTCGACCTTGATCGCCGTGGACAGGGCGGCGAAATCCGGGCCCAGGGCGTCGGCCCGGGCGCCTTCGCCGACCTCCTCGGCGAGCGCCGCAACGGTCGGGATGCTGCCGGTGATCAGGTCGGTGGCCTGGGCAATGACCTCAGCCCGCTCCGGCTGGATCTGCCCTTCTGCCTTGTCGATGATCGAGTCCATGGCGGCCAGCAGCAGTTCGATATTCGCGAGCCTGACCGCGGTCAGGACCGAAACCTTGTCCTGCAGCTCGGCGGCCGCCGCCGTCTTCGTCTTCACCGTGTCGGCAGAGTTGAACTGGATCGCGCCCAGGGCCGCAATGACGATGACGACCAGTGTCGCGAGCACCACCATCCTGCTCTTGAGGGACCAGCTTTTGAGGTTGAGCATGTCCGTCTCCTTGAACTGGATTGTCCAGGGTGACGGAAAATGTCTTAAAATGAAGTGAATTTATTACAAAGATTTCCGCTTACGGGAAAGGGGCTTGGGTCAAAACGCGAGACGCCGCGGCGTTTTGACGGCCGCGGCGTTCTGAGAGTGTGTGCGTTTGCCCCGCTCCGGGCGACGAAGGATCAGGCGCCCAGCGCCTTCACCATCACCTCGGAGAAGCGCCGGGTGAAGGCCTTCGGGTCGCTGACCGGCTCGCCCTCCAGGATCCGGGCCTGTTCGAACAGCAGATGGGCGGCGTCGTCGATGCCGTCGGTCCTGCCGTCCTTGACCAGCTTGGCCAGGCCCTTGATCAGCGCGTGGTCCGGGTTGACCTCCAGCACCCGCGGGGCGGCGTGGTCGAGCTGCTTATGCTGGCGCAGCATTCGCTCCAGATTCATGTCCATGTCGGTCTCGTCGGCGACCAGGCAGACCGGGCTTTCCGACAGGCGGTCTGTGGTGCGCACGTCCTTGACCGTGGCGCCCAGGGCCAGTTTGACGGAGGCGACCAGGCTGTCGACCGAACCGGCGTCCTTGGTCTCCTCGTCCTTCGTCTCGGCGCTGTCGTCCTTGTCCGCCTCGCCCGACTTGATGGCGGCGAGGTCGGCGCCGCCGCGGGTGATGGACTTGAGCGGCTTGCCCTTCACCCCGTCGAACATGGTCTGAACCCAGAACTCGTCGATCGGGTCGGTGAGGAACAGGACCTCCACCCCCTTCTTCAGGAAGCCTTCCAGCTGCGGCGACGCCTTGGCGGCGGCCTCGTCCTCGGCGGCGATGTAGTAGATCGCCTCCTGGCCTTCCTTCATGCGCTCGATATAGCCGTCCAGGCTCGCCAACTCGTCGCCGGCGGTGGACTTGAACCGCACCAGGTCGAGCAGCGCCTCCTTGTGCTCGCCGCCATCGGCGTAGAGCCCTTCCTTCAGCACCGCGCCAAAATTGCGCCAGAACTCGGCATAAGCCTCCGGTTCCTTCTTCGCCTTCTTGGCGAGATCGCCCAGCACGCGCTTGGTCAGCGCCTTGGAGATCGTGGTGACCACCGGATTGTGCTGCAGCATCTCGCGGCTGACGTTGAGCGGCAGGTCCTCGCAGTCGACCACGCCCTTCAGGAAGCGCAGCCAGGACGGCACCAGCCCTTCGATCTCGTCGGTGATGAAGACCCGCTTGACGTAGAGCTTCACGTGATGGCGCCGCTCCGGGTGGAACAGGTCGAATGGGCGCTGCGACGGCACGAAGAGCAGGCCGTGGTATTCGATCCGGCCTTCCGCCTTCCAATGGACGGTCATCCACGGATCGTCGAAGGCGTGGCCGACGTGGTGATAGAATTCCTTGTAGTCGTCGTCGGAGATCTCGCTCTTCGGACGGGTCCACAGGGCCGAGGCCTGGTTCAGGGTTTCCTCGGTCTCGCCCCCCTCGCCATTCGTGCCGGTGAAGATCACCGGGAAGGGGATGTGGTCGGAATAGGTGCGGACGATGGTCTGGATTCGCTGCTTCTCCAGGAACTCCTTGGCGTCCTTCTTGAGATGCAGAGTGATGATCGTGCCGCGGGTGGCCTTCTCGGCCGGGGCGACGGTGTATTCGCCGAGCCCGTCGGAGGTCCACAGCCAGCCGGTGCTCTCGCCGGCCTTCCGGGTCAGGACCTCGACCTTGTCCGCCACCATGAAGGCGGAATAGAAGCCGACGCCGAACTGGCCGATCAGGCTGGTGTCCTTCTTGGCGTCGCCGCTCATCTCGTCCACGAAGGCCGAGGTGCCGGAGCGGGCGATGGTGCCGAGATTGTCGTGCAGCTCGGCCTCGGTCATGCCCACCCCGTTATCGGAGAGGGTCAGCGTCCTCGCCTTGTCGTCGGCGGCGATGCGGACCTTGAAGGCGCTGTCGTCGGCGGTCAGATCCGGATTGGAGATCGCCAGGAATCGCAGCTTGTCGCAGGCATCGGCGGCATTGGAGATCAATTCGCGCAGAAACACCTCGCGCTCGCTGTAGAGCGCGTTGGCGACGATATGCAGAAGTTTCGAGACTTCGGCTTGAAAGGATCTGGTTTCGGCAGCCATGGCAGTGGGTCCGTTGTTGCTATTGTCGACTGTCAGGACGGGACCGAGATATGGCCGATGGGTGACGTCTGCAAGACCTTCTCTGTGCGGACGCCCATATGTGTTATGCCCAAGGCTGCATTGAACGGAGCCCTTTGTAGTTTCCCAATGGTTCTCGCCTCGCCCGCCGCTTCCGTCATGGCCGTCCTCGGTCCGACCAATACCGGCAAGACCCATCTAGCGATCGAGCGGATGCTCGCGCACCGCACCGGCGTGATCGGATTTCCGCTGCGGCTGCTGGCGCGCGAGAACTACGACAAGATCGTCGCCCGCAAGGGACACCGGGCCGTGGCGCTGGTCACCGGCGAGGAGAAGATCATCCCGCCGGATGCCCGGTACTTCGTGTGCACCGTCGAGTCCATGCCGCTCGACCGGGCCTTCGAGTTCCTGGCGGTGGACGAGGTGCAGCTCGCCGGTGATCCGGAGCGCGGCCATGTCTTCACCGACCGCCTGCTCCATGCCAGGGGACTGGACGAGACCATGCTGCTCGGCTCGGAGACGATCCGTCCGCTGCTCAGGCGGCTGGTGCCGGAGGCACGGTTCGAGACCCGGCCCCGGCTGTCGGAGCTGAGCTATTCCGGCCTGTGCAAGATGACCCGCCTGCCGCGTCGCAGCGCCGTCGTTGCGTTCTCGGCGGCCGATGTCTATGCGATCGCCGAGGTCGTGCGCCGGCAGCGCGGCGGCGTGGCGGTGGTGATGGGGGCGCTCAGCCCGCGCACCCGTAACGCCCAGGTTCAGATGTACCAGGAGGGCGAGGTCGACTACCTGGTCGCCACCGACGCGATCGGCATGGGTCTGAACATGGATATCGACCACGTGTTCTTCGCCTCCGACCGCAAGTTCGACGGCCGCTTCCCGCGCAAGCTGCGCGCGGCCGAGCTGGCGCAGATCGCCGGGCGGGCCGGGCGTCACATGAACGACGGCACCTTCGGAGTGACCGGCAACTGCCCGCCGCTGGACGACGAGGCGGTGATGGCGATCGAGACCCACACCTTCGACGCGCTGAAGCAGCTTTCGTGGCGCAACACGCGGCTGGATTTCTCGACGATGCGCGACCTGAAGCGCTCGCTGGAGGTCTGGCCGGAGCACGACTTCCTGTCGCGCAAGCGGGACGGTGAGGATCAGGAGGCGCTGGAGGCGCTGTCCCGGATGGAGGAGGTGGCGAAGCGGGCCAACGGCCCGGGCCGCATCCGGATGCTCTGGGACGTCTGCCAGATTCCCGACTTCCAGAAGCACCTGACGGAAAGTCATGCACGCCTCCTCGCGCAGGTGTATCTTTACCTGACCGACGCTGAGGAGAAGCTGCCGAGCGACTGGGTCGACGGTCAGATGAGCCGGTTCGACCGGACCGAGGGGGATATCGATACCCTGATGGGGCGTATCGCACATATCCGCACTTGGACCTACATTACACATCGAGGGGACTGGATTGACGATGCCGGTCACTGGCAGTCTAGGGCGCGCGCGATCGAGGACCGGTTATCGGACGCGTTGCACCAGCAGCTCACTTTAAGGTTCGTCGATCGGCGGTCGGCGACCCTGTCGCGGAAGCTGAAGGGTGGTAAGGAGGATATATTGGCGGGCGTATCCGGCGACGGGACGGTAACGGTCGAGGGGCATCGTGTCGGGCATCTGGAGGGGTTCTCCTTCCAGCCCGACGCCGCGAATACCGAGGAAGAGAAGCAGGTGATGACGGCGGCGCGGCGCGTCCTTCCGGACGAAATCGCGCGCCGGGTCTCCCGGCTGGAGAGCGATCTGGACGAGGTTTTCCGTCTGGACGGCCATGGCGTGTTCTTCTGGCGGGGCACCCCGGTGGCCGATCTGGTCGCCGGCGACGTGCCCTGGCGGCCGGACGTGCGCGTGCGCGAGAGCGACATGCTGGAGCCGCCGCAGCGCGACCGGGTGCAGAAGCGCCTGCGGACTTGGCTCGAGGTCCATCTGGAAGCGGTGATCCCGCAGTTGCTGCAGCTCGCCCGTTCGGACCTGTCGGGCGGTGCGCGCGGCATCGTGTTCCAGGTGCTCGAGGGCCTCGGCAATGCCCCGGCCGAAGCGCTGCGCCCGATGGTCAAGGAGCTGGACGAGCAGGGCCGCAAGGACCTGGCCCGGGTCGGCATCCGCCTCGGCACCGAGAACCTCTACATCCCGCAGCTCCTGAAGCCGAAGCCGGTCGCCATGCGCGGCCTGCTGTGGTCGGTGTTCCACGGCCGCTTCCCGGAGGAAGGACTGCCGCCGGAGGGCCGGGTGCAGGTGGTGCGCCGGCCGGAGACGCCGAAGGAATATGACATCGCGCTCGGCTACCAGCGGCTTGGCGGCCGCGCGATCCGTATCGACATGGTCGAGCGCATCGCCGCCCTGATCCGTCAGGCCGCCCGCAACGGGCCGTTCGCGATCAACCCGGACATGCTGTCGCTTGCCGGCGTCGACCACGAGACCTTCACCGCGATCCTGAACGACCTCGGCTACCGCAAGGTGGGCGAGCGTCCGGCCGACCAGCCGGCGGCGGCCCAGACGCCGAGTGAGGCGTCCGACGCCCCGGCGGCCGCCGAGGAGCCCACGCCCGGTGAGGCGGTCGCGGCCGAAGCGGGCGCAGAGATGGCGTCCGAGCAGCCCGCAGTCGAGCAGGCTGGACCCGAGCAGGCTGGACCCGAGCAGGCCGAGGGCGAGGCCCGGGCGGAGGTTGCCGACGCCCAGGCGCCGGAGAGCGTCGGCGCGCCGGCACCCGAGGACACGCCCATTGTCGAGGTGGCCCCGGCCGAACCGGCCGCCGAAACCCCGGCAGTGGCCGCGCCGGAGGCCCCGTCCGAGGCTGGGCCCGAAGAGCCCGTCGCCGAGGCCGCTCCCCAGGACGGGACGGCGGAAGAGACGCCGGACACCGCCGGCGAGACCGAGGCCGAGGCTGTGGTCATGGTGCCGCTCTTCGCCCGTCGCCGGCGTGAGGAGGGGCGTCGTCCCCGTCCGAACCGCAACCGTCAGCGCCAGGGGGGCGAGCGTTCCGATGCGGAAGCCGGCGCCGACACCAGGACCGACGGCAGGCCTGGTCGGGAGAAACGCGCCGACAACCGTCCGAACCAGGGCAAGCCGAGCAACGGCAAGCCGGGAGGCGGCAAGCCGGCCCATGGCCGTCAGGGCGAGGGCGACGGCCAGCGCTCCGACCGTCGGCGCGGCGGCGGCAAGGGGCCGAACCGGCGGGACGACCGCCGCGGCCGGGACGACCGGCCCCGGGTGCATACCGCCGAGCCGGAACGTCGCGGCGAGATCGATCCCGACTCGCCCTTCGCGGCCCTGGCCGGTCTGCGCGACGCCATGCGCAAGAAGGACGGATGAGCGGAAGCGACGCCTCCGCTCCCGACGGCGCCGACAGCCAGCGCCTCGACAAGTGGCTCTGGTGCGCGCGGTTCTTCAAGTCGCGCTCGCTCGCCAATGCGCTGCTCGCGGCCAGCCGCTTGCGCATGGACGGCTCCGTCGTCGCCAAGGCGCACCAGAAGGTGAAGGTCGGCGCGGTGCTGACCTTTCCCCAGGGCCCGCATGTTCGGGTTGTGAAGGTCCTGTCGCTCGCCACCCGGCGCGGCCCGGCACCGGAAGCCCGCACCCTGTATGAGGATCTTGCGCCGATTCCCGAGCGCAAGGCGGACAGCGCTGAGGCGCCACCGCCTGAACCGAGCGCGCCCAGCCGGGACAAGGGCGCCGGGCGCCCGACCAAGCGGGATCGCCGCGCCATCGAACGGCTGTTGGACGACAACGGCTAGGGCCGGTAGCCTCCGCGCCATAGAGCGCAAGGGAGGTTTGCCATGTCCACGAAATCAGCGCCCATCGATGTTGACCGGGCTCGGGCCGAGACCCGGGGCTGCGAGGGCATGGCCCATCTGAACCATGCCGGTTCCTCGCTGATGCCGATCCCGGTTGCCGATGCGCTGATCGGCTGGCAGCGCGAGGAGGAGTTCCGCGGCGGCTACGAGACCGTGGATCGCTATCAGGACAAGCTGGAAAACTTCTACGACGCCACCGCCCGGCTGCTGAACTGTGGGCGGGACGAGGTCGCCTTCATCGAGAACGCGACCCGGGCCTGGGACATGGCGTTCTATGCGCTCGATCTCGGCCCCGGCGACCGCATCCTGACGACGGAGTCGGAATACGGCTCGAACATGATCGCCTATCTGCACCGCGCACGGCACACCGGCTGCGAGGTCGCGATCGTTCCGAACGACGGCCATGGCCAGATCGATGTCGAGGCGCTGGACCGCATGGTCGACGATCGGGTGAAGCTGATCTCCATCAGCCACGTGCCGACCGGCGGCGGGCTGGTCAATCCGGCCGCCGCCGTCGGCAAGGTCGCCCGCAGGCACGGCGTGCCGTATCTGCTGGACGCCTGCCAGTCGGCCGGGCAGGTGCCGCTTGATGTGCAGGCGATCGGTTGCGACTTCCTGTCGGCGACCGGCCGCAAGTACCTGCGCGGGCCGCGCGGCACCGGCTTCCTCTACGTGCGCGGCGACTGGATCGAGCGCCTGGATCCGCCGTTGCTCGACCAGCACGCGGCGGAGCTGATCAACGAGCGGGAATACGTGATCCGCGGCGATGCCCGCCGATTCGAGAACTGGGAATGCCACTTCGCCGGCAAGGCGGCCCTGGGCGTCGCCATCGACTACGCCCTCGGCTGGGGACTTGAGGCGATCCGCGACCGGGTCCAGCCGCTCGCCCAGACCCTGCGCGACCGGCTGTCGGGGATCGACGGGGTGGAGGTGCTGGACGAGGGGGCGGAGAAATGCGGCATCGTCACCTTCCGCAAGGCGGGGGAGGAGGCCGACAACATCAAGCGGCGCCTGAAGGCGCGCCGCATCAATGTCAGCGTCGCCGGCGACAGCGGCGCCCGGGTCGGCTACGACCGCCGCGGGATCTCCACGGCGGTCCGGGCGAGCGTGCATTACGTCACCCTGGAGCGCGAGATAGACGACCTGGTCCGCGCCGTCGCCGACGGCCTCTGACCGCCGTCAGGCCGCCCGCGAGGTGCCGGCCTTCGGATCGGCCTTGCGGAAGCTCAGCGTCAGCGACCGCGCACCGTCCTGTGTCGCCGTGACCTCGACGGTCGCACCGGTGCCGACGGCCAGCGAGTTCACCAGCGACAGGCGCAGGGCCGCCGGGGTGGAGGAGCTGAAGCTCTCCCGCTCGGCGAACCGAGCCAGCTCCGGCGGTACGTCGCCGGAGGACCAGGGAAGGTCGCCCGTGATTGTCAGCCGGGCGTGCTCTTCCGTTTCCGTCAGGGCGATGTCGATCCTCTGAGCGGGCGGCGTCGTGCCGATGGCGACCTGGATCGCGTGCAGAATGATCTGCTTCAGGGATCGTTCCGGGGCCAGGATCATCGGTGTGTTGGCGTGAGGCATGAGCAGGTTGACCTGGGTCCCGCAACGTTCGGTGTGGAAGTGGGACAGACGCACGGCCTGCTCCACTGCCGCGCCCAGATCCACCGCGTCCGGCGAGACCGTCTCCGGGTCGGCCTCCTCGGCGCTGAGATCCAGAATCGTCTGCAGGGTCGTCAGCAGATCCTCGCCGCTGGTGCGGATGCCGCTTGCATAATCGCGGTACCGGTTGCTGCCCAGCGGGCCCAGCGCTTCGGTGGTCATTACCTCGGCGAAACCGATCACATGGTTCAGCGGCGTGCGCAGGTCGTGGCTCATGCCCGCCAGGACCTGGAACTTGCTGCGGTGTCCGCGCAGGGCTTCCTCGCGCTGGGCACGGGCGGTGTCCAGCGCCATGTCGAGCCGGGTCACGGTTTCCTGGACATTGGCCAGCAGCACGCCGGCCTCGTCGTCGTAGCGGGTCGGCAGGGACGGGATCTCCCGCTTCTCCAAATAGGCACGCAGGGCCGCGGCGGCGCGGGTGACGGGCGCCAGCAGGAGGTAAAGCATGGCCATGGTGGCGGCGGTGCCGAAAACGGTCGCCACCAACAGCGCCAGCAGCACGCCCATCGTGTCGGACAGGGCGATATCGGCGGAGAACAGTATGTAGGCCACCGCGCCGATCATCGGGATATGCACCCCGACGAAACTGACCGCCAGGATCTTCACAAGATAAACGCGGGGCAGCGGAAGGCGGCTCATCCAGTCGTAGAACTTCATGGGACCAGTCGCAAAGTTTAGAAGGATTCCATTTCTTCCTTCGTCCAAGCCCTTGCGGCGTCAGTCAACGGGATTCGCTTACGCTTCATTAGTAAGCGTGAAATACGCATGCCGATCAGCGGCTTGCGAGCGCAGCGAGGAAGAATGGGTCGGCAGACGGGGGCACGCGGCGCGCTCGGTCTGCCGGCCGATCGGTTCGGGATCAGCCGCGCAGGACCACGCAAAGGTTGTTCGCCGGCATCTCGTGGATCGCGGACAGCGCCAGCCCGGCCTCGGCGGCCGCAGGCAGCACCTCGCGCTCCAGGTCCCGGATGCCCCAGCGCGGATCCTGGCGCTGCAGGTCGGCGTCGAAGACCGTGTTGCCCTCGCTCATGGAGCGGCCGTCCCGGTGGAACGGTCCGTAGAGGATCAATGGCGCGCCGGGTTCAAGCCAGCGCTTCGCCCCGGCGAAGATCCCGAGCGCCACCGCCCAAGGGGCGATGTGGATCACGTTGACGCTCAGGATGCCGCAATACGGCGCGCAGTCGGCCACGGGCCAGGTCGCGGCGTCGGCGGAGGCGTCGAGGGCGCGGGGCGCCATCGGACGGGGCGCCTGGGCCGGCAGACACTGCGTCCAGGCCGCGATGCTGGCACGCCGCTCCGCAGTGTTCTCGGTCGGCAGCCAGCGGCGGGGATGCAGGTCCTGGACGAAGGCGGCGGCGTGATGCCCCGTGCCGGAACCGATCTCGAGCACGGTCCCGGCAGCCGGCAGTTCGGCCTTCAGCACGGCGAGCAGGGGGCGCGCGTTGCGCCGCGCCGCCGGCGCGTCCATGGCGCCCGCCGGCGTCTCGGCGGCCAGGACGGTCTCGAAGGCGGCTCCGGGCTCCGAGGCGGCGGCCGGTGCCTGGGTGGTTGAGGGGGCTGACGGATCCATCATGGCGACCTATGTAGTCACGATCCGGCAAAGGCTTGCGCCGGAGTCGGGGAGTATGCCCCGGTCGCCCATCTCGAACCAGAATGGAACTCGCCCATGCTCGCGCGTCTGAAGGCCTTCATGAACGGCCTTGAATCCGGAAGCCGCCCCGCGGCCGCGCCCCGCAAGGACCTGGCCACGGCCGTGGCGGTGCTGCTCGCCCGTGCGGCCACGCTGGACGGCAAGTTCGAGGCCGAGGAGCGCGCGGTGGTCGCCGACCATCTGTGCAACCGGTTCGACGTGTCGCGCGACGAGATCGACCGGACGCTCGAGGAGGCCGTCAACTCGGCGGACGAGATGGTGGATCTCTATGGCCTGACGCGCACCGTCAAGGACAAGCTCGACGAGGAAGGGCGGATCGAGCTCATGGAGGCGCTGTGGGAGGTGGTCTACGCCGACGGCGAACTGCATGACTACGAAGGCCAGCTCATGCGCCGGCTTTCCGGCCTGCTCTACGTGACCGATCGGGAGAGCGGAGAGGCGCGAAAGCGCGCGCTCGCGAAGCTCGGTCTTGAAGTCGGCTGACAGGCTACGCTAAAGAGCCACGTCAACCGCGCGCCGGAGACCCGCATGACCTACATCGTCAACGAGAAGTGCATTAAGTGTAAGTATACTGACTGTGTGGAGGTCTGCCCCGTCGATTGCTTCTACGAGGGCGAGAACATGCTGGTCATCCATCCGGACGAATGCATCGATTGCGGTGTGTGCGAACCGGAATGCCCGCCCGAGGCGATCCTGCCGGATACCGAGCCCGCCGCGGAGAAGTGGCTGGCCATCAACGCCGAGTATGCCGACATCTGGCCGAACATCACGCGCAAGATCGACCCGATGCCGGACGCCGACAAGCTGCAGGACGAGGCCGGCAAGTACGAGAAGTATTTCTCGGCCAACCCGGGCGAAGGCAGCTGATCGCAGTCAGGTTCCGAGGCGATTTTCGTCCTCGACTTTAAGACTCCGGTCACAAATATCTGATCTAATAGCAGGGTCGGTTAAGCTCGGGCCCTGCCTGCGCGCGTCTGCCTGCAAGCTACCATTCGCCGCGATTTTGTGATAAGGTTCACACCATCGCGCTGGTCCAAAAGCCGACAATGATCAGTGCGCCCCCGCAAAACGTGGGACCATCGACGAAACGACCATATGTTTCGACCGTCTCTCGTGTTGATCGCGTGGTAATCGGCTGTTTGGGGAAGTCGATCCTTTGGGTCGGCAAGTGTTTCTTGTCTGTGTGTGGTGGGAGCAGTTTTCGGTGGCTAAAGAGGGCGGAATGGCAGAGGACGTGGAAAAATCACCCATGACAAAAAAGAACGAGTTCAACACTGGCGACTTCGTCGTGTACCCGACGCATGGTGTGGGCCTGATCAAGGGAACGGAGACCCAGACCATTGCCGGGACTGAACTGGAACTGCTGGTGATCGATTTCGAGCAGGACCGGATGACCCTGCGCATTCCGCTGACCAAGGCCAAGACCAGCGGCCTGCGGCGCCTGAGCAGCCGCAAGCAGATGGACGCGGCGATCGCCAAGCTGAAGGGCCGCGCGCGTGTTCGCCGGACCATGTGGAGCCGCCGCGCCCAGGAATACGAGGCGAAGATCAATTCCGGCGACCCGGTGTCCATCGCCGAGGTGGTCCGCGACCTGCGCCGCTCCAGCAACCAGGCGGAACAGTCCTACAGCGAGCGGCAGATGTATCAGGCCGCCATCGACCGTCTGGCCCGCGAGTTCGCGAAGATCGAGAAGATCGACGAGGAAGCGGCGATCGACCGGCTCGAGAAGCTGATGGACGCTGCCTGACGGCGCGCGATTCGGCGCGAATCGGCCATTTTTGTGCAACGGGCGGCCTGCGGGCCGCCCGCATGCGTTCGGGGTTGAGGCAGATAGTATGCGATCGGCTCCATTGGCTGCTTAGCCTGCAATATCCGGTACTTAGCTAGAATTCCGGGAATCGGAAACCGGGGCCCGGAGACGGGTGCTCCGCGTGGTGCGTTGACGCGCGACTCGGAAATGATATTGGGGTGGGATGACTCGTTCACCGAGCGCGAGGCCCCCCCGGCCGTGACAACCACCTGTCTTACAGCTTCCGACCGTCACGTCGACCTGTCCGGCGCCCGGCGCGTCTGGGCGGTGGGTGCGATCTTCGGGGAAGCGGCCCTTCTCCGCGACCTGCACGACCAGATCGGCGCCCGCTTCGAACCGGGCGACCGGATCGTCTACCTGGGCAATATCCTCGGCGGCGGCGATGTCCGCGAGACCCTGCGCGAGCTGATGCGGTTCCGTGCGCTGGTCATGGCGCAGCCGCCGCTCTACCTGCCCGACGACATCGTCTGCCTGCGCGGCGCCCAGGAGGAGATGTGGCACAAGCTGCTGCAGATCCATTTCGCGCCGAAACCGGCCGACCTGCTGCGCTGGATGCTGGACCGCGGTATCGGCGCCACGCTCGCCGCCTATGGCGGCGAAGCCGGCCAGGGATTCGCCGCGGCCGAGGAGGGCATGGTCGCCCTGACCCGCTGGACCAGCCGCCTCAAGTCCGGCGTGCACGCCTCGCCGGGCCACCAGACCTGGTTCGGACAGATCCGCCGCTTCGGCTGCGCGGGTAGCGACGGGGTCTTGTTCGTCAATACGGGCATCGACCCGTCGCGGCCGCTGCACGACCAGCGCGACGCGTTCTGGTGGGGCAGCAAGGGCTTCGAGCGAGCCGAAACGACCGGGTTCGAGGGCTTCGCGAAGCTGGTCCGGGGCTATGACCCCCAGGGCGGCGGTCCGAAGGAGACCGAGCGGACCCTGTGCATCGACAGCGGCTGCGGCCGGGGCGGCGCGCTGAGCGCTGCCTGCCTGTCCACCGACGGCCGCCTGCTCGACTGGGTCGAAGCCGTGCCCAGCGAGACCGTGCTTCCCCTTCGGGCCGCCCGCTAGGCCGTCCGGGCTTCGCCGCGACCCGGCAGCCCCATCCCGATCACGATCGCTTGAGACGCGCCGCACCTTGTGCGGCGCAGCAATATTTTCGTGTCAATCGCGTCCTGGATATGATCCGATTTCTACCCAAGTGCGTACGAAGGGCTACAAAAAGAACCGCAGGTCGGGTGCGAGACACCAGCGGATGCCAACCACACAGGGGGCGGCAATGGCCTATATCGACGACCCGGATACCCAGCGTGCCAACATCGCCTTCATAAAGGCCTCGATGAAGGAACCGTTGCTTGAACGGGACCACGAGTTCGAGTTGGCTCGCCGCTGGCGCGAGGATGGTGACGAGAGGGCCCTGCACGAACTGGTGCGCTCCTACACCCGGCTGGTGGTCTCCACCGCCAGCAAGTTCCGCAATTACGGTCTGCCCATGGGCGACCTCGTCCAGGAGGGCAATGTCGGCCTGATGCAGGCGGCCGCCCGGTTCGAGCCGGAGCGGGAGGTCCGTTTCTCGACCTATGCCGGCTGGTGGATCCGCTCGGCCATACAGGACTACATCCTGCGCAACTGGTCGATCGTGCGCACCGGCACCACCGCGGCGCAGAAGTCGCTGTTCTTCAACCTGCGGCGCCTGCGGGCCAAGATCAGCAGCTCTGTGAACGGCGGCATGACCGACGAAGGACGCATGTATGTTGCCACCCAGCTCAAGGTCGACCGCCGCGAGGTCGAGGCGATGGAGATGCGCCTCTCCGGCCATGACCAGTCCCTGAACGCGCCGATCTCCGAGACCGGCGAGGACGACTGGCAGGATTTCTTGGCCGATGAGCGGCCGAGCCCGGAGGCGGTGGTCACGGGCATGCGCGACGCCTCCACCCGGTCGAAGTGGCTGGCGGAGGCCTTGGCCGAGCTCTCGCCGCGCGAGCGCACGATCATCGATCAGCGTCGCCTCAGCGAGGAGGGTGCCACCCTGGAAGAGCTGGGCCGGGAGCTCGGCGTGTCCAAGGAGCGGGTGCGCCAGCTCGAGCACCGGGCGCTGATGAAGCTCCGGGACCGGCTGGTCCACCGCGTGGAGCGCACCGCCGACCTGCTGCTGGAGGCCTGAGCCCCTCAGCCACCAACCCGACTAAAGAAAAAGGGCGTCCCGGCCGGGACGCCCTTTCTGCGTGTGCCGGCGGTGCCTTCCGGTTACTCGACCACGAGCTTCACCAGCATGCCCGGCTGAAGCTGGGCGGCGGTGTCGATCCCGTTCAGGACCTGGAAGCGGGCGCGTTGCTCGGGGCCCTGGGGCATGCGGGCCGCCAGGCTGTCGATCGTGTCGCCCGGCTGCACCTGGACCACCTGCAGCCGCAGCGGCCGATAGGACGACGCCTCCGCCTCGCTCAGCGTCTCGAAGCTGTAGGTGGTGCGCCGCAGCTCCTCCTCGTTGGCGGCCAGTGCCTGGGCGCTGCCCAGAAAGACGAAGCGGTATACATGGCTGCTGTCCGCTCGGATCGCGATCAGCCGATAGTTGGCGACCCCCTGCTGGGTCTGCACGGTGGCGGCGGCGGTGGCGGCGTTCATGCCGTTCACGGTGAAGTCCTGCAGGCCGGTGAGCTGGGCGTTCTGGGCCCATTTCTGGATGAACTGGGACATGGGAATGCCCGAGGTCTCGCGCACCCCGTCGAACACCATGGCCATCTCGCTGCCCTTGCGGCCTTCGACCCGGTCGGAGGAGTTGATCAGGGTGAAGCCCGGGGGCGCGACGAAGCGGAACCGCAGGGTCGGGTGGATGAAGGTGCGGTCGCGGATGAAGCCCTCTTCCGGATCGTCGCCGTACAGCATGCCGTCGATCTGGCGCAGGTAGGTCTCGCGCTCGACCCGACCGGGAGCCAGGGTGCCGGTCGCCTGCTGGGCCTCGCGCACCCGGTCCACGGTGCGCGGGTGGGTGGCGAGCAGGTTGAAGGCGTTCGGATCGTTTTGCGAGCCGCGCAGCCGGGCCTCGAGTTCGGTCTGGGCGCCCAGGCTGGCGAGGAAGGTGGCCACCGCGCTCGGCTCGTAGCCGGCCGACGCCATGTAGCGCAGGCCCAGAGAATCCGCCTCGAACTCGTTCTCCCGGCTGTAGCTCTTCAGGTAGAGGGCGCCGCCCATATTGGCGAGGTCCGAGAGGGCGCGCTGTCCGGTCACCGCGCCGAGCAGCCCCGCGCCCAGACTGACCGCGACCGAGCGGCTGTAGCGCTCGGCGCTGTGGCGGGCGGTGACATGGCCGATCTCGTGGCCGATGACGCCTGCCAGCTCCGCCTCGTTGTCGGCCAGCGCCATCAGGCCGCGGCTCACATAGACGTAGCCGCCGGGCAGGGCGAAGGCGTTGACGATCGGGCTGTCGAGGATGGTGAAGGTGTAGTTTAGATCGGGACGGTCGGACACGGCCGCCATGCGCGCGCCGATGCTGTTCACATAGGCGGTGAGCTGCGGATCCTCGTAGGCGCCGCCGAACTCCTCCAGGATCTGCGGGTGCTGTTCCGCGCCGATCCGCTTCTCGTCCTCCGGCGACATGAAGGCGGTGAAGCTCTGTTCGCCGGTCGCCGGGTTGGTGGAGCAGGCGCCGATGGAAACGGCGGCCAGGCAGGTGAGGACGTGGAGCGAGCGTTTGAACAGCGAAGCCATCATGCGAAATTATCCTACAGCTGGACGTGGCAACGATATGGCAGGCCGAACCCTTGCCCAAGATCCGCTTGCCGGCAATTCAAAGGGCAACGACTCAATCCAAGCGCCGGTTCCAGCAAAGCAGAGGTTCCGGCATTGCTATAGGGAGTGGGATCAGTCCTCGAGGACTTCAAGCTGTGCGGGATGGGTGAGGTCGATCATCGGCCCGTTGGTGGGATAGACCCATCCGCGCCCCCGCACCCGCAGGCCGGTAAGGTCGGTGAGTTCGATGCCCGCCTTCTTGAACGCGCGTCGGGCGTCGCTTTCGGCCCGGAAGGTGAAGTCGTCGCGCCAGTCCAGGCCGAAGTTCAGATATGCGGTGCCGCGTACAAGCGCGGCCTCCACCACCCGGCCCTCGACGATCTGCCAGCTGTCCAGGTCGCCCCAGGTCTCCGCCGGGTTGCGGACACGGTAAAAACGCTCCGCCCAGATCCCACGGCGGTTGGCCCGGGCGGTGCGCTCCAGGTCGAGCAACGTCCGGGCGCCCGTAGAAGTGCGGGGCCAGGTATAGACCCGGGCGAAGCCACGCTGCAGCAGGTGGCCTTGGAGCCACGTGCCCTCTTCGGTGACGACATGGGCAAGCGCCCGCTGCCAGCGGTCGCGACGGTCCTCGGCGTACTGCAGGGTGACCGTCCGGCCGAGACAGATCTCGGCGACCTCGGCCATCGCTTCGGTGGCGAGCGGCCAGGCTGGCGCGCCGTCGCGGGCGGGGGCCGGGGTCTGGATACCGGCGAGGCGGACCCGCAGTCCGCTCTCAAGATCGAGCGTGTCTGCGGACAGAACAGCGGCGACCCGGCCGCTTTCCCCTGATGTCAGGGCGCCGGGCGGGGCAGGTCCGGGTCGGGCCGGTTTGGCCCCCGACAGGAGCACCGCCCCGCCCGCCGCGAGGGCGGTGCGGAGCAGGGAGCGTCGGGTCGGCCGGGTGGGCATGGAGCCCCGGGTCAGGCCTTGATGCTGCGGAGCATCCAGGCGTGCTTGTCGTGGGTGGTCAGGCGCGCGGTCAGCATGTCCGCGGTGGACGGATCGCCCGCTTCCTCGGCCACAGAGATGCCTTCGCGCAGGGTCTCGCCCATGGTCTCGTGGCTCGAGGCCAGGTCGGCGACCATCGTCTGCGCATCGGCGTTCTGCTTGGCGTCGGAGATCTTGGTTGCGTCCATGAACACCTGGAAGCTGCCCGGCGCCGGCGCGCCGAGGGCGCGGATGCGCTCGGCCAGCTCGTCCACGGCGCCATGGGCGTCGTTGTACTGCTCCTCGAACAGGTTGTGCAGACCGTAGAAGGTCGGCCCCTCGACGTTCCAGTGGTAGTTCTGCGTCTTCAGCGCCAGCGCATAGGTGTCGGCCAGAGCCTGTTCCAGAGCGGCGATGACAGGTTTGCTATTCGCGGACATAGAGGGTCCCTCCTTTATCTCTCGTCGGAATGAAGCATGGGAGCCCGGAGCCGGGCTTGCAATTCATATGGGTGGATGATTGCAATCCGCTAATCGATAAATTTCACGGGTATGATAGTTTGTGCCTATGAGCGTGAACGGTCTCAGTCTGCGGGAACTCGAATATCTGGTGGCGGTATCCGAGCACGGTCATTTCGGGCGGGCGGCCGAAGCCTGTCATGTCAGCCAGCCGTCCCTGTCCGCGGGCGTGCGGAAAGTCGAGGATCTGCTGGGATTCCGGGTCTTTGAGCGGACCAGCCGGACGGTGCTGCTGACCCGTCGCGGCGCGGTCGCGGTCGACCGGGCGCGCCAGGCGATCGCGGCGGCAGAGCATTTCCTGGCCTCCGCACCCGCCGGCGGAGACCCCCTCTCCGGCCGCTTCGTGCTCGGGGCGATTGCGACAATCGGTCCCTATCTCTTCCGTCACGTGCTCGGCCCCCTGCGCCGGGAGCACCCCAATCTTGACTTGATCATCGAGGAGGGGCTGACCAGCCACCTGATCGACCGGCTGAAGGAAGGTGCGCTCGACGGGGTGATCCTGTCGCCGCCGGTCGCCGACGAGGGGCTGGAGATCGAACCCTGCTACCGCGAACGGTTCCACCTGGCGGAGTCCGCCACCGAGGCCTCGCCGGATGGGCCCGCCAACCTGTCCGCACTGGACATGCAGGGGGCGGTGCTGCTGGAGGAGGGCCATTGCCTGCGGGACCAGACCCTGTCGATCTGCTCCGCCGCCGGCATCCGGCCCCGCCAGACGGCCATGAGCCTGGAGACCCTGAAGGCGATCGTCGCCGCCGGCACCGGCTTCAGCCTGATCCCGGAGACCGCGACCGACGACACCCTGGGCGGCCTTATCCGCTACCGGCCGTTCAGCGATCCCCGGATCGGCCGCACCGTGGCGCTGGCCTGGCGCCGAAGCCGGGCGGAGGACGACGACGTGCGCAGCCTGCTGGCTCTGCTGCGCCGCGCCGTGCCGCCCGGGGCGATCCCGATCGACGGCAAGCGCATCGAGGGTTTTGACAACGGCCGGGCGGAGGCGGATAACCGGGCAGTCCAGAAGGGAGGAAGGCCGTGATCCGCGACGAACTGTTTCCGGAAATCGCCTCTCGGCGCAACGGCTTCCTCGAGGTCGGCGACGGCCACACGATCTACTGGGAGGAGAGCGGCGCCCGCGAGGGCATCCCGGTCGTCTTCCTGCATGGCGGTCCCGGTTCCGGCACCTCGCCGACCCAGCGCCGCTTCTTCGACCCGCGGGCCTACCGGATCATTCTGTTCGACCAGCGCGGCGCCGGCCGCTCCACACCCCGGGCGGGGGTAGAGGCCAACACCACGCCGCACCTCGTCGCCGACATGGAGCGCCTGCGCCAGCATCTGGACATCGACGGCTGGCTGGTGTTCGGCGGGTCCTGGGGCTCCACCCTGGCGCTCGCCTATGGACAGGCGCATCCGGACCGCTGTCTCGGCTTCGTGCTCCGTGGCGTCTTCCTGGGACGCGCCAAGGAGATCGACTGGTTCATGACCGGCATGCGCGGCTTCTTCCCCGAGGTGTGGCGGAGCTTCGCCGACCTGATCCCGGAGGATGAGCGCGACGACTTGCTGCTCGCCTATCACCGGCGGCTGACCGATCCCGACCCCAAGGTCCATCTGCCGGCGGCCCGGCACTGGGCCCGCTACGAGAAGGCCTGCTCGTCGCTGCTGCCCGAGCCCGAGCAGATCTGGTCGGCGGAGGACCCGCACCACGCGCTGAACCTCGCGCGGATCGAGGCCCATTACTTCCTCAACGACATGTTCCTGCCGGAGGACGGCCTGCTGGCTGGCGTCGAGCGGATCCGCCATCTGCCCGCCACCATCGTGCAGGGCCGCTATGACGTGATCTGCCCGCCGGAGAGCGCCCATGCGCTGGCCCGGGCCTGGCCGGGGGCGGAGCTGATCTACGTGCCCGATGCGGGCCATGCCGCGATGGAGCCCGGAGTGCGCCGCGCCCTGGTGCGGGCCACCGAACGGTTCAAGTCGACCCTGCGCCAGCCGGTGCGGGTCGGCTGAGCCCGCATCGCCGCTTGATGCGGCGGGCAGGCTCTCTATGATGCCGATATCCAATGAAATTTTCCGCCTGAGGCGGAGTTTTCGCAGCCTGGGAGACGATCGTTGCGCCAGCCTCTCGCCACTGCCCTGATCCTCGCCGTCGCCCTCCTGGTCGGGGCCGTGGGACGTGCCCGGGCGGAAGAGCCCGACTTTCTGACCTTCGGTGCCGGCTATTACGACCTGTTCGACGATCAGGCCGCCGCCGAGGCCCGCTTCGAGTACCGGTTCTCCGAAAAGAACAAGCTGCTGTGGTTCACCCCCTTCGTCGGCCTGACCGCGACCTCGGACGCCGCCACGTACGGCTATGCCGGCATCGCGCTGGACGTCTTCTTCGGCAACCGCTGGGTGGCGACGCCGACCTTCGCCGCCGGTCTCTACGGCAACGGCGACGGCAAGGACCTCGGCCACGCGATCGAGTTCCGCTCCGGCCTGGAGATCGCCTACCGCTTCGACGACTACTCCCGCCTGGGCCTGTCCTTCACCCATATCTCCAATGCCGGCATCGGCGAGCGCAATCCGGGCGTGGAATCGCTGGTGCTGTTCTATTCGGTGCCGTTCGACGCCGTCTTCGGGGAGTAGGCTGCGGCCGGTCTGATGCCGGACCCGATCCCCTTCCGACCGCGGCCCCAGGTTCCGCCCGAGCCGAAGCCGGCCCTCCCGGTGGTGACGGTCCTGCTGTGCGCGGCGCTGGCGGCGATCTATGTCTGGCAGGCCGGGTTGGATGCCTATGGTGACATGGTGCTGGTCAGCGGCTACGCGTTGATCCCGGCCGAGCTGTTCGGGCTTGGTTCGCGCAGCGGGCAGGTCGGGGGCGTGCCGGCCATCGCGACCCTTCTCACCGCCCAGTTCCTACACGGCGGCTGGATGCATCTTATCGGCAATCTGGTCGCCATCCTGCTGGCCGGGATCCTGGTCGAGCGCCGCGCCGGCGGGTTGCGGACGCTGGGGGTGTTCCTGCTCTCCGGGGTCGCCGGCCTGGCGGTCGAAGCGGCTGCGGGCCCGGGCTCGACCGCGCCGATCCTGGGGGCCAGCGCCGGAGCGGCGGGCCTAATGGGCGGCGTGCTGCGGCTGGACCCGCGCGGTCGGATCCACATTCCCTGGCCGGGCGGCGGACGTCCGCGGCTGTGGGCGGTGCCGGCCTTGCCGGTGATCGGGGTCTGGCTGATCGCCCAGGTGGCGGGTCTCGCCTTCTCCGCCGGCGAGCCGATCGCCTTCCTCGCCCATGGCACCGGCTTCGTGGTCGGCGCCCTGCTCGCGGGAAAGCGCCCGCCGGCCGTCACATGATGGTCGAGGGCGCCGAGTGCTCCAGCTTGAGCAGCTTCTCCAGCCCCGGAGCCAGATCCGACTGAACGAACTCGGCGCGCTTGTGCGGGCTGCCGGTATGGTGCGGGAACTTGGTCTCCCAGGCGTCGAGCTTCACCGTCAGACCGCAGAGCACGCCGCCGATGGTCTCGTGGTGACTCGTGATCATGGCGTGCAGCTTCTGGAAGCTCTCCATGGAGATGTTGTCCCAGAAGGTCTGTGAGTTCCGGTCGAAGGACTCGAACCGGCCGGTCACGGAGCCGAGCAGCTCGTTCAGGCCGCTGCGCACCGCCTCGCACCGGTCCATGAGCTGCTGGTTCTCCCGCAGCATGGTGCCCCGCATCTCGTCCATCCAGTCGGTGAGCTGGTCGAATTTCGGGACGATCTCGTCGAGGCAGCGCCGGAAATAGGAGAGCGATAGGTAGATATCGCCATACTTCTCCAGGAAGTCGGGGATATCGGCGACGGTGATGTTCATCATCGCGGCGATCTTCTGCATGTTCTTCAGGGCGACCTTACGGTCGACATTGGTGAACATCTCGATGATCTGGCCGGAATTGCGGACGTTGTCCGTGTTCGCGCCGAAGACGTTCACCACCAGCGGCCGGGTGAACGACTTCATGTAATCGGTCAGCCGCGCCTCCATGGCCGGCGACAGGGTCAGGTCGGCGGCGTGCCGGACGTCGATCTTGAGGTCGCGCAGGGAGTTCCGCAGGGAGAAGACATCGAAGCTGTTCAGCTCGGCGAGCTCGTACAGCACCGCCATATCGGCCTTCAGGTCTTCCTCGTCGGCGCCGATGAAATCGGGCAGAGCCTTGATCTGGATGAGGCCGGCACCGGTGGCGTTGTCGTGGAACAGCTCCAGCTCGGAGTTCAGCTGTGCCGACTTGATCAGGCGGGCCCGCGCCAGCCCCGGCAGGCGCAGCGGCACGATGCGCAGGGGCATGATGTGCAGGGAGTCCCGATCGAGATCTGAAAGGTCGTCTAGAATGTCACTGCCCTAGGGTTCCGCTTCGGCGGGTCAAACCATGATCCGCGACCTGCGATTGCTCAAGGTGAAAACGTACTCCGGTTTATTGAGGATAAGCCAAAATCCATTTTTCCCTGTGATTCGCCGGTACAAACACTCACTGGCGACGCATTTGCACCGCAGGGGCGCCTCTTGTATGCAGGGAACATCGGCGTATGTATGTCGTCCGGCCGTACCCGTGGGGCATGTAGGGGCTTTGAGGCCCGCCCTTGCTCTCGGGCCGGCATTGGCCAAATATATCAGGCTAGAAGTGACCCTCTTCAGAATCGGGCAGAACTATGAAGATCGTTGAGCCCAAATTCCCGATCGGCGCCGTGGTGAAGCACCGGCATTTCGACTTCCGCGGCGTCGTGTTCGACATCGACCCGGAGTTCGCGAATACCGAGGAATGGTACAATTCCATACCTGAGGACCGACGTCCGAAGCGCGATCAGCCGTTCTACCACCTCTTCGCGGAGAACCCGCAAAGCTACTACATCGCCTATGTCTCCGAGCAGAACCTGATCGACGACGCGTCCAACGGTCCGGTCGATCACCCTCAGATTGGCGAGATGTTCAGCACGAGCGGCGACGGCCGCTACGTCATGCGCCAAGTCAACGCCTGAGCCGACGCCGCGACGCCCTATGCCGGGTCGTGCCGCCTAACGGTGGCCGCCTGTGACGGAACGGTTCTCCTATCCCTGATCCCACGGCGGAGGCCGCCCCTGGCCAAGAGGCTGAACCTGCCGGGTCCGGCTGGCGAGGCGACGGCGACTCTGCGATGATCGGGCGTCACCGTCGTTGAACGAAGCGAGGCTGCGCGCCCATGTCAACTTGGCCGCTTATTGCCAAGAACCTCGTCGACCAGCCGACCTTGGACCGGCTGGCCGCGATTTTCGAAGAAGGGATAGAGGCCGGCGTCGATGGCGGACGGAAGACCTATCATTTCAAGCAGCTGATTGCTGCCGGGCGGAAGGACATCGCCGATCGGGCGGTAAGCGCCTTCGCCCCGGGACCGGCGGATGGAATGGCGCGCCAGATCTTCGGTGGCGACTACGTGTTCCTGCTCGCCGCGTGCGTTTATCGCTGTCATGAGCCGTACCGACGCGACACCCACCTCGGTCTTCATTTTGATGCCAACGTGTTCGGCCAGGATGCGCTGGTCGTCAACTTCTGGATCCCGTTCGATACTGTGGGCGAACGCGCACCGGGGCTCACATACATCAGGTCGGATATCGACGTCGCACCGCTGGTCGAGCAGTGGCGGCGGTCGCGTCTTGAACCCCAAGCGGAGAACGGGAGCGGTCCGAAGATCCGGTTCAGCCCGGATGAGGTCGCAGCGACCCTCGGGGTGCCTCTGGACGACGTTCTGTTCACGCCGAAACTCGGGCCGGGCGATGCCTCGATCTTCCACCAGTTCGTTATCCACGGGACCCAGCTGATCGAGGTGGATGAGCAGCCCAGGCGCTCGTTCGAGATGCGGGTCTGCGCCGCCAACAAGATCCCGCATGCCTATATCGAGAGGGGCGACCCGATCGTCATTGCCCGGCGTACGGCTTCCGGCACCCAGGAGCTCGAGTTTCGTGAACGCGCGACGGCCGACGGCTAATTCGTAAGTCCGAACATCGGCTGGCCCGCGACCGGCAGGTCGGCGGCCAGGATCGATCCGCTCTCGCTTTCCGTGATGAACAGCGTCCGTCTGTCGGGGCCGCCGAAGGCGACATTGGTCGTCCCGAGCCCGAGCGGTGAGCGGATGCGGTGCAGCGGCTCGCCCAGGGGCGAGAAGTGCCAGACCGAGCCCAGGCCGAAATGGGCGACGACTAGGCCGCCGGTCTCGTCGATCGCCAGCCCGTCGGGTCCGTGGCCGCCGGAGAGTTGGATGAACTGCCCCACCTTGGAAACATGGCCGTCCGGCATCAGCGGCAGGCGCCAGATGGCGTTGGCCCGGGTCATCGCGACGTAGAGCCAGTTCTCCTGCGGCGTCAGCACCAGGCCGTTGGGCGACGGTCCGTTGTCGAGCAGTTTGTCGACCTTGCCGTTCGCGTTCAACCGGAAGACCCGGCCACGCGGGTCGTGCAGGCCGGTCTGGCCCTGATCGGTGAAGTAGAGGTCGCCGTTCGACGCGAAATGCAGGTCGTTGACCCCGAGCAGGCCTTCCGAATAGCGGTCGCCGACCACAGTCTCGACCTTCCCGGTTTTCGGATCGAGCATCAGCACGCCGAGCCGGTAGTCGGCGATGAAGGCGCGGCCGTCGGCATGGAACTTCAGCCCGTTCGGCCAGCCGTCATAGGCGGTGACCTCGTCCCAGTCCTTGCCGTCGGCGGAGACGCGCAGGATGCGGCCATTGGGAATGTCGACCAGCCAGAGATTGCCGTCGCGGTCGAAGCTCGGCCCTTCCAGGAAACAGTCGGTGGGCATGCCCGGCCGGTTTCCCTTCGCCCAGCTGGATCCGGAATCCTTGCGCAGGCGATCGGGGAGACGGGAGAAGACGCGGGCTTCGATATCGGTGGGGGGGGCGAACAGGCTCATACCCGTACGCTAGCGGGTCGGCCGTGCCGGTCAATCCCTCCACTGAGGGGGAGGGCGGTCAGACCTTCAGGTTCTGCGGGACGGTCGGCTTGTCGTCCTTCTTGTCGTCGGGATCGAAGCTCTTGGCGCGATCCTTGACCTTGGGCGCGGTGTCCAGCGGCTTGGCCTTGGTCGGCCCCTTCGCCTTGACGCCGCCGCTGAAGGTGGCGACCTCGAGCATCCGCTCGCACTGTTTCTTGAAATCGGCCGGTGCCTTGTACTTCACCGCACCCGCCAGATGCTCCCGCGCCTTCTTGATCATCTCGCTGCGCTTCTCGATGTCGTCATGCATGCCGGCATCGATGGCGCCCTTGCAGGCCAGGGCGGTGGCCTTCATGTAGGCGTGAAGCAGAAAGGCATCGACGGCGTTGCGGCGGTCCTTGGAATACGGGGCCGGCAGCTTCGGGTTCTTAAGGGATTCGACGAGCCGCTTTGCCGCCGCCTCGCTGCGCTCGGTATTGCCGGCCTCGGCGTGATGGCGCAGGTGTTCGAAACCGGAATCGATCGAGACCATGGTCGCCTCGATCCGCTTGCGTTCCGCCTCTTCCTTTTCGGCGTTGCCGTCCTTTTTACCCATGCCGAACACGGCTTGGTTTCCTCCTCTAGGCTCCGTCCGGTTCAGCTGCCGAATTCGGAGCAGCAGTCGGAAGACTGCATCTATAGACTGGAGAATACCGGTTAATATTTCGTTATCATAAACAAAAGATTGGCGGTAGTTACACAACACTGTTCAATAAAATTTCCACCGTAATCGAGATAGTTTTCTGCAATTTTATTAAATCCGACGCGAAGTGCCGGCCGACCTTTTGGGTCGATTTGGAAAGCCCGGAAATAGGTCCGCGTTCGGATCGGATCAGGGACGCGGATCAGGGGCGCGGATCAGGGCTCAGGTCAGGTCGGCACAAAAAGGGGAGGGCACAGGCCCTCCCCGGTTCGTCCGTCGATGGTGTGTTGGAGATCAGCTGCAGCCGCTGGTCCCGCCGCAGGTGTCGCATTTCAGGCAGGTACCGTTGCGCACCAGGGTGAAGTTGCCGCACTCGCCGCAGCTCTCACCCTCGTATCCCTTGATGCGGGCTTCGCGGATCGCCGAGAGCTTGGCGTCCACCGCATCCTTTACCGCGCTGCTGACGGCGGTGGAGCGGGTGGTCGTGCGCTCGGCCACCGCCACGCCGCCGCCGGAGACGGGCGCCGAGGCGACGGTCTGGGTCGAGGCAGTCTGGGTCACGGTCGCCTGAGCCGAGCCGAGCTGGGCGGTCGGGGCCGGAGCGGCGGCGTCGGTGCCGGTCGCCCGCAGCTCGTTCAGCCCACCGGTGATCACCTCCAGATTGGCCCGCACGTCGGTCCGTGCGAAACCGCGGCTGGCGAAGCCGGTGACCTTCTGCAGGATCGCGCTGGCCTTGGCGGCGTCGTATTCCTCGCCCACGCCGTCGCCGACGGTGTCGGGGGTCAGGTCCTCCTGCTCCACATGGGCCAGATCGTGGCGGTCGAGATAGGAGATCGCCAGTTCCCGGAACATGTAGTCGAGGATGGAGGTCGCCATCTTGATGGCGTCGTTGCCCTGAACCAGACCCTGCGGCTCGAAGCGGGTGAAGGTGAAGGCGTCGACATACTCCTCGAGCGGCACGCCGTACTGCAGGCCGATGGACACCGCGATGGCGAAGTTGTTCATCAGCGAGCGGAAGGCGGCGCCCTCCTTGTGCATGTCGATGAAGATCTCGCCGAGCTTGCCGTCCTCGTACTCGCCGGTGCGCAGGTAGACCTTGTGGCCGCCGACGACCGCCTTCTGGGTGTAGCCCTTGCGGCGTTGAGGCAGACGCTCGCGCTCGGCCCGCTTCTCGACGATCTTCTCGACCACCTTCTCGATGACCCGCTCGGCGACCACCTCGACCTTCTGGGCGGTCGGCTGGGCGGCGAACTCCTCGGCCTCGTCCTCATCCTCGAAGTCGAAGACCGAGGCGGAGAGCGGCTGGCTGAGCTTGGAGCCGTCGCGATACAGGGCGTTGGCCTTCAGGCCCAGGCGCCAGGACAGCATGTAGGCGTCCTTGCAGTCCTCGACCGTCGCCCCGTTCGGCATGTTGATGGTCTTGGAGATCGCGCCCGAGATGAACGGCTGGGCGGCGGCCATCATGCGGATGTGGCTCTCCGCCGACAGGTAGCGCTTGCCGATCCGGCCGCACGGGTTGGCGCAGTCGAACACCGCCAGATGCTCGTCCTTCAGGTGCGGCGCGCCCTCCAGCGTCATCGCCCCGCAGACATAGGTGTTGGCGGCCTCGATCTCCGACTTGGAGAAGCCCAGCTCGGCCAGCATGTCGAAGGAGATGTCGTTGAGCTGCGCGTCGGTAAAGCCGAGCACGTCCTTGCAGAAGGCCTCGCCCAGCGTCCACTTGTTGAAGGCGAACTTGATGTCGAAGGCGGAGACCACCGCCTGCTCCAGGGCACCGATCTGCTCGGCGCCGAAGCCCTTCTCGGTCAGGGCGGCATGGCCCAGGGCCGGAGAGCCCTTCAGGGTGCCGTGGCCGACCGCGTAGCGCACGATGTCCTCGATCTGCCCGTCGCCGTAGCCCAGCGTGCGCAGGGCCTCCGGCACCACGCGGTTGATGATCTTGAAGTAGCCGCCGCCGGCCAGCTTCTTGAACTTCACGATCGCGAAGTCGGGCTCGATGCCGGTGGTGTCGCAATCCATGACCAGACCGATCGTGCCGGTCGGCGCGATGACGGTGGCCTGGGCGTTGCGGAATCCGTGCTTCTCGCCGAGCGCCAGGGCCTCGGTCCAGGCGGCCTGGGCCGCGGTGACCAGATCGGCCTGCGGGCAGTTGGCGACGTCCAGCGCCACCGGGGCGATGGAGAGACCCTCGTAACCGGCGGCCTCGCCATAGGCGGCCCGACGGTGGTTGCGGATCACCCGCAGCATGTTGTCGGCGTTCGCCTTGTATTCCGGAAAGGCGCCGAGCTCGCCGGCCATCTCGGCCGAGGTGGCATAGGACACGCCGGTCATCAGCGCGGTGATCGCCCCGCAGAGCGCCCGGCCGGTGTCGCTGTCATACGGCAGGCCCATGCCCATCAGCAGACCGCCGATATTGGCGTAGCCGAGGCCGAGGGTGCGGTAGTCGTAGGACAGCTGAGCGATCTCCTTGGACGGGAACTGCGCCATCAGCACGGAGATTTCCAGGGTGACGGTCCACAGCCGCGAGGCGTGGGTGAAGTTCGCGACGTTGAAGCTGCCGTCCTCGTTCTGGAACTGCATCAGGTTCATCGACGCCAGATTGCAGGCGGTGTCGTCGAGGAACATGTACTCCGAGCACGGGTTGGACGCGTTGATGCGGCCGCCGGCTGGGCAGGTGTGCCAGTCGTTGATGGTGGTGTCGTACTGCAGGCCCGGATCGGCACTCTGCCAGGCGGCCTCGGCGATCTTCTCCCACAGGTCCTTGGCCCGCAGGGTCGCGCTGATCTTGCCGTCGGTGCGGCGGATCAGGTTCCAGTCGTCATCCGCCTCGACGGCCTGCAGGAAGTCGTCGCTGACCCGCACCGAGTTGTTGGAGTTCTGGCCGGAGACGGTGAGATAGGCCTCGCTGTCCCAGTCGGTGTCGTAGGTGCGGAAGTCGATCTCGGTGAAGCCCTGGCGCGCGAACTGGATGACGCGCTGCACGTAGCTCAGCGGGATCATCGCGTTCTTGGCGGCCTTCACGGCAGCCTTCAGTTCCGGGTTCTTGGCCGCCTCGAAGGCGTCGTCGCCCAGGGTCTCGCGGGCCTCCACACAGGCGGCCATGATCGCCTTCATCGAGCGGGCGGCCAGCTTGGAGCCGGCGACCAATGCCGCGACCTTCTGCTCCTCGATCGCCTTCCACTCGATGTACTGGACGATGTCCGGATGGTCGATGTCGACGGTGACCATCTTCGCCGCCCGGCGGGTGGTGCCGCCCGACTTGATGGCGCCGGCGGCCCGGTCGCCGATCTTCAGGAAGCTCATCAGGCCCGAGGACTTGCCCCCGCCGGCCAGCGGCTCGCTCTCGCCGCGCAGGCGGGAGAAGTTGGATCCGGTGCCGGAGCCGTACTTGAACAGCCGCGCCTCGCGGACCCACAGGTCCATGATGCCGCCGTCGTTGACCAGGTCGTCCTGGACGCCCTGGATGAAGCAGGCATGGGGCTGCGGATGCTCATAGGCGGATTTCGAGCGGGTCAGCTTGCCGGTCTTGAAGTCGACATAGTGGTGACCCTGGGCCGGGCCGTCGATGCCATAGGCCCAGTGCAGGCCGGTGTTGAACCACTGCGGTGAGTTCGGCGCGGCCATCTGGCGGGCCAGCATCGCGCACATCTCGTCATAGTAGGCGCGGGCGTCCTCTTCGGTGTCGAAGTAGCCGCCCTTCCAGCCCCAATAGGTCCAGGTGCCGGCGAGACGGTTGAAAACCTGCTTGGCGCTGTTTTCGCCGGTGGTGCGCTCTTCGGCCGGCAGGGCGGCGAGCTTCTCCTCATCGGGCGCCTCGCGCCACAGCCAGGCCGGGACGTCCTTTTCCTTTACCTTCTTGCGCACGGCCGGGATGCCGGCCTTGCGGAAATACTTCTGGGCCAGGATGTCGCTGGCGACCTGGGACCAGTCGCTCGGCACTTCCATGTCGTCGCGGCGGAACACGACGGAGCCGTCCGGATTCCGGATCTCGCTGGTCGTCATCCGGAAATCGATGCCGTCGAAGGCGTCCTTGCCCGCCGTCGTGAAGCGCCGTTCGATCCTCATGCCTTAGCTCCTGCCTTGGGTGTTGTCCTGCCGGATTGTCTCGCCGGGCCCCATATACGCGTCAGAGCGTCCCCCGCCCGTGCCGGCCCATATCTTGTGTGCCGGCGACGCTAAACCTACTCGATCTTGTGATGGATCGGCAACGAGAAATTTCAAGATTTGATGAGTAAGTTTAGTGTGTTGCTGCGGCGCAACAAGACTTGGCGAAGTCAAACCGCTTCGCCCGAAAGTCCAGGTAAGACTTTCGCCGCAAACAATTTGCGCTGTCTTTAAGAGACGACGTCCGTGCCGAAATCGTCTCCGGTCGACGGGGAGGTCCGAGTCTCCGTCAGCAGACCCCCGCGCCACCACAAAGGATGCGGGACGGTGCCCGGCGGTGCAATAGATTTTGTGTGAAACATTATTGCAAAATCTAGATGTGGTGGCCCGTTGCGAGTTATCCACAAGGCGGCGTCAGCCGCGGAATCCCTGGCTTTCCGACACCGCAGGCGCCCCGGTAGGATGGCCGCAGAGGTCACCTGCCCGTAACAATCTGTCGGAGGAAACCATGGCGATCCTGCGCCGTGCGCTGAGCTACACCCCCCTGGATGCCGCCACGCTTGAGCGCTGGCGCGCCGTACCGCCGGCCGTGGCCGGGGACAATATGAACCGCGATCGCTGCATGGACGCCACGGTGTCGCCGATCGGCGAGGGCTACACCATGGTGGGGCATGCCCGCACAATCTCGGTCATGGCCGGCGACAACGGGGCGGTGCATGCCGCCCTGCCGCTGATCCGGCCGGGCGAGATTCTGGTGGTGGCCGCGGGCGGGGCCGGAGAGGTGGCGATCATCGGCGAGATCATCGCCGAATGCGCCAAGGCCCGGGGCTGCGCCGGGATCGTGCTGGACGGGGCGGTGCGCGACGTCGCCAGCCTGCGCAAGCTCGGCATCCCGGTTTATGCGGCGGGGGCGACACCCCGCGGGCCGCACAAGGGCTTCGGCGGCGAGATTGACACCCCGATCGCCTGCGGCGGCGTGGTGGTGGCACCGGGAGACCTGGTGCTCGGCGACGACGACGGCATCT
Organism: Thalassobaculum sp.; assembly: GCF_965223715.1. GTDB lineage: Bacteria > Pseudomonadota > Alphaproteobacteria > Thalassobaculales > Thalassobaculaceae > Thalassobaculum. Next base: position 2,594,524 of record NZ_OZ245012.1, on the reverse strand, counting down.
GCGTGGTGCCGCGGGCACTCTGCGACGAGGTCCTGGTCAAGGGCGAGGCCCATGTGGCGAAAGAGGCCGACATGATCGCCAAGGTGCGGTCCGGCATCACCACGGCGGAGATGATCGGCGTCGCCGTGCCGGAGCCGACCGCCGCGGCGGGGTGAGGGCCGCTTAAGCCGTTGGGGCCGGTTCAAGGTCCCGGTCCGGCCCCGGATCAATCCCGGATTAAATCCGGGACGGGAGCGTCCGGGATGACGGCTCAGTAATTAAGAAATACGCGTCATCCCGGACGGACCCGGACTTGATCCGGGGCCGGGCCGGGACCGGCCTCACCCCGTCGGCCGGCGGATGCGTTCCGCCTGCATGAGCAGGATCCCGCCGAGCACGACGAGGGCGCCGAGCGTCTGCCAGGGGCCCAGCATCTGGCCGAGAAGCAGGGCGGCGGTCACCACGCTGACCACCGGCTCCATGTTGCCGACAACGGCCACGCGCACCGAACCGAGGCGGGCGATCGCGCCGTAGAGCGACGACAGACCGATCACGTAGCACAGCACATTGACCAGAAAGCCGAGCCAGGCGAGCTGCCCGGTCGGCAGCTTCAGCCCTTCATAGGCGGTGGCAACGGTGAAGATGATCAGGCAGCCGGTGGTGACGATCGCGGTGATGTGCATCGTGCCGAGACTGCCCGAGATCTGGCGGGTCAGCAGGAAGCTGATCGCAACGCAGGTTCCCGCCCCGAAGGCCATGGCCACGCCGAGCGGGTCGGCGTCCTTCAGGTCGGCGCCGAGCAGCAGCGCCAGGCCGGCGAAACCGAGGGCCAGGGCGACCAGTCGCACCGGCGTCATCCGCTCGTGCCCCGCCAGGTGGGAGAGCGGGCCGACCATCAGCGGAAAGACGAAGAAGGTCAGGCTCGCCAGCGGTACCGGGATCAGGCTGACGCTGGTCATGTAGCCGAAGGAGGCGAGCGCGGTCGTTGTGATCAGCGCCGCCAGCAGCCCCCAGATCCGGCTCGGCACCGGACGGGCAAGGCCGCGCACCCGCACGATGACCCACAGCACACCGACCGCCAGGACGAACCGGCCGAGTTGCAGGGTGACCGGTCCCGCGCCGCCGTCGAATGCGAGCTTGCCGAAGCTCGGCGCAATGCCGAAGAACACCGCCACCAGGGCGATGAGCACGTAACCGGTGGCAAGGGACTCGCCGGAGGAGGCCGGAGCGTTTGTCATGTCCGGCTGATACGCCCGGCCGGGTCGGGGCGCAACTGGCGAGCGCGGCGTCCGACTGGAAACCAGGTGCGGTTCAATGCCATCATGGAGATGCAGCGAGGGCGGCTGGCCGCTGGCCGCCCGCTACGGGACCGGGTTCGGCGGACTGATCAGCGGGCAATTCTCCGATCTGACGGCCGATCGGCGCACCTGGAACAGCCACATCGTGCCGGGTCTGTTGCGCGCTGCACCATAGGGAGCGGGGGCGCGGGCGGTAAGGCGCTCACGCGACTGGACGATCCGGGTCTCCGATGACATAGTCGGCCGCGATTCAGCAGTCTCTTCGGGGTCGAAGAATGGACGTCGGAACGAAGCTCTTTACCTGGATGAACGGCAAGCTCGTGGGCGAGGACGCCTATGGGAACAAGTACTACGTCCACCGCCGCGGCGTCCTGCGGGACGGCCACGAGATGCGGTGGTGCCTGTACAAGGGCCTTGCCGAAGCCTCCAAGGTTCCGCCGGAGTGGCATCACTGGCTGCACCACGGCACCGATGTCGTGCCGGACGGCTCCGACCCGCGCCAGTTCGCGTGGCAGAAGGAACACCAGCCCAATCTGACCGGGACTCCCTATGCCTACCGCCCGCCGGGCCACGTTCTGGAAGGCGGCAAGCGCGACAAGGCGACGGGTGACTATGAGCCCTGGACGCCGGCGTGACCCGGAAGGACGGGGGTTACCGTGACTAGAGGTGTGATCGAGACGTTGATGGGAGCGCTCGTCCTGGCCGTGGCCGGGGTGTTCCTGTTCTACGCCTACGCGTCGTCGGAGTTCAGCACGGGTGGCGGCTACGAGGTGACCGCCCGCTTCACCACCGTGGGCAGTCTGAAGCCCGGAAGCGATGTGCGCATGTCCGGCATCAAGATCGGCACGGTCTCCAAGCAGGTGCTGGATCCGCAGACCTATCTCGCGGAGGTCACCCTGAGCATCGACGAGTCGATCCAACTGCCGATCGATTCCAGTGCCGCGGTATCCAGCGAAGGTCTCCTGGGCGGCAATTTCGTCGACGTCGTTCCCGGCGGCGACGAGAAGATGCTGCAGCCCGGCGAACGGATCGAGCTGACCCAGGACGCCGTGGATTTCATTCAGATGCTTAGCCGGTTCATGTTCCAGGCCGGCAGCTCGAGCTCCGGATCGGACTCCTCGGGGACGGCGCCAGGGACTAATTGACCCGGTTCCGCCGTCTAACCGACATAATCTCCCAGCATCCTGGGAGACGGTGAAATCTGCGATGGCTTCGGATATGGACCGGTCGAGCTTCCTGAACATCCCTGCCTGCCTGAGCGCAGCCGGCGGTCTCGTCCTGATGGCGACGGCCGCCGTCGCCCAGACGCCGGCGCCGGAGGACTGGCGCCAGCAGGAGGTCGCCGTGCTGCAGGGATTGGACAAGGTAACGGCGCGAATCTCGCGCTTGGAGGTCCCGATCGGCCAGACCGTCCGCTTCGGTACGTTCAACATCCGGGTGGAGACCTGTCAGGATCTGCCGCCGACCTTGCCGCCGGAGAGTGCCGCCTTCGTGCATGTCGAGGACCAGCCGCCGGACGAGCAGCCGAGCGAACTTTTCAGCGGCTGGATGTTCGCCTCCAGTCCCGGGCTGAATGCGGTGGAGCACCCAGTCTACGACGTGTGGGTTGCTTCCTGTAAGAGCGCTTCCACCGAGGGCCAGTCGTCCGCCGCCGGATCGAACTGAACCGGCGTGGCGATCGCCGTGGCGAGGCGCTCGCGATACTCCTCCCGCGAGATCTCCAAGGCCCCGAAGCGGGTCAGATGCTCGGTGATGAACTGGGTGTCGAGCAGGGTGAAGCCGCTGGCCTTCAGCTTGGCAACGAGATGGACCAGCGCCACCTTGGAGGCGTCGGTCGCCCGGCTGAACATGCTCTCGCCGAAGAACGCCCCGCCCAGCCTGACCCCATAGAGCCCGCCGACCAGCCGGCCGTCCTGCCAGGACTCGACGGAATGGGCGTGGCCGCGGGCGTAGAGCGCGAGGTAGAGGCGCCGGATCTCGGGGTTGATCCAGGTATCCGGCCGGCGGCTCGTGGCCTCGGCGCAGCCGTCGATCGTACCCTTGAAATCACGGTCCCAGACCACCTCGAAGCGTCGGCGGCGGACCGTCTTGCGCAGGCTGCGGGAGATGTGGAAGCCGTCCAGCGGCAGGATCCCGCGGTTGTCGGGATCAACGAAGAACAGGCGCGGGTCGTTGCGCCCTTCGGCCATCGGGAAGACCCCGACGGCATAGGCCTGTAGCAGCAGTTCCGGTTGCAGCTCGGACATCCGATCCATCCCGGTCGCCAGACACCAAGGAAGCGTAGCACTCCCCAGGGTGTCGGCAACGGGATCCGTCAGGATTTCAGATAATCGGTTTCCAGCCAGCGGATATGATAGTCGCCGCTGCGGAACACCGGGGCCCGCATCAGCTCCGCATGCAGGGGAATCGTCGTCGGGATTCCGCCGATCACATATTCGCCCAGGGCCCGCTCGGCGCGCATCAGGCACTCCTCGCGGTTGCTGCCGTGGATCACCAGCTTGGCCACCAGACTGTCGTAGTGCGGCGGGACGCTGTAGCCGGCATAGAGCGCGCTGTCGACGCGCACGCCCAGCCCGCCGGGCTGATGGTAGTCGTCGATCCGGCCGGGGCGCGGCTGGAAGGTGCGCGGGTCCTCGGCGGTGATGCGGCACTCGATGGCGTGGCCGTTGAAGGTCACGTCCTTCTGCTCGATGCCCAGCGCCCGGCCGGCGGCGATCTCGATCTGCAGGCGGACCAGGTCGATGCCGGTGATCGCCTCGGTGATCGGATGCTCGACCTGCAGGCGGGTGTTCATCTCGATGAAAAAGAACTCGCCGTTCTCGTACAGGAACTCCAACGTGCCGAGGCTGCGGTACCCCATCTTCTCGATGGCATCGACCGCGCGCTTGCCGATGGCGGCGCGCTCCGCCGGGGTCAGGGCCGGGGAGGGGGCCTCCTCGACCACCTTCTGGTGGCGCCGCTGGATCGAGCAGTCCCGCTCGCCCAGATGGATGACGTTGCCGTGGCTGTCGGCGGCGATCTGGATCTCGATATGGCGCGGCCGGCCGAGATAGCGCTCCATATAGACGGCGTCGTTGCCGAAGGCGGCCGCACTCTCGCGCCGGGCCATCGTATAGGCTTCTTCCAGGTTCTCCGGGCCTTCGGCGACCTTCATGCCGCGTCCGCCACCGCCGGCGGCGGCCTTGATCAGGACCGGGTAGCCGATGCGGTCGGCCTCGGCCCGCGCGGCGTCCAGTCCTTCCACCGGGCCTTCGGAGCCGGGGACGCAGGGGATGCCGAGCTCGATCATCGTCCGCTTGGCGGTGATCTTGTCGCCCATCGACTGGATGTGGTTCGGCGCCGGGCCGATGAAGGTGATGCCGTGGGCCTCGACGATCTCGGCGAAGGCGGCATTCTCGGACAGGAAGCCCACGCCCGGATGGATCGCATCGGCATGGGTCACGGCCGCCGCCGACAGGATCGCCGGGATGTTGAGATAGCTGTCGCGCGCCGGTGGCGGGCCGATGCACACGCTCTCGTCGGCGAGCCGGACATGCATCGCGTCGGCATCGGCGGTTGAGTGCACCGCCACCGTCTTGATGCCCATCTCGCGGCAGGCACGGTGGATGCGGAGGGCGACGTCGCCGCGATTGGCGATCAGGACCTTATTGAACACGCTGGACCTCTCTTCGCGCCGATGGGCGGCTTATTCGAGGACCAGCAGCGGCTGGCCGAACTCCACGGGCTGCCCGTTCTCGACATGCACCGCCTTGACCTTGCCGTCGCGCGGGGCGGGGATCGGGTTCATCGTCTTCATGGCCTCGACGATCATGATCGTCTGCCCCTTGCGCACGTTGGAACCGACCGGCGCGAAGGCGGCGGCGCCGGGTTCCGGCGCCACATAGGCGGTGCCGACCATCGGCGAGGGGACAACCTCGCCATCCTCCACCGCGCCGCCCGAGCCAGCAGGGGCGGCGGCCGGTGCGGCCGCTGCGGGGGCGGCCGCCGGCATCGGTGCCGCGTAGGTCGCGTTGACCGTCGGCTTGGCGATGCGGATGCGCAGGTCACCCGTCGCGTATTCGATCTCGCCCAGTCCGGTCTCTTCCAGCAGACCGGCCAGTTTGCGGACCAGCTCTTCGTCCAGATCCTTGCTCACGGCAAATCTTCCTTATTCGTCGGCCCCGACCAGGCCCGCCATGGCTTCCAGCGCCAGGACATAGCCCCGGGCACCGAAGCCGGCGATGATCCCATCCACCACGCCCGACAGATAGGAGTGATGGCGGAATTCCTCGCGCCGGTAGGTGTTCGACAGGTGAAGCTCGATCGCCGGCAGTTCCGCCACCGAAAGCGCATCGCGGATGGCGACCGAGGTGTGGGTGTAGGCGCCGGCGTTCAGAATGATGCCGTCGTGGCTGTCGCGGGCCTGCTGGATGATCGTGACCAGCTCGCCCTCGAAATTCGACTGCCGGAAATCGACGCCGAGGCCGAGGGCCTCGCCGCGTTCCTGGCACATCGCCTCGATATCGGCCAGCGTGTCGCTGCCGTAGATCGTCGGCTCGCGGACGCCAAGCATGTTCAGGTTCGGTCCGTTCAGGACCAGGATGTCGGGCCGTTCAGCCACTGAAAACGCCTCTCGTTTACTTGGGCCGGGTTATACCATGGTGTTAACCCAGCGCAACGGTGGCACCGTTGCCGCCGGCGCAACTCCTGAAACCGCCATGAAGAATCAGCGACAGAACAACCGGCAGGCCCCATGACCCGCGTCACCCTCGACACCGTCCGAGCGCTCGACTCCAAGGATCCTCTGGCCGGGTTCCGCGATCGATTCCTCCTTCCCGACGACCTGATCTATCTCGACGGCAACTCCCTCGGCGCCCTGCCCAAGGCGGTGCCGGAGCGCGTGTCCGCCATGCTGCACGAGGAATGGGGCAAGCACCTCATCGGCGGCTGGCTGAAGGACGGCTGGATGGAGAAGCCGCTGGTCCTGGGCGACCGGCTGGCCCGGCTGGTCGGCGCCGCGCCGGGCGAGGTGGCGGTGGTCGATACCACCTCGATCAACGTCTTCAAGCTGCTCTCCGCGGCGCTGGCGATGCGGCCGGAGCGCAAGGTGATCCTGTCCAATGTCGAGAATTTCCCCACCGACCTCTACATGGCCCAGGGGCTGATCCGCCAGCTCGGCGACCGGCACGCGCTGCGGCTGGTGCCGGAGGAGGAGATCGAGGCCGCGATCGACGACACGGTCGCCGTGGTCATGCTGACGGAGACCAATTTCAAGACGGGGGCCGTGTTCGACATGGCCGCCGTCACCAGGGCCGCCCATGCGGCGGGCGCGCTGACCCTGTGGGACCTCGCCCATTCCGCCGGGGCCTTTCCGGTGGACCTGAACGGCGCCGGTGCGGACTTCGCGGTCGGCTGTTCCTACAAGTACCTGAACGCCGGGCCGGGCGGTCCCGCCTGGATGTTCGTCGCCAGCCGGCATCAGGAAAAGGCCCACCAGCCGCTCACCGGCTGGCTCGGCCATGACCGGCCGTTCGACTTCGACCTGACCTACCGGCCGGCCGGCGGCATCCGCCGCCATGTCTGCTCCTCGCCCCGGGTTCTCGGACTGGTGGCCTTCGAGGCGGCCCTGGATCTGATGCTGGAGGCCGACATGGCGGCGATCCGCCAGAAGTCGGTGGCCCTCGGCGACCTGTTCATCCAACTGGTCGAGCAGGAATGCGGCGATGCCGACCTACGGCTGATCTCACCGAGGGAGGCGGGGCTGACGGCCCCCTGGAAACGTGGCAGCCAGGTCTCTTTCGCCCACCCCGACGGCTACGGCATCGTCCAGGCATTGATCGCCCGCGGGGTCGTCGGCGATTTCCGCGACCCGGACGTCATGCGCTTCGGCTTCGCTCCGCTCTACCAGCGCTACGAGGATGTCTGGCACGCCGTCGCCCATCTGCGCGCCGTCCTGGACGGCGGCGAGCACCGGGCCGAGGCTTATCGCGAGCGCGCCTCGGTGACCTTGTGGACGGTTCTGGGGTCAGAGGCCTGCGCGGGCCAGCACCCGATACATGCTGCGCAGGACCGGCTTCTCGATCAGCTTGCCGTCGATCACCACCAGGCCGCTGTCGCCCTGCTCGAACGCTTCCACGATGCGCTTGGCATGGGCGATCTCGGCCTCGCTCGGGCTGAAGATCTCGTTCAGCACCGGCACCTGCTTGGGATGGATGGAGCCCTTGCCGCAGAAGCCCAGCGCCCGGGCCGCCTGGGCCTCGCGCTTCATGCCCTCCATGTCGTTCAGGTCGAGGAACGGCACGTCGATCACGTCGACCCCGGCCCCGGCCGCCGCATGCACCACCCGGGAGCGGGCGTAGAGCAGCGCCTCCCAGGTGTATTCGCAGCGCAGGTCGGCGGCCATGTCGACGCCGCCGAAGAACATCGCGTCGATGCGGGTGGAGCAGCGGGCGATCTCCCAGGCCGCCTCCAGCGCCTCGTTGGTCTCGATGATGACCTGCAGGCGGGCGTCGATCTTGAACTCGTCGAACAGCTCGTCCAGGGCGATCACCTCGGCCGGCGACTTCACCTTGGCCAGCATCAGCGAGGGCGGTGCCTTGGCCGAGTCGAGGATCGCCTGCACATCCTTCATGCCGTCCGGCGTGCGTGGCGGGTTGATCCGCACCATGCATTCCACCGCGTCGTCCAACTCGGCGGTGGCGAACCAGGCGAGGGTGGCGGCGCGGGCCTGTTCTTTGTGCTGGGGCGCGATCGCGTCCTCCAGGTCGATGCACATGATGTCCGCCCCGGTCGCCATCGCCTTGGGGAACATGTCCGGCTTGTTGCCGGGCGCGAAGATGAAGCTGCGGCGCGGGCGGATGGCGGTCATGGGGCGGTCTCCGGATGCGGGGCGGCGGGCAGGGTACGCCGCTTCAGGACGAAGTTCATCACCAGGGCGGTGATGACGATGGCGCCGCCGATCAGCGCGTTGACGCTGGGTTCCTCGCCCATCACCAGCCAGACCCACAAGGGGCCCAGCACGGTCTCCAGCAGTACCACCAGGCCCACTTCCGCCGCCGAGAGGTAAATCGGCGCCAGGGTCAGCAGCCCGAAGGAGACCGGCAGGATGATGAGGCCGAGCAGCGCCATCCAGCCGAACTGGACCGGGGTCAGGGTGAGGCTGTCGGCGACGATCAGGGACACGGCGGCCACCAGAAGGCCGGACAGGCCGACCGCCGGCATCATGTCGACCGGCCGGGCGGCGCGGACCAGCACGAAATGCCCGCCCAGCGCGATGGCGGCGGCCAGCGCGGTGAGGTCGCCGATCCAGGTTCCGACCGACAGGCCGTCGCCGACGATCACCACGATTCCCGCGATCGCGATGCCGATGGCGATCCAGGTGCGCGCGGGCGGGCGCTCGCCCAGGAAGGCCCGGCCGATCAGCGCGGCGAAGAGCGGGGCGGCGGACATGATCACCAGGGTATTGGCCACGGTGGTGGTGGCGACCGCGACCACGAACAGGATCGTGTTGATCGCGAAGAGCACGGCGACCAGGGCGCCGTAGCTGCCGATCTCGGCGAAGGCGCGCAGGAATCCGCCGCGGTATCGCACCGCGAGCAGCCCGGCATAACCGACTGTGACGAGCAGCCCTCGCCAGAATAGAATGGTCCAGGGATCCGCGCCGACCAGCCGCATCAGAACGGTGTCCGGGGTGAGGATCAGGACGCCGAGGACGGCCAGGGTCAGCCCCTTGACCGGATCGGCTGCGGAATTGGTCGGCATGGACTATTTTATTCCGGTGCGGCGGTTGTGATCATCGTGGCCGATCACTCAGAAACCAGCCGTATCCTGCGAGTGTGAGCGAGGCAAGTACCATCACCGTCCCGTGGCACATACGTCTGAAGGCTTGGTGGGAAGGCTACGACACGGACGAGTATGTCGAGTGGCGGGAGCGCGAACCAGAGGCCGACGGCGAGGCCGAGGAGGCTGAGGACCCGTCCCGTCCCGCCGCCATCGCCTTGCCCAAGATGATGAGTTTCGACGACATGATGGCCGAGCATGCGGCCCCGTCGAAACCCGACCTGAACGATGGCGACCTCGAATTCCTGGAGGAGATGGCGCCCGACCCGGTCTGGTCCCGGGCCAAGGTCGAGGTGTCCCAGCGGGTGTTCGGCCGCGGCTTCGTGACCCCGGGCGGGTCGGAGCAGATCATCGATACGGTGAAGTCCGTCGGCCTGGATCCAGTGCAGTCGGTGCTGGACCTGACCATGCGGCTCGGCGGCGAAGATGCGGCGATCGCCGGCAAGTACGGCGTGTGGGTCACCGGCTACGAGCGCAACCCGGCCCTGTTCGAGATCTCCGCCTCTGTCCTGCCCGCCATCAAGGCCGGCGACCAGGTCCGCCCCAACTTCTACGATCCGGAGACCGTCGAGCTGCCGAAACGGAAGTTCGACGTGGTGCTGTCGAACGAGAGCATGCACTGCGTCCAGGACCGGGCCGCCCTGATGGCCAAGATCTACGAGTCGCTGAAGGACTGGGGGCAGTTCCTGATGAGCGACTTCGTGCTGCCCGACGAGAAGCCGCCCTCTGAGCGGCTGACCAAATGGCTGGAGCGGCGCGGCGAGCCGGTGAGCCTGTGGACCAAGGCGCAGTACGAGGCCGCCCTGACGGAGCTGACTTTCGACGTGCGCTACGTGAAGGAGGAGTCCGAGGCCTATGAGCACCGGATCCGCCACGACTTCGCCGCCTTCGTGGCGACCCTGAACGCCGACAAGGCAGTGACCGAGACGCCGATCGCCCGGGCGGCCCTGGTGGATCTGGCGGAGGACTGGTCGCGGCTTGCCAGCCTGCTGCAGAAGGGCGAATTGCAGCTTGTGCGGATTCTCGCGATGAAGCGGGGAGAGTCCTGAAAACCGCCGTATATCGCGGTTGACAGCCTCCGGGCTTCTCAGTAGGTTCCGCGCTCTTTGAAATCTGCCGACCACCGGAGACGACCAATGCGCGTCGCGAACTCGCTGAAGACGCTGAAGAAGCGCCACAAGGCCTGCCGGGTTATCCGCCGCAAGGGCCGTGTCTACGTGATCAACAAGTCCAACCCGCGCTTCAAGGCGCGCCAGGGTTGATCCGACTGGGCTGATCCGGCTGGGCTGAGCCCAACCGCGCCGATCATTCTGGTCCGAGGACCGCGCGTCGCCGCTGCGGTCCCTGCACACCCGCTTTCAGGCGGCCGACGGCAACGTCGAGCCGCCTTTTCGCGTTCCGTCCGGCGGTCACGGCCGCCGACGGTGCGATGGCTTGAATTTCTGCTGCATTCCGGCAAGTTACTGCCCAAGACCTGTTGAACAGGCGGGGAGCCTTGCCATGCAGATGCCGGAGCCGGATCGCGACGTCCTGGCGCGCCGCTCGGAGATCGTCGACGCTCTGCGCGCGATCGTGCCGGGCGAGGGGGTGATCGCCGAGGAGCGCGAGATGCGCCCTTATGAGAGCGACGGCCTGACCGCCTACCGCACCCTGCCGATGATCGTGGTGCTGCCGGAGACGGTGGATCAGGTCGCCGCCGTGCTGAAATACTGCCACGAGAACGGCATCAAGGTGGTCCCGCGGGGCTCGGGCACATCCCTGTCCGGCGGCGCGCTGCCGCTCGCCGACGGCGTGCTGCTGGGCCTGGGCAAGTTCAACCGCATCCTCGACATCGATTTCGACAACCGCACGGTCACCGCCCAGCCGGGGGTGACCAATCTCGGCATCACCACCGCCGTCCAGCACGAGGGCTTTTACTACGCGCCGGACCCGTCCTCGCAGATCGCCTGCTCCATCGGCGGTAACGTGGCGGAGAATTCCGGCGGCGTGCATTGCCTGAAATACGGGCTGACCACCAACAACATCGTCGGCCTGGAGATGGTCACCATAGAGGGCGAGACCCTGCGACTGGGCGGCAAGCATCTCGACTCCGAGGGTTACGACCTGATGGGCCTGCTGACCGGCTCCGAGGGGCTGCTCGCCGTGGTGACCGAGGTCACCGTGCGCATCCTGAAGAAGCCGGCCTCCCTGCGCGCCTTGTTGCTGGGATTCCCGACCAGCGAGGAGGCGGGGGCCTGCGTCGCCGCCATCATCGGCGCCGGCATCATTCCCGGCGGCATGGAGATGATGGACAACCCGGCGATCAACGCGGCCGAGGATTTCGTCCATGCCGGCTATCCGCGCGAGGCCGGCGCCCTGCTGATCGTCGAGCTGGACGGGCCGGAGGTGGAGGTCGACACCCTGATCGAACGGGTGCGCGAGATCGCCGAGGCCAACGGCTCCACCACGCTCCGTGTCTCCGATAGCGAGGAGGAGCGCAACGCCTTTTGGGCCGGGCGCAAGGCGGCCTTCCCGGCGGTGGGGCGGATCTCGCCCGACTACATGTGCATGGACGGCACCATCCCGCGCCGCCAGCTCCCCGAGATCCTCACCCGCATGACCCGGATGAGCGAGAAATACGGGCTGCGGGTCGCCAACGTGTTCCATGCGGGCGACGGCAACCTGCACCCGCTGATCCTGTTCGACGCCAACCAGCCGGGCGAGCTCGACCGGGCCGAGGCGTTCGGCGCCGACATCCTGAAGGCCTGCGTCGAGCTGGGCGGCGTGCTCACCGGCGAGCACGGGGTCGGGGTGGAGAAGCGCGACCTGATGCCAGAGATGTTCAGCGAGACCGACCTGAACCAGCAGATGCGCGTGAAATGCGCCTGGGACCCCAAGGGCCTGCTCAATCCGGGCAAGGTGTTCCCCACCCTGCACCGCTGCGCCGAGCTCGGCCGCATGCACATCCACCGGGGGCAGATGCCGTTCCCGGACATCCCGCGGTTCTGAGGTGCTGTTCGTGCTGTGCTTTCCCCGCCGTCCCGGCACGCCCCTGGGCCCGATCCAGGGGCGGGACCGGGACCGTACCCCCATCGGCCCATGCTGGGTCCCGGCCCGCCACCGGATCAGGTCCGGGGTCGTCCGGGATGACGCTGTTTTTCTTCCGAGTCCCCATTTCCCGTCATCCCGGCGAGGCCCGGGCTCGACCCGGGGCTCGGCCGGGACCCAGGGGGCGCTCCCTCAGCTCATCCGAGACCGTCGACCAATCCCACTTTCGTCATCCCGGCGAGGCCCGGGCTTGACCCGGGGCTCGGCCGGGACCCAGCAGCACGGTCACGCAGGAGGGGCGCGTGCCTGACACCTTCAAGCCCGACACGCCGGAGCAGGTGCGCGATGCCATCGCCTGGGCGGTCTCCGAGGAGAGCCCGCTGGAGATCGTCGCCCGCGCCACCAAGCGCACGATCGGCCGGCCGATGCAGACCGCCAATACCCTCGACCTCTCCGGCCTCTCCGGCATCGGCCTGTACGAGGCGGAGGAGCTGATCTGCCAGGCCGGGCCGGGCACACCGCTGGCCGAGATCGAGGCCGCCCTGACTGCGCAGAACCAGCGCCTCGCCTTCGAGCCGATGGACCTGGGCGTCCTGCTCGGCGGCGGGGAGGGGCGGCAGTCCATCGCCGGGGTCTTCGCCTGCAACCTGGCCGGCCCGCGCCGGATCAAGGACGGGGCGGCGCGCGACCACCTGCTGGGCTTCACCGCCGTCACCGGCCGGGGAGAGATCGTGAAGTCCGGCGGCCGGGTGGTGAAGAACGTCACCGGCTACGACCTGTCCAAGCTGGTCTGCGGCTCCTGGGGCACGCTGGCGGCCCTGACCGACCTGACCTTCAAGGTCCTGCCCATGCCGGAAACGGAAACCACCCTGCTGCTGCACTGGCTGGACGAGCTGGCGGCGGTGACGGCGATGAGTGCGGCCATGGGCTCGGCCCATGACGTGTCCTCCGCCGCCCATCTGCCGGAGGGCATCGCCGCCGGCGGGGTGAGCGGCGTGGTCACCGCCCTGCGGGTGGAGGGGTTTGCCCCGTCCGTGGTCGCCCGGGTAGCGGCGCTGACCGACGAACTGGCCCGCTTCGGTGCCGAGATCACGTCCCTGACGGGCGAGGCCTCCCACGCCCTGTGGCGCGACCTGCGCGACGCCCGCCCGCTGGCCGAGCCTCGGGAGCGGGCGGTGTGGAAGCTCTCCGTCGCCCCGATGGCGGGCCCGCAGGTGGTGGCCGCGATCCGACCGCTGGTGGCGGAATGCGCGTATTTCTATGACTGGGCCGGGGGGCTGGTCTGGCTCGCCGTGCCGCCGAGGGGCGATGCCCAGGCGGATGTGGTGCGCGGCGCCGTCGACGCGATGGGCGGCCACGCCACCCTGATCCGGGCCGCCCCGGAGGTCCGGGCGGCCGTGGACAGCTTCCACCCGCAGCCGGGGCCGCTGGCGGCCCTGTCGAAGCGGGTGAAGGAGAGTTTCGATCCGAAAGGCGTGCTCAATCCGGGCCGCATGACGGCGGGGGTGTGAGGGACAGATGCAGACCAACTTCACCCTGGCCCAGCTTGCCGATCCGGAGATCTCCGTCGCCAACGAGATCCTGCGCAAATGCGTGCATTGCGGATTCTGCACGGCGACCTGTCCGACTTATGTCCTGCTGGGCGACGAGCTCGACAGCCCGCGCGGCCGGATCTACCTGATCAAGGACATGCTGGAGAACGACCGGCCTGCCGGCGACGAGGAGGTCAAGCACATCGACCGCTGCCTGTCCTGCCTGTCCTGCATGACCACCTGCCCCTCCGGCGTGCACTACATGCATCTGGTGGACCACGCCCGCACCCATATCGAGCGCACCTATTCCCGCGCGCCGCTGGACCGCTGGATGCGCGCGCTGCTGGCAAATCTGATCCCCTATCCGAACCGGTTCCGCCTCGCCCTGGCGGGCGCCTGGTTCGCCCGGCCGTTCGCGCCGCTGGCGGGCAACCTGTTCGGCGGGCGGCTGCGGGCGATGCTGGAGCTCGCCCCCAAGGCGATCCCGCCGCGCTCGCCCCTGGACAAGCCGGGCGTGTTTCCGGCCCAGGGGGAGAAGCGGGGCCGGGTCGCCCTGCTGCTCGGCTGCGCCCAGCGGGTGCTGGAACCGGAGATCAACGACGCCACCATCCGCCTGCTGACCCGCCACGGCGTGGAAGTGGTGGTGCCGCCTAGCGCGGGCTGCTGCGGCTCGCTTACCCACCATATGGGCCGCGAGGACGAGGCCCATGCCAGCGTGAAGGCCAATGTGGATGCCTGGTGGGCCGAAACCGCCGAGGGCGGCGGGGAGGGGCTGGACGCGGTGGTGATCAACGCGTCGGGCTGCGGCACCACGGTGAAGGATTACGGCTTCATGCTTCGCGAGGATGCCGCCTATGCCGAGAAGGCGGCGGCGGTGTCGGCGATGACCCGGGACGTGACGGAGTATCTGGCCGCGCTGGACCTGCTGGCGGGCAAGGGAAGCGGCCTCACGGTGGCGTATCACTCGGCCTGCTCGATGCAGCACGGCCAGAAGATCAAGACCCTGCCGGCGGAGCTGCTGACCAGGGCGGGTTTCGCGGTGAAAGGCGTGCCCGAGGGGCATCTGTGCTGCGGGTCGGCGGGCACCTACAACATGATGCAGCCGCAGATCGCCCGGAAACTGCGCGACCGCAAGGTGGCGAATATCGAGAGCACCCGGCCGGATGTGATCGCGACCGGCAATATCGGCTGCATGACCCAGATCGGCGGCGGCACGGCGATCCCGGTGGTGCACACGGTGCAGCTCCTCGACTGGGCGACCGGCGGGCCGGTACCGCCGGCCCTGCGGGAGCGGGCGGCTTAGGGCCTCCACACTCAATCCAAATCCGTCATCCCGGTGACCTCCGGACCTGATCCGGAGGTCGGCCGGGACCCAGCCCTGTCGCTCGTCTCAAGGTCCCGGCCGAGCCCCGGGTCGAGCCCGGGCCTCGCCGGGATGACGAGGAGGATTGAGGGTGGCGGTGAGGGAATTTACCCCCTGATCGCCATCTCCCCGCCGTCGCCGAACACCTCCTCGAAGGCGCCCTTCAGCGCCGCGTCCACCTCGGTCATGCCGACGAGCACGCCGAGATCCACCAGGCTGGTCACTCCATGGCCGGCGATGCCGCAGGGCACAATGCCGTCGAAATGGGACAGGTCCGGCTCGACGTTCAGGGCGATGCCGTGGAACGTCACCCAGCGCCGGACCCGCACGCCGATGGCGGCGACCTTGTCCTCGCGCAGGGGCTCGCCCCGGTCGGTGCGGCGGACCCAGATGCCGACGCGGCCGTCGCGCCGCTCGCCCTCCACGCCCAGCCGGTCCAGCGCCCGGATCAGCCATTCCTCCAGCGCATGCACATAGGCGCGCACGTCCTGGCGCCGGCGCTTCAGGTCCAGCATGACATAGGCCACCCGCTGGCCCGGGCCGTGATAGGTGAACTCGCCGCCCCGTCCGGTGCGGTGGACCGGGAAGCGGTCGGGCTCCAGCAGGTCGGCCACCTCGGCACTGGTTCCCGCCGTGTAGAGCGGCGGATGTTCCAGCAGCCAGACGGTCTCCGGCGCGGTGCCCAGGTGGATGGCGCCGGCCAGCCGCTCCATCTCGGCAACGGCGGCCTCGTAGTCCACCAGCGCCTCGTCGTGGCGCCAGTCAATGGAGCTCTCGGCCGCACTCTGGAACACGCCGTCGGCCAGATCGGAGAGGGGGGCGAGTGACATCGATCGGTGTCCGTTTCCGGTTCCGTGCAAGAACCCGCGATCTCAGCTTGATTGGGCGGGCGGCTTTTGCTAATCCCTCACCCTCGCTGCGGGCCGGGGCTCGTAGCCAAGATAGTGCGGTCGTGGCGGAATTGGTAGACGCGCAGCGTTGAGGTCGCTGTCCGGTAACACGGGTGGAAGTTCGAGTCTTCTCGACCGCACCACATCTTTCCCTCCCAGAACCTGAAGACACGGTCGACGGGCCCTCCGCGGCGCCTGGCGCGGTGCGATGTTGTGCGTTCCCAACGGTGCGGCGCAGAGGCTCTTGGGCCTGTCCGGCCAGCCGTGTAAGGTCGGCGCGGACATGCGGGCCTGCTGGAGCTGGGAATGGCGGAAGATCTGAAAGACGCGGCACTTTACTATCACGAGACGCCCGTTCCCGGGAAAATGGCCGTGGTGCCGACCAAGCCGATGGCGACGCAGCGCGATCTCTCGCTCGCCTATTCTCCCGGCGTCGCCTATGCCTGCACCGCCATCGCCGAAGACCCCAGCACCGCCGCCCGCTATACCGGCCGCCAGAACCTGGTCGGCGTGGTGACCAACGGCACCGCCGTGCTCGGTCTGGGCAACATAGGTCCGCTCGCCTCCAAGCCGGTGATGGAGGGCAAGGCCGCCCTGTTCAAGAAATTCGCCGATATCGACGTGTTCGACATCGAGGTCGCCGAGCTAGACGTCGACCGCTTCGTCGAGGTCGTCGCCGCCCTGGAGCCGACCTTCGGCGGCATCAACCTGGAAGACATCAAGGCGCCGGAGTGTTTCGAGATCGAACGCAAGCTGCGCCAGCGCATGAACATCCCGGTGTTCCATGACGACCAGCACGGCACGGCGATCTGCGTCGGGGCGGCGATCTTCAACGCCCTGCGCCTGGTGGAGAAGCCGCTGGACTCGGTGCGGCTCGTCACCTCGGGGGCCGGTGCCGCGGCCATGGCCTGCATCGACCTGCTGGTCGCGATGGGTCTGAAGACCGAGAACGTGATCCTGACCGATATCGACGGCGTGGTGTATACCGGCCGCAACCAGATGAACCCGGTCATCGCCCGCTACGCCACCGACACGCCGATGCGGACGCTGGGCGAGGCGGTGGCCGGCGCCGACATCTTCCTCGGCCTGTCGGCCCCGGGTGTCCTCAAGCCGGAAATGGTCAAGTCGATGGCCGCCAAGCCGATCATCATGGCGCTGGCCAACCCGACCCCGGAGATCATGCCGGAGGAGGCCAAGGCGGTGCGCGACGACGCGATCATCGCCACCGGCCGGTCCGACTATCCGAACCAGGTGAACAACGTCCTGTGCTTCCCCTTCATCTTCCGCGGCGCGCTCGATGTGGGCGCGACGACGATCAACGAGGAGATGAAGATCGCCGCGGTGACCGCCATCGCCGACCTGGCGATGCAGGAGGCCTCCGACATCGTCGCCACCGCCTATAGCGGCCAGGAGCTGTCCTTCGGGCCGGAATACCTGATCCCCAAGCCGTTCGACCCGCGCCTGATCATGGAGATCGCCCCGCGCGTCGCCCAGGCGGCGATGGACAGCGGCGTGGCCGCCCGGCCGATCGAGGATTTCGACGCCTACCGCCAGAAGCTGTCGCAGTTCGTCTACCGCTCCGGCCAGGTGATGCGGCCGATCTTCGCCAAGGCCCGCGAGGAGCCGAAACGGGTCGTCTTCGCCGAGGGCGAAGAGGAGCGGGTGCTGCGCGCGGTGCAGTCCGTGTTGGACGAGAAGCTGGCGAGGCCGATCCTGATCGGCCGCCCCGACGTGATCGAGCGGCGCCTGGACCGGTTCGGCCTGCGCCTGAAGGTCGGTCGCGACGTGGAGGTGGTCGATCCCAGCAACGACGACCGCTACGAGCTCTACTGGCGCACCTATCACGGTCTGATGGAGCGGCGCGGAGTGTCGCCGGACCGGGCGCGGGAGGTGGTGCGCACCAACGACACGGTGATCGCCGCCCTGATGATGCAGCTTGGCGATGCCGACGCGGCAATCTGCGGCACGGTCGGCCGGTACTGGGACCATCTGAAGCACATCCGCCAGGTCATCGGACCGCGGCGCGGCGTCAACGAGCTGTCGGCGGTCAGCCTGCTGATCCTGCCCCAGGGCTCCTACTTCATGGTCGACACCCATGTGACGACCGATCCGAGCGCCGACGAACTGGTGGAGATGGTGGAACTGGCGGCGACCGAGGTGCGGGCCTTCGGCCTGGAGCCCAAGGTCGCCTTCGTCTCCCATTCCCATTTCGGGTCCTCCGACGAGCCGTCGGCGCTGAAGATGCGCCAGGCGGTCGCCAAGCTGGCGGCGAAGCATCCGGGCCTGGAGGTCGAAGGCGAGATGCACGCCGACAGCGCGATCTCCGAAGTGGTGCGCAACCGGACCTTCCCGAACTCCCGTCTGCAGGGCGCGGCGAACCTTCTGGTCATGCCGACGTTAGACTCCGCGAACGTGGCGTTTAACCTGATGAAATCGACGGGTGGAGGACTTTCGGTGGGGCCGATGCTGGTCGGAACGGCAAAGCCGATGCATATCCTTACCCAGTCGGTGACCGTGCGCGGCATCATCAACATGACCGCCGTCGCCGTCGTCGACGCCCAGGCCCATGAAGCGGCGCGCCGCAAGCCGGCGCGCTGAAAAACGGTGATGCATGACCCCAGACAATCGACCGGACGAGACGGACGCGCCCGAAGCCGAGGTTGGGGAGCAGCACGGTGGTGAGCAGCCGGGGGGCAAGCGCAAGCCAAAGCCGAAGGTCAAGAAGCGCGAGCTGAAGGCCAAGATCCGGGCGCTTGAGGCGGAGATCGCCGAGACCCGCGAGAACGTCCCGGACGAGCCGCTCTATGGCCTGACGCCGCGGCTGGAGGCGGCCGTCATGCGGGCACTGGAGCAGGAGCGCCTGCCGATCATCCCGCGCCTGCTGCGCCCGCTCCACCCGGCCGACCAGGCCGACCTGATCGAGCGCCTGACGCCGGAGCAGCGGCTGACCCTGATCGCGGCGATGGGGGCGACCTTCGACGCCGACATTCTGGCCTATCTGGATGTCACGGTGCGCGACGAGCTGGTCGGCGCCCTCGGCGAGGAGGACCTGACCCGCTTCCTGTCGGCGCTGGATTCCGACGACGCCGTCGATCTGTTCGGCGAGTTGGACGAGGAGGAGCAGGCCCGAATCCTGGCGGCCCTGCCGGCCAAGGACCGGATCTTCCTGGAGGAAGGCCTGAACTTCCCCGAGGATTCCGCCGGCCGCCTGATGCAGCGCGAGATGGTGGTGGTCCCGTCCCATTGGACCGTCGGCCAGACCATCGACTTCCTGCGCACCGTCCGCAACCTGCCGGACGACTTCTACGACATCTTCGTGGTCGATCCGGGCCACCGTCCGGTCGGCGAACTGGCCCTGTCGCACCTGCTGCGCTCCAAGCGGCCGGTGCGGGTGTCCGACATCATGCGCAAGGACTTCCGCAAAGTGCCGGCCGAGATGGACCAGGAAGAGGTCGCCCTGCTGTTCCGCCAGTACGGCCTGGTCGCCGCTCCGGTGATCAGCGAGGACGACCGGCTGCTCGGCGTCATCACCGTCGACGACGTGGTGGACGTGATCGACGAGGAGGCCGAGGAGGATCTGATGCGCCTCGCCGGTCTGGGCGAGAGCGACCTTTATGGCTCCCTGTGGGGCACGACCAAGACCCGCTTCCCTTGGCTGGTGATGAACCTGCTGACGGCGATCGCGGCCTCGCTGGTGATCGGCCTGTTCGAGGCAACCATCGAGAAGGTGGTGGCCCTGGCGGTGCTGATGCCGATCGTGGCGTCCATGGGCGGCAATGCGGGCACCCAGACCCTGACCGTGGCGGTGCGCGCGCTGGCCATGCGCGACATCGACACCCGCAACGCCATGAAGTTCATCGCCAAGGAGACCCTGGTCGGGTCGCTGAACGGGATCGCCTTCGCGGTTCTGGTGGCGGGGGCGTCGATCCTGTGGTTCGGCGATTTCGAAATCGCCTGGATCATCGCCGTTGCCATGGTGTTGAACCTGGTGGTGGCCGGACTGGCGGGCACCCTGATCCCGCTCGGCCTGCAGCGCTTCAAGATCGACCCGGCGGTGGCGAGCGGCGTGTTCCTCACCACCGTCACCGATGTGGTGGGGTTCTTCGCGTTCCTGGGATTGGCGACGCTGTTCCTGCTGTGACACCGCAGCCGTCATCCTGATGCAAATCAGGATCAAGCCACGTGCGCTGACACCCCACCCGTCATCCTGATGTAAATCAGGATCCTGCGTTCTTCGGTTGCCGTCTGTGCGTTGGTCCTGATTTGCATCAGCACGACGGGAAGGGGCGTCGGGAGATGAGGTGGGCGCCGAGACCGCTAAGCCCCGGCGCCCCCGTCCGTCAGCTCGTCAGCACCACGCGGCCGGTGATGCGACCGGCCTTGAGGTCCTGCAGGGTGTCGTAGGCGGTCTCCAGCGGCCGGGTCTCCATCGGGATCGGCTTCACCTTGCCGGCCTTGACCAGCTCCATCAGCTCCTTCAGCTCGCCCAGTGAGCCCACATAGGAGCCCATGATCGACAGCGCCCGCATCGGGATGGTCGGCAGGGAGACGGTCAGTTCGCCGCCATACAGGCCGACGATCACATAGCGCCCGCCCTTGCGCACCGCACCGATGCCGACGCTGGACGTCGCCTCGCCGCCGACCGTGTCGACCACCGCCCGCAGCTCGCCGCCGGCGATCTTCTGCAGTTCGGCGATGGCGTTCTCGGCCTTCTTGGTGTTGAGCACCGCGTCGGCGCCCACGCCCTTGGCGGCTTCCAGCTTCTCGTCGTCGATATCAACCGAGATCACGTTCTTCACGCCCATGCCCTTGGCGATGGCGACCGCCGAGAGACCCAGGCCGCCGGCGCCGAAGATCGCCAGCCACTCGCTGTCGAGCACCGGCATCGCCTTCTTCAGCGCCGAGTACACGGTAACGCCGGAGCAGGAATACGGGGTGGCGATGGTCGGGTCCACGTCGCCGATATCGACCAGGTACTTCGGATGCGGCACCACACAGTGGGTCGCATAGCCACCGTCACGGAAGATGCCGATGGAGCGCATGGTCGGGCAGTGGTTCTCCTGCTCCGCCTTGCAGGCCGAGCATTCGCCGCAGCCGAGCCACGGGTGCACCAGCATCGTCTTGCCGATCGGCGCGTCCTTGGCGTCCGGGCCGGCGGCGATGACCTCGCCCAGGACCTCGTGGCCGAGGGTGACCGGCAGGCGCTGGCCGCGGGCGACGATGTCGAGCTTCTTGCCGCCGCCCAGGTCGAAATAGCCGTCGGAGATGTGGATGTCCGAGTGGCACACGCCGGCCCGGGTCACCCGGACCAGGACCTCGGTACCGGTCGGGGTCGGATCCTCCCGCTCGACTTCCTCGAACGGTTTGCCGGGCTGGACCAGTTGGTAGCTACGCATCGTCGTCTCGCTCCCTTGGGGCTTCTTGCTGAAAGTGCGTTGGGTCGGTCAGCGGATCAGTCGGGTGGCGAACTCAGCCCCCAACCCGTTGGCCTCGTAGTGTGCCTTGAACTTCTCCAGGCGGGTGAAGACATCGTCATAACCGGTCTGATTGCCCTCGGCATCGACGAAAATGAGCGGTCCAAAATTGTGGAACAGGCACTTCATGTGCCCGACCTGCGGATCGACGACCAGGGTGTGGGTCTCGCCCGCCGGCTCGAACAGGAATGAACCGGGCGTGGCGGTCCACTCGTGCTCCAGGTAGCCCCAGGCGCCCTCCAGCGTATAGCCGGTGACCGGTGCCGGGTGGCGGTGGCGGCTGACGATGCCCGGCTTGTCAGCCTTGATCAGGGTGACCCAGGAGCCCTGGACCGGGTTGAACAGCATCGGCCGGGCCACGATCCCATCGCCGATCGGCATCCAGACGCGCTCGTCGTCCTTGTCGGTGGTGAAGAACAGTTCCTGGGCTGCGTGCTCGGGCAGCGGGATCCGCTTCATGGTCTCGTCTTTATAGGCCTCAAGGCGCGTGACGGCGCTCGACATGGTTTCCTCCGAATCGGCATGGGTTGGATGTTCTTTTGATTGTCCGAATTTAAGCCCATCCGCGGGGGAGCGCGCAAACCCCCGGATTGCCGAACGGCGTTTACCAGCCGCCAAAAGGGCGTTAAGAATTTGCTAAGAACTTCTCATCTACTTTAGATTGATAACGGGGTGATATACTTGACGGGCGAGGATGTCATGCGGGGATACCAGAAGCATCCACGGATATCTCAGAACAAATTGATTACAATTGTTTGCTTTATGCTCGGTGCATTCTGCTTCACCAGCGAGATAGTGAATATCGATTTCTTGTATGTTGTTTTAAATTCGAGCGTATTTAAAATAATGTTCGGGATCTACGTGTTCTCGGGCGGCTTCATGGTGCTGATCTCCAACCTCTACCTGATCTTCAGTGGATACGGGTTGGTCCCGGCGCGCGGAGACCTGCACAAGGCGCCCGCCCTGGTCCAGATTTCCTACCGCTACTTCTACCGTCCGATCCTGGGCTGGGTCATGTTCCTGGCCGGCGGCGCGCTGTCCAACGCGCTGCTCTGACCCGGTCCTATTGCCGGCGCGACCGAACCCGCTCGCGCCACCACACATACAGGCCGCTGGCGACGATGATGGTCGCGCCGATCACCGTCCACAGGTCGGGCAGGTCGCCGAAGACGACGAAGCCGATCCCGGTGGCCCAGACCAGCAGGGTGTAGTTGAACGGCTGCAGCACGCTGGCGGGCGCGATCTCGAGCGCCTTGATGACCGTGGCGTGGCCGATCGATCCCAGCAGGCCGGCCAGCACCAGCAGGGCCCAGCCCTTGGCGTCCGGCCAGGTCCAGTCGAACGGGCCGAACAGGCTCATCGCCAGGAAGCCGACCCAGCCCGTATACAGCAGGATCGTCACCATGCCGTCGGTGCGGGACAGCAGCTTGGTCATCACCTGATAGACCGCGAACATGATGGCACCCGCCAGGGGCAGCAGGGCCGCCACCTCGAAGACGGCGAGACCCGGCCGCAGGATCACCAGCATGCCGATGAAGCCGATGCCGACGGCGGTCCAGCGCCGCACGCCGACCTGCTCGCCCAGCCAGATCGCCGACAGGGCGGTGATCACCAGCGGGAAGACGGCGCCGATGGAATGGGACTCGGCGAGCTGCAGATAGCGGAAACCGAGGATGAAGCAGCCGATCTCCGCCACCAGCAGCAGGGCGCGGGCGGTCTGGAACACCGGGCGGTTCGTGCGGAACTGGGGCAGGATGCCGCCGCCGTGCCGCCAGGCGAGGAAGGTGGCGAAGGCCGCGAAGAAGCCGAAGCGGACCCACAGGATCTGCGCCACGGAATACTCCATGGTCAGCGTCTTCGACACCGCGTCCATCCCGGCGAAGCCGAGATTGGCCAGCAGGATGAGCAGGATGCCGCGCGCCGCCGTGGACATCGGGACCCGGCTCACGACGTCTTCACCTGACGCTCGCGCCACCAGGCGTAGAGGCCGCTGGCCACGATTACCCCGGCACCGGCCAGGGTGACCGCGTCGGGCAGATGGCCGAACACCACCAACCCCGCCACCGTCGCCCAGACCACCTGCAGATAGGTGAAGGGCTGCAGCGTGCTGGCCGGCGCGCGGGAGAAGGCGACGATGATCAGCCGGTGGCCGATCGTCCCGGCCAGTGCCACGGAGGCCAGCAGCAGAGCTTCCTCGCCGGTCGGCATGCGCCAGTCGAAGGGCAGGGCGATGGAGAACACGGCGAGCCCGATCCAGGCGGTGCTGAGCGCGATGCCGTCGCTCCGGTCGGTGCGGCTGAGCAGCCGGGTCAGCACCAGATAGAGGGCGTAGACCGCGCCGGCGAACAGGGCGACGAAGGCTGCCGGGTCGAACACGTCGGTGCCCGGGCGTACCACGATCAGCACGCCGACGAAGCCGATGCCGACCGCCGCCCAGCGGCGCGGTCCCACATGCTCGCCGAGGATCGGCACCGACAGGGCGGTCACGATCAGCGGGAAGGTGCAGACCACCGTCGTCACCGTTGCCAGCGGCAGCAGGTTCAGGGCCAAGACCATCGCCGCCATGTTCACCGGCAGCAGCAGCGCCCGCACGATATGCAGCAAGGGCCGGCGGGTCCGTAGGGCGCTGCGCAGCGAACCGTTGCGCGCCGCGTCCACCGTCGCTGTGATGGTGAAGGCGGCGAAGAAGCCCCAGACGATCTGCGCTGCACCGAATCCCTCCGACAGCAGCTTCACCATCGTGTCCATGCCGGTAAACACGACCTGGGCGGCGACCATGCAGCCGATGGCGAGTGCCAGCGACTCATGCAGCGGCTGCGGGACGGGAACGGGGGGAGCGGACATTTGGACCTCGGGTTGCGGCGCTTCGCTATCACGGGCCCGGTCGCGGCGGTAGTGGTCTTGCGCTGGCCGGCACCTCCCGCGACAATCCCCGCCCAACCAATCAAGCGCCGCCCGGCCAAGAGGCGGCATATCCGGGATGGAGGAAGCGATGGCGGGACGGTGGGTGAACCGGCCTGAAGGCTCGAATTGGGGTGATTTCGGCCCGGACGATCAGCTCGGACGGCTGAACCTGCTGACCCCCGAGCGGGTTGTGGAGGCGGTGAAGGAGGTGAAGACCGGCAAGCGGTTCTGCCTCTCCCTGCCGCTGGATCTGCCGGGCGGCCGGGTGCTCAACCCGCGCCGGTTTCCGCCCCGCCTCTTCGCGACCGAGCGCAACAACCTCGCCAACTACAACTTCGCCATGGAGCAGGTGGAGCCGGAACTGACCGACGTCATCTGCGACGACGCGGCCCTGATCTGCCTGCAATACTCCTCCCAGTGGGACAGCCTGACCCATGTCGGCTCGATGTTTGATGCCAATGGCGACGGGGTGCCGGAGGTCGTCTACTACAACGGCTGGAGCGGCCAGGAGCACAAGCTGGCCGGCGATCCGAACGACAAGGCCGACCCGCTGATGCGCTTCGAGGGCGTGCGGGCCAAGGCGCTGGGCATCGAGAACATGGCCGGCGCCTGCGTCCAGGGCCGCGGCGTGATGATCGACCTGTACCGCCATCTGGGCGACGAGCGCACGGTGGTCGACTTCAAGACCCTGTCGAAGATTATGGACGAGGACGGCGTGGTGGTGGAGGAGGGCGACATGGTCTGCCTGCACACCGGTTTCTCCAAGAAGATCGTCGAGATGCAGGGCAACCCCGATCCCGACTTCATGCATAACGGCTGCCCCGCCCTGGACGGCGGCGACCCGGAGCTGCAGGACTGGGTGCGCGACAGCGGGTTGTCGGTGCTGATCGCCGACAACTACGCGGTCGAGCAGGCGCCCGGCAAGGACCGCCGCAACGGGCCGAAGAAGGTGATGCTGCCGCTGCACGAGCTCTGCCTGTTCAAGCTCGGCGTCCATCTGGGCGAGATCTGGTACCTGACGGAACTGGCCGACTGGCTGCATGAGAACGGGCGCAACCGCTTCCTGCTCACCGCACCGCCGCTGAACCTGCCGGGCGCGGTCGGCTCGCCGGCCAACGCCATCGCCACCGTCTGAGCGGTATCACGCAGATGAGCCAGGACAGACCCGACGTCAGCACCCTGACGCCGCTGATCGCGCCCAAGTCCATCGCCGTCATCGGCGCCTCCGACGATCCCAAGCGGATCGGCGGGCGGCCGCTGGGCTATATGATCCGGGGCGGCTTCTCCGGCCCGATCTGGCCGGTGAACCCGAAACGCGACACCGTGCAGGGGCTGCAGGCCTATGCCGATGTCGCCGCGCTGCCGGGTGCGCCGGACGCGGCCATCGTCGCCGTACCGGCCCCCATGGTGGCGGACACCCTGGAAGCGCTGGCCGACAAGGGCTGCAAGGGCGCGGTCGTGTTCTCCTCGGGCTTCGCCGAGATGGGCGAGGAGGGGGCGAAGCTGCAGGACCGGGTGCGCGCGGTCGCCCGGGCCGGCGGCATCCGGGTGCTCGGGCCGAACTGCCTCGGCATCTTCAACGCCCGCAGCAACTGGCTCGCCACCTTTTCTTCCTCGGTGGACCACCTGCTGCCGAAGCCGGGACCCGTCTCCATCGCCAGCCAGTCCGGCGCCTATGGCAGTCATGTCTTCCATCTGATGCGGCAGAAGGGGGTGGAGACCGGGATCTGGATCACCACCGGCAACGAGGCCGATGTGGATGTGGCCGATGCCATCGCCTATCTGGCCGCCGACGAGGAGACCAAGGTCATCGTTGCTTATGCGGAAGGCATCCGCGACGGCGACGCCACCCGCGCGGCCCTGGAGGCGGCGGCGAAGGCCGGCAAGCCGGTGATTTTCCAGAAGGTGGGCCGGTCCGAGATCGGGGCCGCCGCCGCGGCGTCGCATACGGCGGCGCTGGCCGGCTCCGACCGCGTATATGACGCGCTGTTCGCCCAGTACGGCGTGATGCGGGTCGAGACCACCGACCAGATGCTGGATGCCGCCTATATCTGCTCGCGCGGGGCCTATCCCGACGGCAACGCCATCGGCCTGATGACCATCTCCGGCGGCGTCGGCGTGCAGATGGCGGACGCGGCGATCGACTACGGCCTCGACGTGAAGGAGATGCCGGCGGACACGCAGAAGGCCCTGAAGGAGCTGCTGCCCTTCGCCGCCGTGCGCAACCCGGTCGACATCACCGCCCAGGCGTTCAACGACCTGTCGCTGATCACCACCAACATGCGGATGATGCTGGACGAGGGCGGCTACGACGTTGTGGTGGCGTTCTTCACCATGATCGCCGCCTCGCGCTACATCGCCG
This sequence comes from Thalassobaculum sp., assembly GCF_965223715.1. Classification (GTDB taxonomy): domain Bacteria; phylum Pseudomonadota; class Alphaproteobacteria; order Thalassobaculales; family Thalassobaculaceae; genus Thalassobaculum. The sequence goes on along the minus strand of NZ_OZ245012.1, from coordinate 2,567,877 downwards.
ACGACCTGATCAAGACCCTGCAGGAGACCCGCGAGCGTTTCCCGGACAAGTCGATCATCCTCTCCCTCATCGCGCCGCCGGAGATCGTGCGGCATTACGAGGAGGGCGGCTATCCGGTCTTCGAGGACCCGACCCGGGCGGTCGCCGCGGCGGCGGTGATCAGCCGCTTCGGTCGGTTCTTCGCCCGCAAGGGCGAGGCGGCCCCCCCGGCGGCGCCATCCGGTGCCCAGTCGGTTCCTGCGACGCAGATGGGCGAGCACCAGGCCTCCGACCTGCTGGAGAGTTGGGGCGTGCCCTTCGTCGACCGCCGCCTGGTCACCAGCGCCCATGAGGCCGAAGAGGCGGTGAAAGCGGTCGGCGGCAAGGCGGTTCTGAAAATCGCCTCGGCCGATATCCTGCACAAGACGGAGATCGGCGGCGTTGTGGTCGGGGTGACCGAGAGCAACGCGGCCGCCGCCTATGACGGGCTGGTCACCCGCGTCTCCCAGGCAGCCCCCAGGGCGGAGATCGACGGCGTCCTGGTCGCCGCCATGGCGCCGGAGGGTGTGGAGACGGTGATCGGCGTGCAGAACGATCCGACCTTCGGCCCGGTGGTCATGGTCGGGCTCGGCGGGATCCTGGTGGAGGTGCTGGAGGACGTGTCCTTCCGACTCGCCCCGTTCGGAGTCGATGAGGCGAAACGCATGATCGCCGAGCTGAAAGGCGCGAAGATCTATGGCGGGGTGCGCGGCGCGCCGCCGGCCGATGTGGATGCGCTCGCCGAGCTTCTGGCCAAGGTCTCGGTCTTCGCGGCCTCGGAGGGCGACCGGATCGAAAGCGTCGACCTCAACCCGGTCCGGGTGCTACCAAAGGGAGAAGGGTGCGTGGCGCTCGACGCGCTGATCGTGCCTCGCTGATGAGCCTCTAAGGGAGCGGCAGGCATGCGACCGCAGCGCTTCAAGACCCGCATCACCGAGCTGTTCGGCATCGACCATCCGATCGTCGCCGGCGGCCTGATGTGGCTTGCCGACGCGGCCTATGTGGCAGCGGTGGTCAATGCCGGCGGCATGGGGTTCATCACCGCCAAGACCTTCCCCGGCCCCGGCGAGTTCGAGGCCGAGTTGGACAAGGCAACGAAGCTCACCGGCGGCAAGCCGTTCGGCGTGAACCTCTATCTCTCGGTCCATACCGACCACAACAAGGACCTGCCGGCCCAGTTGGAGATCGCCCTGGACAAGGGGGTCCGCCATTTCGAGACCGCGGGCCTGCCACCGCTCGATTTCGTGGAGCGGATCAAAGATGCCGGCGGGGTGGTGTTCCACAAGGTCGCCACGGTGAAGCACGCCGTCTCCGCCGCCTCCAAGCTGCCGGTCGACGCCATCGCCGTGGTGGGTGCGGAATGCGGCGGCCATCCGGGGCTCAATCTGGTCGGCTCCATCGTCCAGGCGCCGCTGGCGGTGCAGCGGGTCGACAAGCCGATCCTGATCGGCGGTGGCATCGGCACCGGGGCGCAGGTCGCCGCGGTTCTGGCCATGGGCGCGGATGCGGCGCTGATCGGAACCCGCTTCCTGGTGGCAAGCGAGATCTGGAGCCACGACGCGATCAAGCAGCGGGTGATCGACGCGCAGGAGACCGACACCGCCCTGGTGCTCGCCTCCATGCGCAACACCTTCCGCGGCATCGACAACGCCACCACCCGCGCCATCGCCGAGCTGGAGCGCCAGGGTGTGACGGATTTCGAGGCCTACCGGCCCTATGTCATGGGGCTCGCCCAGAAGCAGGCCTATACCGAGGGCGACCCGGAGAAGGGCATCCTGTCCATGGGCCAGGCCTGCGTCTTCGCCGACCGGATCGAGCCGGTGGAGGCGATCATGGACCGGCTGATCGACGACGCGGTGGCTGCGGCGGGGCGGATGGGCGCGATCTCCATTGGCGGGACGGCCGCGGCGGCGGAGTGAGCCCACGGGCGTGAGCGACGGACCCGTCCTCTATTTCATCACCCATCCCGATGTGGTGATCGACCCGGCGGTGCCGATCACCGAGTGGCCGCTGTCGCCGCGCGGGCGGACGCGGATGGCGGCTCTCGCCTCGGCCCCCTGGATCTGGCGGTTGACGGCGCTGTATTGCAGCACCGAGCGCAAAGCGCGGGACGGGGCGGATATCCTCGCCGGGTTGTGCGGTCGGCCGCCGATCGAACGGGCGGACCTGGGCGAGAACGACCGCTCCTCCACCGGGTACCTGCCGCCGACCGAGTTCCAGGCGGCGGCCGACGCGTTCTTCGCCGAACCGGAGGCGAGCGTCCGCGGCTGGGCCCGGGCGGTGGACGAGCAGACGCGGATCGTCGCCGCCCTGGAGGCGGTGATGGCGGAGGTCTCCGGCGATGTCGCCGTGGTCAGCCACGGCGCGGTCGGGGCGCTGGCCCTGGCCCGGTATCTGGGTGAGCCGATCTCCCGCGCCTGGGACCAGCCGGGATCGGCCGGCGGCAATTTCTTCGCGCTCTCCATCCCGCAGCGCGCGGTGCTCCATGGCTGGCGGCCGATCGATCCGGGCTGATTTCGCTGTGTTGGCTTCGGTGCGTTGATCCTGATTTGCATCAGGATGACGGCTGGCGGCGCACAGTCCCCTCCCGTCGTCCTGACGCAAGTCAGGACCAACTCGCTCGCCCAATCGAGGAAGGATAGACCCGCCGTCGTCTCGAGCCGCTCACACCCCCGCCAGCATCCCCTCGATCTTCTGCTGCACGCTGAACGCGTCGTCCAGCGTCGCCAGCTTCGACGGCCGGCCGCTCAGCAGATCGTCCAGCGCGTCTAGCTGGGCGCCGAGGCTGATCTTGCGCGGGTCGGCCGGCGGGTCGAGGATCTCCTTCCAGGCGCCACCATCGGACTGGAACAGCCGGTAGAACTCGGCCACCAGATACCCGGTCTTCTCGAAGTTGAGATAGACCTCCTGGCGGTCCGGCTGCACGCCGCCGACCGAGCCGAGGATGGAAACCGGCACGCCGGCCTCGTTCTCCAGCCGAGCCAGGACCTGGGTCTCGCAGAGGGCCGGGTCGGCCGGATAGGACGGCTTCGCCCAGACGAGCTTGGTGCGGCCGAGGATGCGCTCGGACAGGAAGACGAAGTGGGAGATCACCTCGCGGGTGTAGCCGCCCTCGTCCTTGAAGCGCAGCCAGTCGGCATCGACCTGCCAGGCGCGCGGCCAGGCCGGGTAGGTGACGATGATGTTGATGTTGCTCAACGCCCCGGTGGCGCCCGAGGCGATCGCCTCCTGCACGGTGGCCAGCGCCTTGCCGGCGGCCTGGGTGAAGTTGACGGCGGCGGGCACGCCTGACGCCTTCAGCTTCTCCACCAGATCGCGGCTCTCCTCGATATCGACGCCGAGCGGCTTCTCCAGGAATACCGCCTTGCCGGCGGCCGCAGCCTCAAGAGCGTAGGCCTTGCGCGGCACCGGCGGGCAGGCGAGGTAGACCACGTCGGCGGCGGCGATGGCGGCCGCAGCACTCTCGACGATCGGCACGCCCGGCGCTTCCTCGGCGGCCTTCTTGCAGGCGGCCTCGGACGGATCCCACAGGGCGACCGGCTCGAAGGCCGGGTGCTCCAGGATACGGCCGAGCAGCCGCCGGCCCATGATGCCGAGGCCGATGATCGCGATCTTATGGGCCATGGCAGGCTCCCTTCACTGTTCTGTCTTCCCGGCCTCGCGCCGGGACCCAGCCCTCGGTGGGCTGGATCTTCAGGTTTGTATTCTTTGACGTTCCGGCTGCCCTGGTTCTCGGTCCCGGCGCGAGGCCGGGAAGACGGGAGTGAAGGGGACGCCTAAGGCTCAATACCCCAGCGCGCAGCCGTCCTTGCGCGGGTCGGAGCCGGCGACGAGCACGCCGTTCTTCTCGTCGATCACAACCGCCTGGCCGCCGCCGATCGGCTTCGGCATGCGGGTCAGGCTGTGACCCTTCTTCTCCAGGGCCGCATAGGTCTCCGGCGCGAAGGTGCTCTCGACCTGCAGGGTGCCCTCGGTGGCGAAGCTGCGGCTGTCGTCGAGCGCCTCCTGCGGATCCATGCCGCGCATCAGCAGGTTCGACAGGAACGTCGCCTGTCCGGTGGACTGGTACTGGCCCCCCATGACGCCGAACGGGGCGACCGCGCGGCCGTCCTTCACCAGCATGCCGGGGATGATCGTGTGCATCGGCCGCTTGTTCGGCGCGATGGCGTTCGGATGGCCCTCCACGAGATGGAACGACTTGCCGCGGTTGTGCAGCATGACGCCGGTCTTCTCGCTCATGATGCAGCTTCCGAAATCGGAGAAGATCGAGTTGATGAAGCTGATCGCGGTGCCGTCCTTGTCGACGCAGGACAGGTAGATCGTGTCCTTGTGCACCGGGAAGTCGCTCGGCTCGAAGGCGCCGGCCTTGTCCGGGTCGATCATCGCGTCGAGGGCGGCGATGTGGGCGTCGGACAGCAGCCAGTCCACCGGCACATCGACCTGGCGCGGATCGGCGACGTAGCGGTCGCGCTGGGCGTAGGCGAGCTTGGTGGCCTCGGCGATCAGGTGCACCCGGCCGGCCTGACTGAGGCTGGCGATGTCATGGCGGTCGAGGATCGACATGATCATCAGCGCGCAGATGCCCTGACCGTTCGGCGGGCATTCGTAGACCTCATGGCCGGCGAACTTAGCCTTGATCGGCTCGACCCATTCCGGGGCGGCGTTGGCGAAGTCTTCCAGGCTGTGCAGGCCGCCCAGCTTGTTCAGGCTGGCGACGATGTCTTCGGCCACCGCGCCGGTGTAGAAACCGTCGCGGCCCTTCTCTGCGATCACTTTGAAGGTCGCGGCGAGCTTCGGCTGGCTGTGGCGGGTGCCGATGGCCGGGGCCTTGCCGCCCGGCAGCATCACGGACCTGGCTGTCGGGTTCTTCGACAGCTTCTCCACCGCGTCGGCCCAATCGCTGCCGACGCGGGAGCTGACCGGATAGCCTTCCTCGGCATACTTGATCGCCGGCTGCAGCAGCTCGCCCAGGGACTTGGTGCCGAAGCGCTCCAGCAGGGCGGTCCAGGCACCGACGGCACCCGGCACGGTGACGGTGTGCGGGTCGTTGGAGGCACCCAGCTCGGTGATGCCCTTGCCCAGGAACCAGGACAGCTCGGCCTTGCCCGGCGCGCGGCCGGAGCCGTTCATGGCGACGATATCGCCGCTGCCCTTCGGGGCGACCAGCGCGAAGCAGTCGCCGCCGATGCCGGTCATGTGCGGTTCGACCACGCAGAGCACGGCGCAGGCCGCGACGGCGGCATCCACGGCGGTGCCGCCGGATTTCAGAACGTCGAGGCCAACCTGGCTCGCCAGCGGGTGGGAGGTAGCGATGGCGGCGTTGGGTGCGTAGACCGGGGAACGGCCGGGCAGGTGCAGGTCGCGCATGGTGGGTTGTTTCCTCGCTTCGTTCGATTTGCAGCGGTTTAGCGGGTGTATACAAACTCGGCAAGCTGCGTGGACGGCCGCGCACGCGGAACCTATAGTCCCGCGCGGAAAAGCAACCGTGCCGATCAGGCACGAAGATCAAACGGGAGGACCATGTGGCGCTCGATCAGGAGACCCTGAACCAATTCAAGGACACCGTCCGCCGCTATGTGAACGAGCGCCTGATTCCGCTGGAGGAACAGGTCAGCCGCGAGGACGCGATCCCCGAGGAGGTCTCCCGCGAGATGGCCGAGATGGGGCTGTACGGCCTCTCCATCCCCGAGGAATACGGCGGGCTCGGCCTGTCCATGTCGGAGGAGGTGGTCATCGGCAACGAACTCGGTCACACGGCGCCCTGCTTCCGCTCGCTGATCGGCACCAATGTGGGCATCGGCAGCCAGGCCATCGTCATGGACGGCACCGAGGAGCAGAAGCGGGACTACCTGCCGCGGCTGGCCTCCGGCGAGCTGGTCGGCTCGTTCTGCCTGACCGAGCCCGACGCCGGTTCCGACGCCGCCTCGGTGCGGACCTCGGCGAAGAAGGACGGCAACGGCTACGTCCTCAACGGCACCAAGCGCTACATCACCAACTCGACCAAGGCCGGTGTCTTCACGGTGATGGCGCGCACCGACCCCGACAACAAGGGGGCCGGCGGCATCTCGGCCTTCCTGGTCGACGCCAAGTCGCCGGGCATTTCCACCGGCAAGCCCTACAAGAAGATGGGCCAGCAGGGTACCCACGTGGCCGACGTGATCTTCGAGGACGTGAAGGTCCCGGCCGACGCCATCATCGGCGGCGTGGAGGGCCAGGGCTTCAAGACCGCGATGAAGGTGCTCGACCGCGGGCGGTTGCACCTGTCCTCGGTCTGCATCGGCATGGCGGACCGGCTGATCACCGAGTGCCTGAACTATGCCAGCGACCGCAAGCAGTTCGGCCAGCCGCTGTCCGACTTCCAGCTCGTCCAGGCGATGCTGGCCGACAGCAAGACCGAGGCCTATGCCGCCGAGGCCATGGTGAAGGACGCCGCCGTCAAGTTCGACGCCGGCGAGAACACCGCCATGGTCGCCGCCTGTGCGAAGTATTACGCCTCGGAAATGGTCGGCCGCGTCGCCGACCGGGCCGTGCAGATCCATGGCGGGGCCGGCTACATCAACGAATACGCGGTGGAGCGGTTCTACCGGGATGTGCGCCTGTTCCGGATCTACGAGGGCACCTCGCAGATCCAGCAGATCGTGATCGCCCGCAACATGCTGAAGGCCCACGCGGCCGCACGCTGACCGGGAGGCCGGCATGACGACCGTATGGGACGGCTCCCGTCCGGCGAAGGATATCTTCGCCTCGATCGCCGATCCGGTGGCCTGGTGGGCCGAGCGGTTTCCCGACACCGAAGCCCTGGCCGAGGGCGAGCGGGTGATGAGCTATGGCGAGGCCGATGCCCGCTCGACCCGCCTGGCGGCCACGCTGGCCGACCGGGGGCTGGCGGCCGGTGACCGGTTCTACATCGTCGGCGAAAACGGGTTTGCGACGGCTCTGTCGGTCCTGGCCGCGGCGAAGCTGGGCGCCTGGGCGATCCCGATCAACGCCCGGCTGTCGGCGGGAGAGATCGACGCGATCCGCGATCATGCCCGGCCGCGTCTGGCGCTCTACACCCAATCCGTCTCGGACGAAGCGACCGCCCATGGCGTCCGGCATGGGGCGCGGCCGGTGGCGGAACTGGACGATCTCGGCGCCACCCTCGCGGTCTTCGACGATGCCGACCCGGCGGTGGACGAGAGCGGCGAGGATCCGGCCGACCGGGTCGCGGTGATGATCTACACCTCCGGCACGACGGGGAAGCCGAAAGGCGTGATGCTGACCCATCGCAACCTGCTGTTCATCGGCGCGCGCTCAGGCGAATCCCGGCGGGTGACGCCGGGCGACCGGATCTACGGCGTGTTGCCGATCAGTCACGTGTTCGGCCTGGCATCGGTGTATCTGGGCAACATGTACATGGGCGGCCGGGTCGACCTGATTCCGCGGTTTTCGGCCGAGAATGCCCTGGCCGCGATCGAGAGCGGGGAGATCAGTCTGTTCAACGGTGTCCCCCAGATGTACGCACGTATCCTGGAGCTCACTACCATCCGTGGCCGTCCGCTCGACCCGGGGCGCATCCGATATCTGTCCTCCGGCGGCGCACCGCTGGATCTCGGATTGAAGAAGCGGGTCGAGGCGGCGTTCGGCGTTCCGTTGCATAACGGCTACGGAATGACCGAGACGGCGCCGACGATCTCGGTGACCGATATCGACCGTCCGCGCGACGATGACACGGTCGGAGAGATCATCCCCGACGTCCAGGTCCGCATCGTCGCCGATGACGGCGAGATCCTGCCGCCGGACACGGTGGGCGAGATCCAGGTGTCCGGTCCGCTGGTCATGAAGGGCTATTACAAGGCGCCCGAGGAGACCGCGGCGGTCCATGACGGACTGTGGTTCAGGACCGGCGATCTCGGCCGCCTGACCGCCGATGGGCTGCTCTACGTGGTCGGCCGGCGCAAGGAACTGATCATCCGCTCCGGCTTCAACGTCTACCCGCCCGAGGTGGAGGCCGCGATCACGCTGCACCCCGACGTGGCGCTCTGCGCCGTCGTTGGCCGGCCGGTCAAGGATGGCAACGAAGAGGTCGTGGCCTTCGTTCAGCCGGTGCAGGGCCGGCATCTGACCGCCGGGGACCTCGCGGCCTTCGTGACGGACAAGCTCTCGGCCTACAAGCGGCCGGGCCGGTGGGAGTTCCGTGACAGTCTGCCGGCGACGGCGGCGGGCAAGATCCTGAAGCACAAGCTGGACGGCTGATCGCCCATTCGCCACCACCTGTCGGGATGCGACCCAGACGGGTTTGCCACCGGGGCGGATCAAGTATGTCGATTTCAGAATAGTTTGGTCTGACTGTGTCGATTTGTGGCCATTCGGTGTTTCAGGTTAGGGTAGCGTTTCGGTAACGCGACCCCCGGCTGCCGGGGGCGCCGAACAGCCGGGTGAACCGGCGCAACGCTGGTGGAAAAGGTTCGCGGCCTCCGCGGGACACCCACGCTCTGTCCTTATTGCCGCATCCATCCGATTTCCGCCGAGATCGTCCGTCCCGAGTCGGGTTCGGGCCCGGCGCGACGGGGGCCAAGGGGGGCTCGCGGTGCGCTGCAAAACCCAAACGAGAGGGAACTACATGTCCGACCACGCTGTGAAGCCGCCCGACGGGCCGGCGGATCTTATCGAAACCGATTACGAGATCGGTCAGGACAATATCCAGAAACAGGTCGGGCCGTTCGGCCTGGACATCCACAACCCGGTCTTCCTGATTTCCGGGTTGGTGATCGTCGCCTTCACATTTCTGACGTTGATCCTGCACGATCAGGCCGCCGCGGCCTTCGGCGCCCTGCGCGAGACCCTGACATCGACCTTCGACTGGTTCTTCATCGGGGCGGCCAACGTCTTCGTGATTCTTTGCATCGTCCTGATCGTCACCCCGCTCGGCAAGGTGCGGCTCGGTGGGCGGGACGCCCGACCCGAATATTCCTACGCCGGGTGGTTCGCGATGCTGTTCGCGGCCGGCATGGGCATCGGGCTGATGTTCTACGGCGTCTCCGAACCCATCTCGCACTTCAACTCCTCGGTCGCCGAGGGGGCGGGTTCGCCGGATAGCTGGGCGCCGCTGGCCGGTGCGGCTGGCGATGTGGAGGGCGCAAAGGCTCTCGGCATGGCGGCCACGATCTTCCACTGGGGCCTGCATCCCTGGGCAATCTACGCCATCGTCGCCCTGGCGCTCGCCCTGTTCTCCTACAACAAGGGCCTGCCGCTGACGATCCGCAGCGCGTTCCATCCGATCTTCGGTGACGCTGTGTGGGGCTGGACCGGCCATGTCATCGACATCCTGGCGGTGTTCGCCACGCTGTTCGGCCTGGCCACCTCGCTCGGCCTCGGGGCCACCCAGGCGAATGCGGGGCTGGAGTTCCTGTTCGGCACGCCGGTCAGCGAGACCTCCCAGGTCCTGCTGATCGTCGGCATCACCGGCATGGCGCTGCTCTCGGTGCTGGCCGGTCTCGACGCCGGGGTGAAGCGCCTGTCCGAGATCAACATGGTGCTGGCGGCCCTGCTGCTGCTGTTCGTCATCGTCGTCGGCCCGACCATGGCGATCCTGACCGGGTTCTTCTCCAACCTCGTGGCCTATCTGGAATACCTGCCGGCGCTGTCGAATCCGGTCGGCCGGACCGACGCCAACTTCAGCCAGGGTTGGACGTCGTTCTACTGGGCCTGGTGGATCTCCTGGTCGCCGTTCGTGGGCATGTTCATCGCCCGCGTCTCCCGTGGCCGTACCGTGCGCGAGTTCATCACCTGCGTGCTGCTGATCCCCTCGCTCGTCTCGGTCCTGTGGATGACGGCCTTCGGCGGCACCGCGATCAACTTCGTGGAAGCCGGCGTGACGGCGATCGGCGATGCGGGCCTGCCGCTCAAGCTGTTCGTCATGCTGGAGCAGATGCCCCTCGCGCAGATCACGTCCTTCATCGGCATCCTGCTGGTGATCGTGTTCTTCGTGACCTCCTCGGACTCGGGCTCGCTGGTGATCGACACGATTACCGCCGGCGGCAAGACCAATGCCCCGGTGTCCCAGCGCGTGTTCTGGGCCTGCTTCGAGGGGCTGGTCGCGATCGCCCTGCTGCTCGGCGGCGGCCTGACGGCCTTGCAGGCCATGGCGGTGTCGACCGGCTTCCCGTTCACCATCGTCCTGCTGCTGGCGTGTTTCGCCATCGTGAAGGGCCTGATGAGCGAGCCGAAGTCGGACACGGCCTGACGACAGCCACACCACCAAGGAAAAGGGGAGGCCGAGGCCTCCCCTTTTTTTGTCCGTATGGAGCCGGCCGCGGTCAGGCGGCGACCCGTTTTCGGAACAGCAGTCCGATCCCGAGGCCGACCGCCGCCAGCACTGCGCCGGCCATAACCGCATCCCAATGGCCGATGCCGAGATCCTCGCTGCCCGGGAAGGCGAAGAGCAGGCCGCCGAAGAAGACGATCGTGCGCACCACCATGGCCATCGCCCCGTCGCCGAAGCTGCCGTAACCGACCAGATAGCCCTGGGTGGAGGACGCGATCAGCAGGACGCCCGCCAGCGCGCTGACGAGGACGACCAGGATCTGAATGGGCGCGCCGTTCAGGATCAGGGCCGGCTCCAGCACGAAGAAGAACGGGATGAAGTAGATGATCGAGCCCAGCCGCATGGCGGTGAACCCGGCCTGCATCGGTGTCGCCCCGGAGATCGTCGCCGCGGCGAAGGCCCCGAGGGCGACCGGCGGGGTGATGAAGGACAGCATGCCCCAGTACAGGATGAACATGTGCACGGCCATCGGATCGAGCCCGGAGCTGACCAGCGAGGGTGCCAGCACGATGGCGAGGAAGACGTAGGCCGCCGTCACCGTCATGCCCATGCCCAGGATGAAGCTGGTCGCCGCCCCCATGAGCAGCAGGGCGTAGATGTTGCCGCCGGCCAGCAGCACCAGATCGGTGGCGATCGAGCCGACGAGCCCGGTCACCGACAGGGCGCCGATGATCAGCCCGATGGCGCCGAGGATCGCCACCAGTTCGGCCAGAACCTGCCCGGTCTCGAACAGGAACTGCTTCAGGTCGGCCCAGCCGAGCCGCTTGCCGAAGATCTGGTTGGTGATCAGCAGCACGGCCGTCGCGTAGTACGGCGCCAGCGCCTCCTGCTTCAGGTAGAGCAGCAGGTAGATCAGCAGTCCCAGCGCGAACAGGTAATGCCAGCCCTCGCGGAACACGGCGCCGATCTTCGGCAGTTCCTCCCGCGGCAAGCCCTTCAGGTTGCGCCGCGCGGCATAGGCGTCGATCTGCAGGAACAGGCCGAGATAGTAGAGCAGGGACGGGATCACCGCGGCGACGGCGATCTCGATATAGGGCACGCTCAGGAACGAGGCCATGACGAAGGCCGTGGCCCCCATCACCGGCGGCATCAGCACGCCGCCGGTGGAGGCGCAGGCCTCCACCGCCGCCGAGGTCTCGCGGCCGAAGCCGGTGCGGCGCATCGCCGGAATGGTCAGCCGGCCGGTGGTCAGCACGTTGGTGATGACCGACCCGCTCATCGAGCCGAGCAGGCCCGAGGAGAAGATGGCCACCTTGGCCCCGCCGCCGCGCACGTTGCCGAGCAGCGCGAAGGCGAGGTCGATGAAGAAGCGGCCGGCGCCGGTGTGCTGCAGCGCCACGCCGAAGATCACGAAGCCGATCACCAGCTTGCCGAAGGCGCGCATGGGGATGCCGAAGATCGCCTCGGAGGAGAACAGGTAGTACTGGCTCACCTCCCACAGCGACTGCTGCGCGCCGCGGAGTGGGCCGGGCATGGAATCCGCGATCGGCGGGTAGAAGGAGAACAGCAGAACGATGATCGTCAGGGCCAGGCCGCCGGTCCGGCGCACCGCCTCGATCATCAGGGCCCACAGCACGAAGCCGAGGATCCGGGCGTAGTCGGGGGCGAAATACTCCCAGCCGCCCTCCACGGACGGGACCGCGATCCAGGCCAGGAAGCAGCCGAGCACGAAGGTGCCGAAGAACAGGACCATGTCGTAGACCGGCGGGTGGCGCCGGTCCTTGTCTGCGGCCCGCATCGGGAAGACCAGGAACACGATGGGCAGCAGCAGCGCCACCATCATGTCCAGGTAGGCCAAGTCCAGGATCACCCAGCCGACCATCGAGCCGATGTTGAACAGCTGGTAGATCGAGAACAGGACGGCCGCGCCGGTCATGACCATGATCAGCGCGGACCAGCCCGGCGCGAGGACGCGGTGGCGGACCGGATCCGCCACCGCGCCGCCGGCCTGGTTGGCGTCGGCGATGGGCTCGCTCATCTGCGAGCCTTTCTCTGTAAGTTACGCGACAGGATGGGAACGGACCGGGTCAGCGGATGACCGGGTCCAGACCGGCGGCTTCCAGCGCGGCGATGCGCGCCTTGCCCCAGGCCTCCACGAAGGCGTCCTCGTCCGACGGGGCGTCCTTGGTGAACGCGGCCCAGGCGTCGATCAGCACCTTCTGGCGGCCCACCAGCTTGTCGTTGTGGGCCTGCATCGCGTCGGTCCACACGCCGGCGGCCTTGAAGGCGGCGATGGCGCCGTCATGGTACGGGACGGCCCATTCGAAGGTCTGGTTCTCCAGTGCCCAGCCGGCGGCACCCGGCGCACCGTCCTTGTACATGTCGTAGGTCTCGAGCAGACCGGCGGTCATCGCCTGAGCCAGTTCGGTGGTCATGTCCTCGCGCACGGTCAGGATCGGGTAGGGGTAGGCCTGACCCTGGATGCCTTCCTTCGGCACGTTCGTGCCGGCGCTGACCACGTTCTTGGTGAAGTAGGGGGCCACCGCCATCATGCGGTCCCAGCCGCCCTTGTCGTCGAACGGCAGAGACGGCCAGACCAGGCCGCGCGGGCTGGAGGCGACCGCGTTGGTCGACCCGGATACGGTGATGGCGAAGGCGGCGTCGACCTGGTTGTTGGTCATGCCTTCCCAGGAGGCGCCGAAGCCGGCGAACTCGACCTTTTCAACGTCGTCCCAAGTCAGCCCGGCGAAGGCCAAGATGGCGGTGACGTTGTGGTTCAGGGCGGGGGCGCTCTTTACCCAGGCGACCCGTTTGCCGCGCAGGTCCTTGTATTCCTTCACCCCAGTATCGGCGGCGACGCCAACCATCAGCCCAGCCTTGCCCTTCGAGGACATGATCAGACGCAGCGGCTGCGGGCCCCAGTCGGGCTTGGCGAACTCGAACACGCCTTCCTGGGCGAAGTAGGTGCCCACGCCGTTGGAGACGGCATCGGCCTTGCCGACCTTGAGCGGGGTCAGGCGGGCGATGTCGTTGGCGCCCGGCAGGACGCGCAGGTTGACGTCGTATTTCTCCTTGAAGGCCTTGCCGATGGCGACCGACTGGGCATGGCCAGAGGAGCCGGTGTCATAGGCGGACCAGATCAGGGTATCGGGAAGCTTGACTTCGGCCGACGCGGCGCCGGCGAAGGAAAGGGCGGCGGCGCCAGCAATGGCGGCCACCGCGCGGGCGCGCAGTGTCATTTCCATGGTTTCCTCCATCTGTTCACTTCAAGGCCGGGTTGTGTCCCGACTTCCTGTCAGGGGAGTATGCCGATTGAGAGTTGGTATACAAGCGCGCGTATGACAGGCGCCGGATCGGGAGGAACACATGAACGAGAGGACGGTTATCACCTGCGCGCTGACCGGCGGTTTCGACACGGTCGACAAGAATCCGGCCGTACCGGTGAGCCCGGAACAGATCGCCACCTCGGCCTTGGAGGCGGAGCGGGCCGGGGCGGCGATCGCCCATATCCACGTGCGTGATCCGGCCACCGGCAAGCCGTCGATGGACCCGGCCCTGTACCGCGAGACGGTGGAGCGGATCCGGGACGCCGGCTCCAAGCTGGTGCTCAACCTGACCACCGGTCCGGGCGCGCGCTACATCCCGGGCACCCAGGACCCGATGGTCCCGGCCCCCGGCACCACCCTGAAGACGCCGCAGGAGCGGGTCGACCATATCGACGAACTCCGCCCGGAAGTCTGCACGCTGGATATCGCGACGATGAATTTCGGCGAGCATGTGTTCATGAACACGCCGGCCCATCTGCGCGAGATGGCGGCGCGGATCCGCGACAGCGGGGTGAAGCCGGAGCTGGAGGTCTTCGATGCCGGCCATGCCCGGCTGGCGGCCCAACTGGTCAAGGAAGGGCTGGTCGACGCGCCGCCGATGTTCCAGCTTTGCCTCGGCATTCCCTGGGGGGCGCCGGCGACGGCGGAGACCATGACCTACCTCGCCAGCCTGCTGCCGGAGGGGGCGGTCTGGTCCGGTTTCGGGATCAGCCGCATGCAGTTCCCGATGGCCGCCCAGGCGGTGATCCTGGGCGGCCATGTGCGGGTCGGCCTCGAGGACAATCTCTATATGGACCGCGGTGTGCTGGCCCCGTCCAACGCGGCGCTGGTGGAGCGGGCCGTGACGATCGTGGAGGCGCTCGGCTCCAAGGTCGCCACGCCGGACGAGGCGCGGGAGATCTTCTCGATCAAGGGGCAGTAGCTCAGGCGGCCTCAGGCAGGCGGGCGACGACCTTGATCTCGAAGTCGAACCCGGCGAGCCAGGTGACGCCCACCGCCGTCCAGTTCGGATAGGGTTTGTCTGGGAAGGCGCGGCTCTTGACCTCCATGATGTCGTCGAACTGGGCCTCCGGATCGGTGTGGAAGGTAGTCACGTCAATAATGTCGTCGAACGTGGCGCCGGCCGCTTTCAGGACTGCGCGGAGGTTGTCGAAGGCACGCTCGACCTGCTTCTTGAACTCGGGCTCGGGCGAGCCGTCCTCACGGCTGCCGACCTGTCCGGAAACGAACAGCAGATCGCCGGAGCGGATCGCGGCGGAGTAGCCGTGCTTCTCGTACAGGACGTGCCGGTGCTCGTTGGCGGGGAAGAGTGCATCGCGGGGCATGTGTGACGTCCTTTGTTTGACGGAGACGGCGTTCCCAGCGGGGTGTGGTTTGGGATACGCTTCGTATGTGATCTGGTGACATACGGGTCATATGTCAAATGAAATACGCTCCGTATGTGAAAATGGAGGCACGGATCCGTGGTCACGCGTCGGATCGAGACGATGGAGAAGAACCGGGCGGCGCTGATCGCGGCGGCCCGTATGGCTTTCGCCGAAAAGGGATACGCGGCCGCATCGATGGACGACCTGACAGCCGCGGCCGGACTGACGCGCGGCGCGCTCTATCATAATTTCGGTGACAAGCGCGGCCTGCTCGCCGCCGTGGTCGGCCAGATCGATACCGAGATGGCGACCCGGGCGAAGGAGATCGGCGCCAGGGCGGCGACCGGCTGGGACGCCCTGCTGGCGGAAGCGGAGGCCTATATCGAGATGGCGCTGAACCCGGAGGTCCGCCGGATCGTCCTCCTCGACGGGCCGGCCTTCCTCGGCGATCCGTCCCAGTGGCCGAGCCAGGACAGTTGCCTGCAGGTCACGTTGACGGCGGTGACGCGGCTCATCGCCGATGGCGTTATGAAGCCGGTCGATCCGGAGGCGGCGGCCCGGCTGCTCAGCGGCGCCGCCCTGAACGCCGCCCTGTGGGTCGCCGCCAGCGACGATCCGTCCACGGTCCTGCCCCGGGCGGTCGACACCTTCCGCGAGCTCGCCACCGGGCTACTGGCGGAGCGCGGGTGAGCGTGCGTTGACGGGCGGCCGGTGAATGCTGAATGCTCCCGCCCGACCAATTCGACAGCCGCCTGGTGGCCAACGGCCCGCCTTCGGCGGCCTCTTCGCGACCAAGGGACAGTGATCATGAAAGCCTGGCAGATCGTTTCCGACGGCGGCATCGACGCCCTCACCCTCGCCGATGTGGCAACGCCCGAGCCCGGTCCGGGTGAAGTGCGGGTGAAGATCGCGGCCTCCTCGATCAACTTCCGGGACCTGATGACGATCAAGGATCCCAAGGCCCGCAACCTGCCCTATCCGCGCATCCCCAATTCCGACGGGGCGGGCGCGATCACGGCGGTCGGAGCCGGGGTGACCGGCCTGAAGGTGGGCGACCGGGTCGCCTCCTGCTTCTTCCAGGCCTGGCCGGCGGGGCCGTGCTCGGTCGACGTGATGAACAGCGCGCTGGGCGGCGCCCTGGATGGCGTGCTGGCCGAGGAGGTGGTGCTGAAGGCGGGTGGCGTGATCCCGGTGCCGGAGCATCTCTCCCTGGAACAGGCGGCGACTCTGCCCTGCGCCGCGCTGACCGCCTGGCACGCCCTGGCCGAGGTGGCGCAGGTGAAGGCCGGACAGACGGTCCTGCTGCTCGGCACCGGGGGCGTCTCCATCTTTGCCCTGCAGTTCGCCAAGATCATGGGCGCGCGGGTGATCCTGACCTCCTCCAGCGACGAGAAGCTGGAGCGCGCGAAGGCCATGGGTGCGGACGAGACCGTCAATTACCGCAAGACGCCGGATTGGCAGGATGCGGTGATGGACCTGACCGGCGGGGTCGGCGTCGACACCACGGTGGAGGTCGGCGGCGCCGGCACCCTGTCGCGCTCGATCGCCGCGACCCGGGTGGGCGGTTCCATCGGCCTGATCGGCGTGCTGACCGGCGGCGAGATCAACCCGACCCTGATCATGCGCAAGTCGCTGAAGGTCCAGGGGATCTATGTCGGCTCGTCGAAGATGTTCGCCGACATGAACGCGGCGATTTCGCTGCACAGGCTGGAGCCGGTGATCGACCAGACCTTCGCCTTCGACGACGCGAGAGCGGCCTACAAGGCGATGGAGGCGGCCGGCCATTTCGGCAAGATCGTCATCACCGCCTGACCGCTCGGTCGATTGACCGTCCCTGACCTGCATGGCACATCAGGTGCCGAAAAAAGATCGTTCCCGGAGGAAACCATGACCGAGGCCTTCATCTGCGACGCCGTCCGCACGCCGATCGGACGTTACGGTGGGGCGCTCGCCCAGGTCCGTACCGACGATCTGGCGACCGTGCCGCTCAAGGCGCTGATGGAGCGCAATCCGTCGGCCGACTGGGAAGCGGTGGATGAGGTGTTCTACGGCTGCGTCAACCAGGCCGGCGAGGACAACCGCAACGTCGCCCGCATGGCGCTGCTGCTCGCCGGCATCCCGGCCAGCGTGCCGGGCGTGACGGTGAACCGGCTCTGCGCCTCCGGCATGATGGCCGTCGCCGACGCGGCCCGTCAGATCAAGACCGGGGAGGGCGACTTCGCCATCGCGGGCGGGGTGGAGAGCATGACTCGCTCGCCCTTCGTCATGGCCAAGGCCGGCACCGCCTTCGCCCGCACCGCCGAGATGCACGACACCACCATCGGCTGGCGCTTCGTCAATCCGGAGATGGAGAAGCGCTTCGGCACCGACAGCATGCCGGAGACAGGCGAGAACGTGGCCGAGAAGTACCAGGTCCGCCGCGAGGACCAGGACCTGTTCGCCTACAACTCCCAGCGCAAGGCCGGTGAGGCCATGGCGCGCGGCCGTCTGGCCAAGGAGATCGTCCCGGTCGAGATCAGGGGCCGCAAGGGCGACGTGATCGTGGTCGATACCGACGAGCACCCGCGCCCGGACACCACCCTGGAGAAGCTGGCGAAGCTGCCCACCCCGTTCCGCAAGGACGGCGGCTCGGTCACCGCCGGCAACGCCAGCGGCGTCAACGACGGCTCGGCCGCCATGCTGGTCGCCAGCGAGGCGGCCGCGAAGAAGCACGGCCTGACCCCGCGCGCCCGCATCGTCGCGGCGGCGGCGGCCGGTGTGGAGCCGCGGATCATGGGCATCGGCCCGGCGCCGGCGTCCCAGAAGGCGCTGCGGATCGCCGGCCTGTCGATCGACGACATGGACGTGCTGGAACTGAATGAGGCCTTCGCCAGCCAGGTGCTCGCCAGCCTGCGCGAGCTCGGCGTGGCCGACGACGATCCCCGGGTGAACCCGAATGGCGGCGCAATCGCGCTTGGCCATCCGCTGGGCGCCAGCGGCACCCGGCTGATCCAGACCGCGACCGAGACTCTGGTGGAGACCGGCGGCCGCTATGCCCTGTGCACCATGTGCGTCGGCGTCGGCCAGGGCATGGCCGTGATCATCGAGAGGGTCTGATCGATGGTGGATGTGACCTCCCCCGACCTCGTCATCGGCGTCGTCGGCTGCGGCGCCATGGGCCAGGGCATCATCCAGGTGGCGCTGCAGGGCGGCATGAAGGTGGTCGCCCATGACGCCATGGTCGGCGGGGCGGAGGCCGGTGCGAAGAAGGTCATCGGCCGGCTCGAGCGGCTGGTGGAGAAGGGCACGCTGGAGGCCGATGCGGCCGCCGCGATGAAGGAGAAGCTCGTCGTCTCCAACGGCATCGAGGATCTCGCCCCCTGCGGCGTGGTCGTCGAGGCCGTGTTCGAGGACATCGACGTCAAGCGCGACCTGTTCACCGCCATCGAGGGTGTGGTGGCGGAGGATGCGATCATCGCCTCCAACACCTCTTCCCTGCCGATCGGCTCCATCGCCCGGGTCTGCAAGAAGCCCGGCCGGATCGCCGGGCTGCATTTCTTCAACCCGGTGCCGCTGATGCGCCTGGTGGAAATCATCCAGGGCCCGGCCACCGAGGATGCGGTGATCGAGAAGCTGGTCACCGTCGGCGAGCGCTTCGGCCGCACCCCGGTGGTGGTCAAGGACAGCCCGGGCTTCCTGGTCAATCTCGGCGGCCGCGCCTTCACCACCGAGGGCCTGCACCTGGAGCACGAGGCGGTGGCCACCCCCGCCCAGGTCGATGCGGTGATGCGTGACTGCGGGCATTTCCGCATGGGGCCGTTCCAGCTCATGGACCTGACCGGGATCGACGTGAACTACCCGGTCTCCATGATCGTGTTCGAGCAGTTCCTGAACGATCCGCGCCTGCGGACCACGCCGCTGCACCGGGCGCTGGCGGAGGCCGGGCGGTTCGGCCGCAAGACCGGCCAGGGTCATTTCCGGTATGACGACAAGGGCCAGGTGATCGACCCGCCGAGCCCCGACCACGTCACCGACGCCGCCCCGGCCATGACCGTCGCCGTCGCCACCGACGGGGACGAGGCGCTGACCGAGCTGCTGGAGCGGGCCGGGCTCAGCGTTCGCAACGATGACGGCTCGATGCCCATCGTCGCCGCCCTCTACGGCGAGGACGCGACCGGCTTCGCCGCGCGCACCGGCACCGACCACACGCGGCTGGTGGCGATCGACACCACCGGCGACACCTCCAAGCGCATCACCCTGATGACCGCGCCGGCGGCCGATCCGGCTTACCGCGACGCGGTGGCGGCGGCCTTCGCCAAGGCGGGCGTGGCGCCGACGGTGATCCAGGACAGCCCGGGCTTCATCCTGCAGCGGATGCGGGCGATGATCGCCAATCTCGGCTGCGAGATGGCGCAGATCGCGCTGGCCACGCCGTCGGACATAGATACGGCGATGAAGCTCGGCCTGAACTATCCGCTCGGCCCGCTGGAGATCGCCGAGCAGATGGGGGTGAAGCGGACCTACGAGATCCTCTCGGCGATCCACGACGCGACCCAGGATCCGCGGTACCGGCCGTCCCTGTGGCTGCGTCGGCGGGCGCTGCTGGGCCTCGGCGCGCACCAGGTGGCTTAAGCGCCGCCAAACACCCGGACGCCTGCCGCGTGCCCGCGGACGGCGACCTCGCCCAGGTCTTGAAGGCCGCTGGTATCCCCGGCGGCCTTCGCCGCTTCGGCGCTGACCATCAGCCGGGTGCCGTGCTGCTTGTTCAGCTCCTCGAGCCGGGCGGCCACGTTCACCGTGTCGCCGTAAACGGTGTAGGTCTGGCGTTCGCGGCTGCCGGCGAGCCCGGCGATGACCTCGCCGGTATGGATGCCGATCCGCACCGAGATTCGCTCGCCGTTGAAGCTCTCGGTATCGATCGCCGACAGGATGGCGTTCGCGGTGTCGAGGGCCGCCGCCGCGTGGTCCGGCACATCGGCCGGGGCGTTGAAGGCGATCAGCAACCCGTCGCCGTGGAAGTTGACGATCACCCCGCCGCGCTGTGCCGCGATCGCGCCGATCCGCTCGAAATAAGCGTTCAGCAGGGACAGGACCACGTCCGGGGTGCGGCTCTCCGACAGGGTGGTGAAGCCGGCGATGTCGGTGAACAGTACCGTCGCCTCGCGCTTGGCCGGCTCCAGGGTGGCGCCGCTCTCCGCGAGACGGGCGACGACCTCCGGCGGGGCGAAGCGGCCGAACAGGCCGGTGATGCGCTGACGCCCGGTCTCCGAGCGGATCCACAGGATCACCACCCGCCGCGCCCGGTGGACGGCGAAGGCCATCAGGGCAGTCAGGATAAGGATCGCTAGGGATTCCTCCACCCGCCCGCCGGTATTGACGAAATCGGGGTTCAGCAGCAGGTCGGAGTAGGAATAGGGGTCGCCCAGATCGCTCCACTGCAGCGGCTGCTCGAGGGGCGCCGTGATCCAGTAGTAGGCGGCCGCCCAGGTCGCCACGATCGCCCCGCCGCACCACAGGATCAGCCTCGGCGACAGGGACAGGGCGGCGGCCCCGAGGATCGGCAGGAAATAGTGGATGCCGTAGGCCCGGAAGGTGAAATGCTGGGGCACGTCCTCGCTGAGGCTGAGCGGCAGCAGGACGAAGATCGCGCCCACCATGAGGATGTCGGTCGTGAAGATCAGGTAGCGGTAGATCGCGTGGTCGTATTCGGAGCCGACGATCCGCCGGTACCCGAGACCGGCCAGGGCGGAGAGCAGCATCAGGATGCTGACCAGGATCGCCTGGGTTGAGAAGATCAGCGGCCAGAGGGCGGCGAGCGTCAGCGCGAGGCCGCGGCCGAGCATCGCCAGGCGAAGCCCCTGATTGGCCGCCTGCCGCAGCCGTTCGCCCCCAGCACCCTCGTCCCGCGATTTCATGCCCGTCAGCCTATAGCGCTTAAACCGCAAGCCAGCATGGCGAAATTCGCGGCTTCCCCGATTGATGTGGGTCGGTAGGCTCGCGATGGGAGGACCAGCCATGCCGATCTGGGCGATCATCGCCGCCTTAGCCGCTTTCGCGCAGACCGCCCGCAATGCCGGGCAGAAGCACCTGGCGGGCTCGATGTCCGCCTGGAGTGCGAGTTGGGTGCGCTTCCTGTTCGGCCTGCCCTTCGCGATCGGATACATGGCCTATGCGCTGGGCCTGCGAACCCTGCCGGCCCCGGATGTCCACCTGGAGTTCTTCGTGTGGTGCGCGGGAACGGCGGTGGCGCAGATCCTGGCGACCGTGCTGCTGGTCATGCTGTTCAGCCTGCGCAACTTCGCCGTCGGCTCCTCCTACGCCCGCACCGAGACCATCCCCACGGCCATTCTCGGCTCCACCCTGTTCGGCGAGTCGATCGACGCCGCCGGCTGGATCGCGATCCTGGTCAGCGGGGCGGGGGTGATGCTGATCAGCCTGGCGCGCCAGGGGGTGGGCATGACCTCGCTGCTCGCCTCCGCCTTCAACCGGGCGGCCGGGATCGGGCTGCTCTCCGGTCTGTTCTTCGCGCTCGCCTCCCTGTTCCTGCGGCAGGCCAGCCTCTCCCTCGGCGACGCGGATGTGATGACCACGGCGTCGATGACCCTGGTGGCGGTGATCGTCCTGCAGACCCTCGGCCTGGGCACCTATGTCGCCGTCACACGCCCCTGGGAGATCGCGGCGATCGGCCGGGCCTGGAAGGCGGCAATCTTCGTCGGCTTCACCAGCGCGCTCGGCTCGGCCGGATGGTTCACGGCGATGACCATCGAGCGGGCCTCCTACGTGAAGGCCGTCGGGCAGGTCGAGTTCGTGCTGGCGATCGCGGTGTCGATCCTGGTGTTCAAGGAACGGCCGAGCCTGCGCGAGATGATCGGCATGAGCCTTGTCGCGGTGGGTATTGTTGTGCTCCTGGTCTTTGCCAGATGATCACCACAGCCCTAGGGTAGCCTGATGAGCGACGAACAGAACGACCAGCCGCCCCCGCCCACCTTCTGGCAGCGCCCCGCCGTCCGCGGTGTCGTCAACGGTGTGGTCTTCGCCGGCCTGCTGATGGTGATGCAGGTGAACGGCGTGTTCCAGCCGCCCCGGCCGCTGAACGAGGAGCTGATCACCCAGGACCTCATGGCCGGCGTGATCTTCGGTTTCCTGATGTACGCGATCGAGCTGTGGAAGCGGCAGCGCAAGCTCAAGGCGGAGACGGCCGCCCGCATGGAAGTCGAACGGCGCCTGGCGCGTGAGGCGGACGACGAGGACGACGACGACCGTCCATCGCGATGACCGAGATGCCGCCGATCCCGGCGCTTGAGCCCCGGGGGACGGGTCATCGCTTCGTGATCTATGGGGATGCCTGCGCCGGCGAGCCGGGTGGGCGGCACGAGGCGAGTTTCGCGCGGGTGAATGCGGTGGTGCGCCGGTTCTCGCCGGAGCCGGAGTTCATCGTCTTCCCCGGTGACGAGATCATCGGCCTGACCCGCGACGAGGCCGCCCTGCGCGCCCAGTGGCGGCACTGGTTCGACGTGGAGATGGCCTGGCTTGACCGGGACCGCATCCCGCTGTTCCACACCACCGCCAACCACACGACCTACGACCCAATGAGCGAGCGGGTCTTCGCCGAGGTGATGGCGCATCTGCCGCGCAACGGGCCGCCGGGTCAGGAGGGGCTGTCCTATTGGGTGCGGCGCGGCGACCTGCTGATGGTCTTCGTGCACACCCTGTGGTCGGGGCTGGGCGGCGAGGGGCATGTGGAGACGGACTGGCTGGACGCCACCCTGGCGGCGCATGCCGATGCCCGTCACAAGCTCGTGATCGGCCACCATCCGGTTTACCCGGTGAACGGCTTCGAAGGACCGTTCCAGCGCGAGATCGGCCCGCCCCATGCAGAGGCGTTCTGGGCCATACTCGTACGGCACGGCGTGCTGGCCTTTCTCTGCAGCCACATCCTGGCCTTCGACGTTCAGGTGCATGACGGCGTGCTGCAGGTGACCAGTGCCGGCGCGGGGACCGCCCACCGGATGCCAGAAGGGTTGGAATACCTGCACGCCCTGCAGGCAGCCCTGGACGACCAGGGCTTCCGGTTCCGGGTGGTCGACGATACCGGGACCGTGCGCGAGGCGCTGTCCTGGCCGCCGGTCGTCCCGCCGGTGACCTGGTGGCAGGAGTTGGGGGGCGGACCGGTCGACGAGACGCCGGTCGCCGACGGACCGCTGGGCGCCTCCATCCGGTTCTGGCGGATCGCGGGGCACGCGTCCGGCGGCGCCGCCCAGGCCCAGACCCTGGTGGAGGGGAGCGCGGGCGACGACGCGGTGCCGCCGCTGTGGATCGGTTTGGCCGGGCCGGATCAGCGGCTGCTGGTGGTGCTGGGCTCGGCACCCGGGCGCAGTCCCCATACCTGGTACGGCCCCTCCCTGGCGCCGGGTGCGGCCTTCGACATCCAGATCGCGCTTCATGGTGCGATGGGGCCGGGCGGCCTGCTCTGGCGCTGGGACGACGCGTCCACCTGGTCGTCCTTGCGGGGCGCCTCGGCCCAGGGCTTGGAGCGGGCGGCGCCGGTCACCGGCTGGACAATCGGCCACACGGCCGTCTCCGCCACCGACCGGCCCTTCCTCGGGTCGGAACTTCGGGTCTGGACGACCCATGCCCCGCAGGGTGAAATCTAGGCAACGGACGACAGATCCGGCCCCATGCGGAGGACTAGGGAATGATCAGCGAGGCAGATGCCGCGTTCTATCGCGAGAACGGCTACCTGGTGGTCGAGAACGTCTACGCGCCCGAAGAGGTCAAGGCGATGCGCGACGCGCTGGCCGGCCTGATCGACAAGGCGCGCGGCCTGACCGACCACGACAGCATCTACGACCTGGAGCCGGGACACACGCCCGAGAACCCGCGGGTCCGTCGAATCAAGAAGCCGTTCGAGGCCGATGCGGTGTTCCGCGACATGGTCGAGCACCCGAACCTGATCGCCATCCTCTCCAAGATCGTCTCGCCGGACCTGCGCCTGCATGGCGGCAAGATCAACATCAAGGCGGCCGAATACGGCTCGCCGGTGGAGTGGCACCAGGATTGGGCGTTCTATCCGCATACCAACGACGACGTGCTGGCCGTGGGCGTGCTGCTGGACGACACGTCGGAGGAGAACGGCCCGCTGATGGTCATGCCGGGCAGTCACAAGGGGCCGACCTACGACCACCACGTGGACGGGCATTTCGCCGGGGCCATGGACCCGAGCGCCTGTGACCTGGACTTCTCCAAGGCGGTGGCGCTGACCGGCAAGGCGGGCTCCTGCACCTTCCACCATGTGCGCGCGGTGCACGGCTCGGCCCAGAACACCTCCGGCCGGGACCGCCAGCTCTTGCTCTATCAGATCGCCGCCGCCGATGCCTGGGACCTGCGCGGCCTGCCGTCGAGCTGGGAGGAGAACGAGAGCCGGATGATCGCCGGGACCTCGACCCTGACCCCTCGGGTGGTCGACTGCCCGGTGCGGCTGCCCTATCCCAAGGCCAAGCGTGAGGGGTCGATCTACGAGAACCAGACCGCGCTGAAGAACCGCTATTTCGCCTTCGACCCGAAGGCCGGCAGCAAGGTTGCTGCCGCCGAGTAGCCCCTGTTGGGCGAGGCATTTGTGACAGTGGCGGCTTCGGAAGGCGGGAACGCAATCCCGTCTGCGGCGTTATCCGGCAGCGTTACCGGGGGGCGACGCGTCGCTTCGGAGTGGCCGTGTCCAGAAAGATCGTCCTCGTCGGCTCCGGTCCGACGGCCGCCTATACGCTGAAATATCTCATCGGGTCCGACACCGGGCTCGACATCCGCGTCTTCGAGGCGGGCGACCGCGCCGGGCCGGGCATGCCCTACAGCCGCCGGTTCAACACGCCCAGCGTTCTCGCCAATATCGTCTCCATCGAGATCCCGCCGATGACCCGAACGCTGGTCGATTGGCTGGACTCCCTCTCCGACAGCCGGCTTGACCGCTACGGCATCGCGCGGTCGGCGATCGCGGAGCGCGGATTCTACCCCCGGGTCGTGCTGGGCGACTATTTCGCCGCGGAATTCGCTGCCCTCTGCCGCAAGGCGGCGCAGCGCGGCCACCGGGTCACCGTGCTCACACACCACCGCGTCGCCGATATCGTGCCGGGCAAGACCGGCTTCCGCATCGTCGCGAACACCCCCGAGGGTACGAGGCGTTTCCGGGCCGACGCGGTAGTGGTGGCGACGGGTCATCGGCAGACGGCGACACGGGAGGCGCCCTATCTCTACCGCTCGCCCTATCCGCTGAAGAAGCTCCGGCTAGGCGAGGACCGGTCGGCGGCGATCATCGGCTCCTCCCTGAGCGCCATCGATGCCGCCCTGACTCTGGCCACCCGCTATGGCGCGTTCGAGGAGATCGGCGGGCGCATCACCTACACCCCAACCTCCGGCAGCCTGCCGCGGATCGCCCTGCTGTCGCGCAAGGGCCTGCTGCCGGAGGCCGATTTCTACTATCCGATCCCGGAGGAGCCGCTGGACATCTTCAGCGAGGCGGCGATCGAGCGGGAGGTCGCCCGCGGCCGGATCGGCCTGCTCTCGCGGGTCATGCGGCTGTTCCGCGCGCAACTCCTGCAGGACGACCCTGACTTCTTCGCCGCGATGTCCCTCAAGCGGTTCACCCCGGAAGGCGTCAACCGCGCCTATTTCGCCCGCCGGGAAAACAGCGACCTGTTCGTCGCCACCAGGGCGAACCTGGCGGAAGCCCGCCGCAATCACCGGGCGCGCCGGACGGTCATGTGGCGCTACACCCTCATGCGCGCCCATGAGATGTTCTCCCTGGTCCTGCCCTATCTGACCGACCGGGACCTGCGCCGGTTCCATGGCACGCTGAAGCCGGTCTTCGCCGACGCCTATGGCTGCGTGCCGCACGCCTCGATCGCCAAGCTGCTCGTCCTCAGGCGGGCCGGGGTGCTGTCGGTGGTGGCCCTGGGGGAACGGGGGCGGGTGGTGCGCCGCGACGGTGCGTTCGTCCTCGAGGGAAGCGGCACCGAGGAGGCTTTCGAGACCCTGATCGACGCCCGCGGCCAGCAGGCGATGACCCTGAACGAGCTGGGGTTCAAGAGCCTGGCCGAGGCGGTGGAGGAGTCCGATCCGTTCCGCAAGAACCCGCGCAGCCGGGCGCGCAACGGCTTCCGCCTCGAATTGAAGCCGGGACTGGCGCAGGAGATCTTCTGCGTCTCGCTCCCGCTGCTGCTCCGGCGGCATCCCTTCGCTCAGGGGCTCGTCTCCTCGGACAATTTCGGCAAGGCGGTGGCCTCCGGCCTGCTGCGGCTCCGCCCTGGGAAGGCGCTCGGCTCCCGCGGACGCAGCAGGATGGGGCACGAGGCACGGGTCCCCGGATAACCCGCGATAGCATGCACGGTGACATTCCGGCGCGGCGCGCTCCCCGGTCTTTTCAATCTCCGGACCGGGGGCTAGGTTCTGAGGCCACCCGGCGCCCAGGAGAGACCGTGATCCATATCTCGAGCCAGTTCGACGGCGGCAATATCGAGGTCGTCGACGCATCCGATCCGAGCGATATCCGCCTCACGATCCGCAAGGACGGCAATTCCGACTTCTTCCAGTGGTTCTACTTCCGCGTCTCGGGCGCGAAGGGCGTACCGCTGACCATGATCATCGAGAATGCCGGCGCCTCCAGCTATCCGAAGGGCTGGGAGGGTTACCGCGCGGTGGTGTCGGAGGACCGGGCCAACTGGTGGCGCACCGAGACCCGGTATGACGGCGGCCGGCTGATCATCTCCCATACACCCGAGACGGACTTCACCTGGTTCGCGTATCTGGCGCCCTACACGCTGGAGCAGCATGCCGATCTGGTCGCCTTCGCCCAGTCCTGCGGCGCGGCCCGGGCCGAGCGGCTGGGCTCGACCCTGGAGGGACGCGACCTCGACCTGCTGACCTTCGGTTCCGGCGAGAAGCCGCTCTGGATCATCGCCCGCCAGCATCCCGGCGAGAGCATGGCCGGCTGGTTCGTGGAAGGCATCGTGGACAAGCTCTGCGACGCCCAGGACCCGGTGACCCGGGGTTTACTGTCCAGGGCGACGATCCATCTGGTGCCGAACATGAACCCGGACGGCGTCTATCGCGGGAACCTGCGGACCAACGCCGCCGGCACCAACCTGAACCGGGAGTGGCGCGAGCCGAGCCTGGAGAAGAGCCCCGAGGTCTATCACGTCGTCAAGCGCATGGGGGAGACCGGGGTCGCCATGTGCCTGGACGCCCATGGGGACGAGGGGCTGCCCTACAACTTCATCGCCGGCTACGAGGGCGTGCCCGACGTCACCGAGGCGCATCTCGCCCCCCTGAACCGGTTCCGTGCCGAGCTGGCGCGCCTGACCCCCGACTTCCAGACCGAGCACGGCTATCCCAAGGCGTCCCCGGGCAAGGGCAACCTGACCACCTCCACCGGGCATATCGCCAGCACCTTCCGCTGTCCGGCGATGACGCTGGAGATGCCGTTCAAGGACACCGCCAACAACCCGATGCCGGAGGTCGGCTGGTCGCCGGACCGCTGCAAGCACCTCGCCGGCAAGTGCCTGGAGGCCATGCTGCTGATGATCGACGACTGGGGGAGCGGGCTGTGATCATCGTCTGGGGGCTGAAGAACTGCGATACCTGCAAGAAGGCCCGGACCTGGCTCGAGGGCAAGGAGGCGGCCTTCGCGTTCAAGGACGTACGGGCCGACGGGCTGACCGCCGACCGGATCACCGAGTGGCTCGCCGCCGTCGGCAGGGACACGCTGATCAACCGGCGCGGCACCACCTGGCGCGGCCTGCCGGCCGAGGTCCAGGCGGCGGCCGAGGCGGACGACAGTGCCGTCGCCCTGATGCAGGCCAACCCGGCGCTGATCAAGCGGCCGATCTTCGAGATGGCCGATGGCTCGGTGATCGTCGGTTTCGCCAAGAAGCAGCAGGACGACGTGGAGGCGGGGCTGTGAGGGCCCAGCCATGAGCGACGTCGCCGTCATCGGCGGCGGTCTTGTCGGCTCCGCCGTCGCCTGGGGACTGGCGCGGGAAGGGGCCAAGGTCACCGTGCTGGACGAGGGCGACGTCGCCTTCCGCGCCAGCCGCGGCAATTTCGGCCTGGTCTGGGTGCAGGGCAAGGGCGAGGGCATGCATGAATACGCTGCCTGGACCCGAAAGAGCGCCGATATCTGGCCAGAGCTCGCCGCCGCCATCGGTGAGGAGGACGGCGTCGATGTCGGTCTGCGCCAGCCCGGCGGGGTGGAAGCCTGTCTGGATGATCAGGAGTACGCCGAAGCCGAACTGTCGGTGAAGCGCATGCACAACCAGCCGGGCGTCGGCGGCAACGACGTTCGGATGATCTCCGCCGCCGAGGCGCGCGAGCTGGAACCGGCGCTCAGCCCGGATATCGCCGGGGCAAGCTTCTGTCCCCATGACGGCCATGTCAGCCCGCTCTACCTGCTGCGCGGCCTGCACGCCGGCCTCGCGCGCCACAAGGTGGATCACAGGCTCGACCACAAGGTGGAGCGGCTCCGGCATACGGGTGACGGCTTCGTGCTGGAGACCGCCCGCGGCACGGTCCATGCCGACCAGATCGTGCTGGCCGCCGGGCTCGGCAACGGTCGGCTGGGACCGATGGTCGGGCTCGACGTGCCGACGGCACCCGACCACGGCCAGATCCTGGTCACCCAGCGGATGCCGAAGCTGTTCAGCCACCCGATCGGCCGGCTGCGCCAGACCGAGGAGGGCTCGGTGATGATCGGCGCCAGCCACGCGCGGATCGGCTACAGCACCGAGCTGGATATCGCCACCTCGGCCAGGCTGGCGGACCGGGCTCGGCGGCTGGTGCCGGCCCTGGGCACGGCACGGATCGTGCGGACCTGGGCCGCCTTGCGGATCATGTCGCCGGACGGTTTCCCGATCTATGCGGAGAGCGAGACCTGCCCCGGCGCCTTCGTCGTCACCTGCCACAGCGGGGTGACCTTGGCCGCAGCCCACGCGCTGGAATTGGCTCCAACGATCCTGCAGGGAACGCTGGCGCAGCGCTTCGAACCGTTCCATTTCAAACGCTTCGCCCGCTGAGGAGCCCGAGATGCCGTCGCTCGACACCCTGATCGTCTTCACCGTCGCCGCCGTGCTGATGAACCTGTCGCCCGGCCCGTCGAACCTCTACATCATGGCCCGCAGCGTCAGTCAGGGCCCGCGCGCCGGGGTGGTGGCGGCGGCCGGGCTGTTCACGGGCTCCTTCGCCCATGTGGCGGCGGCGACCCTGGGCGTTTCGGCCATCGTCCTGGCCTCGGCCGAGGCGTTCACGGTGCTGAAATGGGCGGGTGCCGCCTATCTCGTCTGGCTCGGCATCCAGCATTTCCGGGACTCCGGCGGCATCGTCGTTCCGGTCGGCCGGGTGCCGGCGAAGTCCATGGGGAAGATCTACCGCGAAAGCATCCTGGTGGAGGTGCTGAACCCGAAGACGGCCCTGTTCTTCCTCGCCCTGCTGCCGCAGTTCGTCGACCCGGCCGCCGGCTCGGTGACGGCGCAGAGCCTGATCCTCGGCCTGATCGTCGTCTTCACCGCCATTCCCTCCGACGTCCTGATCGCCTTCGCGTCGGGTGGCGTGGCCCGCAAGCTGTCCGCCAATCCCTGGTTCGCCCGTTGGATGGACCGGGTCTCCGGGGCGGTGCTGATTGGCCTCGGCGGGCTGGTCGCCGCCGGTGAAGCTCCCGAGAGCGCGAAGCCATGACCTTTGCCCGGCTTGCCGGTCCGACCAGGGCCGCCCGTGTCACCCTGACCGTCGATGGCGAGCGCCTGGTCGCCCGCGACGGCGACACCGTCGCCTCGGCGCTGCTCGGCGCCGGCCGCCAGGCGATCCGGCGCTCCGCCGTCAGCGGCGAGCCACGTGCGCCCTACTGCCAGATGGGCGTGTGCTTCGAGTGCCTGGTGGAGATCGACGGCGTCGCCGACCGCCAGGCCTGTCTCGTGCCCGTCCGCAACGGCATGGTCGTCACCACCGGACGGGGGCAGGGATGATGCGCGACCTCGTCGTCATTGGCGCCGGCCCAGCCGGGCTGAGTGCCGCGGCGACCGCCCATGCGCTCGGGCTCGACGCGCTGATCCTGGACGAACAGCCGGCGGCGGGCGGCCAGATCTACCGCAATGTGGAGAGGGTGACCGAGCAGCGACCGGCCGACCTCGCCTTTCTCGGCCGCGACTACGCCCATGGCCGCACCTTGGCCCGCGCCGCCTTCGCGGTCGACCGGCGCCAGGGCGCGACCGTCTGGCATATCGGGCCGATGACGAAGTCCGACGGGCGCCAGGTCGTCTGGTCGGAGGCGGGAGCCGCACAGACGGTCAATGCCCGCGCCGTGCTGATCGCGACCGGGGCAATGGAGCGTCCGGTGCCGATCCCCGGCTGGACCCTGCCCGGCGTGACCACGGTCGGGGCGCTGCAGACCGTGTTGAAGCAGTCCGGGGTCTATCCCCAGGGCCGCGTGGTGCTGGCGGGAAGCGGGCCGCTGCTGATGCTCCTGGCCAGCCAGTATGCCGCGGTCGGCGTGCAGATCGAGGCGATCCTCGACACCACCCCGCCGGGCGCGTTGAACCGGGCGATGCTGTGGCTGCCGCTGGCCCTGGTCGGCGCGCGCCGGACCATGCTGAAGGGGCGCCGGTTGCGGGCCGCCTACGGCCGTGCTGCCCGCCAGGTCTGGAACGGTGTGACCGGCATCCGGGCCGAGGGCGAGGGCGCGTTGCGGGTGGTGCGGTTCACCGATGCCAGCGGCATCACCCGGGAACTGGAGGCCGATACCCTTGCGCTGCACGAGGGGGTGATACCCAACCCGCAGCTTGCGCGGCTGGTCGAGGCCGAGCATGCCTGGGACGCGCGCCAACGCTGTTTCCGGCCGGTGCTCGATGGCTATGGCCGCAGTTCGGCGCCGGGCGTCTATGTCGCCGGGGACGGCGGCGGCATTCTCGGTGCCGAGGCGGCCGAGGCGTCGGGCCGGGTGGCGGCGACGACGGTGGCGCTGTCCTTGGGAAAGATTGCCGAAGCGGAGCGCGAGATCCGGGTGGCGCCTGACCTCGACCGGCTGACCGGCCAGCGCTGGCTGCGGCGGTTCCTCGACGCCATGTTCCCGCCGCCGGACTGGATCGGCCGGATGGCGGATCAGACCGTCGTGTGCCGCTGCGAGGAGGTGCGCGCCGCCGACATCCGCAAGGTGGCCGGCCATGCCCAGGGCCCGAACCAGCTCAAGGCCTATACCCGCGCCGGCATGGGTCCCTGCCAGGGCCGCCTGTGCGGCCACACGGTGACGGAGGTGCTGGCCGAAGCCAAGGCGATGGCGCCGGGCGAGGTCGGCTACTACCACATCCGCCCGCCGGCCAAGCCGGTCACCATCGACGAGCTTGCGGCCCTGGCGGAGTAGTCGCGCGGTCCTCGCGGCGCCCTTCGACATGCCCCCGCTGAAGCGGGGGCCGCTCAGGGTGCGGCCAAAATTACTTCAACGACGTCATCCTGAGCAGCGACCGCAGGGAGCGTGTCGAAGGGCGCCACGATCCTCACCCTCTGGACAGGCTCCGCCACTTCCCCTGCAATAGGGTCATGGTCCGCGCGTTGCTCCTGATCGCGATGCTGTGTGCCGCCGCGTCGGCGCGGGCGGAGCAGGCCGTCGATCTCGAACTTGTGCTTGCGGTCGACGTCTCCGGCTCCATCGACACCTCCGAGGCCATGCTGCAGCGCCAGGGCTATGTCTCCGCCCTGTCCAGCGACGAGGTCATCGCCGCCGTCACGTCGGGACCCCTGGGTCGGATCGCGCTCGCCTATGTGGAATGGGCCGGTCTCGGCACGGCGCGCACGGTGGTCGACTGGCGGCTGATCGACGGCGCCGCCGCTGCCGCCGGGTTCCTCGCCGAGCTGGAAGGCCGCTGGCCCCATACCGGCCGCCGCACCTCCATCAGCGGGGTGATCGAACATGCGCTGCCGATGTTCGAGGGCAACGGCTTCTCCGGTAGCCGTCGGATCATCGACATCTCCGGCGACGGGCCGAACAACCACGGCATGCCGATCCTCACCGCCCGCGGCCGGGCGGCGGAGCAGGGGGTGGGCATCAACGGCCTTGTGATCCTGAACTTCGACCCCGGACCGCTCAACTTCCCGGTCCTGGAGGACCTGGACATCTACTTCGAGGAATGCGTCATCACCGGACAGTCGGCTTTCGTGATCGCGGCCGACGGTTTCGCCGATTTCGGCCGGGCGATCCGACGCAAGCTTGTCTTGGAGATCGCCGGCCTGGCTCCGCCCCGCCCGCCGCTCCAGCGGGCCCAGGGCTATGACTGCCTGATTGGCGAGAAGCAGCTTCGCGAGTGGCTGAAACGGTACCCGTTCGATCCGTGAGACCGGATGCCGCCGCTACTGCATGAAGCCGCAGCGGTAGAGCTGGACGTGGAAGTCGCGCAGCACCCGTTCCTTCTCCGGCCCCGGGACGTCCGCCACCAGCTCGGTCTCGAAGTTCTTGCGGCGCAGGTGCTTCACCACGATGGCCCGGGCCAGCTTTGACGCCTCGCCTTCGGGCAGCATGTCGGGGCTGCACATGGACAGCAACATGAAGGCGCGCACATGCAGCGGCCGGTTGGGGTCGTCCAGCTTGTCGAGGATCTTGTCCTCGGTGATGTAGCGGGCGAGCAGATGGTCGAGCCGGTTGATGATCCGCGTCTTTAGCGTGTCGTCCAGCGAGGAGTCCCGGAACTTGTGATAGACGGCGGTGACCGTCTGCATCTTCTTGTTGGGCGGCCGGTTGTCCTTGATGATCGCCTTCACCGAGTCCGGCCGCACGAACAGGCCCTCAAGCTGCAGGGCGATCTCGTCGCCGATGATCTCGGCCAGGGAACTTTCGGACAGGGAGATCAGGTAGGCCGCCTTGCGCACCGGCTCGCCGAAGGTCGGAAGCAGCCGGCCCGTCGCCTCGCGCAGCCCGTTCGCGCCGCCGCGGTTTAGGATTCGCGACTGGCGGTGGGTCAGAGCCTCGGCCATCGGACCGCCGCCCAGCAGGGTGTCGTCGGGCATCAGGCGGCTGACCAGCCCCTTCAGGGCCTCTTCCTCCTGACCTTCCTCGCGGGACAGCGTGCCCTTGCCCTCCATCTGGCGGCGGATGCGGTCGACCAGGACCATCCTGCTCTCCGGCAGCGCGCCGTCGGCGAGCAGGCCGGTCAGGCGGCTCGCCGTGGCCTCGGGCGCATCGTCGGGCTTGCCTTCGGTTCCCGCGTCGAAGGAACCGTAGGCAAGCTCGATGAGTGCGCCGAGCGCGTCGGCCAGGCTGTTCTTGGGGCCGAGCAGATCCTGCAGGGTCTCGCCGTTGCACAGGGTGTCGGAAATGTAGATGTCGGCCGCTTCCCGCCCGAGCTTGTGCTCGCTCGGCGCGGCCCAGTCCACCGCCTGGGTCAGCTTGCCGAAATAGGAGCGCTGCTGGACCAGCTCCCGGGCGATGGCGACACGGATGAGATAGGCGCAGTCCTCGTTCTCCGCCTGGGCGGAGAGCTGTTCGACCACCGCGCCGTAGCCTTCCCGGGCGATGGCCGGAAGTGTGCGGGCCGCCGCTGTGCGGGCCCGGTCCGACAGGGCGTCGAGAAAGCCGAACAGCGCGTCGCGCCGCGCGGCCGCGTCCCCCGCCTGTGGGTAGGCCTTGGCCTGCAGGGAGGCGACCTTGCCCACGCCCGACATCATCAGGGTGTCGGCATCCATCAGCCGGCGCAGTTCGCGGAACTCGTGCATCACCTCGCTGGCGGTGACGCCGTTCTTGTCCAGATAGCTGCGGAACAGGCGGTTGAGGACGAGGCGGCCGTCGGTGCCGAACAGGGCGTCTGCATCCTCGCAGAGCGGGGCCGAGTCCACATCACCGATCAGGATTCTGTCACTGCCGCCGCTCTTGGTCTTCTCGAAGACCACCTGTTCGCGCGCGGTGTCGCCGCGGGTCGTCTCCTTGACGACACGGACGCCGGTCACGCCCTGGCGGTTCAGGACTTTCTTGGCAAGCTCTTCTGCTTCGGACTGGCTATGGGCACTTGAATCGATGCGCCACTGACCGTCGCGCTGAAGATGAACTTCGAATATCTCGACTTTGTTGACCATGTCCCACTCCGCGTGTCCCGCGGATCTCCCATGCAAAGCCTACGCCAAGACTCGAAAATTGCAACTGTCTGGAATTGTTCGTATTTTAAGAAATAGCCGCCTAATCGCCCGCCTGCATTGACCCCGGCGCCGGAATTGCCATCTACACAATATGCAAGACTTGCCGCCCCAATCGCTCTCCGTTCCCGAACCCGCCGGATTGCCGTTCGATCCGTCGACGGCGCGGTCTGTCGTGGACGACGCGATCACGCGCTATGTGGACAGCCGCCGGGCGCGGGTGAACGACTTCATCGACGTCCATTTCGGCTGGAAGGGTTCGGCCCGGCTGCACCGCAACGCCTTCGGCCTCGATCTCCTGCGCGCACCTCTGAATGTGGCGCTGGTCCCGCCGCAGCTTGCGATAAACCTGTCCGGCATGGTCGTCGAGCGGGTCGGCGCCAAGCGCGCGGGCCACTGGATGAAGAGCCGGCGGCTGATTCTGCGCACCTCGGTCGACCGCGAGCTGGAATGGCGGCTTTGGACCGAGTTCCTGGAGCTGCCCTATGCGGATGGCGAGCGGGTGTCGACCCGCGACGCCTTGGCCGAGGCCATGTTCGCCGATCCGCGGCTGCATCACGCCCTGGGTGAGCCGCTGGCGGAGATCGCAAAGCATGCCGAGGATCCCGACGTCCGGCGCCGGGTGGAGGAGACCCTGGCCGCCTATACCGGCACCCGGGCGGCGGCGTCCGACCTCGTCGGCGCGATGGTGTCCACCGGCGTCGGTTATGCGGCCGCCCATCAGATCACGCCGAGCGTCTGGACGCTGGGGCCGGTGCTTGCCGGCATGCTGGCGCAGCATATGGCGGTCACCACCTTCCCTCTGGGAGCGACCCTGGGTGGGGCGTGGTATGGCGCCTTCCCGGCGGCGGCGAGTTCCATGCTGGTCGGCACGACGGTCGCCTCGCTGGCGGCGGTCGGCGCCATCGTCGCGGCCTTCGCCGGCGTGCTCGCCGATCCGCTGCAGCGCTCGCTCGGCATGCACCGGCGCCGGATGAACCGGATGCTGGACACGATCGAGAAGAATTTCCGCGGCGAAGGACCGGCCGCTTTCTCGCCGCGCGACCATTATGTGGCCCGTCTGGTGGACGCGGTCGACGTGGTTCGGATCGCCCATCGGATCGCCACCGGCTCCTGAGCTACGGGCGACGTTTCTCCCTGGCGCCGCGCCTATGACGGGTGTGTACTGAAGGCCAGCGTCGTCGGCCGGAGGTGTGCCATGGGTTCGGGTGCGTTGGCGGAAGTTGAGCTTTCCGAGGATCTGAAGGGGCGGGAGGTCGGGTTCGACAGCATTCCCGTCATCGACATCTCGACCCTGGTGGACGGCAGTGATGAGGCCGGGGTGGCGGCCAAGCTGCGCGACGCGGCCGAGCGGGTCGGGTTCCTCTACGTCATCGGCCACGGCATTCCCAAGGCGATGGTCGATGGCATGTTCGCCCAGGCGCAGGCGTTCTTCGACCGGCCGATGGACGAAAAGATGGCGGTGCATATCGGCAAGTGGCCGGTTCATCGCGGATACTTTCCGCTCTTTGAGGAGAATACCGACCCCGCCATGACGGCGGATCTCAAGGAAGGCTTCGATATCGGCCGCGACCTCGGTCCCGACGATCCTGAGGTGCTGGCCGGGCTTCCGCTGCATGGTGCCAACCAGTGGCCGCAGGGCGACCCGTCGTTCCGCGCGGCTGCAGATGCCTATTTCAACGCGCTCTGCCGGCTCGGCGAGCGGCTGATGCGCGGCTTCGCCATCGCCCTCGACCTGGAGCCCGACTTCTTCGCCGACAAGATCGACCGGCCGCTCGCCCAGCTCCGGCTGCTGCACTATCCGCCCCAGAGCGGGCATGTGGTGGCCCGAACCATCGGCTGCGGCGCCCATACGGACTACGGCTGCGTGACCATCCTGGCCCAGGACGCCAGTGGCGGGCTGCAGGTGCGCAATACCGAGGGCGACTGGATCGCCGCCCCGCCGATCCCGGGCGCCTTCGTGGTCAACCTGGGCGACCAGATGGCCCGCTGGACCAACGGCCGGTTCCAGGCGACGCCCCACCGGGTGATCAACGTCTCGGGCAGGGAGCGGTACTCGATGCCGTTTTTCTTCGACCCGAACTGGGAGGCGGAGATCGCCTGCCTGCCGAGCTGCGAAATCCCGGGCGAGGCGCCCAGGTTCGCGCCGGTTCTGGCCGGGCCGTATCTGCAGTCCCGGTTCGACGCGACCTTCACCTACCGCCAGGACAAGCCGGCGACCTAGCGCCCGAGCTTCAGCAGCGCCAGCATCGCGCCGCCGGCCAGCAGCCCCCAGAAGGCGGCGCCGATGCCGAGGATCGACAGGCCGGAGGCGGTCGTCACGAAGGTGACGATGGCCGGAAGGTGCTCGTCCGGCTTCGATAGGGCCGAGGCCGCCGCGCCGGCGAGGCTGGCCAGCAGGGCGAGCCCTGCCACCGTCTGGATCAGCAGCGGCGGCGAGGCGGTGGCGAAGGCGGCGGCGATCCCGGCAAGCAGCGCGATCACGATGTACGACATCCCGGCGGTCAGCGAGGCGATGTAGCGCTTCTTCGGATCGGGATGGGCGTCGGGCCCGGCGCACAGGGCGGCGGTGATTGCCGCCAGGTTCAGCATGTGGCCGCCGAAGAAAGCGGTGACGACGCTGGCGGCACCGGTGGTCACGAACAGGGGCGAGGCGGCCGGCCGGTAGCCGTTGGCGTTCAGCACGGCAAGCCCGGGAATGTTCTGCGAGGCCATGGTGACCAGGAACAGCGGCAGGGAGATGCCGATGATCGAGTCCAGACTGAAGCTCGGCATTACCAGCACCGGCACCGGCCAGGCGGTCTGGAACGCGCCCTCGGGCAACGGGGTTGAGAGCGGGATCACGATGGCGGCGACCACCACCGCCGCCAGGACCGCGTAGAGCCGGGCGAAACGAAGGGTCACCGCCCAGACGACGATGATCGCCGCCGCCTGCCAGGGAAATTCACTTATCGCCTCGATCGGGGCGAGGCACAGGTTCAGCAGCACGCCGGCCAGCATGGCGCTGGCCAGGCTCGCCGGGATCGCCTCCACGGCCCGGCCGAACTGGCGCCACAGCCCGGCGATCACGATGAGGGCGGCCGCCACCAGGAAGGCGCCGACAGCCTCGGCGAAGCCGCCATGGGGCAGGCCGGTGGAGACCAGCAGCGCGGCCCCCGGCGTCGACCAGGCGAAGCTGAGCGGCAGCCGGCTGCGCCAGGCCAGCACGATCATCAGCAGCCCCTGTCCGGCGGACAGCGCGATCAGCCCCGAGGCGGCCTGTTCCGGGGTGGCGCCCACCGCCTGCAACCCGGCGAGCACGACGGCGAAGGAACTGGCGAACCCGACGATGGCGGTCAGCAGGCCGGCGGAGATCGGGATGACGGGGGAGGCCTGGATCGGTTCGGGTCGGGCGTCGGACATGGGAGGTTCCCGGAGGGTTGGCGGCACGGGATTTGACTTCAGTCCGGCAGAGGGTAGACTTAAGATTGGATCCAATCAACAAATGGATGGATTTCGATGAGCTCGGAGGACGGTTTCGACTTCGCCGCCCTGGCCGCCGGGGAGGCGGACCGGCCGCGCACGGCCTCGGAATTCGTCCAGCGGGCCCTGCGCGCCGCCATTCTGGACGGGCGCATCCCTCCGGGCACGCCGCTCCGGCAGGAGGCGCTGGCCGCGGCCTTCGATGTGAGCCGGATGCCGGTGCGCGAAGCGCTGCGGCAGCTGGAGGCACAGGCGCTGCTGGAGTTCACCCCGCATAAGGGCGCGGTGGTGGCCGAGCTCTCGGCCCAGGATCAGGCGGACACCTATCTGATCCGCCGGGCGCTGGAGCCGGTGGCCTTCGCCCAGTCGATTCCGCATCTGACCCGTGAGGATCTGGAGCGGGCCGAGGACCTGATCGCCGATATGGACCGCGAACCGGACCATGGCCGGCTGGGTGAACTGAACCGGCGTTTCCACCTCTCGCTCTATGCCCGGGCCGGGAGTCCGAAGCTGCTCCGGCTGGTGGAGCGACAGCTTACCGAGCATGACCGCTACCTGCGCTTTCACCTGGCGATGATGGGGCGTGAGCGCATGTCTCAGGTCGATCACATCGCCATGCTCGCCGCAGCGGCGGCCGGTGACATCGACATGGCGACGTCTGTGCTGCAGCGCCATATCGATGTCGCCGCCGAAGACAGCGCCCGCTTCTTTGGGGTCTGAATTCAATCGCTTAACAATAATTTACAAAGCAATGTTCAATTTTGTGCAGTGCGACAATTCCCCGCTCGACGGGGCAGACCATCCAGGTTAGACAGGTTCCAATCTGGTAGTGCCTCACATTACCTGTCCAGATTTCGATCCAATGGAGGGATATATGATCGGCCGTAAGGTTCCGTCGGTGACGTTCCGGACCCGCGTGCGTGACGAGTCCATCGAGGGCCCGAATCCGTATCGCTGGCAGGACGTGACGACCGACGATTACTTCAAGGGTAAGCGCGTCGTCCTGTTCTCGCTGCCGGGCGCCTTCACCCCGACCTGCTCGACCTACCAGCTTCCGGACTTCGAGAAGCTGTATGACGACTTCAAGGCTGCCGGCATCGACGCGATCTACTGCCTGTCGGTCAACGACGCCTTCGTCATGAACGCCTGGGGCAAGTCTCAGGGCGTGGAGAAGGTCGGCCTGATCCCCGACGGCTCCGGCGAGTTCACCCGCAAGATGGGCATGCTGGTCGCCAAGGACAATCTGGGCTTCGGCATGCGCTCCTGGCGTTACGGCGCGGTCGTCAACGACGGCGTCATCGAGATGTGGTTCGAGGAGCCGGGTCACTCCGACCTGTGCGAGACCGACCCGTATGGCGAGAGCTCGCCGCAGACCATCCTGAAGGCCGTTCAGGAAAAGGCTGCTGCCGCGTAATCAGCGCGACACGACCGGCTCAAGGTCAGCAGGGGCGCTTCGGCGCCCCCGTTCGCGTTTCCAGGGCCGGGTTCAGGGTTCGAGAAGTTCGGCCAGCCGCGTGATGATCCGGTCCGGCTTTGCCGCGTGGCCCTCCGGCAGCCCCTTGCCGACGGGGTCGCGCCAGATCGCGTAGAAGCCGAGCCGCTGGGGGACGATCACCTCCCAGTCCAGGTTGTCGCCGATGATCCAGGTCTCCTCCACCAAGGTGCCCAGCTTCTCCAGCGCATGGGCATAGGCCTGCTCCTCCGGCTTGCCGAAGCCGACCTCCCCTTCGATCTGGATGTGGTGGAAATGCCGGGCCAGCTCGAACCGGTCGACCTTGGCGCGCTGCTCGATCGCGTTCCCGTTGGTGATCAGGCCTAGGCGCACGCCGCGCTGGGCGAGGCCGTCCAGGGTCTCGACCGCATCGGGGAACAGCCTGGTATCGGCGGTCCGCTGCTCGGTGAAGTGGCGGCCGAGCCGGTCGATCAGGGCCTCGTTCTCGGCCCAGCCCAATTCCGTGAACGCCCGGGTCAGGATGGTCTTGCGGGCCGTCAGGATGTCCAGCCGCCCGACCCGGTGGCGCTCCGCGTCGGACCAGTACCATTGGGCCGAGCCGTGGATCGCCGCCGCCGCCTCCTCGACCGTCGGATCGCCGGGCAGCCCGTCCAGGCTCTGCAGCGCCTTGGTCCACGCCTTGCGCGGGTGCAGGTGGGCAGAGATCAGCGTGTCGTCGAGGTCGAACAGAATGGCGGGAGGCAGGCCCATCGAGGATCCTTCGTCACAGGTCGGTCAGGCGAACAGCGACTCCGTATCGCCCGCGGCCCCGGTCTGAAGCTCGGCGACAGGCAGCGGCGGGAGGACAGGGGTCGCCTTGAAGGCGAGGCGGCCCTGGATGCCGGTGCGGTCCAGGGTGCCGTCGAACAGCGCCTTGATGTCATGGCGGACCAGGCCGGGCAACGGTTTCGTGGTGCGGATCCACAGGTCGACCAGGTCGTTGCGCACCAGCCCGTCGAGCCGGAACGGGCCGAGCTGGGACAGCTCCAGATCGACCAGGAAGGCGGTGCCGTCGTCGCCGGCACTCCCGTCCTTGCCGCGTCCGCCGCGACGGCCGCGGGTCAGGATCCGGATCGGCCGCTTCTCGTCGCCGACCACGGGCACCAGAAACGCACGCCAGCCGTTGTCGCCGGGCTCGGCCGCGCGCTGCAAGGTCTGGAAATCCTCCGCCAGGGCCGACAGCAGCCCGCCGCGCCCCGCGCTTTCAAGTGCCCTGGAGGCGTCGTTCCCGAACCAGGAGCGCATGTCGCCGACCTTCAGCGCGTTCATGAAGAACAACATGGCCGCCGTCATCTGCGGTGAGGGGCGGACCATGGCCTGGGTCATTTGGGCGGCCGCCTGAGGGCCGAGTGCCTCCTGCAGGGCCCGCATCGCGCCTTCCAGCGCCGGCCATTCGCGCGCCAGCACGGAGAGCGGGGCGGGACGCTCGGCCGTCGGCATCTCGCCGACCCGGCTGGCCAGCACGTCCAGCGCCACCCGGTCGCCGATCCTGAGATCGCTGGTGGCGTTGATGGCCAGATGGCCGAAGGGGGTGGCCACCACGGGGCGGCCGGACTGGGTCACGCCGGAGACGGTGCCGGCCAGGACGGTCGACGAGCCGCTACCGGCGGCCGGCGTGGGAGGGCCGTCGACCCGGGCGCCGACGAAGCGGGCAGCCTCGGCGCCGGTGGCCAGCACCCGCACGGTCACCACCGCGCCGACCGGCAATTGCGAGCCGCCCGGTGTGCTCGGCACGGTCGCCGCGGCCAACCCGGCACCGGAACTCGCGCCGGCCGGCGCGCCTGCGGGTACCGGCGTGCCCTGTGGCGTCTGCGGCGACGGCGCCTGATCGGCCCGACCCGTGAGGCCTAAGGCGTTGCGATAGGCCGACTGAACCGCGAGTGCGCTCGGGCCGGGTGCGGCGGGGGGCGTGGCCGGAGCGGCGGCCGGCGGTGCGCCAGGTGTCTGGCCGGTGGCCGGTGCAGCGGGCTGTCCTGGAGCAGAAGAAGATGTTCCCGGCGCTGCGGGCGTCGCCGGTGCCGCGGCACCCGTCGGCACCGCCGGCTGACCCGGGAGCGGACCCTGCGGCGTGGCCGGCGTCTGCCCGGTTGGGACCGGTGCCGGGCCCGGGACGGTGACCGCCTGAAGAATGCGGCCCACGGTCAGGGGCACGGTCGGCGCCGGCGTGTTGGTGCCGGTGGAGACGGCCGGCTGGGTGACGCCGCCGGGACGCATGGTGACGACGAGCTGGGGCGGTGTGGCGGTTGGATTGCGCAGTTCCACGCTGACCCGGCCGCCGTTCCGCAGCAGCTCGGCCACCTGGGCGCGGGAGAGGTCGGCGCGGATGTCGCCCTGGGCGGTGCGCAGGGTGACGC
The DNA here is from genome assembly GCF_965223715.1 of Thalassobaculum sp. Lineage (GTDB taxonomy): Bacteria > Pseudomonadota > Alphaproteobacteria > Thalassobaculales > Thalassobaculaceae > Thalassobaculum. The sequence goes on along the minus strand of NZ_OZ245012.1, from coordinate 2,526,481 downwards.
TGCCGTCGGCATTGCGGGTCACCGCTTCGGCCTCGATCACCGTGCCGGGTTGAGCGCGGGCGAGGTCCGGGGGCAATGGCTGCTGGGCCTGGGCGGGACTGCTGGCCGGCTGCGGGGACGCAGTCTGGCCCGGCTGTCCCGTGGGGGTCTGAGTGGCCTGACCCTGGGCCGGCTGACCCTGGGCCGGCTGACCCTGGGGAGACGGGCCTTGGGCGGGCGTAGGCGTGGCCGCCGGTTTCGAGCCGGAGCCCGGCGGGAGGGGAGGGGGCCCGGATGCCCCGTCGGTCATGGTGCCGGGCTCATCGCTGCGCGGTCAGTCGTCGCCATGGATCAGGCCGTCGGCGATCCGCTCCACGTCGCTTCCGGCATCGGAGGTCGGCGCGCGGGTGAGCAGGGGCACCTGGGCCCGGATCGCTTCGGAGACCTTGCGGTCGCGGCGGATCACCTCGGCCATCGGCGGGGTGACGTGCAGGAAGTTCTGGCAGGCCTTGCGCAGAGTCTCATAGGTCTTCAGGCCTTCGCCGCGGGTATCGGCGTTGTTCACCACCACCCGCACATCCGCACCGCTGTCGGAGCCGATGACCACCTTCACGAAGGCATAGGCGTCGGTCAGCGATGTCGGTTCCGGGGTGGTGACGACGAGACACGTCCCGGCCCGAGCCGCCAGCATCCGCACGGTGCGGTCGAGGCCGGCGCCGAGGTCCATCACCACGGTGTCGTAGCCGGCGCAGAGCTGCACGAGTTCGGTGCCGAGGCTGGCGAGCTTGGCCGAGGGAAGCTGGGCCAGGTTTCCGGAGCCGGAGCGGCCGGCGATGATGTCGAACTTGCCGTCGTCGTAGCGCACCTTGGCCTGGGCCAGGGTCAGCCGGCCGGACAGCACGCCGCCCAGGTCGCGCTGGGGCATGAGGCCGAGCTGGATGTCCACGTTGGCGAGGCCGAGAACGGCATCGAACAGCAGGACCTTGCGACCCATCCGCGCCAGGGCGTGGCACAGCGTGACGGAGAACCATGTCTTGCCGACTCCGCCCTTCCCGGACGCCACGGCGATCAGGTTCGTCGCCTTCTGAAGCTTGCCACCCGTCGGCGCGGGGGCGTCACTGGGAACCATTTCAGGTCCTTTCCTTACCGTCATTCTGCCGCTTCCTCGCGGGCCGAGTGTTCATTGGGAAGCAAGAGTCGCGCCAAAGAGACCGGGTTGAGGGGGCCGAGGCCGTCGGCGACCCCCGAACCGATGCCGACTTCGGCGAAGGCAAGGCGTCCGGCATCGGCCGCCGCCAGGATCGAGCCCAGGCGCCTGGCGATGTCGAGGCGGGTGGCGATCAGCCGTCGGGCGCCGATCCGGGCATAGGCCCGGGCCTGGTCGATGGCGTCGAGCGGGTCGGTCCCGGCGGCCATGACCAGCACCATTTCGGCGTCCAGCCCCTCCACTAGACGGCGCTGGTGCTCCAAATCTTCCGGATCGAACGGATTGCCGCCGGCACAATCGACCAGGGTCAGGGTGCCGGGCGCGCCGGCCGCCACGGCATCGCTCAACTCGTCGCAGGTGCCGGCGGTCAGCAGGTCGACCTTCAGCAGCCGGGTGAAGGCTTCCAACTGGTCGTAGCCGCCGGCGCGCACCGTATCGGTGGTGATGACGTTGACCGGCTTCTTCTTCATCACCTGGCGGGTGGCCAGCTTGGCGGTGGTCACCGTCTTGCCGGCCCCGGGCAGGCCGACCAGGACGATCGGCCGGGTGCCGGTGACCGGCAGCGGCTGGAACTTGAAATGCTGGTCGAGCGCGCCGGCCAGGGCCAGTTTGGCGTCGTCGGCGTCCAGGGAGCTGGCGATGCGGGTGATCTTCTCCGAGAGTTCGGCGATCACGTTGTGATGGGTCAGGGCCTCGACGATCTCGTCGATCGGGTCGATCTGGTCCTCGTCATAATCCCAGGCGTCCTCCTCCTCCGGTGCCTCGATCGCTGCGGTCAGGCGCACGCCGATCCCGCCTTCGCCCTTCTGGGTCGACACGATGATCGCGTCCGGACCCAGATGGGTTTTGACGAGCTGCATGGCCTCGTTCATCGAGGGTGCGGTGAAGGTCTTTAGACGCATGCCTTAGTCGTGGCCCCGCTTATTCCTTGTGCCGTCCGCTTGTGCCGCGGATCTCAGTCTACATACGGTTCCGGGCGTTCTCAGATCTGCCCAAGGGTGCGGATCTTCGCCTTCGGATGGATTTCGTTCTGCGATATTATCACGGTCTGCGGTCGGAAACGCTCGACGATCGAGCGGACATAGGGCCGGATCGCCGGCGAGGTCAGCAGCGCGGGCTGTTCGCCCATCGCGGTGTACTTGTCGAACTGGTGGCGGATCGTCGTGATGAACTGCTGCAGCCGGCTCGGCGCCATGGAGAGCTGCCGGTCGTCGCCCTGGCCGACCATGGATTCCGCGAAGGCCTGCTCCCATTCCGGCGACAGCGACACCAGCGGGATCACCCCGTCCTCGCCCGCCTGGGACTCGCTGATCTGGCGGGCCAGGCGCGAGCGCACGTGCTCGGTGATGGTGGACACGTTGCGGCTGTAGCCGGCGGCCTCGCCCACGCCCTCCAGGATCGTCGGCAGGTCGCGGATCGACACGCGCTCGTTCAGCAGGCTCTGCAGCACCCGCTGCAGTCCGCCGAGCGAGATCTGGCCCGGGATGATGTCGGCGACCAGCTTCTGGTGCTCCGGCGCCAACTCGTCCAGCAGCTTCTGGGTCTCGCCGTAGGACAGCAGCTCCGACATGTGGTCGCGGATCGTTTCCGTCAGGTGGGTGGTGATGACCGTCGACGGGTCCACCACCGTATAGCCCTTGAACAGGGCCTCCTCGCGGTTCTCCGGCGCCACCCACATGGCCGGCAGGCCGAAGGTCGGCTCCCGCGTGGCGGTACCCGGCAGGTCGATCTGGCCGCCGCCCGGGTCCATCACCAGCAGCCGGTTCGGCCGCAGCTCGCCGGTGCCGACCTCGATCTCCTTGATCCGGATGACATAAGCGTTGGCGCCGAGCTGCAGGTTATCCTGGATGCGGACCTGCGGCATGATGAAGCCGCTCTCCACCGCGAGCTGGCGGCGCAGCGCCTTGATCTGGTCGGTCAGCCGCTGGCCCTCGATCGCCTCGTTGATCAGCGGCAGCAGGCCGTAGCCCAGCTCCAGGCGGATCAGGTCGATATGCAGGGCCGAGCCGATCGGCTCCTCCGGCGGCGGGGCGGCGGCCTCCACCTCGGCGGCCTCCTGTTCCTTCTGGGCCATCGTCTCGGTCTGGCGCCACAGATAGTAGGCACCGCCGCCGGTCGCCGCGGCGATCATCAGGAAGGGCAGCATCGGGATGCCGGGCAGGGTGGACATGATCACCATCAGCCCTGCGCTCATCGCCAGCGCCTTGGGATAGCCGCCGAGCTGGCCGAACACCGCTTTGTCGGCCGATCCCTCGGTCCCCGCCTTGGTCACCAGCATACCGGCGGCGGTGGAGACGATCAGGGCGGGGATCTGGCTGACCAGGCCGTCGCCCACGGTCAGGATCGTGTAGGTATTGGCAGCCTCGGAGAACGACAGGTCGTTCTGCGCCATGCCGATGATCATGCCGCCGATGACGTTGATGAAGGTGATCAGCAGGCCGGCGATGGCGTCGCCACGCACGAACTTCGACGCACCGTCCATGGAGCCGTAGAAGCTGCTCTCCGAGGTCAGCTCCTCGCGACGCTTGCGGGCCTCGTCCTCATTGATCAGGCCGCTCGACAGGTCGGCATCGATCGCCATCTGCTTGCCCGGCATGGCGTCCAGGCTGAAGCGGGCGGACACTTCGGCGATACGGCCGGAACCCTTGGTGATGACGATGAAGTTCACCAGCACCAGGATGGCGAAGACGATCACGCCGATTACCGGGTTGCCGGACATCATGAAGTTGCCGAAGGCCTCGATGACCTGTCCCGCAGCATCCGGACCGGTATGGCCTTCGCCCAGGATGAGGCGGGTGGAGGCCAGATTCAGGGACAGCCGCAGCATGGTGGCGATCAGCAGGATCGTCGGGAAGGAGCTGAACTGCAGCGGCTTCTCGATGAACAGGACGGTCATCAGGATCAGCACGGAGAACACCAGGCTGATCGCCAGGCTGAAATCCAGCAGCCAGGTCGGCATCGGCAGGATCAGCACCGACAGGATGGCGATCACGCCGGTCGCCAGCATCAGATCGCCGCGCTTGGAGAGGCTCTCCAGGCTCAGGGACGGCATGGAGAAGCCGCCGCCTCCGCCGCCCCGGTTGCCGCCGCCTCCGGCCTGATTGGACGTGTCCGCCATGGTTCAGCCGATCCCACGGTGCTGGGTGTTCGGAGTCAGACCGATCCCAAACGCACTCCCCGGCCTTGTGCCGGGGCCCACCCCCGACGATGCACGAGCCTCTCCCGGCAACGTCCGGCCGCGCCGCGCCGTGGGCCCCGGCACGGGGCCGGGGAGACGCGGAGAGGGGGGAGGGGGAGCAGAGGGGCGCATCATCCGTGGCCTCAGCCCGCGACCCGGTCGCCGTCGCCCGGCGACGGCACGTCGAAGCCCTCGTCGGTGTACTGCTTCACCTTGTTGCGCAGGGTGCGGATAGAAATCCCCAGGATGTTCGCCGCATGGGTCCGGTTGCCGAGGCAATGGGACAGGGTGTCGATGATCAGATGCCGTTCCACATCGGCCACCGTGCGGCCGACCAGGCTCCCGGTTTCGGTCACGACCGGGCCGGACGGCTCGGCCGGCGCCGCGGGGGCCGGAGCGTGGGACTGCGGGGCTGCAGGCGCGGGCGCCGCCGGCTCGGCGCGCGGCGTGCTGGAGAAGGCCGGGGTCGGCGAGGCGGGCGTCATGCCTTCGCCGGTCAGGATGATGGCGTCCACGTCAATCGCGTCGCCATGGGCCAGCAGCACCGCGCGGTGCATCGTATTCTCCAGCTCGCGCACGTTCCCGCGCCAGGTATGGCTCTCCAGCCGGGCCAGCGCGCCCTCGGTCAGCGGCCGTTCCGGCGCGCCGTTGGCCTCGGCGTATTTCTTGGCAAAATGGCCGGCCAGTGCGCGGATGTCGCCCGGCCGGTCGCGCAGAGCCGGGAGCTGCAGGTTGAACACGTTCAGCCGGAAATACAGGTCCTCGCGGAAGTGGCCGTTCTGGACATGGCGTTCCAGGTCGCGGTTCGAGGTGGCGATCAGGCGGATGTCGACCTTCACCGGCGTGCTGCCGCCGACCCGGTCGATCTCGCGCTCCTGGATCGCGCGCAGCAGCTTGGCCTGCAGGCGGATGTCCATCTCGCTGATTTCGTCCAGCAGCAGGGTGCCGCCATGGGCTTCCTCGAACTTGCCGATGCGCTTGGCGACCGCGCCGGTGAACGCGCCCTTCTCGTGGCCGAACAGCTCTGATTCCAGCAGGTTGTCGGGGATCGCCGCACAGTTCACCGACACGAACTTTTCGTTGGCGCGGCGCGACTTGGTGTGGACGTAGCGGGCCAGCACCTCCTTACCGGTGCCGGACTCGCCGGTGATCAGCACGCTGGCGTCGGAGGGGGCGATCTGGTCGGCCAGCTTCAGCACGCCGGCCATGATCGGGTCGCGGAAGATGACCGAGGTCTGCTCCTCGGCGACGGCGGCGAGGATGGCGGCGATCAGCTCCGCGTTGGGCGGCAGCGGCATGTATTCCTTGGCGCCGGCGCGGATTGCGGCGACCGCGGCATCGGGGTCCGACTGCACGCCGCAGGCGACCACAGGGCAGTTGATCCGCTCCTGCTTCATCTGCTTCAGCATCTTGGCGACGGGCTGGCGGATATCGACCATGGTCAGGTCGGCACCCGGCCCCTCGCGCAGGATCTTCAGCCCGGCCTCGATGCCATCCACATGGCTCACCTTGGCGCCGCGCTGGAGCGCGATCTGCCCGGCCGCACTGATGTGGCCTTCCAGGGTTCCGACGATCAACAGACGCATCTATCAGTCTCCGACGGGCTATTCGGTCAGGTGTAGAAGGTCAGCCGCTGGGAAGGCGGCAGGACCGTGTTGAGCATGGTCTCGAGCTGGCGCGGGTTCTCCTGACGGGCGATGGAGGTCGCGCAGACCATGTAGATCTGCTGGATCAGCCGCTCGTCGGCCGCATTGCGGTCCACCTTCGCCGCCACCGGCGCGAAGATCATGTAGGCCATCACCGCACCGTAGAATGTCGTCAGCAGGGCGACGGCCATGGCCGGGCCGATGCTGTTCGGGTCGTTCAGGGTGGACAGCATCTGGATCAGGCCGACCAGCGTGCCGATCAGGCCCATGGCCGGCGCCACTTCCGCCGCCCGGCGCAGGACGTTGGCCGACCGGGTCATGCGCTCGGTCGTCGCCTCGATCTCGGTGTGCAGCACTTCCTCGATCTGGTCCGGGTTGGCGCCGTCCACCGCCATGGCGACGGCGCGCTGCAGGAACGGCTCGTTGACGAGCTGCGGCAGGATCGCGTCCAGGGCGAGCACGCCGGCGCGCCGGCCGATCTCGGCCAGGTTCATGGCGCGTTCGCAGGCGCGGCGGCTGTCGCGCTGCGGCGGGAAGATCGTGTGGAAGATCAGCGGAAGGACGCCGAACGCCTCGCCGATCGAGAAGGAGACCGTGGTCACCGCCATGGTCCCCAGCAGCACGATCAGGACGCTGGGCAGGTTCCAGAACGAGGCGAGCGAGCCGCTCCACATCATCGCCGCGGCCACCAGGACGAAGGCGGCGACCAGGCCGATCAGCAGCGCGCCGTCCACCGTCCTGCCGGTCGACGGGACGTCATAGGACACCGTGCCCCCACCGGTCTGGGGGGCAGCGCGCGAAGGCACGTAGTCCGCATCCGCCATGCGTCGTTCTCCGTCATCCGGCACGGTGCCGTTCCCTCCGGTGCGTCACAGCCGTCCGTCGGCCATCAGGCCGGCCGGTCGGACTTGATGATTTCCGTCATGGTCACGCCGAGCCGCTCGTCGACGATCACCACTTCGCCGCGGGCGACGAGGCGGTTGTTCACGTAGATGTCGATGGCCTCGCCGACCTTGCGGTCGAGCTCCACCACGGCGCCGCGGCCGAGCTTCAGCAGCTGGCTGACCTGCATGCTGGTCTTGCCGAGGACGGCGGACACCTGAACCGGGATGTCGTAGACCGCCTCGAGCTCGCGCGCGGTGATCTGGCCCTTGCCGTCGTCGCCGAGCATCTCTTCGGGATCGTCGGCGTCCTGCTGGGCCATGGCCGCCGCCATGTCGTCGTCGTCCAGGTCGTCGAGATTGAGATCGTCGTCGGACATGGCGTCCTCCTATCAGGCGGGAATGGATTGCGGGTCGGCAGCGCCCATCTCGTCGGGCTCCGCCTCGGGCTGTTCGTTGGGCGTCTCGTCGGGGGCGTCCTCAGCCGGCGTCGGCACGGAGACCTCGGCCGGGGCCTCGGTCTTCGCCCGTTTCGGTGCGCCGGTGAGCACCCGCTCGGTGATCTGGTCGATCTGGCCCCAGACGTCATCCAGGGACCGTTCGACCGCACCGGCCTGCCAGGAGACGCGGCAGTCGTCCATCTGCAGCTCTGGGTCGCCCACCAGCACCACCTGGCCCTCGTAGCCGACGCGCGAGGCCATCAGTTCGACCTTGCCCGACAGCGGCTCCTCAAGCTCCTTGGCGACGCGGATCATCACCTTGGGCTGCTCGGTCAGGAAGCCGAAGGCCTCGCGGATCACCGCTTCCACCTCAGGCAATTCGCGCTCGCGGGAGAGTTCCGGCGCCAGCCGGCCCATGACGGCAAGGCCGAGGCGGGCGGCATCGCTCTCCATCTGCTTGGTCCAGTCGGCATGCTGCTCGAACACCTTGCCGACCCGCGAGAAGACCGCGTCGAGGGTGCGCGCGACCTGCTGCTCGATGCCGGCCATGGCGTCGTCCATGCCGTCCTGGCGGCCGCGGGCATAGGCATCGGCCTTTGCCGCCTCCAGTTCCTCGACCGTGTAGGTCGGCGGCTTGTTCGCCTCGGCCTCCCGGGCGGCGCGCTCGGCGGCCTGCTGGGCGGCCAGACGCGCCTCGTCGGCCCCGTCGTCGAAGCTGTAGTCGAACATGAAGGGCTTCGGCTTCGGCTTAGGCTTGGCCATGCACAGTCGCTCCCCACTCCTCCGGCGGCCGGACCACCGTCAATGCGCCCACCCTAACAGGCCGGCTCCACCCCATGCGACCCGCGGCGGCGTCAGCCGAGGGCAGCGCCGCGCGGTGCCGATCAGGTCTGGGCCCCTTCCTGGTACATCCAGTTCCGGATGATGGCCACGGCCTCTTCCGGGTGCTTGTCGACGATCTCGCCGATCTTGCGCAGGGAGGAGGCGCGGACACGGCCTTCCACCTGATTGATGTCGATCATCTGGTCGAGCAGGCTTTCCTCGGCATCCTCCTCGCCCTCCAGCAGTTCGGCCATGTCGGCGGTGGCACCCGGACCGGCGAGCTGTGCCATCTCGCCGCCCGCCATCAGGCTGCCGGCCCCGCCGGCGCCGCCGGCCAGAGTCGTCGGCATGCTCTCGAACAGGCGGGTGAGGACCGGACGGACGACCAGCAGGATGACCAGCAGGCCGACCACCGCGAGCACCAGCACTTCGGCGAGCTGCAGCAGCTCCTCCTTGGAGATGCCGAACAGCAGCGACCCGTCGTCCAGCTCGCCCGGATCGAGCTTCACGAACTCCATGTTGACCACTTCGACCACATCGTTCCGGTCTTCATTGAAGCCGATGGCCGACTTCACCAGGGTCTCGATCGCGTCGAGCTGCTGCTGGCTGCGCGGCTCGTAGACCCGGTCGCCGTCGTCGTTGCGCGTGTAGTTGCCGTCCACCAGAACCGCGACCGACAGCCGCTGGACCTCGCCACCTTCCTTCACCCGTTCGGTGACGGTGCGCGAGATCTCGAAGTTGGTGGTCTCCTCGGTCCGGTTCTGCTGACGGGTCGAGGTGTTGGTGGTGCCGCCGTTATTAACGTCGGCTTCCGGCAGGTTGTTCTGAACCGTGACCGTGTCCTCGCCGGCGCGCTCGGATTCCTGGTTGGTCTCCTCGATTGCCTGGGTGGAGCGGGCAACCACCTCGTCCGGGTTGTAGCGCTCCCGGCTCTCGGTCAGCCGGTCGTAGTTGATGTCGGCGGACACCTCGGCGCGGACCCGGCCCAGGCCGACGGTCTGCTCGACCAGTTCCTCGATCTGCTGGCGCAGCCGGTTCTCGAAGGCACGGCGCATTTCCTCGGCGTTCTGCAGCGCGAGGGCGGCCGACCCTTCCTCGCCGAAACCCCGGGCCAGAAGCTGGCCGCGGTCGTCGAGGATCGACACGCCTTCCGGCGTCAGCTGGGGCACGGCGGCGGCGACCAGATGCTGGATCGCCAGGATCTCTTCCTTGCCCGGGCGCAGGGTGCCGTTGGTCTGCAGCACCACCGACGCGCTCGGCTCCTGCTGCTGGCGCGAGAACAGCTCGCGGCGCGGCAGCACGAGGTGGACGCGTGCGGCGCGGACGTTGCGGATCGACGAAATGGTGCGGCCGAGTTCGCCTTCCAGGGCGCGGACCAGGTTGACGTTCTGGACGAAGCTGGTCGTGCCGAGGCCCTGGCTCTCGTCGAACACCTCGTAGCCGATGCCGCCGCCGCCCGGGATGCCCTGCTCGGCCAGGCTGACCCGCAGGTTCAGCATCTGGTCGGACGGCACGAAGACCTGGGTGCCGCCGGCCTTGAGCTGGTAGGGGATGCTGCGGCTCTCCAGCTCGCGCACGATGGCGCCGCTATCCGCCGGATCCAGATCCGAATACAGCAGCGACATGCTGCCGCTCGACAGGCGCGACACCAGGAAGATGAAGAACCCGACCACGGCGAGCGCCGTGCCGATAAGGGCAGCCAGGCGGACCGGTCCGAGGTTGCGAACGAGATCGGCGAAGGGATTCATGATCGGTCACTTCCCCCAAAGCGGGTCCGAAAGGCGGACCTCGAAACGGGCGCTGGCACGGACGGCAATTCCGTCGGCCTGGTCGGCGTCCCCGATGGTGCGCGGCGGTAATGCTGCCGTTAATTTCTGTAAAATTTTATACAAAACCCTGACACCATTGTCCATGGCTATGTGGGCAAAATTTTCCTACCCAAGCTATCACTGTTATCTGTAAAAGTTAACAGATAATTAGAGGCAGTCGTTTGAGTCCCGACTGAACCAGTTGGACGCAGGAAGCGGGGGAGTGTGCGATGGCGGGAGGTGCAAAGACGCCCGGATCACGGCAGGCGCCACCGCGCTGGGCCGACCCGAGCAATCCGCTGGTGCGTCAGCACGCGGCCTGGGTGCAGGCCGGGATCGCGGCCTACGAAGCGGGGGATATCGACACCGCCCGCGCCCGGTTCCGGGCGGTGCTGGACCAGGATATCGAGCATCCGGACGCGCTCATGGGGATGGGGATCGTCGCCCGCGCGATGCGTCAGCACCAGACTGCGGCGGAGCTGCTGCGGCGGTCTGTGGCCGTGAACCCGAAATCGTCCACCGCCTGGAGCAATCTGGGCAATGCGCTTCAGGATCTCGACCTCTGGGATGACGCCGTGCGGGCCAACGAGGAGGCCGTGAAGCTGGAGCCCGGCCATCCCGGGGTGCGCCAGAACCTGGGCAGCGTTCTCAATTCCATCGACCGCCCCTATCAGGCGCTGCCGCATTTCCGTGAGGCCCTGAAGCGCAGCGGCGGGCCGATCGATGCCGTCATCAACTACGCCACGGTGCTGTCCCGGGTCGGCGAGTATGGCGCGGCCGACCGGAATTTCAGGCGCGCCTTGAAGGAGGTTCCGACCCACCCGGTGGCTAATTTCCATTTCGGGATGAACCAGCTCTGGCAAGGCAACTGGTCCGAGGGTTGGCCGCTGCATGAATGGCGATTCCTTTCGGCCACCTATGCCGGCTCGCTGCGCCAGATCCCCGTCACCGCGCCGCTGCCGGAGTCCCTTGAGGGCAAGCGCGTCTTCCTGTTCCGGGAGCAGGGTATCGGCGATGAACTGCGCTTCGCCACCATGGTGCAGGACGTCGTGGCCCGGGGGGGTGACATCACGCTGGAATGTTCGGCCAAGCTGATGCCGCTCTTCGCGCGCAGCTTTCCCGACGTGCGGCTTGTCGAGGCGCGTCATCTGGCGGTGGATCGGGGCGAGGAGGTGTTCGACGTCACCCTTCCGACGGGAAGTCTTGGCCAGTATGTCCGGCGGAACGATGCGGACTTCCCCCGGGATCGCACGCTCCTGAAGACCGACCCGCAGCGGGTCGCGGCCTTCGCCGAACGGCTCGAGGCTCTCGGCCCTGGGCCGAAGATCGGCCTGTCCTGGCGCAGCGGGCTGCGCGGGCGCCTACGTTCGGACATGTATGCCGCTATCGAGGACCTGGCGCCCCTGTTCCGGCTTAGGAATGCGGTATTCGTGAACCTTCAGTACGACGACGCGCGCGAGGAACTGGCGCAGGCGCGGGAGCGTTTCGGTGTCACCATCCACGCTTTCGAGGAACTGGATCTCTTCGATGATCTGGACGGATCGGCCGCGCTGACCAAGGCGCTGGATTTCGTTGTGAGCGCCAACACGTCGGTCGCCACGATCACCGGCGGGGTGTCCACCCCCGGGATTGAGTTCTTCGGCCGGCCGATCCCGAAAGGCTATCCGATTGGCGGCACGGATCCCTGGTTCCCCTCGATCCGGCCGATGGGAAAGCGCCCGAGCGAACCCTGGAGCGGGCTGATGCGGGAGATTGCGAAGGTTGTGGAGAAGGTAACGGGTTTTTAGAGCCCGACTTCCCTCCGCTCGACGTCGCCAGCCGGCGCCGAGCGCAGGGGAGGGGGCATCAGCCCGCCTTGCGGCGGTACTGCTGGATGCGTGTGGCGCGCAGGCCACGGACGCCGTGACGGTCGATCAGACGCTGCCAGGAGGCGAACTCCTCCTCGCTGAGGCTCCAGCGTTCGCAGGCTTCGTCGACCGTGAGCATGCGCCCGCGAACGGCGGCAACGACTTCGGCCTTGCGCCGCATCACCCATCGCTGAGTGTTCTGCGGCGGCAGGTCCTCCAGTCTGAGGATTGTTCCGTCCGGCCCAACGACTTCGGTGGCCCGATCTTCCTGGGCGCTGGCCGAATTGGCAGGGGCATAGTCAAAGGTCGAATGTGCGGTCATGTTCCGGTACGTGTGTTGGTATCGGGTGACATGAAGATGCCATCGTTCGCTTAACAAAAGGCTAAGCTCAGGCACGGGCGGCACATTTTGTGGGTAGGCACGCGAAAATGCCGCCGCCGGATCTGCCGGGGCGGTGACGGTTGGGCAAAAGCTCCAGCGTTGCCGGAGGCTTATCGGGAAAAGGGCCCCGGCCCGAAGGCCGGGGCTAAGGAGAGCGGTATCGCTAGCGGGGGGTGCGATTACCGCTTCACGCGGATGATTTCGTCGAGCAGTTCGTCGCCCGTGGTGATGACCCGGGTGGCGGCCGAATAGGCACGCTGGGTCACGATCAGGTCGGTGAACTCGGCCGAGATGTCGACGGTCGACCGCTCGAGTGCTTCCGATTCGACGAAGCCCAATCCCTGGGTCCCGGGGCGGGCAAGAACAAGCTCGCCGGAGTCGTTGGACAGGGCATAGGCATTGCCGGTCTCCTGCCGCAGTTCGGTGGCAGCGGGAACCGAGGCCAGGGCGAGCTGGTAAAGGGCTCGCGATTCGCCATTCCGGAACTGACCGGTGACGAGACCAGCGTCGCTGATGTCGACCTGCAGCAGGTCTGACGGGCCCGAGCCGTCCTGGTTCAGCAGGGTCGCCTCATAGATGTCGTCGAACTGGCCGAGTCCGGTCGAGCTGTCGAACGTGCCCCAGAGGACGTTCGGGGTCGACGCGTTAGCGCCGGTCGAGAAGAAGTTGGCCGGGATCGTCAATGCGGTCGAGGCCGTCGCACCGGTGGCGCCCGCCGTTCCATCGACGCTTTCCAGGGTGCCGTCGCCGTTGAACACAACGGTCTGCAGGCCGGCGACCTGGTTGGTGTTGCCGTTGGAGTTGGTCAGGTCGACCGTATAGGTCCACGTGTTGGCGACCGCCGACTTGGTCCAGTTGATGGTCAGCAGGTGGTCGGTGCCCAGCGAGTCGAAGATCGTCAGGTTCGTCGTTGCCGTGGTGCCCGCAGCCGAGGCGGCCGGCAGGTTGGCGGCGATGTTCAGCCGGGTGGTCGGGTTGGCGACCGCGCTGAAGCCGGTCAGGTTGACCGTCTCAAGGCTGGTCAGCAGGTCCTGGGTCGTGGCGTTGATGATGTTGCCCGACGTGTCGGTCCGCCAGCCCTGCAGGTAATAGCCGGCCGTGTTCTTCAGGTTTCCGTCCTCGTCCTGAGTGAAGGAACCGGAACGGGTGAACAGGAACTCGCCGTCGGACCCGTCGTTCTGGTTCACAACGAAGAAGCCTTCGCCGATCAGCGCCAGGTCCGTATCCGAGGTGGTGCCCTGGATCTGGCCCTGCTTCTCCGGGTCGGTGAAGGGGCGGGCGATGACGCCGCCCGGAGCGAACTGGGTGTCGCTGGCCGACTCGGTCACCAGGGTCTGAAACCGGACCCGGGTCTCCTTGTAGCCGACCGTGTTCACGTTCGCGATGTTGTCGGAGATCGCCGCGAAGGCCGTGGACTGGGCGCTGATGGCCGCCACGCCAGCGAACAAGCCGCCATAAATACCGCTCATTTTTTTTATCCTCCATGGGATGCGCGCGGTCCTCGCCGCCGTCCGCATCGGGAAGCTTGATCTGGCGCCTTCTGGCTAGGGAGACCGGCCGCCTTCTGGGGCCGGATGGTCATGTCAGGCGGTGCCAGCCCCTCGGACCGACATCACCTCGCTCAGTGAATATTCCGCCTCGCCGATCTGCAGCGTCGGGCCGCTGTCGGAGGTTCCCGTGCCGGTCACCCGACCGGTGATGTCGACGGTTCCGTGAACCGTCTTGCCTTCCGAGTTCTCGGCTGCGATGGCGAAGTAGTAGAGACCGGGTGCGGAGGGCTCGCCGTTCTGATCGGTGCCGTCCCAGGTGACCGTGTGCCGCTGGCTGCTGGTGCTGCCCTCGAACTCGCGGACCACCTTGCCTTCGCTGTTGTAGATCTTGACGGTGAGTTCCTGGGTGTCCTTCGGCGGCTTGTAGCCAAAGGTGATCGGGTTCTCGCCGTCGAAATGGGTGATGTCGCCTTCGACCTGCACGTCCTTGCCGATATAGGACAGCGCGGCGGCGTCGGCGCTCGAGTTCAGCAGTCCGATCAGGGATTCCAGATTGTCGTTCTGCTTGATCTGCTGTTCCACCGACGCGAAGTTGACCAGCTGGTTCACCATGTCCTTGTTATCCATGGGATTCAGCGGGTCCTGATTCTGCAGCTGGGTGGTCAGCAGGGTCAGGAACTGATCGTACTGGTCCGCCAGGCCCGTCATCGAGCTCGGCGCCCCGGTGCTGCTGGAGCTGGTGCTCGTGGTGCTTGAGACGTCCATGTCGTTACCTCCTAGGCGACCAGGTCGAGGCTGCCGTCGGCCTTCACGCCGCCGGATCCCTCATCGCCCTGTTGGTCAGCGGCGACGCTGTCGCCATCGATGCTCTGGGAGGCGAGGGCTCCGTCTGCCGGAGCCTTGCCGCCCTCGCCCTCATCGGCGTCGTCGGCATACTGGCCGCCGTCACCGCGCAGATCGAATTCGAGAGATTCACCGTCGGTCTGCAATCCGGCGTCCTGGAGGACCCGTTCCAGACCCTTGGCATCCCTCTGGAGCAGTTCCAGGGTTTCCGGCCGGTCCACGGCGACGACCGCCCGAACCAGACCCTCCTTGGAGATCTCCATCCTGATGTCGACCTTGCCCAGTTCTTCCGGGCTCAGTCGGATCGTGACCTTGCCGCCACCATCCTTGGCGGTGGCGGACATCTTCATCGCGACCTGGTCGGCCGGGGTGCCCAGATTGGCACCCGGCCGGCCATGAGCGGTTGCGGCCGCCCGGTCGACCGGAGAGGCGGAGGTATGCGTGCTCTGGGGTCCGCCAACCCCGGCCATGGTCAAGGGTGTCGATGAAGAAGAGGAGACGCCGGTCGGGCGTCCAGCCTCGCCCCCGGCAAGCGACGCGGGCTGGGCCCGCGCGGTCCGGGTGGCAAGGATTTCCTGGAACTGGGCGCGTGAGGCTTCCCCGCCGAACCCGCGCTGGCCGATGGTCGCGCCGAAGCTGACCCCCACCTGCTGCGGGTTGGGCTGACCGCCCTGGCCCTGGTTCTGAGACTGGTTGTTGGCACCGGCGTTCTGGCCGCCGGCATTGTTGCCGTTCGCGCTCTGGCCGGTCGCGGCATTGTTCGACGACCCGTCGGCGCCGACGAAGGTCGGCTGGTTGCCGCCCACATGGAGCGTGCCGGCGCCGCCATTGGCATTCGACGTCTGGACCTGTCCGCCGGCGGCGGCCTGCTGGGCCTGGACAAGCACGGCGGAGGAGACGCCCTGGGAGCGGGCCACCGGGACCGGCGCTTCCACCGTCACCTTGGCGCCCATCAGCGCGTCGGCTCGACCGGAGGCGGTGTCCGCCTTCTGGCCGTCGCCGGGTTTCTGTGCGCCCGCAGTCTTGGCGGCGCCTTCGATCTGGTCGCGCTGGCCGAGCGCCTGGCGCACCAGTGCCGCCATGTCGTCGGCGGGCGTCTCGGGTGCAGCCTGCGCCGGCTGGGCGGCCGGTTGGGTCTGAACCGGTTGAGCCTGCACCTGAGCCGCGGCGGCCTGCTTCGCGGGGGCCTGCTGATCGCCTGCCGTAGTGGCGGAAGCCGGTGCGGCTTGGCCGCTCACGCTGGCCATCTGCTCGGTCGCGGCATCGTCGGGGACGACCGCCAGTTCGACATCACCGGTCTGGACCGGCGCCGTCTGTGTCATCTCGATGGGCAGCTGCGCGACCACCGGCTCATCAGCAGGAGCGGTCTTCTTCTTGGAAGAGTCCGTCTCGGTGTCGGCGGTCTCGTCCTCGCGCGGCGCCTTCTCCTTGCGATCGGCCCGGCGTTCGCGCTCGGCCTTGTCGGTCTGCGACGGACGGGTGGCATCGGAGCGCTCGCGCGCCTGGTTCTCGGTCCGGTTCTCGTCGATCTTCGCCATCATCTGCATGACGCCCTGGAAGACGTCACCGGTCGACGACTTGGATTTGCGGCTGTCCGCCGCCGGGGACGATGCCCGTGGATCGATCGCGTTGAGGTCCATGATCCCACCTGCCTGATCATTGTCGCCGAGAGCTTTGCAAGCGTCGGGCCAGTTTCCGGCTGGGGAGAACTCGAGGGGAAATCGGCGGACTTCCGCGAATTTGGTCCGGCGTGTCGGCGGGGGAGGGCTTGCGAGGATCGGGAACGGAAGTTCTTGCCGGGTTCCTGCGTGAGGGTGGGAAAGCCTTGCCGCCCTGACCGGGGCCACCCGGCACCCGGCGCGTCCCGCGCCCCGGTCGGACTGCAGAAACGCGTGATTTTCTGTCGCGGCACGGCGAATGCACCAGGCCCAGCAGGAAATCGGCGGTCTGACATTATATAAAATACATTATTTTTTTATCTAAAATGCTTGACACTAAGGTTCGAGCTGTGATCTAAGGGTACATGAGACGGAGTGATCCGTTTTCTGTCCGGCAAAAAGCCGGTCAACCCATCCTTAGAACGAGGACAGAACCATGGCTGTGCAGAACTCTATCAATACGAACCCGGCCTCCTTCGTGGCCCTGCGTAACCTCAACTCCGTCAACCGGACCCTCGACACCATCCAGAACCGTGTGTCGACCGGCTTGAAGGTCACTGGTGCTCTTGACGATGCGTCGAACTTCGCCATCGCCCAGGGTATCCGCGGTGAGCTTAAGGCAATCGGAGCGGTCACCCAGGGCCTGAACAACGCGAAGGGCATCGGAAAGGTGGCTATCGCCGGCGCAACCGGCATTTCAGATCTGCTGCAGACGGTGCGTCAGAAGCTGACCGAGCTCTCGAACGAAGGTATCACCACTCAGCAGCGTGATATCCTGACGACGGACTTCAACGAGCTTCTCTCTCAGGCGGCGAACTTCATCGACAACGCGGTGTTCAACGGCGTCAACCTGCTGGACACCGGAAACGTGTCGCCGGATGTGAACACACTGTCGAACCTGACGGGCGGCACGCTGACCCTGACGGGCCAGGATCTGCGCACGCGCACCCTGTCCCTGGCGGCCGGCGACGTCAGCTCGGCGACCAACGCGCAGAGCGTCATCGCCAACGAGTACTCCAACCTGGAGTCGGTGGTGAACTCGGCCCTTGGGTCGCTGGGTGCGGAGGTTCGGGCTCTCGAGCTGCAGACCTCCTTCCTGGAGCAGATCTCGGACGCGACCGAGGAAGGCCTGGGCAACATCGTGGACGCCGATCTGGCACGCGAGTCGGCCCGACTGACCTCCAAGCAGGTGCAGCAGCAGCTGTCGATCCAGACGCTCGGCATCGCTAACCAGCGTCCGCAGACCTTGCTGGGCCTGTTCGGGTAAGCCACCCGGAACGCGAAAGCGACACCATCACGTGGGGTGGAGCCACCGGCTCCACCCCCACTCCAAAAAAAATCTGGGAGCGCGTAACGGCAAGTTAGTTCGAGAATTTCAAAAGAATCCATTCTGTTAGCTGTTATTCAGCCCAACGCGATGTGGCCTCGGCCCCTGCGGCGTCGTTGTCGACCGATAGAATCCGGTTGACTGTTCGATGCGCGCGGGGCAAACGTGTTGGTGCTCTGGGGTCCGTTGACCCCTTTTTCGGACAAAATGTCCGTGTCCTTAGAATGAGGAGGCCACAATGGCTGTTCAGAACTCCATCAATACCAATCCGTCCATCTTCGCCGCTCTCCGGACCCTGAACTCGGTCAACCGGAGCCTCGACACTACGCAGAACCGTGTGTCGACGGGCCTGAAGGTCGCCGGTGCTCTCGATGACGCGTCCAACTTCTCCATCGCTCAGGGTATCCGCGGCGAGCTGAAGGGTCTGGCCGCCGTCACCCAGGGCTTGAACAACGCGAAGGGTATCGGCCAGGTGGCCATCGCCGGTGCAACCGGTGTCTCCAACCTGCTGACCGACATCCGCGCGAAGCTGACCGAGCTTTCGAACGAAGGCATCACGACCGCTCAGCGCGAGATCCTGACGAGCGACTTCAACCAGCTGCTCTCCCAGGCCGCCAACTTCATCGACAACTCTGTGTTCAATGGCGTCAACCTGCTGGATACCGGCAACGTTTCCGTCGACGTTAACACGCTGTCGAACCTGGAAGGTGGCACCCTCACGCTGTCGGCTCAGGATCTGCGTACCCTGACCCTGTCGCTGGCTGGCGGAGATGTGTCGTCGGCTGCCAACGCGCAGGGCGTGCTCGCCAACGAGTTCTCCAACCTGGAATCCGTGGTCAACTCCGCGCTCGGTTCGCTGGGTGCCGAGGTTCGCGCTCTGAACCTGCAGACCACCTTCCTGGAGCAGATCTCGGACGCGACCGAAGAGGGTCTCGGCAACATCGTCGATGCCGATCTGGCTCGCGAATCCGCTGCTCTGACCTCGTTGCAGGTTCAGCAGCAGCTCTCGATCCAGACGCTGGGTATCGCCAACCAGCGGCCGCAGTCCCTGCTGGGTCTGTTCCGTTAATCGGGTCGCCGATACAAAAGTCAGGGCCGGACGAAAGTCCGGCCCTTTTTCTATATCCGGCCCGTCAGTTGCCGTTCGACGGTTCGGGCTACACCCGTCATGGTTTCGCGCCAAGGCACCCCCGGGGGCCGATAGACCCGCGCCATCCTTGGAAACCACGGGTGCTGTTCCTGCCCCAGGCCGACCCAGCCGCGGTGCAAGGAAATCGCCACCGCCGGTACGCCAAGGGCGCCGGCAAGGGCGAGCACGGCGGTATCGGCGCTGACAACGATATCCAGAGCGGCCATCAGAGCCGCCACGCCTTCCTGGTCATCGCGCCGGTCGAGGTCGGGTGGGAGGATGATCGCCGTCCCCTGTCCCACACTCGCTTCGGCAAGCTCGGCAGCGCAGTCATCATATTGAAGAGCCACGAACAAATGGTTCTCGAGCGCTAGAAGAGGAGCGCATTCGCCGAGGGCCGGATAGTGGCGTCGGCGATGGCCGGCCCGGCTGCCGGAGCGCCAGCAGAGACCGATGGTGGGGCGCGCGCCTGCGACCCTGGCGAGCCAGTGTCGCCATAGGTCTACCCGATCCCGGTCCGGTACCAGGCCAGGCGCCGAGGACGCAAAACTCTCGCGGTCCTGACGGAACATTTCCAGGAGATCCCCGGCGAGGCACCAGTGACTGGCGCCGGCAGTGCCGGTCTCGCCACCCTGCCGCGGTTTCCAGTTCAGGTTGTGCAGGGCGCGAGCGCCGAGCGGGATCAGCCGTTCGTCGGCCTCCACGGTCGCCGAGGCGAGATGTCCGTCCGCCACGCGCCGGTCGAGGTCTTGCCAGAGGGTGGAGAAGAGAAGCTCATCCCCCAAGCCCTGCTCGGCCAGCACCAGAAGGTTCGCCTCCGGCTCTCCGGACCATCGCGGCAGTGCCGGACCGGGGGTGGTGCGCCGGGCACGCCGTTGCCTGAACAGCCGCCAACCACCGGCGAGATCACCGTTTGCTAGACAATAAACGGCCAGATTTGCCATTGCGTCCGGGTCCGCTGGTGCCGTGACGCGGGCCCTAGTGCCGTATTTCAGCGCTTCCGGATAGCGGGAAAGGCGGTACAGGGCTTCCGCTCGATTGCCCCAGGCTGCACGGCTTGCGGGATCCTGGACGGCGGCGCGACGCGTGTCGGAAAGAGCGTCGCCAACGGCATCCAGTTCGATCTCGGCGCCGGCGCGGTCGGCCAGGGCGCGGGGATCGTTCGGCCTGAGAGCGAGGGCCCGGTTGATTCGTGCTAGGGCCGTCTCGGGGTGTTGGGTGCGTCGTTCGACCTCGGCCAGATCGAGCGCGATCGAGGCAGCCGTCGGCGCCAGACAGAGGGCACGGCGGAAATGGGTGGTCGCCAGCGACGGGGCATAGGGCGCTCTTTCTAGTCCCGCGCGGTTCCAGGCCGACGCGTCGTCGGGCGCCAGGGCGAGAAGCCAGGATAGGGCGCGGGTGTCGACGGTCTGCTCCCGAACGAGGAGATCGAGGGCCTCCAGCGCAGCGGGGTTCAGCGCGACCGCCCGGCGCGCCGCCGGCGCTCCCGGGTGGCCGAGGCGCTCCTGGCAGATTGCGAGATGGGTCCATGCGGTACCGTTGTCGGGCGCCGACCCAACCGCCAGTTGCAGATCGATGAGGGCGTCCGCGGCGCGGTCGGCCTGAAGCAGTGCGAATCCGCGCAGATGGCGGGCCTTGGGATTGTCCGGCGCCAGATCGAGTACGGCACCATAGACCGCGATTGCCTTGTCCAGGTTCCCGGTCCGGTGCGCCTGCAAACCCGCGTTCAAGGCCGTGGTGACGGTGATGGACATCTCAGGGGAAGCGAATCAGCAGCGGCCGGAATTGCCGATTTACCTTCCGATGCTGTGCCCGGTCCGCGCTCGGCCGCGTGCGAAAATCCGCATGAGGGCTGTGATGCCGAGCGCGTTCCATTGGTCGATTCCCAGCTTAACTTGACAGTCGGAAAATGAATGCGACATTTAAGGCATGCCGCTAAAGGTCAACATCAAGCCTGGGGAAAAGTTCGTCGTCAACGGCGCCGTCATGGTCGCCGGCAACAAGGGTGCGTCCCTGGTGTTGCAGAACGAGGCGACGATTCTGCTGGGCAAGGACATCATGCAGGAGCATGAGGCCGATACCCCGGCCAAGCGGATCTATTTCACGATCCTGTTGATGTATCTGGATGAGGCGGGCCGCCAGGACTACCACCCGACCTTCATGAGACTCATTGAGGATTTCATGGAGGCGACGACCTTCAACGAGGTCCGCCGGACGCTGCTGCACATCGTTCAGGACGCCAATGCCGCCCGCTACTATCGCGCGTTAAAGACTTGTAAAGCATTGATCAGCTATGAAGAGCAGGTGCTCGCTTTCGGTCGTGGTGAGACGACCGAGCGGCCAAGCCTCGCTCTGGAAACGCCTTAGTGGACGGTGCAGTCCGAATGTCCAGCTACGATGCCTACAACAGAGCCATTAAGAGTACCGCGTCGCCGCGCGACGTAGAGTATCGGCTCCTCGGCCAGGTCACCTCCGCGCTGATGAAGGCGCAGCAGAGGATGACGGATGCGCGGACCAAGCCGACAGTCATGGCCGAGGTGATGGACGCGCTCAACTGGAACAATCAGGTCTGGGACACCTTCGTCCAGGATGTCGGCACCGAGGGCAACATGCTGCCGCGCGAACTGCGCGCTGCCATCGTCAGCCTCGGGATCTGGGTCTCCCGCGAGACCAATCTGGTGACCTCCGGCGAGGGCGATATCGAGGCCCTCATTTCCGTGAACAAGGCAATCATGCGCGGCCTCAACCCCGGGCGCGCAGAACAGGAGGAGAAGGCCGAGTCCGCCTCTCCCTCGGCGCCGAATCCGAGCCTGTCGGCGTCTCTCGACTCGTTCTGACCAGCTCCGGTCGACGGCCGGCCAACTGTTCACAATCGATTTCGAAGCATCCCTAACCAAGCTCTTCGATCAGGCGGTTCAGCTGCACGAGTCAGGCAACGTGCGTGCGGCGGCTCAGGCCTATGAGCGAATCCTGACGGTCCTGCCGACCGACGCTCAGGTACTCGATCTGTATGGGACTGCGCTTTACCAGCTTGGATCCGCTGCGGCGGGCCGACCTTACCTGGTGGCGTCGCTGCGGCAACGCCCGCTTCATGGGCCGGTCTGGAACCACCTCGGGGTGATCGATCGGGCCCTGCACGACGACAATGCGGCCGATATCGCCTTCCGGCGCTCGGCCCTTCTCGATCCGGGGAAGATGGAGCCCCTCGTCAATCTCGCCGCCACGGCCGGCGACCGAGGCGATCCGGAGAGCGGACTGTTGCTGAACCGCCGTTCCAGGATGGCAAGTCCCGAATCCTCGGACGTTGCACTCCGTCAGGGTGTGCTTCTCTGCCAGGCGCATCGCCCACAAGACGCGATCCCGTTCCTCCTGGCCGCCTGGCGCCGTGACCCCGGAAACGGCGAAGTCGCGCTCAATCTCTCGCGCGCCAATACGGAACTCGGCCATCTCTCCGCCGCCCGTCGACCGGTGATGGCGGTCATCGCCCTGGCCCCGGGGACACACGAGTTCTACGGCTCGCTCGCGACGACCCATGACCCTCGTCTCTCGACCGACCGCGACATTCTTTGGGCCAAGGCGGCAACCGTACTGCGGCCGCTCGATGCGGGGAGTTGGCTCAATCTCTGCGCCGAATGCTATCGCGATAGTCGGATCGACGAGGCCTATCGGGCGGCGCGGCGCACGCTGACCCTCGATCCGACCTCCGACATGGGGATGCGAAATCTTTCGGCCGCCGCTCTGAACCGGTTCGAGCTGGCTCTTGCGCGCGCCCTGGCCCAGCGCGTCCTGATACTGAGGCCGGGCGATGCCGATGCGGAATGCGTTCTGTCGGAGATCGAATTCCGCATCGGTGATGCGAGGAAGGCCTGGGCGCTACACGAGGCACGGATCCGTCGGGAGGTCCACCGGCCCCGGCTGAACCTTCCGCCGCCCTGGCAGGGCCCGGGCACGGAGACCGGGCCGGTCTTGGTGGCTACCGAGCAGGGTGTGGGCGACGAAATCACCTTCCTGTCCTGTCTGGCTGAGATCTATGACGGCATCACCCGGCCGGTGGTCATCGAGGTGGATGAGCGGCTGGTGCATCTTGTCGGGCGCAGCTTCCCCAACGCGGCCGTCGTGCCCCGGCAACTCGTGCCGGGGGACGGAAGGGGCCAGTATCTCGACTACCGGGCGCTGGCCGAGCGTTACGGGCTCCGGCACCATGTCCTCTCCGGCAGCCTTCCCTACATTCTAAACCGGGATCGTGACCAGCCGCTCGAGCGGTGCGGGTATCTGCAGACCGATCTCCAGCGGGTTACCCATTGGCGGAAATGGCTGTCGGGATTGGGGGAGGGTCCGAAGGTCGGCGTGGTCTGGCGCACTGTCCAGTTGACCCGATTCCGGGCCAGGTTTCACTGTACAATCGACGAGCTGTTTCCGGTGTTCCACACCCCTGGCTGCACTTTTATCAACCTGATGGCCGGCGACACAGGGGCGGAGACGGCCAGGGTGAAGGCTGCCACCAGTGCCGAGTTGCGGGCCCCGCCCGGCCTCGACGTCTGGGATGGGCTCGACGATCTGTGCGCCTTGATGCAGGCTCTGGACGTGGTCGTTGCGGCGTGGACGGCGAACTGCGCCTTCGCCGGTGCCGTCGGCACGCCGACAATCCGTCTCGCCCAGGGGTTCATGCACGTGTCGAACGGTCGGGAGTTCTTCTTTCCGAATGTGTATCCGGTTTTCGACCGGCACGAAGCGTTCGATGGTGCGGAGGCTGGCCGGCGTGCCGCAGCCATGCTCGTGCGCCTGATCTCAGGGGCGGATCGTCGCTGATGCGGCCCTTCAACCCTCTCGCGCAGCAGGCGCTGCGGCGTGGCGTTGCCGAACGGTCTGCCCAACGCCCGGCGGCGGCGCAGCGATGGTTCCAGGCGGCGCTCTGCGCCGATCCTGGCGATTCCCGGCTGGTCACCCTGGTCATCGGTGGTGATGCGCGCAACCAGGTGCGCTGGTGCGGTCGTGCCCTGTGCCTTGATCCGCTGCAGCCGCAGGTTCTGGAACTGGCCGGACAGGCCCACGCGGAGCTGGGTGACGCCTTGCGATCGGCCGACCTTTTGCGCCGGGCCCTGGCGATCGATCCGTCGGGCGCGCGCCAGGCATCCTTTGCCGTGTCCGAAGTCATGACCCGGGCGGGTCGGAGTGCCGCGGCTGTACCATTCGCCTGGTGGGCTGCGGTTTCAGCGCCGAACCAGCCGATGACCCAGGTCCGTCTTGCGATGGTCGCCGGACAGGCGGAGCGATGGGGACTGGCCGCCGCTGCGGCGCTCACGGCCTGCAGAATGTTGCCGCACCTGCCCGAATTGGCGGTCACGGCGGCGGTGGCCGCCCGCGAGGCGGGCCGTGACCGGGAGGCTTGGCCCTGGGCGAAGCGGGCCGTGGTCCTGGCCCCGCAGAACATTGATGCGGTCCTGCTCCTGCGGGAAACGACGGAGCGACCCTCGGGCATGGCGTCCCGTCGCCGCTGGACCCGCCGGGCCACACTGCTCCAGCCGATGAATGCGCAAGTCTGGGAACACCGGGCCTTGGCGGAGCGCGGCGAGGGCGATTTCGAAACGAGCCTGTCCACCGCCCGGCGGGCGCTGATGATCGACCCCACGGACCGGGTCGGCACGTGGGCGATGGCTCAGGCAGCACTCAGTCTCGCCCGCTACGAGACCGCCGGCCGGATCGCCCGGCGCGGCTGGGTGACCCATCCCCAGGACAGTGAGATCGCCTATCTCCTGGCGCAGGTGGAGAAGGCTGTCGGCGATCTCGGCCGGGGCTGGGATCTGGAGGCGACGCGAACCTCCGGTCCTCGGTTCCATCGGATGGTCGGTCTGCCGCCCAAGGTGGAGGGACCGGATCTGCCGCCGGAAGGCATGCTGGTGGCGGTGGAGCAGGGCATCGGGGACGAGCTGCTGTTCATGTCCTGTCTGCCGGACCTCCTGGCCGAGTGTCCGGCGCCGGTGGTGGAGGCAGATCCAAGGCTTCACCCGCTGTTCGCCCGGTCGTTCCCGGGCCTCAGGCTGATCGACCGACAGGTCCGCGCCGAAGGCAAAGGGGCGATCTACGACTACACCCGCATCGTTCCGGCCCTGGGGCTCACCTCACACATCCACGCCGGCGACCTTCCCGGGCGCTATTGCCGCGACCGCTCGCGTCCCTTGACCCGTGGGGGCTATCTGAAGGCGGATCCTTCGAAGGTTGCCCATTGGCGCGACCGACTGGACCGCCTGCCAGGTGAGGGACCGGTCATCGGCCTGTGCTGGCGCAGCATGGTGCGCGGCGCGTTGAGGGCGGCCTATTATGCCGAGCTGCCGCAGATGCTTCCCATCCTGCGAACGCCCGGCTATCGCTTCGTCTCTCTTCAGTATGACCACAATCTGGAAGAGCTGGACGGCCTGCGCCGAGAACACGGGATCGACCTCTGGCACCCGGAGGACCTGGATCAGATGGAGGATCTGGACGGCGTGGCCGCGCTAATCAGCGCCCTGGATGGGGTGGTGTCGACGGCGACCAGCGTCTGCGTGCTGTCAGGTGCGCTCGGATGTCCGACGATCCGGCTCGACTCCTCCTTCTACAGCATCCTCGACGGCCGCGATTTCTTCTTCGCCGATATCAAGCCGACCATGCGGCGGGGGGAGCGGATGAATATCTCCCTCGCGATCGAGCGTGCGGCCGAGCTGCTCCGGACCCGCGCACAAGGCCGCGACTGACCCGTCTTACCGGGACGTTTTTTCCCGATCTGCCGGTGAGATTCTGCCGCCATGCCCGATTTTCCACGGCCTGCAGAATCTGCCTGCCATTCTAACTGTCTAAAAATAAAAGAAAATTCTGTTCCATGCCGTTTTGGCCCGCCCCTTGCGGAGGTGGGAACGGACGGACCCAACCCGGCAAACGTCGGAGATCGTGGCGGGGAGCCAGAGATCAGGGGTCAGCAGAAAGTTGACGAAGGAACAGAACGATGGCTAGCAACTCTATCCTGACTAACCCCGAGGCCCTGGTCGCTCTTCGTAACCTGGAGCGGACCAATACTCTCCTCGCCACCACGCAGAACCGTGTCTCCACCGGCCTGAAGGTCACCGGAGCCATCGACGACGCGTCCAACTTCGCGATTGCCCAGGGCATCCGCGGCGACATCAAGGCACTCGGCGCCATCAGCCAGGGCCTGAACAACTCCAAGGGCATTGCCAAGGTCGCCATCGCCGGCGCCACCAGCATCTCGGACCTGCTGCAGACGGTGCGCCAGAAACTCACCGAGCTGTCGAACGAAGGCATCACGACCACTCAGCGTCAGATCCTGACCAACGACTTCGCCGAACTGCTCTCGCAGGCGGCCAACTTCATCGACAACGCGGTGTTCAACGGTGTGAACCTGCTCGACACGGCCCTGGCCGCGCCCAGCATCAACACGCTGTCGAACCTGGCCGGCGGCACGCTGACCCTGACCAACCAGAACCTTCGGACCCAGGTGCTGTCGCTGGCGGCTGCCGGCCTCGGCACGGCGAACGCGGCGCAGGGCGTCATCGCCAACCAGTATTCCAACCTGGAATCGGTGGTGAACGCGGCCCTCGGCTCACTCGGTGCGGAAGCACGCGCGCTCGATCTGCAGACCGCCTTCCTGGACCAGATCACCGATGCGACCGAAGAAGGCCTCGGCAACATCGTCGACGCCGACATGGCGCGTGAGAGCGCCCGACTGACCGCTCTTCAGGTTCGCCAGCAGCTCGGCGTGCAGGTTCTCGGTATCGCGAACCAGGCGCCGCAGATCCTGCTCGGTCTGTTCCAGTAATCGGCGCCGGCACGATCGGCGCCTCTGGGCCACGACCCGCCGGCGCATAGGGCCGAACGGGAGATGGTCGAGACGGAGGACTAAGGAATGCGGGGATACGGTGCCTACAAGAACACACAGGTGGCGACGGCCGTTCAGAACGGGCGCGACCTGGAATACCGGCTCCTGGCCCAGGTGACGGGCGGCCTGATGAAGGCCCGTGACGGCAAGGCCAGCCTCCAGGAGAAGTACAACTGGATCCTTCAGAACGAGAAGGTCTGGGGCGTCTTCCTGGCCGACGTGAACGACCCGGCCAATGCCCTGCCGCGCCCGCTCAAGGGCGGCATCGCCAGCCTGGCGCTCTGGGTCATCAAGGAAACCAAGTACGTCATGTCCGACGACGATGCGCCGTTGGACGATCTGATCGAGATCAACCGCCAGATCATGGCGGGCCTGAAGCCCGAGCCGCAATCGATGGCCGGCTAGCGCCGGTGAGCGACACAGGGGCGGCACGGTTCTTGCTTCGCCATTTCTGTGTCAATCGTGAGGACCTGTCATGAGTCTCCTTTCCGCCCTTACCACCGCGACAAGCGGTCTGAATGCGGCCCAGGCAGGGATCGACATCGCCTCGCGCAACATCACCAATGCGAATGTCGACGGTTACACCAAGAAGACCCAGACCCAGACGACGCGGATCATCGATGGGCAGAGCAGTACGGTCCGGATCGAGCAGATTACCCGCCTGGTGAATGCCCAGCTGCAGACCGATGTGCGGAACCAGACCTCCACCGTGGAGGAACTGAAGGTCATCGACGACTTCCTTGGGCGCCTTGAGCTGGAGTTCGGCCGCCCCGAGGACAACGCCTCGATCTCGGCAAAAATTACCGACCTGAAGAAATCGTTCCAGGTCCTGGCGACCAACCCGGACTCGTCGACCGCCCAGGCCGATGTGCTGCGCGCGGCGACGGCCGTCGCGGAATCCTTCCAGTCCCTGTCGGGGGCGGTGCAGGATCTGCGCGCCGAGGCCGATACCCGGATCTCCGAGTCGGTCGACAACATCAACGAGGCCCTGGCCAATATCGAGAAGCTGAACGGCGAGATCGGCGCGCGCAGCGCGGTCGGCGAGTCGACGGCCGATCTTGAGGACGAGCGGGACCGCTGGGTCGCCAAGCTCGCCGAAGAGATGGACATCCGGACCTTCGATCGGCCCGACGGAACCATCGCCATCATGACCGGCGGCAGCGACTTCCTGCTCGACCAGACCGCGGTGACCATCACCTTCACGCCGACCAACACGGTCGGGCCAGATGTCGCGCTGAATGCGGTGTTCCTGGACAACGGGTACAACGCGCCGTTCTCGATCAACGGCAGCATCAACAGCGGCAAGCTCGGCGGCCTGCTCGAGCTGCGCGACACCATCCTGCCGCTCGCCCAGGACCAGCTGGACTCCCTTGCCTTCGAACTCGCCCAGCAGTTCGACACGATCAACGTGGGCGGCAACACCGCGAACATCGACCTGTTCGTCGATGCCGGCAACGCGATCCCGGGCGGCGATCAGGGCTTCTCGGCCCAGATCCAGGTCAACCCGACCGTCACCGCCACCCCGAGCATCCTGCGCGACGGCAACGGCGGTACCTTCACCGCGAGCGGCGTGAGCGACAACTCACTGGCCCTGGCGGTGATCGACATGTTCGACAACGCCCAGGCCTTCGTCGCGGTCAACGGCCTCAACGGCACGGCGACGATCGAGGAGTTCGCCGCCGAACTGGTCTCCTACCAGGCCAACCAGAAGGCGGATTACGAAAGCCAGCTTGGCTTCCAGAACCAGGTCCGAAACCTGCTGGAAGAGCGGCTTCGCGATGAAAGCGGCGTCAATGTCGACGAGGAACTCGCCAGCCTCATCCAGTTGGAAAGCGCGTTTGCGGCGTCCGCACGGGTGCTGTCGTCGGTGCAGGATGCACTCGACGAGCTCCTGGGCGTCATTCGGTAACGGCCTAGAGGGCTAGATCATGCGTATTTCGACCCTGAGTCAGAATCTGCGGATCGACAACTCGATCACGTCGGTTCAGCGCCGGATCGCGGATGCCCAGCAGCAGATCTCCACGGGCAAGCGCAGTCAGGTCTACAGCGGCTTCAGCGGGCAGGACACCCGGCTGCTGATCACCCTGAAGGAGCAGCGGACCTCTGCCGACTCGTATATCAACTCGATCAACAACACCAAGGTGAAGACCGAGACGATCGACGCGACCCTGCAGCAGATGACATCTGTCGCCGAGGATCTGCGCACCCAGCTCTACGAGCAGGTCGAGGGACTGTTCGAGCAGTCCTCCCTGGCGCTGTCGACCTTCGCCACGGCGGCGATCAACCAGATGTCGAACCTTCTGAACCAGACCGTGGACGGCAAGTACCTGTTCAACGGCACCGATACGGACACCCAGCCGATCATCGATCCGGCGACCACCCAGGGCGCCTATGCCCAGCCGGCGCTGGCCGGCGGTGCCGCCGGCATCATCGCCGCCGCGGAGGCCTTCTTCGACGTCGACGCCAACTGGACCAACGTGACCACCCCGGCGCCGGGTTCCTTGTCGGTGCGCGTCGATCAGGGGGTCGACCTGGACTTCGGCGAACTCGCCAATGACAGCGCGACCTTCGAAGAGGTCTTCGACGTGCTGTATGCCTTCTCCAACACGACCTTCACCGCCGGAAACGATGCCGAGTACCGCAACCTGGTGAACTGGGCGATCGACAAGGTCGAGGCGGCCATCGACCTGATGAACGACATGGTCGGGCAGAACGGCGTGGTCGGCAGCGAGATGGCCAGCCGCAAGGAGTCCCACAAGGAGACGATCCTGCTGCTGGAGACCCAGATCGGCAATATCGAGGACGTGGATCCTTACGAAGCGGTCGCCGAGTTCCAGACGCTGCAGGCGCAGCTTGAGGCGTCGTTCCAGACCACGGCCGTCCTGCGGAACCTGAGCCTTACGAAGTTCATTTAGGCAAGTCTTCGAACGCCACGGTTCTCCTTGGCGGTCTTCCGGGCGAATGGGTTGCAGCGCGGCAACGCGGTATTATATGATTTAGGTTGGTAGGTAGTATGGCATCGCTCCAGAATGGAGGAGCCCGTGGACATACGCAGTGCAACCGTATTGGCAGGCGCGGCTAGCGAGCCGCGGACGGTTGCTCGCGAGTCCGCCTCTTCCTCTACGTCCAACAGCGCGTCGAGCGTCGGCACGGCCCCTGGCTCCGAGCAGAATTCCGCCGCCGATACGGTTCGGACGACCGCCTCCGGCCAGTTCTATGTCAGCCCCTTCCTGACCTTCGATTCGCGCTCCCTCACGGTGATCTTCCAGGTTCGCGATACGGAATCCGGCGATGTGACCCGGCAGTTCCCGTCCGAAGCCGTGGTGGAGCGCTATCGCCGCGATCCATCGGCCCGACCCTTCGTGCTGCCCGAGCCGGAACCGCGCGACGAGCAGCAGGCGGGCCCGCCGCCGCCGACCATCGGTGGCCCGGTGACCGAGGCGCTGCGCGAGCAGGAAGCGACGGAACCGGCTGGGTCCGGCAGTCCGTCGCCGGAGACAGGCGGCGGGACGGACACTTCATCTGCGGCTGCTCCGACGGCGCAGCCGGCCATTCCTTCGGCCTCTCCCCCCGGTCGGACCAGCATCGACCTCGTGGCCTGAGTTACCGGCACGGGTTCTTGACCAGAACTGAGATTGTCTTTGTGCGCGTGCTCCCGCTTGACAAGATGTGGTACGTTGACGGCAATCGGCATCCATCCGTGGCGGAGTAGCTCTGAATGACCGTTGACGAAGACCTGCAACCGAAACTCGTCGCCGCCGTCCGTCACCATGAGGCGGGTGAGTTCGAGCAGGCTCGCGATCTCTATGTCGAGATTCTCAACGCCGATCCCCAGCATGAGCGCGCGCTCCACCTGGCCGGTCTTCTATGTCTCCAGTGCGGGGAGTTCGAGGGCGCCAAGGGGCTGCTGAAGGCTGCGGCGGAGATCGATCCGACCAATGCGGCCTACCCCAATCATATCGGCACCGCCGATCTGAAGCTCGGCGATCTGGAAGAGGCCCGACGCCAGTTCGACAAGGCGATCGAGCTGGACCCCGAGTATGTCGAGGCCCAGTTCAACAAGGCGCTGACCCTGCGTGGACTGGACGATCTTCGCGGTGCGGCGGCCTGCCTCGACCGGGCGATCGAGATCGATCCGTCGGCGTCCGAAATCCTGGTCTGGCGCGGCGTGGTCGGCCGCGAGCTGGGTGAGGGCGTCGATGGCGTCGGCTTCCTGGTCAAGGCGGTCGAGGTCAATCCGAACAACGTCAATGCGTTCTATCAGCTCGGCGAATCCTTCGTGGATCTTGGCGAGCTGGAACAGGCGGAGGATTGTTTCCGCGCCGCCATCGAGCGGGCACCCGAGGTCACCGCCTTCCGGGGCAAGCTCGCGAGCTGCCTGGGCCAGCTGGGGCGCTTCACGGAAGCCATGACCGAGTTCGAGGCCGCCCTTGCCGGCAATCCCGACGACCCGGCCCTGCTGGGCGGGATCGCCTGGCTGAAGGCGGAGCAGGGGGAACTGAATGCCGCCCGCAAGGCTGCGGTTCGCTCCATCGAGCTCGACCCGCAGAGCATCGACGGCCACTTCGCCATGGCGAGGATCCACGCGCTGTCGGGCGAGGCAGATCTTGCCGAAGCCTCACGCTCCCGCGTCCGGGAGCTGGCTCCGAATAACGCCCGCTATCTCTCTGAACTCTAAGCCGGTCCAGGGTTCCGAAGACACACCGGTCCGGCCGGCAGATTCTGCCGGGCCGTCCGGATCGTATCGGCATTCGACCGTGGGTTAGAGGGTGCGGCTCATGAGCTGGCCCGCACCCCCGGCAGCTGCGTAGGCGCCGTAGCCCCGGCGGGTCGCGGCCTTGCGGCCGGTCTGAACGGGGGCGGTGTCGGGCAGGCCGCGGGCCTTGCGCACGCCGCTGATGATCAGGTTGACCATCTTGTCGGTCGCGTCCTGGGCCGCTTTCAGGGCCAGCATGTTCTCCGACAGGGTCTCGCGGAACACCTGGTACAGGGAGCGGAGTTCGGATCGCTCCTCGGCGGAGAGGGTCTCCACCGCGCTCAGGTTCTGCTTGATCGCCCGCTGGTGGGTCTCAAAGGCCTGGCTCAGCTTGACCTTGTGGCGCTGGATCCGCTCGACCTGATCGTACTGCTTGTTGCGGACCAGCTCGGTTTCTTGGCGCATCAGCGCCATCAGTTGGGTCATCGATTCCACGAAATGCTGGATCAGTTCACGGGGCTCCATCACACGGCCTCCTGCAGCGTCAGCAACTGTCTCTCAATGGTGTCGGCCAGGCCGATACCGCCCTTGGCGGCAAAGGACTTGGTGATCTCTTCGACGTAGAAGTCGCGCCACGTCTCCTCGGCATGCCCGCCGCCGAAGACACCGTCGCTGGCGATGCCCTTGAACATGTGGCCCATCATCTGGGACAGGAACTGGGCCTCGAACTTCTCGGCGGTCGCGCGCACGGCCTGCTTGTCCTTGGCGCGGGCGGCGGCCTGGATCTCGGCCGCGGTGTTCGCGGTGGCGCTGCGGCTGCGGGTCATCGCCAGGTCGCCGACGCCCAGATTGGCCATGGAAAGGTTGGCGGTCATCGTTCCGTCCTCCCTCAGAGCACTTCGAGTTCGGCCTGCAGGGCGCCGGACGCCTTGATGGCCTGCAGGATCGAGATCATGTCGCGGGGGCCGACGCCGAGGGCGTTCAGGCCGTCCACCAGTTCCTGCAGGGTGACCGTGGTCGGCAGCACCGTGAGGCGGTTGTCGCTCTCGTCGTCGATCTCGATCTGGGTGCGCGGGACCTCCACCGTCTCGCCGGTCTGGCTGAACGGCTGCGGCTGGCTCACCTGCGGGGTCTCGGTGATGCGGATCGTCAGGTTGCCCTGGGCGATGGCGACGGTGTTGATGCGGACGTTCTCGCCCATCACGATGACGCCGGTCTGCTCGTCGATCACCACCTTGGCGATGTTGTCCGGGGTGACGCGCAGCTGCTCGATATCGGTGATCAGGGCGACCGCGTTGTTGCGGTAGGCGTCCGGGACGAGCATGCGCACGGTGCCGCTGTCCACGGACTGGGCGATCGGGCCGCCGACGAAGGCGTTGATCGCCTGGGCGATGCGGCGCGAGGTGGTGAAGTCCGGGTTGCGCAGCGCGATGCGTACCGTCTCCATCGTGTTCAGCTTGAAGTCGATCTCGCGCTCGACGATGGCGCCGTTGGCGATCCGGCCGCCGGTCGGCACGCCGCGGCTCACCGAGGCGGCGGCACCCTGGGCGGAGAAGGCGCCGGTGGCGACCGGGCCCTGGGCGACCGCATAGACCTCGCCGTCGGCGCCGACCAGCGGCGTCACCAGCAGGGTGCCGCCCAGTAGGTCCTCGGCATCGCCGATCGCCGAGATGCTGACGTCGATCCGCGTGCCCTGGGTGGAGAAGGCCGGCAGGGTGGCGGTGACCATGACGGCGGCCACGTTGTCGGTGCTCAGGCTGGTGTCGCGGGAGTTGACCCCGAGACGCTCGAGCATGCCGACCAGGCTCTCACGGGTAAAGATTGCCGAGCCCAGGGAGTCGCCGGTGCCGTTCAGGCCGACCACGAGGCCGTAGCCGATCAGCATGTTCTCGCGCACGCCCTCGAAATCGACGATGTCCTTGATTCGCGTCTGGGCGCCGGCGGCGGTGGCCGTCAGAACCAGGACCGTCAGTCCGGTCGCGATGCCCTTCAGGAAGCGTGTCAGCGTCATCGTCTCTGTCCCCGCGTTTCGCGCGTCTTGGCTCGAATGCCGTTTCTGCCGGGTTCTCCGGTCTCGCCAAGTCCTATGCGAGTTTCGTGCCAATCCTCGGTTCGGGCGGTTTCGCCCCGGAACGTCGCCGGTTCGTCTGCCGGCCATGGTCGTGATATAAGGCAATGTATCGCTTGCGTTGCGCTCCGATAGGGGGCGGCGACGCCTGCATTTGCTCTGACGGTGAAAGAATTGCAGGATATGGGCCAGCGCCGCGTCGCGACCGCCACGGCAATTGAGGCTTCTCATGAAGGTTGATCCCACCAAGATCAGCGGCGTTTCCCAGGCGAAGCGCACCAAGAAGTCGTCGTCGACCAGCGGCTCGGCCTTCGCAGACATGATCTCGGAGACCGATGCGCCGGAGCGGGCGAGCGGGCCGGCGCCGACCTCGTCGGTCGACTCGGTCTTCGCGCTGCAGTCCGTCGGCGACCGCGAAGGCAACGCGCGCAAGGCCAAGGAGCGGGCCGAGCTCATGCTGTCCCGGCTGGAGGATCTCCGCGACGGGCTGCTGATGGGGATGGTCCCGACCGACCGTCTTCAGGACCTGGCGACGGCCGCGCGCCAGCAGCGCGAGGAAATCGACGATCCCCGCCTTTCCGAAATCCTCGACGACATCGAACTGCGTGCACGAGTCGAGCTTGCGAAACTGGGTCGAAGCGTGTAACCCCACGCGCGTCGCTGTCGGCGGTACCGGCGCAAAGGCACCGGCCATCGGCGATATCTGCTGGTTCCGGCAGGAGTTGTTCCGCTCGACGGACGCTCCCATGGCGCCGGCCGCGATCGCAGACGCGTGGAGGATTTCGGATGAGCGTTACCTTGCCGCCGGACTATCAGCCGTCGGATGAAGAGGAGTTCATGAATCCGAAGCAGCTGGAATATTTCCGCCAAAAGCTGCTGCGTTGGAAAGCCGACCTCGTGAAGGAGGCCGGCGAAACCCTGAGCAACCTGACCGAACAGAACCTGCAGCAGCCGGACATGGCGGACCGGGCCTCGCTGGAGACCGAGCATTCCATCGAGCTGCGGACACGCGACCGCGAGCGCAAGCTGATCAGCAAGATCGAAGCGGCGCTGAAGCGGATCGAGGACGGGACCTACGGCTACTGCGAGGAGACCGACGAGCCGATAAGCCTGCGCCGGCTGGAGGCGCGGCCGATCGCGACGCTGAGCCTGGAGGCCCAGGAGCGGCACGAGCGCATGGAGCGGACCCACCGCGACGACTGACGCCGGACACCGATCTCTGCACGAACGACGAAGGCCGCCCAATGGGCGGCCTTCTGCTTTGCGGGGCCGGCGTCCGGGGACGCCGGCGGATCTGGGTCGGCCTCAGAACGGCATGATGATGTCGAGGACCTGGCTGCCGTAGCGCGGCTGCTGGACGTCGGTGAGCTGGCCGCGGCCGCCGTAGGCGATGCGGGCTTCCGCCATCTGGTCGTAGCTGATGGTGTTGCTGGAGGTGATGTCGGCCGCGCGGATCACGCCGCCCACCACGATCTCGCGCACCTCGAAGTTCACGCGCACTTCCTGCCGGCCGTAGAGGACAAGATTGCCGTTCGGCAGTTTCTGCGTGATCACCGCGGCGATGCGGATGTTGATCTCTTCCTCGCGGTCGACCTCGCCGCTGCCCACATTGCTGGAGTTGGAGCCGAGATCGACGAGGTTCTCGCCGGTCACCGCCTCGGGGAAGACCTGGCCGAGGGAACCTTCGTAGCCGAACAGGCCGCCGAGGCTGGCCCCTTCGCTGTTGGCGCGGGTCCGGGTCGTGGTGTTGGTGACCGCCGCCTCGTCGTTTATCTGGACGACCACGGTGATGATGTCGCCGATATCGCTGGCGCGCTGGTCCTTGAAGAACGCCCGGCTGCCTTCCTGCCACAGCGAGTTCGCCTGACGGGTCGCCACTACCGGCGCCGGCATCGGCATGCTGATCGGCTGGTAGCCCGGCGACTGGGTCGGGTCCTGGATCCGGGACATCTCCGGCGCCTGGCCCAGGTTGGACAGGCGGTCGATCGCGTTGCAGCCGGACAGCAGGACCGCGGCGGCGGCGATGCCGAGCAGCCGACGAAACCGGATGAGCGAGGACAGGCGGGTCATTTCTTCATCCTCCAAAAGGCGCTTCTGCACCCGTGTATCAAGAGCCGTGCCAAACACGGCCGAAGGCGGCGGCGCGCCCGGCTCAGCCGTTCAGCGCGGCCAGATTGTTCAGCGAGGCGGGCTCGACGATCGCGGTGTCCGGGCCGATCACCCGGGCCTCGACGACCTTCTGGCTCTGCACGTTGGTCACCCGGATCACCGCATCGCGGGTGCCGGATTCCAGCGCCTTGCCGCGGGCGGTGAGGGTCATCGAGCCGGTGCGGACGGTCAGGGTGATCAGGTCGCCCTTGGTGACCAGCAGGTTCGGCTTCAGGTCGGTGAGGCGGACCGGCACGCCGGCGGTCAGCGGCCGACGGGCGGTCTGGCCGACGATGTCGTCGCGCTGGGTGACCGTGGTCACGCTGGCCCGGCGGGCGGCAACCCGCTCCCAGGTGATCAGGTCCTCGGTGATGACCTGACCCGGCATGACGTGCCGGCGGAGCATCGGAACCTCCACCATGGCGATGACCTTGCCGCTCATCTGGGTCATCCGGCCGCCATTGGCGCTGATCGTCGCGTCGAAGCGCTTGCTGCGCGGGTCGTAGCTGAGCGCGTGGACCTCGAGCTGCATGCCTTCATTGGCGGCGATGAACATGTTCGAGGAACGGCCGAACAGGTCGAGATCGAACTGGTCCTCCACATACTCGGCGGCCAGGCGCTGGGCGATGGTGTCGGAGATCAGCTCCATCGGCACTTCCAGGCTGGACCGGGTCACCACGACCGCGATCTTGGAGCGCTCCGGCCGCCAGTTCAGGCCGAAGGCCTGGGCGTACTGCCAGATCTGCCGGGCGCCCAGCACCATGCGCTCGCCCGGGGCCGGAGCCTCGGCGATCCGCTGGTCGAGACCTTCGGGCAGGTTGGCGAAGACGTCGGAGAGCATCAGGTCCGGATGATCCAGGGTGATCTGGTCCTTCAGGATCAGCGGCAGGTTCTGCCCAGCCTGCAAGGTCTGCCCGGTCGTCTGGCCGTTCGCCGCGAAGCCGGTCGCCGGCAGGCCGGCGCCGAGGCCGGCCGCGAGGGCGGCGGCGAGGGTCAGGTGGGTGAGGGCGTGTCGCATCCGGATCATGGGGGTTCTCCCGTCGTCCCGGTCCCCGCCGCGCGGGGACCGCATGCTCAAAGAGGGGCGTCAGATGGCGTTAGCGGACGTTGTTGACCGTCGACATCATCTGGTCGGAGGTCTCGATGACCTTGGAGTTCAGCTCGTAGGCGCGCTGGGCGGTGATCAGGTTGGTGATCTCCTGCACCGGATCGACGTTCGAGGATTCCAGGAAGCCCTGCTGCAGGCGGCCGAAGCCGGCGGCACCCGGGGCACCGCCGCTCGGAGCGCCGGAGGCGGCGGTCTCGAGCAGCAGGTTGCCGCCGATGTTTTCGAGACCGGCCGGGTTCTGGAAGATCGCGAGCTGGATCTGTCCGACATTCTGCTCGTCGACCTGGCCATCGATCTGGGCGAAGACCTGACCGGATTCGTTGATCGTCACGTTCAGGGCGTCAGCCGGAATGGTGATGCCCGGCTGGACGGTATAGCCGTCGGGCGTCACCAGGCTGCCGTTCTGGTCGAGCTGGAACGAGCCGGCCCGGGTATAGGCGGTGTTGCCGTTCGGCATGGTGATCTGG
The DNA here is from genome assembly GCF_965223715.1 of Thalassobaculum sp. GTDB lineage: Bacteria > Pseudomonadota > Alphaproteobacteria > Thalassobaculales > Thalassobaculaceae > Thalassobaculum. Next base: position 2,489,493 of record NZ_OZ245012.1, on the reverse strand, counting down.
AAGTAGCCCTCGCCGCGGATGGACACGTCGAACTGGTTGTCCGTGAGGATCAGCGCGCCCTGCTCGTTCACCCGATAGGTCGCCGCGGTCTTCACGCCGAGGCCGAGCTGAATGCCGGACGGGACCACCGTACCGGCGTCCGAGGACGTCGTACCCACCCGGCGCTGGTCCTGGTAGATCAGGTCCTGGAACTCCACGCGCTGGCGCTTGAAGCCGGTGGTGTTCATGTTCGAGATGTTGTTCGAGATGACCTCGACGTTCATCTGCTGGGCGTTCATGCCGGTGGCGGCGATGTTCAGCGACTGCATAACTCTACTCCCTGGATGACCGCGTCGGGTCCTGTCTCGTCTGCTCTGGGCGGAGGCTCAACGCGGCCGGTCACCCGTCAATTCGATCAAGCGCTGCCTTGCACAGGCCGTGCCAACCGCTGGACAGCTTCCTTTTCGCGGTCGCTTTCGGTCGAAATCAGGTTCTTGACCGCCTCGTACATGCGGCTGACCTCGATCATGGTGGTCAGCTCGGCGATCGGGTTCACGTTCGAGGCCTCGATCAGGCCCTGCTGCACTTCGCTGTTGTCGGCAGGGCGCGGCAGCTCCTCAGTCTCGAACAGGGTGTCCCGCACCTTCCGCAGGCCGACCGGATTGTCGAACTCGACCACGGCGATGCGGCCGTAGACCTCGTCGCCCAGCTTCACGGTTCCGTCGGTCTCGATGGTGATCTTCTCGTCGGAGCGCGGCACGAAGATCGGCTCGCCGCCGGCATTCAGGACGAGATGGCCCTGGTTGGTGACGAGCTGGTTGAATTCGTCCAGGGCGAAGGTGCCGTTTCGGGTGTAGTAGGTGCCGGTGCCGTCATCGACCTGGAAGTAGCCCGGGCCGTCGATCGCCAGATCGAAGGTGTTGCCGGTCTTGCGCATCGGGCCGGGCTGGAAGTCGGTCGCCGTGCCCTTGTCGATCACGAAATCGTTGGTCTGGGCGAACGGGATCTTGTTCTCGTAGGCCTGATAGATCATCAGCTCGCGCTTGAAGCCGGTCGTGTTCATGTTCGCGATATTGTTCGCGACCTGGCTCATCTGCCGGCGCAGGGCCGCTTGGCGCGACAGGCCGATATAGATCGAGTTCTCCATCACTCTCTCCTTGCGTTCGCAGGCCCGTTTCGGGCTCTTGTCTGCTCGCCGTCGGGTCCTGCCCGCGGTCTCGGAGAGGGATATGCAGGCTTCGTGCCAAGTCCGGATGGCGGTCGCCCGGACCGCGGATCGGAGCGGCGAAGCGCCGGGACGCACTGCCCTTTTACCAACGGCCCCATTTCTGTAGAATCGGGTGAGTCGGCATTGCGATTGCATAGGCCGGTCGGACCGGCGGTGTCGCGACACGGAATGTGCCGCGGCAGGATGTGCCGGTCGCCCCGCGGCGCGTGCCGGCGGGATCGGCAAGGACCAGGGCCCGACAACCCGGCCCGAGGGAGTGTCTGATGGCTGATGAAGCCCTCGACGAAATGGATGGTGCCGGCGAGGGGCCGGAGAAGAAGCGCGTCAGTGGCAAGCGGCTGATCATCTTTGCCGCCGTCATCGTGCTGTTCCTCGTCGGAGGCGGCGTCGGCGCCGCCTTCATGCTGGGGCTGTTCGGCGGCAGCGAGCCGCCGCCGGCCGAGGCGACGGAAGGCGAGGCTGCACCCGCGGCCGCGCCGCCGCCCCAGGCGAGCCGCGCCTTCTTCTTCGAGGTGCCGGACCTGATCGTGAACCTGAACACCAACGGCCGGAAGTCGACCTTCCTCAAGATCAAGATCGCGCTTGAGCTGGAAGGCCCGCAGGACACCGACCGGATCAACGAGGTGCTGCCCCGCATCGTGGACAACTTCCAGGTCTATCTTCGCGAGTTGCGGGTCGACGACCTGAACGGATCGGCCGGCATGTACCGGCTGCGCGAGGAGTTGCTGAGGCGGGTCAATCTTGCCGCCCGGCCGGTCCGGGTGCGCGACGTGCTGTTTAAGGAAATGCTTGTCCAGTAGGGCGGAGCGCAGGTCCGGCCCGACGGGTCGGCGCAGAGGCAGACGAGCCGGAAAGAGATGAGGCTGGGCTGATGGCAACCGATGACGATCTCGCCGCCGAATGGGAGGCGATGGGAGATGACGAGGACGAGGACGTCGGTGCGGCGCGTGTCCTAAACCAGGACGAGATCGACAGCCTGCTGGGGTTCGACGAGACCTCGAGCGGCGAGAGCGATACCTCCGGCATCCATGCCATCGTCAACTCGGCACTCGTTTCCTACGAACGTCTGCCGATGCTCGAGGTCGTGTTCGACCGCCTCGTGCGGATGATGTCGACCAGCCTGCGTAACTTCACCTCCGACAACGTCGAGGTCTCGCTCGACAACATCACTTCCATCCGGTTCGGCGACTACCTGAACTCCATCCCGCTGCCGGCCATGCTCTCGGTGTTCAAGGCCGAGGAATGGGACAACTACGGCCTGCTGGTGGTGGACAGCGCGCTGATCTACTCGATCGTCGACGTGCTGCTCGGCGGACGGCGCGGTACGGCGGCGATGCGTATCGAGGGCCGGCCCTACACCACGATCGAGCGCAACCTGGTGGAGCGCATGGTCAACGTGGTGCTGAGCGACCTGTCGGCCGCCTTCGACCCGCTGAGCCCGGTGACCTTCCGCTTCGACCGGCTGGAGACCAACCCGCGCTTCGCCACCATCGCCCGCCCCGCCAACGCGGCCGTGCTGGCCCGCCTGCGCATCGACATGGAGGATCGCGGCGGCCGCCTGGAGCTGATGCTGCCCTACGCGACCCTGGAGCCGGTGCGCGAGCTGCTGCTGCAGATGTTCATGGGCGAGAAGTTCGGCCGTGACTCGATCTGGGAAACCCACTTGGCGAATGAGCTCTGGAACACCGATGTCGAGCTGGACGCGGTGCTGGACGAGGTCGTGATGCCGCTGAACGACGTGCTGAACCTGAAGCCGGGCAGCCGCATCCTGCTGAATGCCATGCCGAATTCGACCATCGACATGCGATGCGGGAACGTTTCCCTGTTCAATGGTAAGATGGGGCGCAAGGGCGGCAACATCGCCGTGCGGATCAGCCACCGCCTGCGCAAGATGTGACGGCCGACAGGGCCGCATCGGGCAGGGCGGCATTGGGGCTGGGCGGCGAGAGGACGGGCAAGAGATGACAGGAAAATCGGGTGAGGGAGCGTAGATGAACTTGGCGCTGATCCTCGATGTGCTCCTGATCATCCTGCTCCTGGCGACGATCATTTACGCCATGGTCTTGCATCGGCGGCTCGCGATGCTCAGATCCGAAAAGGAGGGTCTGGAAACCTTCCTGGAACGGATGAACCAGGCGACGGCCAAGGCCGATGCCAGCCTGAAGGGCATCCGCCAGACCGCAGAGCAGGCGCAGGCCCTGCTGAACGACCCGATGATGAAGGCCCAGGCGCTCAGGGACGAGTTGCTGTTCCTGATCGAACGGGCCGACGGATCGGCCGAGCGCCTCGCCGGTACCACCAGCGGCAAGGCGCGGGAAGAACCGGCCGCGCCCCAGGCGCCGGCCCGCAAGCCGGCACGGCGCGCGGCACCCGCCGCCGCCCCGCAGCCGGAGAGCGGCGGCGAGGACGGTGCGCGCTCCCAGGCCGAGCGTGACCTGATGAACGCTTTGAGGAACGTGCGCTGAGATGAGTTACGATCGACTTGGACGCCGGGCCGCTGCGCCCCCGCAGGATGACGACACCGCAGCCGGCCGCAGCTTCGCGCCCGTCGCCTCCCATCCGGCCACCCCGAACGCCGAACGCTTGGCCCGGGGCAGGGCGGCCGCGGCGGCCATGCGCGCGGCCCAGCAGCAGAACAGCCAGCAGCAGCCGGCCGGCGGAAAGCCCGGCAAAGCGGCGAAACCGGCCAAGGCGAAGAAGCGCGGCGCCACCGCCCTGCGGATTTTGCCGCTGACGGCCTTCGTGGCCGCCCTGGTGCTGTCGGTCAAGGTTGCCGACCTGTGGGAACGCCGGGACAGCTTCGTTCAGGCCGTCACCTTCGGCGCGGTGGCCGTCGCCGCCGACGCGGAGCAGCCCGAACCTCAACCGGTGTCGGACGGCACCGTCATGAAGTCTGATGCCCCCGCGGCGTCGATGCCGTTGATGCAGCTCGCCCAGGCCGACTCGACCACCTCCGGCGAGAAGGTCGATCCGTTCAACCTGGGCAAGTCGCAGATCGAACTGCTGCAGAGCTTGGCCGACCGGCGCCAGGAACTGGAGGAGCGCGAGCGCACCCTGGTCCAGCGCGAGGGGCTTCTCGCGGCCGCCGAACACCGGATCGACCAGAAGATCGGCGAGTTGAACGGCATCAAGGCGGAGATCGAAGACCTCATCCGCAAATACGACGAGCAGGAAGAAGAACAGCTCGCGAGTCTTGTGAAAATCTACGAGACCATGAAGGCCAAGGACGCGGCGAAGATCTTCGACGCTCTGGACATGGACGTGCTGCTGCAGGTGATCGAGCGGATGAAGGCGTCGAAGACCGCGCCGGTCCTTGCCGAAATGACGCCGGAGCGGGCGAAAGAGGTGACGACGCGGATCGCCGAGCGCCGGAAGATGCCGGATATCAACTGATAGGGCGAGCGCAGGCCTGGAACTGCTACCTTGACAGGTGACGGCCCGTAAATTACGGCAGCACCGTTACTAATCTCGTTTACAACGTTTTAACCCCCCTGGCATACGTTGTGCGCACTTCGGCGGGGCCCGCGGGGCCCGGGGCGGGCATCAGTGACTTGAGGAGACGGGATATGGCGGTTGACATGAACATGGCGATTCTCATCGTCGACGACTACAAGACGATGTTGAGAATCATCCGGAACCTGCTGCGTCAGCTCGGCTTCGCGAATGTGGACGAGGCGTCCGACGGCGCGACCGCCCTGCAGAAGCTGCGCCGCGGCGATTTCGGCCTGGTCATTTCCGACTGGAACATGGAGCCGATGACGGGCCTCCAGCTCCTCAAGGAAGTGCGCACCGATGCCAAGCTGAAGTCGATCCCGTTCATCATGGTCACCGCCGAGAGCAAGACCGAGAACGTCATCGCCGCCAAGAAGGCCGGCGTGAACAACTACATTGTCAAGCCGTTCAACGCCGCCACCCTCAAGACCAAGATGACTGCGGTCATCGGCGAGTTCTGAGCATGCGCGCGGGCGGGGTGGGGTGAAGTCCGGCGTAACAGCCGACGGCGCGGCTGCCCGCGCCCTGTCGGAGATTGCGGCCGCCGATGGCGAGCTGCAGGACGCGTTCGACCGGGTGCTGGAGGCGGCGGAGCTGCTGATGGACACCGGCGAAAGCGCCGGCGGTGCCGTCGGCGATGCGATCGCCGCGGCCACCGGATCGATCTTCGAAGCCTCCGCCATGCGCGACATTGTCGGCCAGCGCCTGAGTGCGATCCGCGAGGCCGTCACGCTTCTCGACGGCGCCACTGCATCTGCGCTCGAAACAAAACGTGACAAAGCGCGGGAAATAGAGGAAAAACGAGAAGACGGGTCGGCTTCGGAGAGCGGGTTGCTCAACGGTCCCCAAATGCCGGGAGCGGCCACGAGCCAAGCGGAGGTCGACGCGCTGTTCGATAACCTCGATTAGGCGCGAATGACATTCAGCCGGGCAGAGCGACGGGAACCCGACAAGGGAAGCAGCCAGCCGCTGTTCCTCAGTTTATTTCTGTTGCTGCTGGCGTTCTTCATCCTCCTCAATGCCATGTCCACGGTCGAGCAGGGCCGCAGCGACCGAGTGATGGAGAGCGTGAAGCGCGCCTTTCCTTCCGCCGTCCGCAACGACATCGCCGACGACCTTTTGGACGCCGATCCCGGTCAGGTGATCGGCGAGTCCGTCCGTTCCGCCCTCGGCACCGTGTTCCGCGAGGTCCTGCCGGCGGTGGTGGTGGAGGTCGAGGCGAGCGGCAATCCGATCTTCGTGTCGATCCCCGCCCGCCAGGTCTACGCGCCGGCGGCCGGTGGCATCACCCCGGTGATGGAGCGGCTGGCCGGACGGCTGGCGCCGATCCTGAACAGCCCGCCCGCCGGCAGCGTCCTCGACCTGCATATCCTCTACGGCGTGACGGACACGACGCCGCAGCCGGAGCGTGACGAGCTGATCTTCCGCGCGAGCGAGACGGTGCGGACCTTCGTCGATCACGAGGTCGATCCCGCGGTGCTGTCCGCCGGGCTCGAGCCCGCCGACCCGGAGAACGTCCGGCTGATCTTCCGCACCCGTCCGGCCGGTTCCAGCGGCCCCGAGCTGGGAGATGGCGGGTCGTGACGGTTCAGCTTTCCCATGCCCGCACCACCGTGAGCCGGGGCGAACGCAAGCTCGGTCGCCGGGCCGGCCGCAAATATGGCGGCGGTGCGAGCTGGATGGTCACGCTGGTGGACCTCGTGTCCCTGATGCTGGCGTTCTTCGTGCTGCGCTTCGCGATGACCAATATCGACACGCCGAGCTTCGAGAAGGCGGCCGGGGCGATCGCCCTTGTGCTCGGCCGGGAGGTCTCGGCGGTCGATCAGACGCCGCCCGTCGAGCTCAGCGTATCGGCCGAACGCACGCGGCGCGGCTTCTCGCTGGGCTATCTGGAGCCGGTGCTGGACGCCAAGATGTCCGCCGACCCGGTTCTGAACCAGGCGAAGATCGCCCAGGCCGGTGAGCAGCTCGTGATCGCCCTGCCGGCCGACCTGTTGTTCCCGGTCGGCGGGGCTGAGCTGACCCGCGAGGCGCGGGTGGCCGTCGGCGTTCTGTCGAGCGCCCTGTCCACCCTGCCGAACCGGATCGACGTGGTCGGCTATGCCGACCCGCAGCCGATGACCGGCAGCGGACGCTACGCGACCAACTGGGAGCTGTCCCTGGCCCGGGCCGACGCGGTCGCCGCACGGCTGATGCAGACCGGCTACCCGCGCCAGCCGACGGTGGAGGGCCGGGGCGACAGCCGGTTCAGCGAGGTGGCGCCGACCCTGGACATGGAGCGCCGCTTCGAGCTGGCGCGGCGGGTCGATGTTGTGATCTTCCCGGAGCGCGCCCCATGACCCGCGCGCTCTGCCGAATAGCGCTGCTGCTCGCCGTGCTGGTCCTGGCGGCGTCCGGTCCGGCCGGGGCCGTCCCCGTGCAGGTCAGCGGCGGCAGCACCGAGAGTTCGGAAAGGCTGGTCTTCGACTGGCCCCGCTCGGTCGACTATTCCGCCGAGCGGTTCGGCGATTCCCTGGTCATCCGCTTCTCTCAGCCGATCGAGGGGGACGTGGCGGCGGCGGCGAGCGGCCTCGGCCGGTTCATCTCCGGCGGCCGGATCGGCAGCGACGGCCGCAGCGCGGTCATCGAGCTGACCGGCAATCACCGGCTGCGCACCACCAGGGACGGCAACCGGATCGTCATCGACCTGTCCGACCGGACCAGCGCGCCGGCCCCCCTGGCGGCGCCCGCGCAACCGGCCCCCGGGCAACCGGCGGCCCCGCAACCGGCTCCCGCCCCGGCGCAGCAGGCTGCTCCCCAACCGACCCCGCCCCCGGCTCAGGCCGCCGCGCCGCCGCCGGCTGCCGCCACGCCGCCCCCGGCCCAGGCCGCACCGGCCGCGCCGCCGGCCGAGGGCACCCCCGCCGTGCCCGCCGGACCGGAGCTTCCCGTGCGCACCGGCCGGCATAACAACTACGACCGGATCGTCTTCGACTGGCCGGCGCCGGTGGACTTCGAGGTCGAGCCCGCCGCCGGGGCGGCCCGGATCCTGTTCGCCCGGCCTGCCCGGATCGACGACGCCGCGGTCCGCCGCCGCCTGCCCGAAGCACTGCGCGGGTTCTCCAGTACGCCGTCGGGCACGGGGGTGGCGGTGACCGTGCCGGTGCCCGAGGGCCGCTCGGTCAACGCCTTCCGCTCCGGTCCCAAGGTCGTCGTGGACGTGCTGCGCGATACCAGCGGCACGACGGTGCCCGTCGCCGGCGCCCAGCCCGCGCCGGCTCCGGCACAGGCCGAGGCCCCGGCGGCGACTGCCGCACCCCAGACACCGCCGGCCGCGCCTCAGCCCGCGGCGGACGGTGTGCCTGCCGCCCGCGTGCAGGCCCCGAGCCCGGGCACCGGTCAGGCACCGGCCCCGGACGCGGCACCGGTCCCTGCGACGCCCGAGGTCACGGCCCAGAACAACGCGCGCAGCCAGACCGCGCCGCCGCCTCCCGGGTCCGCACGGAGCGATCCGACGGCCTCGGTCACCCAGCTCCCCGATGTGCGCTCCAGCGTGCCGGCCGCCCAGGGCGAGGGCGAGTCGAGCCTGGACGACGCCACCCGGCTCGATGCGGCTCCGGGCGAGGCCGTCGCGCCGATCACCGGGCCGCCGCTGGCGATCACCCGGCTGAACAACGCCGATGCCATCTCCCTGCGCTTCGCCTTCACCGAGGAGACGGCGGCCGTGGTGTTCCCGCGCGCCGGCTATGTCTGGGTCGGGTTCGACCGGGCGGCCACGTTCGACACGAGCCAGCTCGCGGGCCTGTCCAACGAGATCGTCGGCCAGCCCGAGCAGGTCCCCGCCTCCACCGGGTCGGTGGCGCGCATTCCGGTGGTCCAAGGCGTGAATCCCCGGGTCTGGCGCGACGGAACCGCCTGGGTTCTGGACCTCCAGCCGCAGCTCTCCCGGCCGGACGTGCCGCTGCGGGTCGACGCCCAGATGGTGAGCCCCCAGGGCCCCCGCCTGTTCATCCCGGTCGAGGGGGTGGGCGACCCGATGGTCGTCAACGACCCGGAGGTGGGCGACAGCCTGTTCCTGATCCCGATCACGCCGCTGTCCCGCGGCATCGACGGCAACCGGCGCTATCCGGACATGGAGATCCTGGCATCGCTCCAGGGCGTGGTGGTGCGGCCGAACCGCCAGGACATCGCGATCCGGGTTCTGCCCGACGGCATCGCCATCACCCGCGAGGAGGGCATGGTGCTGTCCGGCCCGGCGCCGCGCTCGGTCGACGACGTCTATACCGGCGGGCGGTTCGAGGGGCTGACCGCCGGGCTGCCGCCGGGCCGGATCTTCGACATGGCGAACTGGCGGCTCGGCTCGGATGCGGAGTTCCTGGAACGGCGCCAGGCGCTGCAGCTCCGCATCTCCGAGGCGACCAGCATTTCCCGTAACGGGCCGCGGTTGGAGCTGGCCCAGTTCTATTTCGCCCGCGGGCTGGCGGCGGAGGCCATCGGCCTGCTGCGCACCATCGCCCAGTCCGACGAGGATCTGGCGAACCGGCCGGACGTGAAGGCCCTGCGCGGCGCGGCCAGCTTCATGCTCGGCCGTAACGCCGAGGCGGAGGAGTATCTCGACGACCCGGCCCTCAACGGCTTTTCCGAAGCCGAACTCTGGCGCGGGGCGGCGACGGCCGGTCAGGGCAAATGGGACGAGGCGGTCGAGCATATCGCCCGCGCCGGCGAGATCCCCGGCGGCTATCCGCGCAACTACACCACCGAACTCGCCATGCAGGCCGCCGAAGCGGCGATCCGGGCCGGCGACTATCGCGGGGCCGGCGCCTTCCTGGACGTGATCTCCGAGGGCGACCCCACCCCGGGCGAGCGCGCACGGCTCGATTTCCTGCGCGGCCGGGTGCTCTATGCCTTCGGGGATACCGAGGCGGCCCTGGATATCTGGAACCGGCTCGCCGAGGGCGAGGACCGCTGGGCGCGGGTCCGCTCGGAACGGGCGCTGATCCAGCACCGGCTGGAGGACGGGCGCATCACCCCGAAGCAGGCGGCCGACCGCCTGGACGAACTGCGCTATGCCTGGCGCGGCGACCGGGTCGAGTTCGAACTGCTGCGCGACCTGGGCCGGCTGCGGCTGGAGGAGAACGAGTTCGAGGAGGGGCTGGCCGCCCTGCGGCAGGCGGTGACCTTCTTCCCGGACAATCCGGAATCCCGCGATCTGGCCTTCGAGCTGACGGAGGCGTTCAGCGATATCTTCACCAGCGGCGTCGCCGAGGCGATGACCCCGCTCCAGGCGCTGGCCCTGTATGACGAGTTCCGCGAGCTCACGCCCGTCGGCGCCGCCGGCGACAAGATCATCGAGGCGCTGGCCGACCGGCTGGTCAAGGTCGACCTGCTCGACCGGGCGGCCCGCCTGCTCGACCGCCAGGTGAAGTTCCGCCTCCAGGGCACCGAGAAGGCCCGGGTCGGCGCCCGTCTGGCCCTGATCCTGCTGCTCGACCGCCAGCCGGAAAGCGCCATCGCCGCCCTGGACGAGAGCGTCGCCCCGGGACTGCGGCAGGATCTGGCGGCCGAGCGCCGCCGGCTGCGCGCCCGGGCGATTTTCGATCTGGGCGACGCACAGGGCGCGCTGAAGCTGCTGACCGATGACGACAGCCGGGAGGCCGACCTGCTGCGGGCCGACATCTACTGGCGCACCCAGGAATGGGTGGAGGCGGCCAAGACCTTCCGCAGCCTGGTCGGCGACGCGGGCCGCGACGGCCGGCGGCTGACGCCGGAACAGGCCAACTACATCGTGAACTGGGCGGTCTCGCTGGCGCTCAGCGACAACGACAACGGGCTGAACCGGCTGCGGCAGATCTATGGCACGCAGATGGACGACACCCCGTTCCGCGAGGCCTTCCGCCTGATCACCAACAACACCGACAGCGGTCCGGACGAGTTCCTGCGGCTGTCGGAGCGGTTCGAGGAGATCGGCCGGTTCCAGGCCTTCCTGTCGAGCTACCGCGACAAGCTGAAACAGGGCCCGCTCAGCGCGACGAACTGAGGCGACGGTTCCGTCGTTCTTCGTCTTCCCGGCCCTGCGCCGGGACCGAGGGGGACGCTTGCCGGAGCCTGTCCGAGCTGGTTCGCAGCCACAGCCGCACCTGCTCTGGGCCCCGGCGCGAAGCCGGGGAAACGGCGGAGGGGCAAGGTGGCGGGCGGGCCTCATACTCATCATCCCCAATCGTCTTCCCGGCCTTGCGCCGGGACCGAGGGGGACGCTTGCCGGAGCTTGTCCGAGCTGGTTCGGAGCCGCAGCCGCACCTGCCCTGGGCCCCGGCGCGAGGCCGGGGAGACGGGTGGGGCGTTGGTGGGGGGGCGACCCGTCCCTACGTCGCGAAGCTGCGGACCAGGGTGCCGGCGACCATGTACCAGCCGTCGACCAGCACGAAGAAGATCAGCTTGAAGGGCAGCGAGATCGTCACCGGCGGCACCATCATCATGCCCATGGACATCAGCACCGAGGCGATCACCATGTCGATGATCACGAAGGGCAGATAGAGCAGGAAGCCGATCTCGAAGGCGCGGCGCAGCTCGCTGATCATGAAGGCCGGGACCAGCACCTGCAGCGGCGCGTTCAGCCCGGTCTCGGCCGGGCCGACCTCGGCGATGTCCTCGAAGAGCTGCAGGTCCTTCTCGCGCACCTGGGCCAGCATGAAGACCCGGAACGGGGCGGTGGTCTCGCGGAACGCCTCCTCCTCGTCGATCTGCTCCTCGATCAGCGGCCGCACGCCGTTCTGCCAGGCCGTCTGGAAGGTGTCGGCCATGATGAAGGCCGTCATGAACAGCGCCAGGCTGATGGCGACGATGTTCGGCGGCGCCTGCTGGGTACCCAGGGCCGAGCGCAGCAGCGAGAACACCACGATGATGCGGGTGAAGGACGTCACCATCATCAGGATGCCCGGCGCCAGGGACAGCACCGTGACCAGGGCGACGAGCTGGATGATCCGCGCGGTGGTGGACCCGCCGGGCTCGCCCACGTCCAGGGTCAGCGACTGGGCGAGGGCCGGCGCGGCGTAGAGCAGACCGCCGAGGGCGGACAGGACCGACAGATGGACGAGCAGCCGACGCCGGGTCATCGCGCGGTCTCCTCGCCGTCGACATCGCGGGCGCCCCGGGGCGCCGGCAGCGGCGGCGCGGGAAGGGGCGGGGCGGGGATGCCGCTCTCCACGACCATGTCGCTTTCTCCGCCGATCACCAACAGATGCTCCACATCGTCACGCCGCACCAGAACCAGCCGCCGCCGTCCGTCGAGCACGCGGTTCTCGACGATGCGCAGGCGGGGCGTCTTGCCGACATTCATTGCCAGCCCGAAGCGTTCCACCGCGTATCGCCGCACCAGCCAATAGCATATGCCGATCAGCCCAAGAACAAAGCCGAAGGCCAGGATGAAGCGGATGTAGTCGAACAGACCCATGGCGCATTGTCGGCTGCGGCTCGGGCCGTGCCAAGGCTGCAGGGCCGCGGCGCGGCGGGGTGAGATCAGAAGCCACGCCGTCGGCGGTTCTGTCCGGCGCCATAGGCGGCGGCGGCGGCCCGGGCGGAGCGGGCGGGGGACGCCGAATCGCCGCTCTCGCCGCGCTGCTGGATCGCGGCGGCGGCGTCGTCGAGCCGGGCGATGAGCTGTTCCAGGACCGGCAGCAGGGCCTTGGCCTCCGCGGCCGGGCGGGCCAGCACCGCGTCGCAGAGCCGTGAGACCCGCTGCTCCAGCTCGGCGCGGTCGGCGGTGCCAGCCGCCAGATCGTCGATCTGGGCGGCGACGGCGGCGATCTCCGCCTTCAGCTCGGGGGAGGCCGACGGATCGTCAGTCATCGCGTGGCGTGCCCATCTTCAGTTGATCGTTCGCCCGATAGACATAGGTCAGGATCTCCGCGACGGCAGCGAAGGCCTCCAGCGGAATCTCGCAATCGACCTCGACCACCTCGAGGATCTGGGCGAGATCCGGGTCCGTGCGCACCTTCACGTTGTTGTTGAAGGCGAGGTCGAGGATCTTCTCGGCCATCTCGCCATAGCCCTTGGCCACGACGGTCGGCGCCGTGCCGCTGTCGATGTCGTGGCTGAGCGCGATCGCGATCTGCCGCTCCGGCGCCTTGCCGTGCGAACTGGCCGATGGGGGGGATCGCCGTGTCATGGGGTCAGTATACCGATCCCGCCGGCCTCCCGCATCCGGCCCGAGCGATAAAACTGGCACGCGGCTTGCTTATCTCTTCGCGGAACCGAAAGAAGCAGATCCATCGAGATCGCTCAGAAGGGGAAGAGAGATGCAGATGTCGGATATGAGCCTGTTTCGGATGGCTCGTCAGAAGATGGACTGGCTGGGCGACCGCCAGACCGTTCTCGCCCAGAACATCGCCAACGCCGACACCCCGAACTACCGGGCCAAGGATCTGCGGCAGCTCAGCTTCGAGCGCGAGCTGCGCGACATCCAGCCGGTCCGGATGCAGGCGACCAGCGGCACCCACCTCCAGGGCACCGTGCGCAAGCCGGATATCCGGGTCGAGGAACTGCGGGCCCGCGACGTCTACGAGACGAACCCGAACGAGAACGGCATCGCGCTCGAAGAGCAGATGATGAAGGTCTCCGACACCCAGATGAACTACCAGCTCGCCTCGAACATCTATCACAAGAACATGATGATGCTTCGGACGGCCATCGGTCAGACCGGCCGGTAAGCGGAGAGGACGGACCCATGGAACTGATCAACGCCATCAAGATTTCCGCTTCCGGCATGAAGGCCCAGGGCACGCGCCTGCGGGTCGTGGCCGAGAACGTCGCCAACGCCGATTCGATGGGCAACAAGCCGGGCGACGACCCCTATCGCCGCAAGACCATCACCTTCCAGGACCAGCTCGACCGCACCCTCAACGCGGATCTGGTGTCGGTGAAGAAGATCGGCCGCGACATGAGCGATTTCGACCTCGCCTACGAGCCCTACCATCCGCTGGCGGACGAGAACGGCTATGTGAAGAAGCCGAACGTCAACTCGCTGATCGAACTGACCGACATGAAGGAGGCCCAGCGCGGCTACGAGGCCAACCTGAGCGTGATCGACAGCTCCAAGGCGATGATCCAGCGCACCATCGAACTGCTGCGCTGACCGGCGCGGACAAATCCCCGACGGCGCTGTTTCGCCGGACGGACCCATCGCGTAGAATGGCACCCATGGAGGTACCGTCATGGTGACACGTATCGGAGACATCACGCCGCCCGTTCCCGGAGTGGGCGGCGGCGCCGCGGACAAGCCTGTCGCCGGCAAGGACTTCGCCAGCTTCGTCCAGGACGCGGCCGAGACCTCGATCGACACGATGTACAAGGGTGAGACCCTGTCGAAGGCGGGGATCGCCGGCACGGCGGACCTGACCGAAGTCGTGGCCGCCGTGAACGATGCGGAACTGACCCTCCAGACCGTGACCGCTCTGAGGGACAAGCTTGTCTCAGCCTATCAGGAGATCATCCGCATGCCGATCTGAGGTGGCCGCCGCGGCTTGCGCGGCCATCCGGAGCGACAGGGCGGCAGAAAGCGACCCGGCAGGATTTGCCGGGCATTCGGCGTTGGGGGGAAGGAAATGACCGAGGCCGACGCGATCGACGTCTCCCGCGAGGCGGTCCTGGTGCTGCTGACCATGTCCCTGCCGGTCATGCTGATCGCGCTGGCGGTCGGTCTGACCATCGCCCTGTTCCAGGCGCTGACCCAGCTCCAGGAGATGACCCTGGTCTTCGTGCCGAAGATCCTGGTGGTCTTCGCCTCCCTGCTGCTGCTGCTGCCGTTCATGCTGGCCACGATCACCACTTTCTTCGACGGCCTGGCCGACAAGATCATCGGGCTCTCATAGGAGGGCGGCCGGTGCCGCTGCAGGAATACCTCCCGGTCCAGGCCTATGCGCTGATGCTGGTCATCGCCCGGCTGGGGGCGCTCGTGTTCCTGCTGCCGGGCATCGGCGAGTCCTTCGTGTCCACGCGCATCCGCATGATGTTCCTGCTGATGATGGCGCTGGTGGTGTCGCCGGTGGTGATGACCTATCTGCCGGCCGCCCCGCCCACGCTGCCCGAACTCTTTTTGATCGTGTTCATCGAGTTCATGATCGGCACCTTCTTCGGGCTGGTGGGGCGCACCCTGCTGCTGACGATGACCTCGGCCGGCATGATCATCTCGTTCGCCACCGGTCTGTCGAACGCCCAGGTCTTCAACCCGTCCGTCGAGGGCCAGGGCACGTCCATCAGCCTGCTGCTCAGCACCCTGGCGATCATGGTGGTGATGGCGGCCGACCTGCACCACATGCTGATCCTGGCGCTGATCGACAGCTACACCCTGTTTCCGCCCGGCGCGCCGCTGCCGATCGACGACATCTCGCTCGCCTATACCAGGGTGGTGGCGGACTCCTTCGAGATGGCGGTGCAGCTCTCGGCACCCTTCATCCTGTTCTCCCTGATCTTCTTCGTGACCCTGGGCGTGGTCTCCCGGCTGATGCCGCAGCTGCAGATCTTCTTCATCGGTCTGCCGATCCAGATCCTCATGGGCTTCACGATCATCATCGCCATTCTGGGCACGATGGTTGAGGTGTTTCTGAGCTACTATGAGGATGGGATCGCCTCTTATCTCGTTCCCGGCTAGGGCTAGGCACAGCCGCAGGGCGGCTCCGAGCATGTAACTTTGCCCTGTGCTTGACAGTTCCGAGCCTGATCGTTTCCGACCGAAGCGATCGCGCTCCAACCGCGACAAGGCGACGGCGCATCCATGTCGGACCAGGATCAATCCGAAAAGACGGAAGAGCCGACCCCGAAGAAGCTGTCGGAAGCCCGCAACAAGGGCCAGATCGCCACCAGCAAGGAGGTCAACAGCTTCGCCGTGCTGCTGGGGGCGACGCTGGTCATCGGCATCTTCGGTCCGTTCGTCGCCTTGCGGGTCTACAGCCCGCTGGCCGGCATCGTCGAGAAGGCCGGCACCATGCCGATCGACCAGGGTAGTTCCGGCGACATCCTGTTCGACCTCTTCACTTCGGTGCTCATCGCCCTGTCGCCGGTCTTCGCCGTGTTCATGGTGCTCGCCCTGGCCGCGAGCCTGGGCCAGTCGGGCATCCTGTTCACCGCCGAGCCGATCACGCCGAAGTTCGACAAGATCTCGCCGATCAAGGGTTTCAGCCGGCTGTTCTCGCTGCGGTCGATCGTCGAGTTCCTCAAGGGCATCGCCAAGATGGGCGTCGTCGGGACCGTGGCCCTGATCCTGGTGCTACCGGAGCTCGACCGGCTCGAGACCATCGTCCAGATGGACGTGCGCCAGCTCCTGGAGGAGATCCAGACCCTGGTGATGCGCCTGCTGTTCGGGGTCGCCGCGGTGATGGTCGTCATCGCCGTGGCCGACTACATCTACCAGAAATACGAGCACATCAAGCAGCTCAAGATGAGCCGCCAGGAGATCCGCGACGAGCACAAGCAGTCGGAAGGCGACCCCCACGTCAAGGCGCGGCTGCGCCAGATCCGCCACGAGCGGGCGCGCCAGCGCATGATGGCCGCCGTTCCCCAGGCCGACGTGGTCGTGACCAACCCGACCCATTTCGCCGTCGCCCTGAAATACGACACCGCGGTCATGGCGGCCCCGACCGTGGTCGCCAAGGGGGTGGACAACGTGGCGTTCCGGATTCGCGAGGTGGCCGAGGCGAACGGCGTGCCGATCGTGGAGAACCCGCCGCTGGCCCGGGCGCTGTTCGGCGGCGTCGACCTGGACCAGCAGATCCCGGAGGAGCACTATCAGGCGGTGGCGCAGATCATCTCCTACGTCTACCGCCTGAAGGGCAAACGGATGAGCGCCTGAACGGGGCGAATGGCGGATCGACACCGGTCGGAGGGGCGCGGCATGCGGCGGAGGGGACACTGTTTTCAGGCGCGGGATTGACGGGATCGGCCATCTGGCGCGCCTTGACCGGCGGCGCTGCGACCCGGGACAGCGGCGACGGCGGCGCGGGGGGCGAGGAGGTCGCCGGGGAGGCGGTGGAGCGCGGCTGCGTGCGGCTGGGGACGGATGGCCGCTTCCTGGACGCCGATGCCGGCGCGGCCGCGATCCTGGGCGACGGTGCCGCGGCGGGGGAGGGCAAGGCCGTCGCCCGCCTGCGGCTCATGGTGCTCAAGCGCGATCCGGCCGACAGCGAGACCACGGACACCTTCGACCACGAGGGCCGTGCCGTGTCGGTCAGCCTCGTGGCGCTCGCCGACGGCGTGCTGCGGGCCGACCTGTCGGCCCCGCGCAAGCCACCGCCGGTCGCCCAGGAGACCGTGCTCGAGCTGGTGATCGACGCCCTGGAATACGCGCCGATCGGCGCGCTGCGCATGGACGACCAGGGCCGGATCGTCGGCCACAACCGCTTCCTGTCGGACTGGCTCGGGCCCGGCGGCCGCAACGCCATGCTCGGCCTGGAGTTCCTGCCGCTGGTCGCCGAGCACGAGCGCGACCGGGTGCGCCAGGTCATCGCCGATGCCGATCTGAGCGGCGAGCGGACCATCCCGATCGACGTCAATGTCGGCTCCGGCGACCACGAACGGGTCGCCTCCATGTTCGTGCGGCGGCCGCGGGGCAATCCCACCCAGCGGGTGATCTACCTGATCGACGTCAGCGAACAGCGCTCCCTGGAGATGCAGTTCGCCCAGTCGCAGAAGATGCAGGCGGTCGGCCAGCTCGCCGGCGGCGTTGCCCATGACTTCAACAACCTGTTGACGGCGATGACCGGCTATTGCGACCTGCTGCTGCAGCGCCACCGGGCCGGCGACCAGTCCTTCGCCGACGTCATGCAGATCAAGCAGAACGCCAACCGGGCGGCCAACCTGGTGCGCCAGCTCCTGGCCTTCTCGCGCCAGCAGACCCTGATCCCCCGGGTGGTCGACCTGACCGAGATCCTGTCGGACCTGTCGCACCTGTTGCGCCGGCTGATCGGCGAGACGGTGGCCCTGGAACTGGAGCATGGCCGCGACCTGCGCCCGGTGCGGGTGGACCCGGGCCAGCTCGAGCAGGTGATCATCAACCTGGTGGTCAATGCCCGCGACGCCATGCCGGGCGGCGGCCGGATCGCCATGCGGACCGGCCTGACCGAGACCGTTCGGCCGCTGCGCCAGGGCGACGAGGTGATGCCGCCGGGCGAATATGTGATGATCGAGGTGATCGACACCGGCACCGGCATGCCGCCGGAGGTTCAGAAGCGGATCTTCGAGCCGTTCTTCACCACCAAGGACCTGGGCCAGGGCACCGGACTCGGGCTGTCGACCGCTTTCGGCATCATCAAGCAGTTCGGCGGCTACATGTTCGTCGACAGCACGCTCGGCGTCGGTACCACCTTCTCGATCTACCTGCCGGCCTGGACCGGCGCGATGGAGACCAGCGCCGCCGACGGGCCGCGGCGGCTCGACACCGACCTGTCGGGCACCGGCACCGTGCTGCTGGTCGAGGACGAGGATCCGGTGCGCCTGTTCGCCGCCCGGGCCCTGCGCGGCAAGGGCTACACGGTGCTGGAGGCGCGCTCGGGCGAGGCGGCCCTCGACCTGCTGAACGGCGAGAACCCGCAGGTCGACCTGATGGTCACCGACGTCATGATGCCGGGGATCGACGGGCCGACCCTGATCCGCGAGGTGCGCAAGGACCGGCCGAGCCTGCCGGTGGTCTGCATCTCCGGTTACTCGGAGGACGCGCTGCGCCAGCGGATCGCCGATGCCGAATCGGTGGCGTTCCTGCCGAAGCCGTTCTCCCTGAAGCAGCTCGCCCAGGCGGTGAAATACGCCTCGCAGCCGGTCGATCCCGGATCTTGAGGGCCCGATCCGGCGGAAACGCTAGATCTGGATGAGAACAAAAGAAGAAAATTCACTTGTGAATGAGAACAAAGTGAGTACAATCCCTCCTCAGTGATCTTTCACCCCGCATCGGCCCCGACGGAACTCTCAACGGCGCCACGCCCGTTGCCCCGCACCCGACGCGCACGATAGAAGGAGGCGGATATGAGCGCTGCACTCAAGCTTGTTGAGAAGGACGGCATGGACAAGTCGAAAGCGTTGGAAGCCGCCCTCGGTCAGATCGAGCGGGCGTTCGGCAAGGGCTCGGTCATGAAGCTCGGCCAGCGCGAGACCGGGATCGAGATCGAGGCGGTGTCGACCGGCTCGCTCGGGCTGGATATCGGCCTCGGCATCGGCGGCCTGCCGCGCGGCCGCATCGTGGAGATCTACGGTCCGGAAAGCTCGGGCAAGACGACGCTGGCGCTGCATGTGGTCGCCGAGGCCCAGAAGACCGGCGGCACCTGCGCCTTCGTCGATGCGGAGCATGCGCTGGACCCGGTCTATGCCCGCAAGCTGGGCGTGGACGTGGACGAGCTGCTGATCTCCCAGCCGGATGCCGGCGAGCAGGCGCTGGAGATCGCCGACACGCTGGTGCGCTCCGGCGCGATCGACGTGCTGGTGGTCGACTCCGTCGCCGCCCTGGTGCCCCGGGCCGAGCTTGAGGGCGAGATGGGCGACACCCATGTCGGCCTCCAGGCCCGGCTGATGAGCCAGGCGCTGCGCAAGCTGACCGGCTCGATCTCCAAGTCGCGCTGCATGGTGATCTTCATCAACCAGATCCGCCAGAAGATCGGCGTGATGTTCGGCAACCCGGAGACCACCACCGGCGGCAACGCGCTGAAGTTCTACGCTTCGGTGCGCCTCGACATCCGCCGCATCGGCGCGATCAAGGACCGCGACGAGGTGGTCGGCAACCAGACCCGGGTCAAGGTGGTGAAGAACAAGCTGGCCCCGCCGTTCCGGGTCATCGAGTTCGACATCATGTACGGCGAGGGCGTGTCCAAGCTGGGCGAGCTGCTCGATCTCGGCACCAATGCCGGCATCGTCGAGAAGTCGGGTGCCTGGTTCTCCTGCGACGGCCAGCGCATCGGCCAGGGCCGCGAGAACGCCAAGCAGTTCCTGAAGGCCAATCCGGACATCGCCGCGGGCATCGAGCGGCGCATCCGCGAGAATGCCGGCCTGGTGGCCGAGGCCATGCTGGTCGGCGACCCGGAGAGCGGGCCCGAGGACGCCGCGGGCGACGACTCCTGACCGACCTCCGGGAAGCGGCCGCCTGTCGGCCGCTTCCGTCCTGACGGCGGGAGCATCTTCCGCCCGGCGGCCTCCCGCTGCGGATTGTGGGGCTGCGACCTGAGCGGTCCGGCGGCCATCCGCTGGACAGGGCCGGGTGGCCTCGATAAAACCGGGGACTTTTGACGGGGACATTGCCGCGCGTGGGGCGTGGCGGTGACCCCACGTCGCCGGAGACAGGGCCATGGCCACGACGAACGACATCCGCCGCGCTTTCCTCGACTATTTCTCGGCCCGCGGCCATGCAGAGGTCGCTTCCAGTCCGCTGGTGCCGCGCAACGATCCGACGTTGATGTTCACCAACGCCGGCATGGTGCAGTTCAAGAACGTCTTCACCGGCCAGGAGACCCGCGATTACAACCGGGCCGTCACCTCACAGAAATGCGTGCGCGCCGGCGGCAAGCACAACGACCTGGACAATGTCGGCTATACCGCCCGCCACCACACCTTCTTCGAGATGCTCGGGAACTTCTCCTTCGGCGACTATTTCAAGGCCGAGGCGATCGAGTTCGCCTGGACGCTGATCACCGGCGAGTTCGGCCTGCCCAAGGACAAGCTGCTGGCCACGGTCTATGCCGAGGACGACGAGGCCGCCGCCCTGTGGAAGAAGATCGCCGGCCTGCCGGAGGAGCGGATCATCCGGATCCCGACCTCCGACAACTTCTGGGCCATGGGCGATACCGGTCCCTGCGGTCCTTGCTCGGAGATCTTCTTCGACCACGGCCCGTCCATTCCCGGCGGCCCTCCGGGCAGCCCGGACGAGGACGGCGACCGGTTCATCGAGATCTGGAACCTCGTGTTCATGCAGTACGAGCAGGTCACGCCGGACGAGCGGGTCGACCTGCCGCGGCCGTCGATCGATACCGGCATGGGCCTGGAGCGCATCGCCGCCGTGCTGCAGGGCAAGCACGACAATTACGACATCGACACCATGCGCCGGATCATCGAGGCCTCGGCCGAGGCGGCCGGCGTGGCGGCGGACGGCGAGTTCAAGGTCTCCCACCGGGTGGTCGCCGACCACCTGCGGGCCAGCACCTTCCTGATCGCCGACGGCGTGCTGCCGTCGAATGAAGGCCGCGGCTATGTGCTGCGCCGGATCATGCGCCGGGCCATGCGCCATGCCCATATCATGGGCTGCACCGAGCCGCTGCTGCACCGGCTGGTGCCGACCCTGGTGCGCGAGATGGGCGAGGCCTTCCCGGAGCTGGGCCGCGCCCAGGCACTGGCGACCGAGACCCTGAAGCTGGAGGAGACCCGGTTCAAGGAAACCCTGGACCGCGGTCTGCGCATCCTGTCCGACGAGACCGGCAAGCTCGGCGCGGGCCAGGCGCTGGACGGCGAGGTTGCCTTCAAGCTCTACGACACCTACGGCTTCCCGGTCGACCTGACCGCCGACATCCTGCGCGGCCAGGGTCGGGCACTCGACCAGGCCGGCTTCGACGCCGCCATGGAGCGCCAGCGCGCCGCCGCTCGCAAGTCGTGGTCCGGCTCGGGTGAGGCGGCGACCGACCGCACCTGGTTCGAGGTCCGCGACGCCGTCGGCGCCACCGAATTCCTGGGCTACGACACGACCTCGGCCGAGGGCGTGATCCGTTCCCTGATCGTCGACGGGAAGGTTACGGATACCGTTGAGAAATGGACTTCCTCGCCCGGCACAGAGGTCCTGGTTGTCGTCAACCAGACCCCGTTCTACGGCGAGAGCGGTGGCCAAATGGGTGATACCGGTATTATCCGCACTGCCTCCGGAGCCAAACTGACAGTGACGGACACCCAGAAGAAGCTAGGGGATGTCTTCGTTCACGTCACAAAGTTCGAGGGAGAAGAGCTGAAGGTCGGCGAGCCGGTCGAGCTGCTGGTCGATGCCGACCGCCGCGACCGTCTGCGGGCCAACCACTCCGCCACCCACCTGCTGCACGAGGCGCTGCGCCGCCGGCTCGGCGACCATGTCGCCCAGAAGGGCTCGCTGGTGGCACCCGAGCGGCTGCGCTTCGACTTCAGCCAGCCCACGGCGATCGCGCGCGAGGACCTGGCCTGGGTCGAGGGCGAGGTGAACCGCCGGGTGCGCCAGAACTCCGCCGTCACCACCCGCCTTATGACTCCCGACGCCGCCATCGCGGAAGGGGCCATGGCCCTGTTCGGCGAGAAATACGGCGACGAGGTCCGGGTCGTCTCCATGGGCGGCGACATCGAGGCGGGCGGCAAGTCCGCCTGGTCGGTGGAACTCTGCGGCGGCACCCATGTGGTCCGCACCGGCGATATCGGCCTGGTGAAGATCGTCTCCGAGGGGGCGGTCGCCGCCGGCGTGCGCCGGGTGGAGGCGGTCACCGGCATCGGCGCGCTGGATTGGCTGAACGCGCGGGAGACCGTGCTCGCCGAGGCCTCGGCCGAGCTGAAGACCACGCCGGAGGACCTGCCCGCCCGCGTCCACGCGCTGATCGAGGAGCGCCGCCGGCTCGAGCGCGAGCTGGTGGAGACCCGCAAGAAGCTGGCCTCGGGCGGGTCCGGCGGCGGGGCGACCAAGACCGTCTCCGGCATCACCTTCGCCGGCCGGTCGCTGGACGGCGTGCCCGCGCGAGAGCTGAAGGGCGTGGCCGACGGGCTGAAGCAGGAGATCGGCTCCGGTGTCGTCGCGGTGGTCAGCAATGACGACGGCAAGGCCTCCCTGGTGGTCGGCGTGACCGAGGACCTGATCGGCCGGTTCAGCGCCGTCGACCTGGTCCGCGCCGGCTCCGAGGCGCTGGGCGGCAAGGGCGGCGGCGGCCGTCCCGACATGGCCCAGGCCGGCGGCCCCGACGGCACGGCCGGCGAGAAGGCGCTGGCTGCCATCGAAGCGGCCTTGGCCTCCGCCCCCGCCGCCGCGTAAGGTCTGACCCTGTGACGAAGCCGGGCCTGCCCCGGTTTCGTCGCAGTTTCGACCCACGGTACATCCCCGTGACGATCAGGCGCACAACCCACCGGCTTCCGGCCGACTGGCGAGGTGAGATGAACGATATGCAGCAAGCCACCCGCTTCGAGGGCAGCGACAGCTACGTCGCCACCGCCGACCTGCGCGTGGCCGTGAACGCCGCCGTGCAGCTTGCCCGCCCGCTGCTGGTCAAGGGCGAGCCCGGCACCGGCAAGACGGTCCTGGCCCGCGAGGTGGCCGACGCCCTGGGCATGCCGCTGATCGAGTGGCACGTGAAGTCGACCACCAAGGCGCAACACGGGCTCTACGAATACGACGCGGTCGCCCGCCTGCGCGACGGCCAGCTCGGCGACGAGCGGGTGCAGGACATCTCCAACTACATCCGCCGCGGCAAGCTGTGGGAGGCGTTCACCGCGCCGGAACAGGCGGTGCTGCTGATCGACGAGATCGACAAGGCGGATATCGAGTTCCCGAACGACCTGCTGCTGGAACTCGACCGCATGGAGTTCCATGTCTACGAGACCGGCGAGACGGTGAAGGCGGAGCACCGCCCGATCGTCATCATCACCTCGAACAACGAGAAGGAGCTGCCGGACGCCTTCCTGCGCCGCTGCTTCTTCCACTACATCCGCTTCCCCGATCCGGAGACCATGGCGGCGATCGTGGAAGTGCATTTCCCCAAGCTGAAGCAGGAGATGCTGCGCGCCGCGCTGAACGCGTTCTTCGAGATCCGCGAGGTGCCGGGGCTGAAGAAGAAGCCGTCCACCTCGGAACTGCTGGACTGGCTGAAGCTGCTGCTGATCGAGGACATTCCGCCCGAGGCGCTGAAGGTCACCGACAAGAAGGACCTGATCCCGCCGCTCTACGGCGCGCTGCTGAAGAACGAGCAGGACGTCCATCTGTTCGAACGCCTGGCCTTCCTGGCCCGGCGCGAGGGGAGGGCCTGATGCGTACCCTGATCCTGGCCGCCGCCCTGGCGCTCGCCGCCACGCCCGCCGCCGCCGGCAAGCTGCTGGAGGCGGCCCCCGAGGCGATGCGGAATTATGCCGAGCAGGCCGGCTATATCCTCAGCTCCATCGCCGTCTGCGGCGGCGACGCGGAGGAGGAGGCGTATTTCCGCTCCATCGCCCGCGACAACTTGGTCCAGCTCGGCGCTGATGACGAGGATCTGGGCTTCCTGGAGTTCAACATGGAAGCCGCCGCCAAAGCCGCCAGGCCGCGCAAGCGGGACTGCGGCGAGGACGGAGCGGTGCCCGTCGCCTCCGACCTGTTCCTGCACAAGAATCTCATCGAGAAGGCGCTGAAGGGCGGCTGAGCCCGGCAGGGAGAGGTCATGTTCACCCGCTTCTTCACCGAGCTGCGCGACGCCAAGCTGCCGGTCTCGATCACCGAGTACCTGACCTTGCTGCGGGCGGTGCGCGACGGGGTGGCCGGCGGGTCGGTGGACGATTTCTACTATCTCTCCCGCGCCACCCTGGTGAAGGACGAACGCCACCTGGACCGGTTCGACCGGGTGTTCGGCCATGTCTTCCAGGGCATGGAGGCGCTGGACGAGCTGTTCGGGGCGGAGATCCCCGACGAGTGGCTGCAGAAGCTGGCCGAGCTGAACCTCACCGACGAGGAGAAGCGCCAGATCGAGGCCATGGGCGGCTGGGACAAACTGATGGAGACCCTGCGCCAGCGCCTGGAGGAACAGAAGGGCCGGCACCAGGGCGGCAGCAAATGGGTCGGCACGGCCGGCACCTCGCCCTATGGCGCCTATGGCTACAATCCGGAAGGCGTGCGCATCGGCCAGGACGGCAACCGGAACTTCCGCGCGGTCAAGGTCTGGGACAAGCGCGAGTTCCGCAATCTCGACGACAGCGTGGAGATCGGCACCCGCAACCTGAAGGTGGCGCTCCGCAAGCTGCGCCGCTTCGCCCGCCAGGGACGGCCCGACGAGCTCGACCTGGACGGCACGATCCGCCAGACCGCGAAGAACGGCGGCTGGCTCGACCTGCAGATGCGGGCCGAGCGGCAGAACGTGGTCAACGTCATCCTGTTCTTCGATGTCGGCGGCTCGATGGACCCCTATGTGAAGGTCTGCGAGGAGCTGTTCTCCGCCGCCCGCAGCGAGTTCAAGCACCTCGAATTCTTCTACTTCCACAACTGCCCCTATGAGCGGCTGTGGAAGGACAACCGGCGCCGCCATGTGGAGCGGATCGACACTGCCGAGGTGTTGCGGACCTACGGGCCGGAATACAAGGCGGTGTTCATCGGCGACGCCTCCATGAGCCCCTACGAGATCGCGGTGGCCGGCGGCAGCGTGGAGCACATGAACCCGGAACCCGGCGGGGTCTGGATCAAGCGGATGACCGAGCATTTCCACCGCTCGGTCTGGCTGAACCCGGTGCAGGAGCGGTTCTGGCAGTACACTCAGTCGGTCGCCATGGTGAAGGAACTGCTGGAGGACCGGATGTACCCGCTGTCCCTGGACGGGCTCGACCGGGCGATCAAGGAGCTGAATTCGTGAGCGTGGCGGAGACCGAACGGCTGGACCCGCGGGTCAACGCCTACCGCACGGATCTGGCCGATGCGCGGCTGGAGGGCCGGGTGGATGCCGCCCGGTTCGTGGCGGGCGAGCCGGCGCGGGTTGCGACCGGCACCGCGTCGATGCGCGAGGCGCCGTTCGCGGAGGCGCGCCAGGGCTCCGAACTGCTGTATGGCGAGCGGGTCGCGGTGTTCGAGCGCCGGCAGGGTTGGGCCTGGGTCCGCAACGAGACCGACGGCTATGTCGGTTATGTGCGCGAGGAATGCCTGGGCGCGGCGGAGACAGTGGCGCCGAGTCACCGGGTGGTCGCCCTGCGCAGCTATCTGTTCGACGCGCCGGACCTGAAGACGATCCCGCGTGCGGTGGTCCATCTGACCTGCCAGGTGACGGTGACCGACCGGCACGGCGACTGGGCCCGGGTGGCCGATGACGGCTGGCTCTGGGCGATGCATCTGGCACCGCTCGGCGAGGTGGAACGCGACCCGGTGGCGGTGGCGCGCCGGTTCATGGGCGCGCCCTACGCCTGGGGCGGGCGGTCGACCACGGGGCTCGACTGTTCGGCGCTAGTGCAGTTGTCGCTGGCGGCTTGCGGAATCGACTGTCCGCGCGACAGCGACATGCAGGAGGGCTCTGTCGGCACCGTTGTGCCGTCGCTGGACGAGGCGCGGCCGGGGGATCTGTTCTACTGGCCGGGACACGTGGCCTTCCTGGTCGAGGGCGACCGGATTCTCCACGCCAACGGCCACCACATGGCCGTGGCCGAGGAACCGCATGACGCCTTCCGGGCACGGAACATGGCGAAGATCGGGGATGTGAGGACGGTGCGGCGGATCGGATAATCCGCGGCGGCCCTAACCAAACCTCTCCCGTCGTCCCGGACCTGATCCGGGACCAAGCCGCCGGCGCCGGTGCACCGCAGATCCTGACGTGCGTCAGGATGACGGCAGGGAGTGGGAGGTGTTGCGTTCATCCCCCTATGCCGTCATCCCGGATGGCCCCGGACGCTGCCGGGATGAGGGGGTGGGGCGTGGGAAGAGCGGCTGGTTGCCCAAACCGTCGTCCCGGACCTGATCCGGGACCGAGCTCCAGGCGCCCGTGCACCGCAGATCCTGATTTGCATCAGGATGACGGGAGGGACTGGGAGATGTTGCATTCATCCCCCCGAAGCCGTCATCCCGGACGGCCCCGGACGCGCTCCGGGGACGGGCCGGGACCCAGCTTGCCGGCATGGAGCACGGTCCCGGGCAGCGCCCGGATCGGGTCCGGTCGCTCCCGGGATGACGGGGAAGGTAAGGGCGGAGGCCTATGCCCCCACCCTGATGTCCAGCCACCGCCGCGGCGTGCAGGTCGCCACGTCCCCGGCGCGCAGCAGCACCGTTGTCGTGCTCGCCTCCACGATTGCCGGACCGGCCACCTCCTGGCCCGGGGCCAGGGCGTCGAAGCCGTAGATCGGCGCGTCGACCCAGCCGTCGAGATAGACCGGCCGCATCCCCGTCGGCTCGGCCGGCGCCCTCGCCTGGGCTTCCGGCTCCTGCGGCGGGGCGGGGAGTTGGCCGATGGCTGCCACCTTGGCGTTCACCAACACCGGCGCGCGGTCCGGCAGGCTGTAGGTGTAGAGCGCCTCGTGCCGCGCCTCGAACATCGCCTTCAGCCGGTCCAGCACGTCCGGCGAGTCCAGGTCCAGGTCGTCCAGCGGCACGTCGATCTCGTAGACCTGCTCGCCATAGCGCATGTCGGCCGAGCGGGAGGTGGTCACCGCGCCGTCGAACCAGGAGGCGAGGTATTTGCGGCCTTCTTCCTCCATGCCCTTGAACAGGGCGCGCACCGCGTCGGCCTGAAGCCCCTCGGTATCGCCGATATGGGTGCGGATGGTCTCGTAGCGCAGGTCGGTGGTTAGCATGCCCCAGGCCGACAGCACCGAGGCGACCCGCGGTACGATCACGCGCTGCAGGTCGAGCATCCGCGCAAGGCCGGTGACATGCAGGCCGGCCGCCCCGCCGAAACCGAACAGGGCGAAGCGGCGCGGATCCACGCCCCGGCGCACGGTGGCGAGACGGATGCCTTCCGCCATCTGGGTGTTCACCACCCGATGCACGCCGGCAGCCGCTTCCACCATCGACACGCCGAGCTTCTCTCCGAGCCGGGCCAGGGCTGCCTCCGCGCCGGTGCGGTCGAGCTTGTCCGTACCGCCGAGGAAGCCCGACGGGTCGAGATAGCCCAGCACCACGTTGCTGTCGGTCACCGTCGGCTCGGTGCCGCCCCGGCCGTAGCAGACCGGGCCGGGCACGGCGCCGGCGCTGTGCGGGCCGACCTGGAGCAGGCCGGCGCCGTCGACCCGGGCGATGGAGCCGCCGCCGGAGCCGAGCGTGACGATGTCCAGGCTGGGCAGGGCGATGCGCTCGCCGGCGATGGCACGGTCGGAGGCCAGCGCGATCTCGCCGCCGTCGACCAGGGAGATGTCGGAGGACGTGCCGCCCATGTCGAACGGGATCAGGTTCTCCACCCCTGTCAGCTCCGCCGCGTGGCGTGCCCCGGCGAGACCGCCGGCCGGGCCGGACAGCACGGTGGCGACGGCCGACCGGATCGCCTCGGCGATCGGGGCGACGCCGCCATGGGACAGCACGATCAGGGTGGCGTTCCGGTAGCCGGCCTCGTCCAGCCGGGTTTCAAGCCGTCGCAGGTAGCGCTGCAGTGCCGGGCCGACATAGCCGTTCACCACCGTGGTGGAGACCCGCTCGTACTCCTTGATCTGCGGCAGCACGTCGGCCGACACGCAGACATAGGCGTCGGGCAGGGCGGCGCGGATCGCCTCGGCGGTCGCCCGCTCATGGGCGTCGTTGGCATAGCTGTGCAGGTAGCAGACCGCGACCGACTCGACCTTCTCCGCCTTCAGCGTCTCGATGGCGGCGGCGAGCGACGCCCGGTCCAGCGGCGTCTCGACCGAGCCGTCATGGCGCATGCGCTCCTTCACACCGAGGCGCAGGTGGCGCGGCACCAGGACCTCCTGGCGGGGCAGGCGCAGGTTGTAGCGGTCGGGCTTCAGCCCCTCGCGCATCTCCAGCACGTCGCGGTGCCCCTCGGTGGTCAGCAGGGCGAGCTTGGCTCCCTTGCGCTCCAGCAGGGCGTTGGTGGCGACGGTCATGCCGTGGACGATGCGCTCGGTCTTGGCCAGCAGGTCGGCGCGCGACCGGCCGAGCATCCCGGCCAGCTTCTCCAGCCCGTTCAGCAGGCCGATGGACTGGTCCTCCGGCGTGGACGGGGTCTTGGCGAAGGTGACGGTGCCGGCATCGTCGACCGCGACGAGGTCGGTGAAGGTGCCGCCGATATCGATGCCGATGCGATAGGTCATGGTGTCCTGAGTGTTCATGTCGGTATGCGCCCCTCAAGCCTGGCTGAGGGGAGGGAGGCCGGCGCGCCTGTCGGCGGCCCGGTCCTCGTCGGTGCGCTTGGCGGGATCGCCCCAGCCGCCGCCGCCGGCGGACTGGACGTGGAAGACCGAGCCGGCGGGAACCGGCAGGCCCTCGCGCTTGGTCTTCAGCACCACCGGATCACCGGAGGGCGGGTGCATGGTGTAGAGGTGGACGGCCCCGTCCTCGCCGCCGGCGCGGCCCTTGGACGGGACCCGCGCACCTTCGCCGGCGGTGTTCACCACCGCGTCCTTCTCGGTCTCCAGGCGCAGGCGCAGCTCGCCGCCGGCCCCGCCGACATACTGGCCGTCGCCCCCGGAATCGGGCCGGAACTCATGGGTCTCGAAGAACAGCGGGAAGCGGGCCTCCGCCACTTCCACCGAGCCGAACTTCAGGCCGCCGGCCGAATGCCATTCGCCGGAGCTGTGCCAGCCGTCGCCGCCCGGCGACGCCCCACCCCCGGGGCGGGCGTGGAACATGTGCCAGATGAACGGCCGCTCGGAGCCGGGATAGGTGCCCTTGATGGCGAGGCGGAAACGCTTGCCCCAGCCGGCCATGGCCCGGTCGGGACAGGCGGGTGCGATGGCATCGACGATCGCCTCCACGATCTCCTGGCTGCAATGGGAGGTGCAGAGCGTGACCGGCGCGCCGGGATGGGCCCAGACCACCGTGCCCTCCTTGGCGATGACCTCCACCGGCCGCATGGAGCCCTCGTTCTTCGGGATCTCCTTGTCGAGCAGGAAGGCGATGGCCATGGCCACGCCGGAGCGCATGTTGGCGAAGGAGGAGTTGATGAAGGAGGTGACCTGGGGCGAGGACTCGGTCAGGTCCACCGAGATGCCGCCGTCCTTGATGGTGACGGTGGCGCGGACGACCACGTCGGTATTGCCGCGCCCGTCGTCGTCCAAGGGGGCCTCGCCGCGATAGGTGCCCTCTTTCCAGGTGGAGATCACCGCGCGGGCCTGGCGCTCGGATCCGTCGAGGATCTGGGAGACGGCGGCCAGCACGGTGTCGGCGCCGAACTCCTCGATCAGCGCCTGCAGCCGCCGCTCGCCCAGATGGACCGAGCCGGTCTGCGCCGCCAGGTCGCCCAGGAAGTCGCGCGGGTGGCGCACATTGATCGACAGCATGTGCAGCAGGTCTTCCCGCGTCTTGCCCCGGTCGGCGAGACGGATCGGCGGGATGCGGATGCCCTCCTGCCAGATCTCGGTCGCCGCCGCGTTATAAGCGCCGTGGGTCGCACCCCCGATATCGGAATGGTGGGCGCGGTTCACGGTCCAGAACACCAGCCGGTCACCGGCGAAGACCGGGACGAAGGCGGTGACGTCGGGCAGGTGGCTGCCGCCGAAATACGGGTCGTTCAGCAGGAACACGTCGCCCGGATGCACGTCCGCTCCGAAATACTCGACCACCGCGCGGGTCGCCCAGGGCATGGCGCCGACATGGACGGGGATGTGCTCCGCCTGGGCCACTAGGTCGCCGTCGGCGGCGCAGATCGCCATGGAGAAGTCGCGAGACGAGTTCAGGATCTGGGAATAGGAGGTGCGGAGCATCGCTTCGCCCATCTCCTCCACGATGCCGACCAGCCGGTGCTGGACGACGGAGGTGGTGATGGGATCGATCTCGGCTCTGGCTTCGGTCATTGGGGCGATCCGTTGGGGGAGCG
The DNA here is from genome assembly GCF_965223715.1 of Thalassobaculum sp. GTDB lineage: Bacteria > Pseudomonadota > Alphaproteobacteria > Thalassobaculales > Thalassobaculaceae > Thalassobaculum. The sequence continues at coordinate 2,459,175 of NZ_OZ245012.1, read as the reverse complement.
GGGGAGGGAAGGGCCCGAGCTTAGGACCCCTGCTGCGGTGCGTCATCCCGTGAAAGTGCCGATGCGAACCAGATTGACGTTCGCGTCAAGTTGGAGGACGCTTGCCCCATGGCCGACCGCTACACCATGACCCAACTCGTGCGCTCGCTCGGGCTGACCAGCCGGGCGATCCGGTTCTACGAGCAGCAGGGACTGATCTTCCCGGGGCGCAACGGCCGCTCCCGGGTGTTCTCCGGCAGCGACCGCACCCGGCTGATCCTGATCCAGCGCGGGCGGCGGCTCGGTTTCTCGATCGCCGAGATCCGGGAGATCCTGGACCTCTACGATCCGGCCCAGGGCGACCGGGCCCAGCTCGTCCATCTGCTGCGCAAGATCCGCGACCGCCGCGCCCAACTGGAAGCCCAGCGCCGCGACATCGAGGCGATCGAGGCTGAGCTGGCGGTGCTGGAGAATACCTGCCTCGACCGGCTGTCGGAGGATGCGGCATGACCGAGGCGGCTGACGCTTACGTCAAGCATCGGGTGCTCAATCCGGCCTATGCGGAGCGGGTGCGGGCGTCGTTCGGGCGCCAGGCCTTCATGGATTTCATCGGCGCCGAGATCGCCGACGTGTCGCCGGGGGCGGTGGAGATCCGGCTGCCCTATCGCGCGGAACTTGCGCAGCAGCACGGGTTCTTCCACGGTGGCATCGTCGGGACCGTGGCGGACAATGCCTGCGGCTATGCCAGCTTCTCGCTGGCCGCGGCCGACGCCTCGGTGCTGACGGTGGAGTACAAGCTGAACCTGATGGCGCCTGCATCCGGCGATCTGCTGATCGCGCGCGGTCGGGTGCTGCGGCCGGGCCGGACCCTCGTGGTGGCCCAGGCCGATGTCTTCGCGGTCAGGGAGGGCCGCGAGAAACAGGTGGCGACGGCACTCGCCACCCTGATGCTGATGGCCGGCATGGCCGACGAACCTCATGACCACAAGTCCCCTAGAATGGACGGAACCCCATGATCCCCAACGACTATCCGAGCCTGAACTTCGATCTCGGCGAGACCGCCGACATGATGCGCGACAGCGTGCGCAGCTTCTCCGCCGACGAGATCGCCCCGCGCGCCGCCGAGATCGACCGCGAGAACACCTTCCCCCACGACCTGTGGCGCAAGATGGGCGCGGTCGGCGTGCTCGGCGTCACCGTGGGCGAGGAGTACGGCGGGGCCGGCATGGGCTACCTGGAACATTGCGTGGCGATGGAGGAGATCAGCCGCGCCTCGGGCTCGGTGGGGCTGAGCTACGGCGCGCACTCCAACCTCTGCGTCAACCAGATCAACCTGAACGGCACCGAGGACCAGAAGAAGCGCTACCTACCGAAGCTGATCAGCGGCGAGTATGTCGGCGCGCTGGCGATGAGCGAGCCGGGGGCTGGTTCCGACGTTGTGTCGATGAAGCTGCGGGCGGAGAAGAAGGGCGACCGCTACGTCCTCAACGGCTCCAAGATGTGGATCACCAACGGCCCGACCGCCGACGTGATCGTGGTCTATGCCAAGACCGATCCGGACAAGCACCAGCACGGCATCACCGCCTTCCTGGTCGATACCAAGGCCAAGGGCTTCTCGGTCGCCCAGAAGCTCGACAAGCTCGGCATGCGCGGCTCCGACACCGGGGAGCTGGTGTTCGACAACGTCGAGGTGCCGCAGGAGAACGTGCTCGGCCAGGTGAACGGCGGGGTGAAGGTGCTGATGAGCGGCCTCGACTACGAGCGCGCGGTGCTGGCCGCCGGTCCGACCGGGCTGATGCAGGCGGCGATGGACGTGGTCATCCCCTACGTCCACGAGCGCGAGCAGTTCGGAAAGCCGATCGGCACGTTCCAGATCATGCAGGCGAAGATCGCCGACATGTACGTGATCATGAACGCGGCCAAGTCCTACGTGTACACGGTGGCCAAGGCCTGCGACAGGGGCGAGGTGACCCGCAAGGACGCCGCCGGCGCGATCCTCTACGCGGCGGAGAAGGCGACCTGGATGGCCCTGGAGGCGATCCAGTGCCTGGGCGGCAACGGGTATACGAACGACTATCCGACCGGCCGCATCCTGCGCGACGCCAAGCTCTACGAGATCGGCGCCGGGACGAGCGAGGTCCGCCGCATGCTGATCGGCCGGGAGTTGTTCAAGGAGACGGCGTAGCACTGAACATCAAAAATCTCCTCGTCATCCCGGACGGCCCCGGACGTGATCCGGGGGCGGGCCGGGACCAAGCGGCCGGCGTTGGCTGCTTGATCCCGGATCAAGTCCGGGATGACGGGAGGGGATGGGGCGGATGGTGGGGAGCGAAAAGAAGATCCCGTCGTCCTGATGCAAATCAGGACCATGGCTCTCCCGTCTCCACACGCTCCCGGCCCGATTCCGGATAGGTCCGGGACGACGGCTGCTTCACAACTCCGCCCGGATCCTCTCCGCGATCGCCCGGTACTCCGTGTCCGGCAGCATCGGCAGCTTGGTCTCCGGCATTGGGATCGGGCCGCCCCAGTGGCCGTCGTCGCGGTAACGCGGGATGAGCTGCCAGTGCACATGCGGCTCCACATTGCCGAAGTTCGAATAGTTGATCCGGTCCGGCCGATACGCGTCCCGAACCGCCCGGCCAAGCCGCCGCAGATCGTCGTTCAGCGCCGCATGCACGGCGTCCGGCACCTCCAGGACATCGAGGTAATGCGGCTTCAGCACCAGGATGCAGCGGCCGCGGAACGCCTGCTGGAAATGCACCACGGCGACCGAGTGCTCGAACTCCGCGATCCGGTTGGCGGCGTCCGCGCCGGTGCGGACGACATCGCAGAACAGGCAATCGGTCATGGGCTGATCTCTCCGGTGGTGGCTAAGCAATCTGCCACAATCGAATGAGTCGTGAGCATCGATCAGGTTTTAGTGCCGTCCCGTCGATCTGACGGCGGCATCGTGCAATTTTGTGGACCAGTTGATAGCTTATGAAGACCATCTTGTGCAAAGCTAGAAGGCCTTCTTTTGACAATATTGGCTCGCGCATCAATGAGATACGCGTAGATTGCGTACAACTGTTAGCTGGGATAAGTTGAAGATCTTAACGGAGAGGTGGGTTTGATATGGAACGGCTAAAGCTGTCAGATATCGCGCTTGGTGCAGATGATGCAAAAATCGAAGTCGAGAATGCAAGTTCAGAGAAGAATAATTTTTTTAGAGAGTACTATTTCGAGTCAGTTGTTTCTCAAATTGATCGATTTTATTTAGGGCAAAAATATATAGTGCGAGGATTTAAGGGGGCGGGGAAAACAGCACTTCTTCGGTATCTTAGCATTGAATATAAAGAAATGTATGGAGATGTTGTTGAGTTTATTTTGTTTAAATCAAAAATTAGAGAATCTGATAGAAAAAATATGTCTGTTACTGCTGGAATGCAGTTTGCTGAAACTGAAGGTGTTAGTGTATTTGAGCAAAATTTTGAAGATATATGGGTTTGGTTTATTCATACAAAAATATATTCTATAATTAAGAATGATAAACTGCTATTTTTAAATGATGAAAGTTTTAAAAAATATTTTGATTTTATGGAATCGTTTTCAGATCCTAATGTAGGTGGGGCATCTTCTATTTCAAATCTCATTTTGAAAGATGGAACTGTAAAATTAAAAGCTAATTTTTCAGTTTTCAGCGTTGAGTGGGCGCAGAATTATGGATTTGATCCCAAAAGTGGGAAAATGCCAATTGATAAAATTGCTGATTTGGCAACATCTTTATTAAAAAAATGCAAAATTGCAGATAGAAAGATATTTTTATTTTTCGATGAGCTGGAAGTGCATTACGCTAGTGAAGAAATGTACCGTCGAGATTGTCGATTAATAAGAGATTTAATTCTCTCTATTTCTTTTTTAAATGAAGAATTTAAAGAGGCAAATATTTCAATAAGGCTTATGTGCGCATTGAGAGATGAAGTTCTGTCTTCAGTTGTTTTGTTTGGAGGAGAGGTCAATAAAATTGTCGCAGATCGTGGGGTGCGGGTTCGCTGGGATAGCCCGGTTCGGCATCAAGATCAGCCGATTGTAAAAATGATCGAGAAGCGGTTCATGGTGTCGGAAAAACACTACTTGGGATGTGTCAAAAACAATGATATTTGGACAACGTATTTTCCTGCTAAAATTGAAGGTCAGAAGCCGATAAATTATATATTAGATATGTGTAATTTTAGGCCCAGAGATGTGGTTCGACTTCTTAGTTTGATCGCTGAAATTCATCCAAATATTGATAATATTGAAGATAATCATTTTAGACAAATTAAGAAGGAGTTTTCAAATTTGACTTGGGATGAAATGACTCAGGATCTATTGGTATCATATTCTCCTAATGAGGTTGAATTTATTAAATCGGTACTATTGAATCTTCCAAGAAAACTAGAAGCTAAAAATTTAGCGGAAAGATTTGAGGGGCGAGCAATTAGCAGTCCAGAAGGATCTTCGATTATAAAGAAGAAAAAGAGTTGGATGGGGGTTCTAGAGGATTTGTATCGGTCTGGTATTTTGGGAAATGAATATTTTGTAAAAAAGGAAAAGAAAAATAGATGGATGTTTCGTGGGGATGATGTTTTAGATAAAACGCTTCCTGTGGCTATTCATAGATCTTTAAGGTCTTCGCTTTCTATTGTTTAATGGGCATAAATAAATGGCGAATATATATCGCTGCACCTGGCCGGGCGAGCATGCCGACTACATCGCCTATCACGACGACGAATGGGGCCGGCCGGTGCGCGACGACATCCGGCTGTTCGAGAAGATCTGCCTGGAAGGGTTCCAGTCCGGCCTGTCCTGGCTGACGATCCTGCGCAAGCGCGACGCGTTCCGCGCCGGCTTCGCCGGGTTCGACTTCCACAAGGTCGCCACGTTCGGCGAGGCGGATGTGGAACGGCTGCTGGCGGACAAGGGCATCGTGCGGCACCAGGGCAAGATCCGCTCCACCATCAACAACGCCCAGCGGGCGGTCGAGCTGGAGAAGGAGGCGGGATCGCTCGCCGCCTTCATCTGGAGCTTCGAGCCGGGGGCTGAGGCGCGGCCCGACCGGTTCGACCGCGAGACCCTGGGCACCATCACCATGTCGGATGCATCGAAGGCCCTGTCCAAGGCGCTGAAGAAACGCGGCTGGAGCTTCGTCGGGCCGACCACGATGTATGCCTTCATGCAGTCGGTCGGCATCGTCAACGACCACCTGGACACCTGCGCCTTCCGCGCCGCCTGCGAGGCGGACCGGGCGGTGTTCGTGCGCCCCACCCTCTGAGAAGGAGCCAGCCATGATCGGCCGACGCATCTATTCCGGCGCCCCGTTCGAGGAGATGGCCGGCTATGCCCGGGCGGTGGTCGACCCGCCCTATGTCTTCATCTCCGGCACCACCGGATTCGATCCCGACACGCTGGAGTTCCCCGAGGATGTGGAGAGCCAGTGCGAGAACTGCTTCCGCATCATCGAGCGGGCGTTGACCCAGGCGGGCTCCCGCATGGACCACATGATCCGGGTGCGGGTCTTCGTCGCCTCGCGCGAGGAGTTCGAGCGCATCAAGCCGATCATCAAGCGCCATTGCGACCACGCCCGCCCGGCCAACACCACGATCCTGGCCGAACTGGCCGAGCCCTATATGCGGGTCGAAGTGGAAGTAACGGCGAAGCTGGAGGACAACCGGCGGTAACCGCTTCTGGCGCTGGCGTCAGCCAACCCGTCTAGCCTCATGCCCCCACGGCTTGTTAGGCTCCGCCGTCGAAACAGGGGGCTGACGGCAGATGAGCGACGGCACGACCACCATTCCCGCCCGCAAGGGCAAGGCCGCCCGGCTGTCCGCCGGACAGTCGGTCAAGGTCATCAACACGCCCGGATCCCAGGTGGTCGACACCTGGGCCTTCGTCGAGGACGACATGACCGAGTTCATGTCGATGGAGCATTGCCGGGCCTATATGAACCGGCTGACGCCGAAGATCGGCGACACGCTGGTCACCAACCACCGCCGGCCGATCCTGATGCTGGTGGAGGACACCTCCGGCGAGGTCCACGACACCTTCATCGCTGCCTGCGACCGCTGGCGCTACGAGGGGCTGGGCGTGGAAGGGTTCCACGATAGCTGCCAGGACAACCTGCACAACGCGCTGCAGGAGATCGGCCTGGAATCGGCGGAGACGCCGAGCCCGCTGAACCTGTTCATGAACATTCCCTGGGACCAGGAGGGCAAGATCGACTGGAAGCCGCCGGTGAGCGAGCCGGGCGGTTTCGTGGTCCTGAAGGCGCTGGTCGACTGCGTCGTCGTCTTCTCCTCCTGCCCCCAGGACATCATCCCGATCAACGGGATCAACTGCACGCCGCAGGATGCGCATTTCGTCGTGACCGACGGCGCCGCATTCTGAGCCCGAACGCGAGAGGGAGACACCATGCCAACAGTCCTGATCACCGGGGCGAACCGAGGGATCGGCCTCGAACTTGCCCGCCAGTACGCCACCGACGGCTGGCGGGTCATCGCGACCTGCCGCAACCCGGGGGCGGCCGACGAGCTGAACGAGATCGACGGCGACATCGACGTCTACCCGCTGGACGTGGACGACACCTCGACCCTGGACGCGCTGGTCACCAGCCTGAAGGGCCAGACCATCGACGTGCTGTTCAACAATGCGGGCATCAACATCAACAAGGTGCCGTCGATCGGCGATATCGACTACGACGCCTGGGCCAAGACCATGGAGACCAACGTCTTCGCGCCGATCCGCGTCGCCTGGGCGTTCAAGGACAACGTGCTGAACAGCTCCATGAAGGTCATGGCCTTCACCAGTTCGCTGATGGCCTCCATCGAGCGCAACGGCGGCGGCAACGCGGTCTACCGGTCGTCGAAGACCGCGCTGAACATGGCGGCGAGCTGCCTGGCCAAGGAGCTGGCGGACCAGGGCGCGATCGTTGCCATGCTGCATCCGGGCCATGTGCGCACCGACATGGGCGGGCCGAGCGCGCCAGTCACCGCGGTGGACAGCGCCGCCGGGATGCGCAATGTCATCGCCCACCTGACGCCGGACGACAACGGCTGCTTCCGTAACTACGACGGCACCGTCTTCCCCTGGTAGGGAGGCGGGCCGCATCTGGGAGGATCTGACATGACCGACGCGGATACGTCGGAGGACGAGCCTAAGGGGCCGATCGACTTCTATTTCGACTTCTCCTCGCCCTACGGCTACCTCGCCGCCCATAAGATCGACGAGATGGCCGGGCTCTACGACCGTCAGGTCGACTGGAAGCCGGTCCTGCTCGGCGTGATCTTCAAGACCACCGGTGCCCAGCCGCTGCTCGATATCCCGATCAAGGGCGTCTATGCCCGGCGCGACATGGAGCGCACGGCGCGGATGATGGGCCTGCCCTTCACCCTGCCGGAGGTCATGCCCTTCCCGTCGGTCTCCGCCGCGCGGGCGGTGTACTGGGTCAAGGACCAGGACCCGGCCAAGGCGGTGGCGCTGGTCAAGGCCCTGTACGACGAGGCCTTCGCCAAGGGCGGCGATATCCGCGATGCGGAATCGGTGGTCCGGGTCGCCGGCGAGGCCGGCATCGACGCCGCAGCCCTGTCCGACGCGCTGGGCCAGCCGGCGGTGAAGGAGCGGCTGAAGACCGAGATCGAGGCGGCGATGCAGGCCGGGGTCTGCGGCTCGCCCTTCTTCGTGGTCGACGGCGAGCCGTTCTGGGGGGCCGACCGTCTGGATCACGTCGAGCGCTGGCTCGCCACCGGAGGCTGGTAGGTCTTGTCCGTCATCCGATCCTCCGTCGATACCCGCGCCGACGGGTTCAAACAGAATGCCGAGCGGACCGCCGCCCTGGTCGACGAACTGCGCGACAAGGTCCACGCGGTGAAGCTCGGCGGCGGGGAGCGGGCGCGGGAGCGTCACCTGTCCCGCGGCAAGCTGCTCCCCCGCGACCGGGTGCGCGCGCTGCTCGACCCGGGGGCACCCTTCCTGGAATTCAGCCAGCTCGCGGCCGACGGCATGTATGGCGGCGAGGTTCCGGGGGCCGGCATCGTCACCGGCATCGGCCGGGTCGGCGGGCGCGAATGCGTGGTGGTCTGCAACGACGCCACGGTGAAGGGCGGCACCTATTACCCGATCACCGTGAAGAAGCACCTGCGGGCCCAGGACATCGCGCGGGAGAACAACCTGCCCTGCGTCTATCTGGTGGACAGCGGCGGGGCGAACCTGCCGAACCAGGACGAGGTCTTCCCCGACCGCGACCATTTCGGGCGCATCTTCTACAACCAGGCCCAGATGTCGGCCGAAGGCATTCCGCAGATCGCGGTGGTGATGGGAAGCTGCACGGCGGGCGGCGCCTATGTGCCGGCCATGGCCGACGAGAGCATCATCGTGAAGGGGCAGGGGACGATCTTCCTCGGCGGACCGCCCCTGGTGAAGGCGGCCACGGGCGAGGTGGTGTCGGCCGAGGATCTCGGCGGCGCCGACGTCCATTCCCGGATCTCCGGCGTCACCGACCACATGGCGCAGAACGATCCGCACGCGCTCAGCCTGGCGCGGCGGATCGTGGAGAACCTGAACCGGCGCAAGCCGTCCAGCCTGGACCTGCGCGACCCGGAGCCGCCGGCCTACGACCCGGCCGAGCTCTACGGCATCATGCCGGACGACCTGCGCAAACCGATCGAGATCCGCGAGGTGATCGCCCGCATCGTCGACGGCAGCGAGCTGGACGAGTTCAAGCCGCTCTACGGCACCTCCCTGGTCACCGGCTTCGCCCGGATCCACGGCTATCCGATCGGGATCGTCGCCAATAACGGCATCCTGTTCTCGGAATCCGCCCAGAAGGGCGCGCATTTCATCGAGCTCTGCGCCCAGCGCGGTATTCCGCTGCTGTTCCTGCAGAACATCACCGGCTTCATGGTCGGCCGCAAATACGAGGCCGGCGGCATCGCCAAGGACGGGGCCAAGCTGGTGACGGCGGTGGCGACGGCGGCGGTGCCCAAGTTCACGGTGATCGTCGGCGGCTCGTTCGGCGCCGGGAACTACGGCATGTGCGGCCGGGCCTACTCGCCGCGCATGCTCTACACATGGCCGACCGCGCGGATCTCCGTCATGGGCGGCGAGCAGGCGGCCAATGTGCTGGGCCAGGTGCGCCGCGACGGGCTGGAGGCCCGCGGCGAGAGCTGGAGTGCCGAGGACGAGGAGGCGTTCAAGGCGCCGATCCGCGAGCAGTACGAGACCCAGGGCCACCCGTACTACGCCACGGCCCGGCTGTGGGACGACGGCATCCTCGACCCGGCGGAGACCCGCACGGTGCTCGCCCTGTCCCTCTCGGCGGCGCTGAACCGGGAGATCGGACAGACGAAGTTCGGCGTGTTCCGGATGTAGGCCGGCCTTGTCTGCGGCTGGCCGCGATGACAAGTGTTGGGCAAAGAAGACTTCAGACAGGGAACCCCGCATGACGCGCCACGACATCAAGCGCCCGGACACCATCCTGCTCGAGCATGATGACCGGGGCGTCGTTCGCCTGACCCTCAACCGGCCGGATATCCGCAACGCCTTCGACGATGTGCTGATCCACGATCTGACCGAGACCCTGGACCGTCTGGCCGGCGACGGCTCGATCCGGGCGCTGGTGATCACCGGAGCGGGGGCGGCCTTCTCGGCCGGGGCGGAGATCGGCTGGATGAAGAAGGCCGGCGGTCAGGGGGATCACGAGAACTTCCAGGACGCCATGAAGCTGGCCGGGCTGATGAAGCGGCTGGACAGCATGCCGATGCCGACCATCGCCCGGGTGAACGGGGCCGCCCTCGGCGGCGGCGTCGGGCTGACGGCGACCTGTGACATGGCGGTGGCGGTCAGTGGGGCGATCTTCGCCTTCAGCGAGGTCAAGCTCGGCATCATCCCCGGCGCGATCAGCCCCTATTCGCTGCGGGCCATCGGCGAGCGGGCGGCCCGGCGCTATTTTCTCACCGGCGAGCGGTTCGACGCCGAGGAGGCCATGCGCATCGGTCTGGTGCACCAGGTGGTCGCCGACGAGGCTGCGCTGGACGAGGCGGTGGAGAGCCTGCTGAAGCACATCACCGGCTCCGGGCCCACGGCGGTGCGGGCGTCGAAAGCCCTGATCGGCCATGTGGCGGACAAGCAGATCGACGACCTGCTGGTGCGCGACACCGCCCAGCGGATCGCCCACCAGCGCGCCACCGACGAGGCCAAGGAAGGGCTGAGCGCGTTCCTGGAGAAGCGCAAGCCGACCTGGTGAGGGGACGCGGCGGCGCGGCCTATTCCGTCGCCGTACCGCCTCCGGCCGGGGCCGGGGCGGTCGCCGGCGGGGTGGAGGTCGAGTTCTCGATCTCGCTGACCTTCTGCTGCAGCTCCTGGATCTTCTCCGAGTAGAGGTCGGTCTCGGTGTCCAGGTTCTCCGCCTGCAGGTACTTCGCCAGCGCCTCCTTGGACTCGCCGAGCACCACCAGGCTTTCCGCCCAGCTCGCCAGGAATTCCGGGTCCTCCACATTGAGCCGCTCGGCGGTCTCGAAGCGCTCGATCGCCAGCGGGTGATTGCCGGCCTTGGCGAGGCCGCGGGCGAACTTCACGAACTCCTCGCCCACGTCGCTGTCCAGCGACAGGGCCTCCTCATAGCGCTTGCGGGCCGCCTCCTCCTGTTCGAGGCGGAGCAGCACGTCGCCGAGGAAGGCGGTGGCGACGGCGTTCTTGCCGCTGATCTCGTTGGCGGTCTGCAGGTCCTCGAAGGCCGCCCGGACGTCGCCGGCGTTCAGGTTGGCCAGGCCTCGGATGGTGTGGCCGACGCGGATATTGGCCTGGGTGCAGATGAAGGTCGGTTGGTTGGCGCAGCCGCGCAGTAGGGCGGAGGTGGTGGCGATCGTCTCCGAATAGTCGCCGACCCGGGAATCCGCGACCAGGTCGTGGGCCGCGCCTTCGAACGGGGACAGGAACGAGATCGCGTTATGGGCCAGGGTCTCGAAGAGCTGCTCGGTGCTCTCGGTGTCCAGCTTCCCGGACCGCACGGTCGGCCCGTACAGCGCGTGGTTGCCGCGCACCCGCCAAAAGGCGGTCTTGTCGCGCTGGATCACCTCCAGCTCGATCTGCGGCGGGGCGAGGCCGAAGGTCTCCTGGCCGGCGCGGATCAGCTCGGTCACGCCGAAATAGCTCGCCACCTCCTCGGCCGCGGTGACCTTCCCGGAGGTGACGACCTCGGTCTGGGATTGCGATGCGGTCTCCAGCCGGATGTCGTCGATCTGATCGATCACGTGATTGACGAAGATCTTCGGCGTATAGCCCTGGTCGGCCAGGTAGGGCGGGATCGCGTCGGCCTCGATCTCCCACAGCCCGAAATAGGCGTAGGTGGTCAGGGCCAGCACGCCTGCATAGACCGAAAAACCATAGGCGATGAGCGAGAAGTCCATGCGATCCCCCTTGCGATCCCGGTCTGACTCGCGCGTCGAACCCGCGTCCTGCCGGAGTGCTTTGATCCACAGCCACAACGCACGGGACTGATGGCGGTTGCCGTGCCGGTGGCGATGTTAGCAGATCGGCATGACATTAGGGGGACGGCGAAACCGTAGGGACAGGCAGGACATGCCGCCATCGACCTTCGCCGCTTCCGAGTTCGGCAGCGCCACCACCCGGTAGCCCGCCCGGTCCAGGATCTCCGCCGTGCGGGGATAGCCGGCCGGCATCAGCACCACGTCGTTCACCCGCACCGCATTGGCCGCCGGCTCCTCGCCCTCGGCCACATGGATCAGCCGGTAGCCGTCCAGATGGCCCCCGGTGGCGAGACGCCGGGTCGTCAGGATCGTCTCGGCGTCCAGCAGCCCGCAATCGGTCTTGAAATGCAGGATGTCCGGCGGGGTGGCGAGCTCCCGCACGGGGTAGCCCCAGTCGCGCACCACCACCCGCATCGCCTCGATCCCGGCGCCGTTGGTGCGGGCGGAGCGGCCGACCAGGATCTCCCGGTCGGTCACCAGCACGTCTCCGCCCTCGATCCGCCCATGGCCGTGATCGCCGAGCGACGGCAGGTGCCGGACCTCGTCGAAGGCGTCGTGCAAGGCCGGCTCGATCATCACCGCCTCGCCGAGCCGGGTCGGGGCGCCGGGCCGCATCACCACCGCTCCCTCTGGGAAGCACAGGGCCGCATCCTCGACAAAGACGCTGTCGGGAAACTCCTGCAGCGGGCCGAGGACCGTGGTCGCCAGTCCGGCCGCCTCCAGCGCATCGCGATAGGCCGCGTGCTGGGCGCGGAACAACGCCACATCCGGCGCGCCGGTATCCACTGCGCGCAGCCCGTCGACGATGCTGTCGGCCGGTTCGCGCAGGATCGCGTGGGTGAAGCGGAAGGACTGTCCGGGCGTCGGCATGGGGCGGCTCGCGGTCGGGAAGACGGGATTTCATAGTTCCGAGTCGGGCGGCCTGCGTCCACCGCCGCGTGCGGAGACGGCCCCGATCCGCGCCATTGCGGCTTGGGCGGTCCGGACCTCCACAGTGCCCTTTGATTCCCGCGCCCCGCCTTCCTATGCTCAGCGTCCCGTGACGCCTGGGACCTGAGCCGATGTTCTCCAGCCTGCTGATCGCCAACCGGGGCGAGATCGCCGTGCGGATCGCCCGCACCGCCCGCGCCATGGGCCTGCGCACGATCGCCGTGTTCTCCGAGGCGGACCGCGACGCTCCCCATTTCCGCGCCTGCGACGAGGCCTGGCCGATCGGGCCGGCCCCCGCCGCCGAGAGCTATCTGGTCGCCGACCGCATCCTGGAGGTCGCCCGACGCGCCGGCGCGCAGGCGATCCATCCGGGCTACGGCTTCCTGTCGGAGAATGCCGGGTTCGCCGAGGCCTGTGCCAGGGCCGGCATCGCCTTCGTCGGCCCGCCGGCGAGCGCGATCGAGGCCATGGGCTCCAAGGCCGGCGCCAAGGCGCTGATGGAGAAGGCCGGGGTGCCCCTGGTGCCGGGCTATCACGGCGACGACCAGTCGACCGAGCGCCTGTCGGCCGCCGCCCGCGAGATCGGCTTTCCCGTGCTGCTGAAGGCCTCGGCCGGGGGCGGCGGCAAGGGAATGCGGGTCGTCCGCGGCGAGGGCGAGCTGAAGGCCGCCATCGAGGGCGCCCAGCGCGAGGGCAAGGCGTCCTTCGGCGACGACCGGCTGATCGTGGAGAAGTATCTGGAACGTCCGCGTCACGTGGAGGTCCAGGTCTTCGCCGACAGCCAGGGCAACACCGTCCACCTGTTCGAGCGCGACTGCTCGGCCCAACGCCGCCACCAGAAGATCCTGGAGGAGGCGCCGGCCCCCGATCTCGACCCGGCCCTCCGCGAGGAGATGGGGGCGGCAGCCGTCGCCGCCGCCCGGGCGGTCGGCTATGTCGGCGCCGGCACGGTCGAGTTCATCATGGACGAGAGCGGTTCCTTCCATTTCATGGAGATGAACACCCGCCTGCAGGTCGAGCATCCGGTGACCGAGCTGATCACCGGCCTGGACCTGGTGGCCCTGCAGCTCCGGGTCGCCGCCGGCGAGCCGCTGCCCTTCGCCCAGGACGACCTGACCATCACCGGCCACGCGGCGGAGGTCCGGCTCTATGCCGAGGATCCGGCCCGGGACTTCATGCCCCAGACCGGCAGGCTGGTGCATCTGCGCTTCCCCGTGGGCGAGGGCGTGCGCATCGATTCCGGCGTCGAGCAGGGCGGGGTGGTCAGCGTCCACTACGACCCGATGATCGCCAAGGTCATCGCCCATGGCGCCGATCGGCGCGAGGCCCTGGCCCGGCTGGCCGCCGCCCTCGGCCGCACCGAGGTGGTCGGCGTGACCACCAACCGGGATTTTCTCAAAACCCTGGTCGAGCATCCCGAGGTGGTCGCCGGCCCGATCGACACCGGCTTCGTCGGCCGCGAGATCGACACCCTGGCCCCGAGGCCGACGGCTGCCCCCGACTGGGTGCTGGCGCTGGCGGGACTGGCCGAGATGCGGGCCCTGGACGCTGCCTCCGCCGCCCGGGCCGCCGGCACCGCCGACCCCCATTCCCCCTGGGCCCGGGCCGATGCCTGGCGTCTGAATGACAGCGCCCACCACAGCCTGCGCTTCCGCCAGGGCGAGGAGGAGGTCGCCGTCGACATGCACGCCGAGCGGACAGGCTGGCGCGCCGTCATCGACGGCCGCTCGGTTTCGGTCTCGGCCGAGGACGGGCCGGGCGGCAGCCTGCTGGCCACCGTCGATGGCGGTCGCCGCCCCGTCCGCGTGGTCGCCGACCGCGACCGCCGGGTGGTCCTGGCCGAGGGCCGGTCCTGGACGGTGCACCTGGTCGATCCGCTCGCCGGTCTCGACGACGCGGCGGAGGGGGGCGGAAGGCTGGTCGCCCCGATGCCGGCCAAGGTGGTTTCCGTCGCCGTCGCTGAGGGCGACACGGTGAAGAAGGGCGCGACCCTGATCGTGCTGGAGGCGATGAAGATGGAGCACACGATCGCCGCCCCGGCCGACGGCACGGTCGCCGGCCTGCCTGTCGCCGCCGGCGATCTGGTGGAGGAGGGGGCCGACCTTGTGGTGTTCGAGGTCTCCGAAGCCGCGGCGGAGACCGGCGCGTGACCGCCTCGCCCCGCCACGTCATCACAATCATCATCCTGGCGGCGATCTCCTGCACCCTCTGGTTCATGCCGGTGCCGGAGGGGGCGTCGCCCGAGATCATGCGGGCCGCCGCCCTGGTCGTGCTGGCCATCGGCGCCTGGGCATCGGTCCTGCTGCCGGAGCATATGGTGGCGTTGGCCTTCTTCCTCGCCGCCATGATCCTGCATGTCTCGACGCCACCGGTGATCTTCTCCGGCTTCGCCAGCCCGGCCTTCTGGCTGGTCTTCGGCGGGCTGATCATCGGCGCGGCGGTCGACCGGACCGGGCTCGGCGGCCGCATCGCCCGCACCCTGGTGCGGCGCTTCACCGGCGGATACCTGGCGACGGTGGCCGGCGTGGTGACGGTCTGCCTGGCGCTTGGGTTTCTGATGCCGTCGACCATGGGCCGGCTGGTGCTGCTGCTGCCGATCGTGCTCGCGCTCGCCGACCGGCTCGGCTACCTCGCCGGCTCGCGCGGCCGCACCGGGCTGGTGATCGCCACCGGCTTCGGCTCCTATCTCGGCCCGGTCGCGATCCTGCCGGCCAACGTGCCGAACAACGTGCTGCTGGGGGCGGCCCAGACCTTCCACGGCATCCAGATCCAGTATTTCGACTGGCTTCTCATTCATTTCCCGGTGCTGGGGCTGCTGAAGTCGATCCTGCTGGTGCTGGTGGTGTGGCGGCTGTTCAACGACACCCCGGTCATCCCCGAGGAGGCGGTGGAGGAGACGTCCGAGCCGTCCTACTGGAGCCGGGACGAGCAGCGCCTCGCCCTGCTGCTGGCCGCTGCCCTCGCGCTCTGGGCGACCGACGCGGTGCACGGCGTGTCGCCGGCCTGGATCAGCCTGGCGGCCGGCCTGATCTGTCTGCTGCCGGCGGTCGGGCTGGTCCCGCCGCAGACGTTCCGCGACAAGGTGCCGATCAACCCGCTGATCTACGTCGCCGGCATTCTCGGCGTCGGTGCCCTGGTGGCCCATAGTGGGCTGGGCGAGGCGCTGGCCCATGTGGTGCTCGACAACGTGTCGATGGACGGCGCGCACCCGGCGAAGGCGTATTTCGCCCTGTCGCTGATGACCACGCTGCTGGGCACGGTCTCCACCATGCCTGGCATTCCGGCGATTCTCACCCCGATCGCCGGCGATCTCGCCACCGCCTCGGGCCTGCCGCTGAAGACCGTGCTGATGACCTTCGTGAACGGCTTCTCCACGGTGCTGTTCCCCTATCAGGTGCCGCCGCTGATCGTTCTGCTGCAGCTCGGCAACATCCCGGCCTCCGCCGCGGTGCGCACCGCCCTGGTCACCGCCTTCTTCACCATCCTGGTCCTGCTGCCGCTGAACTACGTCTGGTGGCGGATCATCGGGCTGCTCCCGTGAGGACGCCCGGATGGCCCTGAACCTGATCAAGCTTTGCGTCGGCATCGACACGGTCGAACAGCTCGCGAGCTTCCAGAAGCGCCGCCGCGGCGAGCTCGCGGCCGCCGGCCTGCCGCCCTACAACCGCCACCTGACCCGCAACTTCCCGCGCCGGGTCGAGGAGATTATGGACCCGACGGAGGGGGGATCGGGCTCGCTGTTCTGGGTGATCAAGCGCGAGGTGCGGGTGCGCCAGCCGTTCCACGCCATCGAGGAGGCGGTCGACCACGAGGGCCGGCGCTGCTGCGCCCTGGTGCTGGAGCCGGACCTGATCCGCGTCGACCCGCGCCCGCAGCGTCCGTTCCAGGGCTGGCGCTACCTGGAGGCGGCCGACGCCCCGCGCGACCTCGCGACCGGCGCCCATGACGAGATCGACGAGATGCCCGAGGAGATGGTCCGCGAGTTGCGCGCGCTCGGGCTGATCTGATCGCACGGGGTTTCTCTCCCACTCTTCCCCCCTCAGCTCACTCCCCGGATTCATTCCGGGGCAGCGCTGGCGCTTGCGTGACCGTCGCCCGGTGATGCCGAACGGCTTGCCCCGGAATGAATCCGGGGAGTGTTGAACAACTGGGAAAGGGGAGAAGGGGAGGGGTCTGTTCCCTAACTGCTCTCCCCGGATTTATTCCGGGGCCCACCGGTCAGCGCGACCCGACCCCACTCGAGCACGCTCCGCCGTAGGGCCCGG